>UQJP01000008.1 GCA_900541415.1 uncultured Odoribacter sp. | reverse complement strand
CCGTAAAATTATGTTCATAGAAAAGTTTGTTTGATCCATTAAAAACGTTCGTTTTTTATAGGAAGAAAAAAGGGAGGCCGGAAAAAGGCATAAAAAAAGAAGAAAAAAGAGGTCGAAACACTCCTTTTTCTAAAAGGCAAAAGTTAATCAACTTATAATGAAAAGTTTAAAAGGACAATGGATGTGCAAAATGAAAGTGGTGATTATAAAAATGCGATATGAAACAACACGCTTAAAATCTATATTTTTTATCTAAGAAAACGAACGTTTTTTTTTGCTGAAGAAAATAGTAGCCGTCTTTTAATAATCAGCTTTTTAATGTCTCTTTGACTTAACAAACGATTGCATACTTTTGATAAACCACCACTTGCGCAAGAGTTGTACAATCGGTTGCTCAAAGATAAATGCTTATTATTGATATTTCAAAGAATTTTAAGTTATTTTTCGACATATAGATTAAAAATAACGCTGTTTTAACTATTAATTCATTGATAATCATTTTATTACTTAAATGTTAATATTTTGCTAAGTTCTGATTTTGGAGTAAGGGGTGGTCCTGAATTGAGATGATTCTGTTATATTTTGAGATGATTTTAATAAAAAAATTTCCAAATTGACAAATACTAATTAATATATTTGTGCAATCGATTGGGTGAAGAAATCAAAAAAGTGCGTAAATGAAAAAAATGTTTGTTCTGGGGTTGTTGCTTTGTGCAATAACTTTAAGCGCGTTTGCTAAAAGTTGGGAAACAGCGTCCGAAAATTTAATCCGGCGTGTGGTGAAAGCCCGTGCATCGGAGTTTTGTGTAGAAGCAATCCCTTCCTTTCAGGGGAGGGACGTGTTTGAGATAGAAAGCCGGGAAGGAAAAGTGGTGCTGAGGGGTAATTCCCCCGTAGCAGTTGCTTCCGCATTGAATTGGTATTTGAAATATTTTTGCCGGCAACAAGTGTCCTGGAATCATTTCGAGGTGGAATTGCCCGCTTTGTTGCCGGAGGTGAAAACGAAAGTCCGCCGGGAATCGCCCTATTGGGACCGCTCTTATATGAATTATTGCACATTCAGTTATACAGCGGCTTTTTGGGATTGGGATCGCTGGGAAAAGGAGATCGACTGGATGGCTTTGCATGGGATTACGATGCCTCTGGCCATAACGGGACAGGAAGCCGTGTGGTATAATACTTTGAAAAAGTTTAAAATGACCGATGAGGAGATCCGTTGTTTTTTGGTGGGGCCTGCTTTTTTTGCCTGGCAATGGATGACCAATATCGAGCAGTGGGGAGGGCCGTTACCTCAGGAGTGGATTGAACGTAGTGTGGAATTGGGAAAAAAAATATTGGCACGGGAACGGGAGTTGGGAATGAAACCTGTTTTGCAGGGATTTACCGGTTACGTTCCTTTGAAATTAAAAGAAAAATTTCCGGAAGCGGATATTACCGTGAAACCTTTTTGGTTACGTTATTTCCCGCCCGGAACGGCTCAGTTAGATCCGCTGGACCCCTTGTTCGGGAAGATCGGTAAGGTGTTTTTACAGGAACAGAAGAAACTTTTCGGGACGGATCATTTGTATGCAGCCGATCCTTTCCACGAAGGCCAGCCGCCGAAGACCTATAAAGGTTATCTGGAGGAGGTGGGAAAAGCTCTTTTCGATGTTGCTTACCGGGTGGATAAGAAGGCGGTGATTGTGATGCAAAGTTGGTCGTTCCGTCCGGATGTCGCTTTTGCGATTCCTCAAGACCGTTTGTTGGTTTTCGATTTAAATTCTTCGCGTTCGAAGCAGTTCGACCGTTTTAAAGGACGGGCCTGGCATGGCGGGATGATTCATAATTTCGGAGGTACGGTGGCGATGGGAGGAAATTTGGATGCATTGGCCAGCCGCCTTTGCATAGAAGGTAAAGATTCCACCTGGAAAAATTATGTCGGGTTCGGGCTTTTCCCGGAGGCAACGGAAAACAATCCGGTGGTGTATGAACTGGCTGCCGAAATGGCCTGGCATTCCCGTAAACCGGATATAGGCAACTGGTTGCAGGATTATGCGACGGCACGTTACGGGGTGAACGATCCGGAGATGCAGGAAGCCTGGAAGGTGTTGTATGCCACGGTGTATGGTAAAAAAAGAGGGGTGACTTTGGTGGGCGAATCGCCTATCTGCGCCCGGCCTCATTTGAAAATCAGGGGAGCGTCGCCTAATTCCGGCCTGACTTCTCAGGGCGCTTATAGTTTCCCGGAATTGTGGAAAGCCCCTTATTATATGCTGCAAGCCGGAGAGGGATTGCGCCAGCATCCCAATTATCGCTACGATTTGACGGATGTGATGCGGCAATGCTTGGCGGATATGTCTATTTTGATGCAGGTGGAGCTGGCGGATGCCTACCGCGATGGCAATCGGCAGGCTTTCGAAGCGGAAGCGAAGCGTTTCTTGGAGCTGATTCTCGATATGGATGAATTGCTGGCTACGGATGCTTGTTTTACCTTGGGGAAATGGATTGCGGAAGCCCGGAATTGCGGGGAAACAGAGGAGGAAAAGGCTTTGTATGAAAAAAATGCCCGTTGGCTGGTGACCGTATGGGGACCATATGATAAGAACGCCATGTTGTTCGATTATTCCAACAGACAGTGGGCGGGATTGTTCCGGAATTTTTATTATAAGCGTTGGGAATTTTATATCGATTTCCTGCGTCGGGAACTGGAGAAGCCTGCTGCCGACCGCTATGTGGAAACCCCGGGGATACATCACCGTTTCGGGCGGCCCTCCAATGAGGCGAACGATTTTTATAAAATGATTTCCCGCTGGGAATACTCCTGGTGTGAGGGTACTGAAACCTATCCGGCAACAGCGGTAGGCGATACGTATGAGGTGGCTCTGAAGTTGTATAAGAAAT
The DNA here is from genome assembly GCA_900541415.1 of uncultured Odoribacter sp. GTDB lineage: Bacteria > Bacteroidota > Bacteroidia > Bacteroidales > Marinifilaceae > Odoribacter. The sequence goes on along the minus strand of UQJP01000008.1, from coordinate 126,698 downwards.
GGAATGCCCTGGCAGCCCGTTTATATGAAGGAGGGAAGGATGCACAGGGAAACGAGGTCGATCCCGATAAAAAGAAAGTCATTTTCGGAATAGATTGATGGGGTGTGCCTGTTCGGGCGGGTGCGGCAAGGAAACGGAAATTGTTCGGAGATATAATAATGATAGAAATGAAACAGATCAGGAAAGTTATTTTAGGGGGGATTCTTTTAGCCGGGGTATACCTGGGAGGTGCTTCCCGGACTGGATATGCGCAGCCTGTTGAAATTTTCCGGACAGAAAAAATAAACTCACGGGAAATGTCTGTCGTTGTGGATCAGGATTTTCCCCGTGTTGTGGAATATCGTTTGGGTAAAAAAATATTCCGGGGTGCTTTATCGGCGGAACGGCAGGGGGTGGTGAACGGTAAGGCGCAACCTTGCCGGGTTTCTTTCCGGAAAGAAGGAACAGACCGGGTGGTGTATGATTTTACATTCAACGACATTGAACTATCGTTCAGTGTGGAACTGTCAGTTAGAGGACAGGTATTGGAAGGAAGGGTAAGCCGGATAAATGATGACTGCGATAAACTTTATATGTTAGCTTTTCCCGGTCAGCAATTACTTTCGGTTACGGCGGAAGATAAGGCATCCGCTTATATTTGGTGCCGGATGATCCCGATGAAAGATGCTCCGGATGTATATCGCACTTTGCAGGAATCACCACTGGATGGGACAGCCCGAACGGCGAATTACTTGTTTTTAGAGAACGGTGATCTTGCTGCCGGGATTTTAAGTAATGTGATCGATGAACGTGAACGGGTGGCCTTTCAGGTGAAGCAAATTGCCGGGAGAAAGGTGTGCCAGGCGTGGTGTCCCGTATGGACTTATCGGGAATTATCCACAGAGACGCTGGAGGCTCCCTGGTTTAAGGTGGTGATTGCCGGGGACGGTAACCGTGACGGTGTCACCGACTGGCAGGATGCAGCCCTGCTTTATCGGGCGGAAGTGCAACGGCCTTTCCGGGCGGAGGAAGTGAAAACGATCGTTTCGTCGCAAATCGGATTCAACGCTTCGCACCTGGCGGAAAATCCTTTTTTGCGGATGTTCGATAATATGAAAAAATGTGCGTTGCTTTTGGATTTCCTGCCCCAGGATTTGCTGGTGAAGGGATTTCAGGGCGGGGGACACGATTCGTCTTTTCCCGATTATGCACATCCTAATGTGCAGGCCGGAGGTTTCCGGGATTTGAATTATATGATCGACCACGGCAGGGAAATCGGCTTAAAAGTGGGATTACACATCAATTGCACGGAGGCTTATCCTGAATCGCGGTATTTCGACCCGTCGATATTGAGCAAAGAACTGGGTTGGCTGTGGGGAGACCAGGCGGTGCTGATCGATAAGAAAAAAGACCTGAAAAGCGGGAAGCTTTTTCAGCGGATCGACGAAATGTTCGATTCCGTGCCGAATATCGATTTCCTGTATGTCGATACTTACCAGGACCGGGGTTGGCCTCTGATTAAGATCAATGAGAAATTGGTTGCTAACCGCCAGCGGATGTATACCGAATTCGATGCGGCGATGGACGGGGTTTCAACCTGGTCACATGGCCGCACCCGGCTGAAAGGGAAGGTGGCACGCTTTATCTGGAATGATTGCCGGGATATATTTGGGCTCGATCCTTTGTTGCTGGGAGCAGAGCATCATGGAATAAACGGTTGGGAAGGCGAGGCGGCGGTATCCCGGTTTGTGAAAGAGGTGTACACCCGGAATTTGCCGACTAAATTTTTACAGCATTTCCACCTGATGTGTTGGAAAGAACGGGAGGCCGTGTTTGAAGGCGGCGTGAAAATGACGATGCAGGACAGTCGGGTATGGGGAAGCTGGGGCGATATGACGTTTTTCAGCGGTTTGTGGGATGAACAGAAGAAGAATTTTAAAGATATAAAGGTTTTTGTTCCTTGGGAACCTCTGGCGGAACAGCCCGGGCGTATTTTTGTCTGGGATGAAACAGGCGGGAAGGGGCATTGGGTGTTGCCCGCTTCGTGGAGGAAAGTTAAAAAGGTATATGTATACAAGCTGACGGATCAGGGACGCATTTTCGACCGTGTTGTGTCGGTAAGCGGTGGTGCTGTGGATTATACATTTGAAAAGGAAACCCCTTATGTTTTTTATTCCCGTAAAGTTCAGGAAATAAGTCCGGCCGACATGAAATGGGGCGACGGGCAGGAGATTGCCGATCCGGGATTTAACGATTCTTCTTTATCGTCCTGGGAGAAAACCGGGGAGCGGGAAGCGGTGCAGGTGGCGCATGACCGTAACGGTCAGACTTCACTGAAACTGGCTGCCGGAAAAGTGGCGGGAGTGAGCCAGCGGATCGGGGCCTTGCAGCAGAATGCCGCCTATTACGTTTCGGCCCGGGTATTGATCGACGGAAAGACGCCCCGAAAGACAAAATTGCAGGTGGAAGCTTTGCAAAAAGGGAAGGTGGTTCATGCCGTTGAAAATTATTTGGATAAGACCACCCTAAACGGGGTGAGGGGCTGGCAGCGGTTGAGGGTGCCGTTCGAAATGCCTGCCGGGGCAGACCAGGTGAGAATTTCCGTTTGGGCAGAGCCGGGAACGGACGAGACTGTGGTCTGGGTGGACGATATGAGGGCTTACCGCACCACTCCTGTGGCAAAAGATGCCCGTTGTGTTTTGTCGGAAGATTTCGAACAGAGGGATATGGGTTGGGGACCTTTTGTGAACACCGTAAAAGGCAGCATTTATACCGATCTGTCGGAATTGAATCCCGGACGTACGGCGGATGTCATCGACGGGAATTTTTCGTTGAAGACCTGGAATCAGAGGAAGGGTTTGCTTTATCGCACGGTGCCGGGATTGTTGCGCCTGTTGCCGGAGCAGGGATATGAGATTGAATTTGAATATTTATGTGACCGGGATGATAGCTACGAATTGGTGGTAAAAGAGAGCGACGAGCCGGAAGCCCGGGTGTTATTGCGGGAGCCGGTGAAAAGAGGTAAGGGACGGATCAGGAAAGAATTTTCAACCACCCGTTATCCGGATGCCTGGATCGGGATTGAAAAAACGAACGATGATCCTGTTATTTTTGTGATGGATAACCTGAAATTATTTCTTCGCTAAAAATATTTAAATTTTTCTAATATAATTAGTAGATTCGTCGCCATGAAAAAATATATATTCGTTATACTGTGGATGATAGGTTGGTCGGGAATAGCTGTGGGACAGCTTGCCGTGCCTTCGATCATCGGAGACCACATGGTGGTGAAGCAAAATAGTGATTTTCGCATCTGGGGTTGGAATGCTCCTAATGCGGGATTAGTGGTAACCAATTCGTGGGGAAAAGATACGGTGAAGGTGCATGCGAATCAGGTGGGCAATTGGGAAGCGGTGTTGAAAACACCTCCGGCGGGTGGTCCTTACGAAATTAAAATTCGTTCGGGGAAAGAAGAACTGATTTTCCGGGATGTGCTGTCGGGAGAAGTGTGGCTTTGTTCCGGGCAGTCGAACATGGAGTGGAACGGAATGCGCGGATTGAAACAGATCAAGGAAGAATTGCCTCATTGTGAAAATAATCAAATCCGTTTTTTTTATGTGGATAAAAGGGTGTCGGCCACACCGCAGGATAATTTGCCCGGAAAATGGGTGGTGTGCGATGCAGAGTCGCTGAATCGGTTTAGTGCGATCGGTTATTTTTTCGGAAAAACCCTTCAACATGACTTCCGGTTTCCGGTAGGGCTTATCAATTCTAATTGGGGAGGCACTCCGGTGGAATTTTGGATGCCGGGAGATTCCTGGAAAAATCCCCGGCTCGATTCGTTGAAAATGCGGACGGGTTCCTGGGCGGCACGGAATAGCCAGGCCTATAATGCGATGATCTATCCTTTGCGGAAATACAATATTACGGGAACCATCTGGTATCAGGGTGAATCAAATGTATCGAATGCCGACGGGTATTCAGAATTGTTCACGGCTATGATCGAAGGATGGAGAAAGGCTTTCCGTCAGGACTTCCCCTTTTACTATGTGCAATTGGCTCCTTATGCCCGTTGTCCGCAACGTTGGGGAACTACTTTAATCCGGGAGCAGCAGGATAGAACGCTGGCTGTGCCGAAAACCGGGATGGTGGTGATTACCGATTTGGTGGACGATGTAAACAATATTCATCCCCAATTGAAAAAAGAGGTGGGGCAACGTCTTGCGAGGCTGGCGGCTGCCGAGGTTTATGGTGAAGAAGGAAATCCCTACTCTCCCCGTTACCAATCCATGACTGTGAAAAAGAACAAGGTGGAAGTGGTATTTTCGGGAGCGGTCGATCCTTTGGTGGTGGAAGGGCAGGAATGTGTGGGATTTGAGATAGCCGGGGAAGACCGGAAATTTTATCCGGCGAAAGCAAAGGTGGAGCATAACAACGTGGTGTTGTCTGCCAAAGAAGTGAAAAATCCGGTGGCGGTGAGGTTTGGATTTTATAATGAGGCGATCGGTAATTTGTTTGGAGACAACGGTTTGCCGGTAGCTCCTTTCCGGACAGATACCTGGACGTTGGATAAATAAACGATAAACTATTTTAACGTTGATAAAATGAAAATACAAGTATTATTCGTATTGTTGTTGTGTGGTAGCTTATCTGCCCCGGCTCAAAAGAAGTTATTATTGGGAGGTTCCGGCTGGAACAAAATCGTATTGTTGGATAAGAAAAACAAGCAGGTGGAGTGGAGCCATAAACTGAGTCCGGGCGATGAGTGTAATTGTGTGGCTTATACGAAAAAGGGACAGATTTTGTATGCTTACCGCAAAGGGGCGAGATTGATTACGAAGGATGAGAAAACGGTATGGGACTATCCGGTGGAAGGGGAAGGGGAATTGCACACGGCATCGGTGCTGCCTGACGGCGGATTCCTGCTGGGAATTACCGGAAAGCCTGCCCGTATCGTGGAGCTGGATAAAAACGGGAAAGTCCGCAAAGAGATTACTTATGACACGAAGATCAATAGCCTGCACGGGCAGTTCCGCCAGATTCGGAAAAGCCGTAAAGGTACTTATTTAGTGCCGCTGATGTCACGTCAGCTGGTGGTGGAACTGGATGCCGACGGGAAGGAATTACAATCGTATAAAGCAGAAGGAAATACATTTGCCGTGCTGGAATTGAAAAACGGTAATTTGCTGATTTCTTGCGGAGACGCTCATTCGTTCCTGGAGGTCGACCGTAAGACGGGCGAGCTGGTGAGAAAAGTGAAACAGAACGATATTGACGGGGTGTCCTGGCAGTTTGTGGCGGAGATTGCTGCCGTGAAAGATCATTTGTTGATTTGTAATTGGGCGGGACATTCCAGTGTGAAAGATCAGCCTTCCGTTGTGGAACTGGACGCCGACGGGAAAGTGATATGGTCGCTTTGCGATGGTGCAAATGTCCGGAATATTTCCGCTGTTTACCCGGTGAAGTAAATGTTTGGCAGGATGTGCTCCGGCTCATTCCGGACGGATGAGTTTGAGTGTACTCCATGATATGCAGGTGTCGGCGTACATTGTGCCCTAAAAGTGGACTGCCCCCTTATCGTTTATCCAAACTTTAAGGGGGCAGTTTTTGTTTAAGAACCACAGTTATGAAAAAGCGGTCTGCTTCGGGCATATATCCGGTTGTTCCGGTTTTAAGTTTTCCCTTTGTGCCTTGTTGGGTGGGGAAAACTTAAAGATTGAAAGTCGGAGCGGGAAGATTTTCACTTTTCCGGTTAATTGTATTTCACCGGGATGCAGATGTCTACCACCCATTTTTTTTCGGGGTGTTCGTCCCGGTTGTTCTGGTAGATTTCATAATGATGCCCGTTGGTGCATTGACAGCCGTGTTCTGCCACCAAATCGAACATAGCATGCCAGGCGTTAGGAAATTCTTCCATCCCGATTTCAAATCGTCCTACGGCATACAACCCTCCGCTTAATTCATATTGTCCGATCTCTCCTTCGGTTTTAACGGTTTCATTGACCGTCATTCCGGCATCGGCGGTCAGTCTTCCTTTTTCTGTGACATCCGGATTGTCGTGATAGACGGAAAGTAATTTCATGCCGGGCACCGTGACCAGCCCCCGCGGATAAGCCCACTGCATCAATTTGGCAAAGGCTTCCTGCATTTGGTCGAGAGCTCCCTGATGGCGGCAATAGATGATAGGTTGCGGTGGTAAATTTTTGATTTCAAAGGTACAATTCATAGTTTTTCCTCCTGTTATAATTGTTTTACGGGAACAAAAGTAACGAGAGTACAACCGGTCAGTTGTATCGGCTATGCTTTTGAATGGACTGTTCTTGCTATCCGGTTGCTGATTTTTGTTCCGGTAAGCTTCGGCTGTCATTCCGAAATGACGTTTGAAGTTCCGGCAAAATACATGGATAGAATTGAATCCACAGTCGTAGGCAATATTCATAACAGGCACGTCGGGAGCCGAAAGCAACAGGGAAGCCGCCCGTTCCAGCCTTCTCCGGGTGACGAACTTTGCCAGCGGTTCACCCATTTCTGCCGAAAAGATGCGGTGAAAGTGATAAGGGGACAGGTCCACCTGTGCCGATAGAATCTTTAAGTCTAATGGTTGGTCGAGATGGGCGTAGATGTGGTCTATGACTCTGTTTATCTGTTCTTTATAGTGTTTTTGCACCGCTTCTTTCTTCATTTGTGTAAGTTTTGAGGTTACAAAATAAGCGGATTTTACCGAGCGGAAAGAATTTATTTCAATATTTCAAACATTTATATATAATCTTGTTTATACGATACTTGTTTTTATATCTTTGCGAGGGCGGCTTGAATCTATGTGGATGAAAACAATGTTTTTTATTTAACAATAAATTATGAAATTCTGTGTAATCTTCTTATGGCTGGGATTGCTGTGCAGCCTGGCTTTACCTGCTCAGGAAGCGGGAAAAATAATCAAAGTGGCCTGTGTGGGAAATAGCATCACCTTTGGTGCCGGGATCGGAAACCGGGATAAGGATAGTTATCCGGCGGTGCTGGGACAAATGCTGGGCGACCGGTATGAGGTGAGGAATTTTGGGTTTAGTGCCCGTACCCTGCTGAATAAGGGAGATCATCCTTACATGAAAGAACAGATGTTTCAGGATGTCCTGCAATATCAGCCCGATGTGGTGGTGGTGAAGCTGGGAACGAACGATAGTAAGGTTCAGAACTGGCGTTACGGACGGGAATTCGGAAAGGATTTGGAAACGTTGGTAACGGCTTTCCAAAAATTGTCTTCCCGGCCTGCGGTTTACCTGTGCTATCCCGCTAAGGCCTATAAATTTCAATATGGGATTCAGGATAGCGTGATCGTCCATGGAATCATCCCGGTGATCGACAAGCTGGCACAGAAAAAACATTTACAGGTGATCGATATGCACACGGCAACCGATGGAATGCCTCAGAATTTCCCGGATGCCGTTCATCCGAATGAAGCCGGGGCTATTGTTATGGCAGCCACTGTTTACAAGGCTTTGACCGGAAAAGAAATAGAACATACCATGCAGGCATTTCCCGGCAGGAAATCGTCGTGGAACGGATATGACCGTTACGATTTTAAATACCGGGGACGCGATGCTATTGTGGTATGTCCGCAACAGGCTGCTCCCGGCAAGCCCTGGATATGGCGTCCGGCTTTTTTCGGGGCTTTCCCTTCTGTGGATAAGGCGTTGTTGGGAAAGGGGTTTCATGTGGCATATTACGACCTGACCCATTTGTATGGCAGTCCCCGGGCGGTGGAAGCGGGCACCGCTTTCTACGGGTATATGAAAAACTACTATGGGCTATCGCCGAAAGTGACGCTGGAAGGATTCAGCCGGGGCGGGCTCTTTGCCTTTAACTGGGCTGCGAAAAACACCGATAAAATAGCTTGTATTTATGTGGATGCCCCCGTATGCAATGTGTTTAGCTGGCCGGGAAGGAAAGACCAGGCTTTATGGAACGGTTTGCTGAAAGAATGGAATTTGACGGATGAACAAATGAATACATTTGCCGGGAATCCTGTGGATCAGTTAGCGCCTTTGGCTAAGGCGGGGATTCCGGTGATCAGCGTTTGCGGGGATAGCGATAAGGTGGTGCCTTATTCTGAAAATATGGAAGTGGTGCGAAATCGGTATGCCCGTTTAGGCGGATTGGTGGAAGTGATCCTGAAACCGGGTTGCGATCATCATCCGCACAGTTTGGACGATCCTCAGCCGGTAGTGGATTTTATCCTTCGTTATCAACCCGGATACGGGAAATTCCAACATATACAGGAGAGGGGAAGCCTCAAAAATTCTTACCTCCGTTTCGAGAAGGAACGTAAGGGAAGAGTGGCATTTTTGGGAGGATCAATCACCGAGATGCAGGGATGGCGCACGATGATACAACAGCAGTTGAAACAGCGTTTCCCTTATACGGAATTTGAGTTTGTCGATGCGGGGATCGGTTCTACCGGATCGGTTCCGGGGGCTTTCCGCATAGCCCATGACGTGTTGGAAAAAGGCCGTATCGACCTGCTTTTTGTGGAGGCGGCAGTGAACGACCATACGAACGGTTTCCCTCCTGTGGAACAGGTGAGGGGAATGGAAGGGGAAGTTCGCCAGGCCCTGATGAAAAATCCTGAACTGGATATTGTGATGCTGCATTTTATTTACGACCCTTTTATCCCGATGGTAAAGGCCGGGCAAGTACCTGATGTAATTTTGAATCATGAGCGGGTGGCAAACCATTATTTGATTCCCTCTATCAATTTGACACAAGAAATTGCCGGACGTATGCTGGCGGGTGAATTTACCTGGGAACAGTTCGGGGGCACTCATCCATTGCCTTTCGGTCATCGTTTTTATGCTGCGGCCATTGCCCGCTTGTTCGACCGGATGTGGAGCCAGGTTCCTGCCGATGCGGAGATTACGGCCCACACTATTCCCCGGCTTTCTTTAGATACGTTTAGCTATTATGGCGGGCATTTTGTGGATGTACGGGAAGCCCGTGCCGGAAAGGGATGGGAATATGTGGAAAAATGGACTCCGCAACTGAAAGTGGAAACCCGGCGGGGATTCGTGCAAGTGCCTATGTTGGTGGGCAATCGGCCACAGGCCAAGCTTTCCCTTGATTTCAAGGGAAAAGCGGTGGGAATTTTCGGTGTTTTTGGTCCGTCGGCCGGAATATTGGAATATAGTGTGGACGGTGCGCCTTTCAAGAAGCTGGATACTTACACCTATTGGAGTGGGGGAATATATTTGCCCTGGGTGTATATGCTTGAAAGTGAGTTAGAAGAAGGTAACCATCGTTTGGTGATCCGAATTTCAAAAGATAAAAACAAGAATAGTTCCGGGTATGAATGCTGTATCCGTAATTTTGTTGTAAACAAATAGTTTTTAGCTTTTTTAGGCTAAAAAAGGGGGAAAGTGGAAACGTTCCGCATCGGAGGGACAAGGTTTAATGCTTTGGCTCAATGAGATAGGAAGAATAACCATTTTCCTCTTTTTGCTATTTTTTTACAAAAAATAAGTAAAAAAACTTGTATCGGAAGTCAGAAATCATAACTTTGCAGTAGTTTAAATCTGAAACATAGTTTCAAATGCGAAACTAAGGCGTTGAATTTTAAGAATGGAACAAGAAACTACGAATCGCTATAACGTGCCGATGCTGGAAAAGGGGATGGAGCTGTTCGAATTGCTGGCAAAACATCACAATGGACTGACGATTCAGGAAATGTGCGGTTGGTTGGAATATCCCAAAACTTCCATTTACCGGATAGCGAATACTTTATTGGAAATGGGCTATCTTGTTAAGGATGAGGAATGCAATCGATTCCTGTTGTCGCGGAAAGTCTTTCGGTTGGGGTTGGCTGCTTTGGGCGAAGCGGATATGCTGGAAAGGGCTATCGAGCCGATGAAGCGTTTGAGGGATGAGGTGAAAGAATCTGTTATGCTGGGGACTCTGATGGGAAACGAGGCGGTGTTGCTCGAGCAGGTGATCGGCTCTCACGATTTTACCTTTATGCTCAGGCCGGGTACTCACCTTTGTTTGCATGCTTCCGCGCCGGGCAAAGTGTTGCTGGCTTATCAGAAAAAAGAGGTAAGGGAGGAGTTGTTGAATTGTATCCGTTTTGTGAAATTTAACGACAATACGATCACCAGCCTGAAACAGTTCAGGGAAGAGCTGGACCGGGTGTTGAAAAACGGTTACGGTGTGGATGTGGAAGAGGAAATATCGGGGGTGCATTGCATCGGGGCACCGATATTCAACCAATACGGCGAGGTGGTGGCTTGTGTGTGGACTTCGGGACCTAAAGGACGTATTCCTTTGTCGGTTTTCCCGGAATTGAGCGATAAAGTGTGTAATTGTGCCGAGATCATTTCCGGAAAGCTGGGCTATAAGAAAAGCAAGGAAATGAAAGCCGTAAAGGCTATGAATGGAAAAATTGTTAATTAAAGTGCGAGTTTTCGACGGAGAACGTTCAGTGTGGAGGCCGGAAGGAATGGCGCCGGAGCCTGCTGGTTTGAAGTTCGGACTTTTATCTTAAAATTATAGTATATGAAACTGATAGGAGTAATACTGTGTATGTTATGGGCTTTGGTTGCCGGAGCTCAGGGCGGGAATGCGCCGCTTTTCGTCACTGATATTCAGGTGATGGATAATGGTGAGTTGTTAATGACGTGCAAGGGCGATAAAACGTTGCGCCTGTATGACGAAGCCGGTCTTAAAATGTTGAAAAGCTGGAAATTGGATCAAACTCCTACGGGTGTGGCGGTGAAAGGGAAACAGGCTTATGTGACCTGCTTCGATACGGAAGGAAAAGTTGCCGTGATCGATTTATCTGCTGACGGTATTGTGAAAACGATTCCGGCGGCATCCGGTGCTACCGGGCCCCTGTTAAACAGCGATGGGTCGAAATTGTATGTTTGCAATCAGTTTGCAGGAACGGTGAGCGAAATCAACCTCCAGTCCGGGACATTGGAACGGAACGTGAAAGTATTGCGCGAACCGAAAAAAGCTGTATTTAGCCAGGACGGGAAAACGTTGTTTGTAACCAATTTCCTGCCTGCGCAGCGTGCCGACCTTGATACGGTGGCTGCTTGCTTGTCGGTGGTCGATGTGCCTTCGATGTCGAAGCGCAACGATATTCGTTTGGAAAACGGAAGTAACGCCTTGCGCGGGCTTTGCCTGTCGCCTGACGGAAAATATGTATTTGTTTCCCATAATCTGGGACGTTTTACCGTGCCTACTTCCCAGTTGCAGCAGGGGTGGATGAACACCAGTGCCGTGAGTGTCGTGGACGTTGCTAAAGAAGAGTTTTTGGGAGCCGTACTGGTGGACGAGCCGGAGCGGGGAGCTGCCGGAATATGGGGAGTGGCTTGTGCGGGTGATAAAATGGTAATTTCCCATTCGGGGGTACATGAGATCAGTGTGATCGATTATCCGGAGTTTCTCAAGAAATTCGAGGCTTATCCCGACAAGAAAAATTTGAATTACGATTTGCGTTTCCTGTATGGAGTTCGTGAACGGATCACTTTGAAAGGCAATGGCCCCCGGAATTTTGCCGTGCATAACAACAAGGTTTATATTCCTACTTATTTCTCCGATGATTTGAATATTTACGATCTTTCCACGAAAACACTTACGGATATTAACCTGAATCCGGGGCGGGTGGAAACAGCTCAAAATAAAGGTGAACGAATGTTCAATGATGCGCATTACTGTTTTCAGAATTGGCAATCCTGTAATGGTTGCCATCCGGGCGACGGTCGTACCGACGGCATGAACTGGGATTTGATGAATGACGGGGTTGGAAATTCAAAAAACTGTAAGAGTATGCTGTTTTCGCATGTAACGGCTCCCTGTATGATTTCCGGAATCCGGGCGGATGCTGAAACGGCAGTGAGGAAAGGGTTTTACCATATCCAGTTTTATGAAATTTCAGAGGAAGATGCGAAGTGTGTGGACGAATACCTGAAATCTTTACGTCCTGTGCCGAGTCCCTATCTGGTGAACGGTGAACTGTCGGAAAAGGCGAAACTGGGCAGAAAAGTATTTGAAAAATTGAAATGCGATGAATGTCATTCCGGCCCTTATTTCACGGATTTGAAAATGCATCGTATCGGTGACGATATAGAATTTGAAAACGGCTGGGACACTCCTACCTTGCGGGAGGTATGGCGTACGGCTCCTTATCTTTTCGATGGGCGTGCAGCTACGATGGAGGATGTGTTTAAAGTGCATAAACACGGAATAGATAAAAAACTGTCGAAGACGGATCTGGAAGCATTGGTTGAATATGTAAATTCTTTGTAATGGTATTTTATAGAACATCATACGATATTTTTACGGCAGAGAACAAAGAATTCGGCTGCCTGGTGGACGAATTGCTGAACGAATGCAGCGAAAATGATATAGTGACCCGCCTGATCTTTTTTGGAAAACCGCAAAATAACGAGGAGTATACAACCCGGCTGGCCATTATCCGTGAAAAAGTGAAGGAGAAATTTGTGGATGCCTGTCCGGCTGTGAGCTATGTGGCCCAGCGTCCGCTGGTGGGCGAACTGGTGTTGGAAGTGTACCGGGTGGGAGCTGATTTTGAGGGAAAGATCGAATATTGTGATTACAAAGGGATTCATTACCTGAAAATCGAGGACGATGAACACCGGGAGTTGGTGATCGGAAGTTTGCAGGGAAAAGACCTGAATGCGGGGATTTTGCAGCAGTCGGACGAAGTGTTCGCCGATTTGGGGGAGTTGCTCGAAAAAGAAAAATGCAGTATCCATTCCATTGTCCGCCAATGGAACTATATTGAACGGATCACCGCTTTTAACGGAGATCATCAGCATTATCAGGATTTTAACGATTCCCGTAGTCATTTTTACTCCCGTACGGATTGGCCGGAAGGTTATCCGGCAGCCACCGGAATCGGTACGCAATTGGGTGGGGTGCTGGTGGATGTGAACGCCATCATTCCGAAATTACCGTATTTCAGGTGTGTGCCTTTGGACAACGCTTTGCAGGTGGCGGCGCATGCTTATTCGCAGGAAGTGCTTTTGGGAACCGAAGATAAAGTGTTTAAAGAAAAAACCACGCCTAAATTCGAGCGGGCGAAAGCTGTTGTGGGAGCCGAAAGGGGACTGGTTTATATTTCTGGAACGGCGGCTATCCGTGGAGAACAAAGTTTGACGGATGTCGGGATTCTGGTGCAGACCGGGACTACGATGGAAAACATAAACTACCTGATTTCCGAAGAGAACCTGAATAAAGCGGGGATTTGTCCCGATGGGGCCTGCCAGTTGGAAATGCTCCGGGTGTATCTGAAAAATCCGGAGGATGTGACGGCGGTGAAAGTGTATATGGAACATCTGTTTACAAAAGTGCCTATTTCTTATTTGCTGGCGGATGTTTGCCGGGATGAATTGTTGATCGAAATCGAGGGAATAGCTTCGTTTGCCGTGAAAGAATGATTGAATATTGATTTTAAATAATAAATGTGTTATGAAAAAAAGATTTTTAAAAGTTGTTGCTTTAGGATGTTTGGGTGTAGCTGTGGTAGCTTGCGCACCCAAAAATAACCAAAAAACGGAAAACGTAACTAAAACTGAAAATACCATGGAAGCACAAAATGCACCTTATGTAAAAAAGTACACGAATAAAGATTTTTATAAAGACGGAAAATTACAGGCAGACGTAGCCCTGAAAGCTTACGAAGATATGCTGGCACACTACGGAATCAAATTGTCTAAATTCATGCGTGACAATCTTTGGATCACCGATTTTGAGCTGGGAGATTTTGAAAATGTGGGTATGGGCGGATTTTTCTGGGTGAACGATGCCGAACACGGTTATTTCGCTCATGAAATTTACCTGTTGCCGGGACAGATGATCACCGAGCATCGCCACGTGGCTACCGATAAACCGGCAAAACACGAAACCTGGATGGTGAACAAAGGATATATCTATAATTTCTCTACCGGAGAAGAAACTCCGAATGCTCCGGCGCTGCCTAAATGCCAGGAAGGTTATATCACCGCAAAACATTGGGTGAAACAGAATCCGGGAGAAATCCTGCCGCTGAACGGTGTGGGCGAACCTCACTTTATGATGGCCGGAGAAAACGGAGCTTGTGTGTTCGAATTTGCTAACTATCATGACGGAAACGGTTTGCGCTTTACAAATCCGAAAGTGCAGTTCACCGACATCCTGAGCCAGAAATAAGTAACACCATTAACCATTGAAGCTATGAGAAAAGTAAATCATTTTGGAATCCCGACAACGGTACCCCAACCGGGCGAAACCTATGCAGAAGGTTTGAAAGTATGGTTGACCGATTTTACCCAAAGCAAAAACCGGATTGAATTTCTGCGTTTCGAGCCGGATACCTGGATGCCGGAACTACTTCAGAAAGTGGCCCATGTGGCTTACGAAATCCCTGATCTGGATGCGGAATTGAAAGGAGCTAAGGTGATCGTGGAACCGATGGATTGCGGTGATAAATTCATTGCTTTTATTGAGGAGGAAGGTATTCCGGTGGAGTTGATGTGTTATAAAAAATAAGACAATCTAAAACAACAGAAGATTATGAAGAAGTTTATCAATAAGACCGAGGATATAACGAAAGAATTGTTGGAAGGTTATGTGTTGGCATACCAGGACCGGGTGAAACTGGGAGCGGAAAATATCGTTGTGCGGGCTAATCCGAAAAGCGAAGATAAGGTTGCCATCGTAACGATGGGTGGATCGGGACACGAACCTGCCCTGAGCGGATACGTGGGTGAAGGGATGCTGGATTGTTCCGTGGTGGGCGATGTGTTTGCCGCTCCGGGCGCACAGCGTGTGTTCCAGGCTTTACAGATGTTCAAACGGGATGCCGGAATTTTATTGGTGGTGTTAAACCATTCGGGCGACCTGATGAGTGCCAATATGGCTTGTAAGCTGGCAGCCAAAGCCGGAATTAAAGTGAAAATGCTGGAAACTCACGACGATATTAGCGCAGGATTGGACGCTGCCGACGACGACCGTCGGGGATTGGCCGGATGTATTCCCTTATACAAGGTGGTAGGCGCGGCTTCGGAAGAAGGCAAGAGCCTGGACGAGCTGTATGAACTGGGAGAACGTTTCAATAAAGGAATTGCAACCTTGGCTGTGGCTATGAACAAATGTACCCATCCGCAGAACGATGCTACGATTACCGACCTGCCGGAAGGTATTATGGAAATTGGAATGGGACAGCACGGTGAAGGCGGTGGCGGTCAGGAAGCCTTAGTTTCTGCCGATGATACGGCTGAAAAAATGGTGGGACTGCTGATGCGTAAATTGCAGGCTAAAGCCGGGGATAAAGTATTATTGTACATCAACGGTGTAGGTGCTACCACACACATGGAAATGAACATTGTTTTCCGCCGGGCTTATCAGGTGCTGGAAGCTGCCGGAGTGAAAGTGGTGGACGGACGTATCGGTGAAATGCTGACTGTTCAGGAACAATCCGGATTCCAGATGATTTTGGGAAGAATGGACGACGACCATATCGATTATCTGAAAAATCATATGGCTAACGCTCCGTATTGGACGACTGTTAAAAAATGATCCGGGAGTTCACGGCCTATTCAAAAATACTGATAGAAACGAGCAGGAAGTACAGGACAAAGGCGCGGAAATCTTTTGAAGGCTTTGTCCTGTATGTTCCGACTTTTATAGACAATAATAACAATGAATTTAACGATAGAGAATTTTAAGGCAATGATGAATCTGGCTCTGGCTAATATAAAAGCGAGAGAAGAGGAGTTTTCGAAACTGGATGCGATTGCCGGGGATGGCGACCACGGAACAGCCATTGTGACTGCTCTTTCCATTATTGCTGCCGACGCACAGGAGGGAACGGAGTTTTCTGCTATGCTCAACGATATGGGGATGGGCGTGATGATGAAAACCAGCGGCTCTACCAGCACCCTGTTAGGCGCTTTGTTTATGGGGATGGGAGAAGCCCTGGAACCTTTGCAGGTGATCGACGAGGTGAATGCAGCTCAACTGAAAGCCATGTTTCGCGGGGGATTGACCGGAGTGCAGGAGCAAACCAAAGCAAAACCCGGAGATAAAACCATGATGGACGCATTGGTTCCGGCGGTGGAAGCTATCGAAGCTTGCGAATCGGACGATGTGAAGACTTTGTTGAAAGCCGGGGCAGAAGCTGCTTTAAAGGGAGCTGAGGCTACGGTGGATATGAAAGCTAATTTCGGGCGTGCCCGGAATTTGGGAGAACGTTCTATCGGGTTTGCCGATGCGGGCGCTACTTCCTGGGCTTGCCTGTTCCAGTCGTTTGCAGAGGGAATCAATTAAGATTCAGTCAAGATTCAATCATTTTTTATACCTTAAAACTTTTAATTATAATTTATTATGGCAGATTTAGACGGGATATTAGAAAATAAAGATAAAGACTACGGGATTGGCATTCCGGTAAAACACGAAAGTTTTTTCCTGAAAGGGCTGGATCATTGCGATTGGGGGATTAAAGACCGCATGTCACGTATTTTCAATGTAAAATCCGGTAGAACGGTTATGTTGGCGTTCGACCACGGTTATATTATGGGACCGACCTCCGGGCTGGAAAGACTGGATTTAGGTATTGTGCCCCTGATCGAGTATGCCGATTCGATTATGTGTACCAGAGGAGCTCTGCGTTCTGTGGTGCCTCCCACAAGCAATAAAGCGGTTTGCCTTCGCTATTCGGCAGGGACATCCGTTTTAACCGAGCTGAACGACGAATGTATCATCGGTATCGACGATGCTATCCGGATTAACGCTTCGGCTTTGGCTGTCATGGTTTCTATCGGGGGTACTTATGAAGCGAAAACCATCGAAAACCTGGTGCGTACCGCAGACTATGGTTATAAATACGGAATCCCTACTTTAGGGGTAACCGCTGTGGGTAAAGATATGGCGCGCGATGCCCGTTATTTCTCCACGGCTTCCCGTATTTGTGCCGAGAACGGTGCTACTTTCGTGAAAACTTATTATTGCGAAGGTTTTGAGAAAGTGGTTAACTCCTGTCCTGTACCCATCGTGATTGCCGGAGGTAAGAAGTTGGAAGAAAAAGCTGCTTTGGAATTGTGTTACAAGGCAATCAACGAAGGAGCCTGCGGAGTGGATATGGGACGTAATGTGTTCCAGTCGGAAGCTCCGATAGCGATGATACAGGCTGTTCGTGCCGTTGTCCATGACAATGAAACCCCGGAACAGGCATTTAAGCTGTTCAATGAATTGAAAAATAAATAAAGATAGGTTTTGACTTGCTCCGGGAGAGGCGAAGATTTTCGGTTTCCCGGTGCAGGGCAAAATTTCTTTTACACTGACAACTTTACTTATGATATGTAGATCTGTAATTTTTAGTATCTTGTTTTTCCTGGTATTGGGCGTTTCCGCTCAATCGAAGGCAAAAGCAAAGGCTGTTTCTTCTTGGGAAACCGCTGTGACCAAAGCCAAGACCGATGCGTGCAATCGATTGGCAACAAAAAAAATGCCTGTTGCTTCGGGTGTTATGAAATTAGGTACCCCTGCACAGAAAATTTCTGTGGATGTAACAGGGTGGAATGAATTGGCTCTTTACACGTGGGGAACGGCAGATGGAAACCGCTTCGACCATGCCGCCTGGGCCAATGCCAAATTAATCACGACCAACGGTGAAACCGTGTGGCTGTCCGACCTGAAACCGACGTATATGTATTCTCCTTACAAAGCTCCGGCTAAGAATAAGAACATGGGAGGACGTACCATTTCGATCAATGGACAGGCCTATGAGCAGGGAGTGATGCTGCATGCAAACGGTGAAATGATTTTCGACCTGGGGAAAAAATACAAAACTTTCGAAGCCGAGGTCGGAGTGGACGATGGAGCCAGCAGAATGGCAAGCGTAGTGTTCCGGGTGCAGAATGTTGCGGGACATCCGATCGTGGAGCAATTGAAAAAGGCTTATCCGGCAGAAATTGCCGGAATCGAAACAACCCTGAATGTTCCTGCCGAACTTTGGATCACCACTCAGGATGCTTCTTTGGAAAAAGCGGCGGTGCAATCAAAAATGAGAACTCTGGCAGATCAGAGCTATTTTCAGGCTCAGATTGCGGAAATAGATAAAAAAGCTCCGGCTGCACAGGCTTTGGCTTATATGGATTTGCTGAAAAAGGTAAACCGTACGATCAGTTTGCAACAGCAGCTGGAATGGGTGAACCTGAAAGCACTCCGGATGGCTTTGGACGATATGAAAAAAATGCAGGGATTCGATGCTGCTAAATATGAAGCCAAATACAAGGAATTGTCGGAAGGTTTTGCCGGAGCTGAAAAAGCGTTGTATTCAGGTGAAGAGGCCGCGCTGGCAAATGCACAGCATATGCTCGACCTGAAACGCGAAATCTTGCTGGCCAATCCTTTGTTGGACATGGACAAGATCGTTGTGACGCATTTTAATCTGGGAAACCGTGCCCGCAGCGCAATGGCCGGGTCGTTGGGTACTCCGCCTAATAACTGGTCAAGCATGTATTCTGCTTCCCGGGTGGGACAGGACGCTGAAATTATGGAATTGTCGAATCTCCGTGGCGATATACAGAAACGTACGATTTATAAGCCGGAACGCAAAGTGAATATTGCCGACCTGCAAATGCACTGGGACGGAGATAAATTGCTATTTTCTTCTGTTGATGAAAATAATCACTGGCAGGTGTATGAAGTGGGAATCGACGGAAAGAATTTCCACCAGAAAGTGAAAGTGGATGAGCCCGACCTTGAATTTTGCGATGCAAACTACCTGCCTGACGGACGGATTATTGCTTCTACAAATATCGGTTACCACGGTGTGCCTTGTGTGAACGGTAGCGATGCAGTGGGTAACCTTTCACTTTATGATCCGAAAAACGGTTCTTTCAGCCGTTTGACTTTCGACCAGGACGGAAACTGGAATCCCGTGGTGATGAACAACGGGCGTGTGATGTATACCCGCTGGGAATACACCGACCTGACTCACTATTTTTCACGTATCGTGATGCACATGAATCCGGACGGAACAGAGAACAAGGCATTGTATGGCAGTGGCTCTTTCTGGCCGAACAGTACGTTCGATATAAAACCGTTGCCGGGAAGCACCACCCGTTTCGTGGGTGTGATCTCCGGTCACCACGGAGTGGTTCGTTCCGGCCGTTTGATGATCTTCGATCCTGCTAAGTCGCGGAAAGAAGAGCAGGGAGTGGTACAGGAAATGCCTTTCCGCGACCGGAAAATCATCCCGGAAGTGAAAGACCAGTTAGTAGATGGCGTATGGCCGCAGTTCCTGCGTCCTTTCCCGTTGAACGACGATTATTTCCTGGTATCTGCTAAATTATCTCCCACCGGATTGTGGGGTATTTATCTGGTGGACGTATTCGATAACCTGACCTGTATCGCAGAGTTTGAAGGCGAGGGTATGAATGCCCCGATGCCGGTGAGAAAAGTTAAAACTCCTCCTGTTATTCCAGACCGGGTGAATCTGGCCGATAAGGAAGCTACCGTATTTATCCAGGATATTTACGAGGGAGAAGGTACAAAGGGATTGCCGAGGGGAACGGTGAAAGAATTGCGCGTTTTCGCTTATGAATATGCATACCGCAATTCTCCTTCCGACCACGATGCCCAGGGGGTACAGAGCGGTTGGGATATTAAGCGGCTTTTAGGAACTGTTCCGGTGGAAGAGGATGGATCGGCAATTTTCAAAGTGCCTGCCAACACACCGATCTCTTTACAACCTTTGGATAAAGAGGGACGCGCGTTGCAGTGGTTCCGTAGCTGGTTCACCCCGAAACCGGGTGAAACGGTATCCTGTGTGGGTTGTCACGAAGACCAGAACCAAATTCCTATTCCGAAACGTACGATTGCTTCGCAGATCAAGCCTCACCAGTTGCAAACACCGGAAGGCGGGGTGCGTTCTTTCACCTTCAATCTGGAAATCCAGCCGATTTTAGACCGCGCCTGTGTGGCTTGCCACGATGGAAATAAGGCACAGCCTAACCTGACCGGAGGACGGATCGACACGATGCGCCGCGGAAGCAACAACTGGATGGTGCGTCCCTGGAGCAAGAGCTACCTGGCTATTATGCCTTATGTATACCGTCAGGGACCGGAAGCCGAAATGTATGTGCTGAAACCTTACGAATATCATGCCAGCAATTCTGAATTGGTGCGCATGCTGACAACAGGCCATCATGGGGTGGAACTGACCGATAAGGAATGGCGTACGCTGTACAATTGGATCGACTTCAATGCACCTTATAACGGAAGCTTTGATGACCTTAGAAAACTGGGAGGACGCGATCAGTATGAACGCCGTATGGAGTTGATGCAGAAATATAACGGAGTGCATGTGGATTGGCGGAAAGAGATTGCCGATTATGCCGATTATCTGAAAGCTAAAGGCGAAATCAAAGCCGAAATGCCTGCTCCGCAAAAAGAAGTGCGCTATAAAGAGGTGAAAGCGAAACATTGGCCTTTCAGTGCTTCGGAAGCGAAAGAACGTCAGGCTGCCGACAGTAAAACTTCGAAAGAGGTGGAAGTGGTTCCGGGCGTGAAAATGAAATTCGTCTGGGTTCCTGCCGGAGAATTTGTCATGGGATCGAACCATTCGGATAAAGATTGTGCCCCGGCTTTTAAAGCTGCTGTGAAGAAAGGTTTCTGGATGAGCGAAACAGAGGTGACCAACGAACAATTCTGCGCTTTGTTCCCGGAACACAACAGCCGTATCATCGGCCAGTTCTGGAAAGACCACACCACCGCCGGATTGCCTGCCAATAAACCTCAGCAACCTGTGATTCGGGTAAGTTGTGACGAGGCTGCTGCATATTGTGATAAATTAGGCCAGAAAGCCGGACTGAAAATGAGCCTTCCCACCGAAACACAATGGGAGTGGGCTTGCCGGGGAGGTAGCGATGAAGCGTTCTGGTATGGCACTTCCAACACGGATTTCAGCCAATATGAAAACATGGCCGATGCTCAATTATCGAATATGGCTGTGCAGGGAGTCGATCCTAAACCGATGAGCAAGAACAACCCCTTGCGTAAATATTGGGATTATATTCCTAAGGTGGCTTCGGTAGACGACGGGGAAATGCTGACGGCTTTTGTCGGAAAATATCAGGCAAACCCCTGGGGATTGAAAGATATGCACGGAAACGTGGCCGAGTGGACTTGTTCGGATTACGTGTCTTATCCCCTGAAAAAAGAACAAACCAGCGATAAGAAAGTGGTACGCGGAGGTTCCTGGACAGACCGTCCTAAGTATTGTGCTTCTTACACCCGTAAAGCTTTCTATCCGTGGCAGAAAGTTTATAATGTTGGATTCCGTGTGATTATCGAGGATTAACGCCGGAAGTTCCAGATTGATATAGGAGGACTGAGAATGAGCGATGTGATTTTTCAGTCCTCTTTTTTTACATATGGTTTCTCTTTATATATTTGTACTGCAATAAGCATCCTATTTTGGAAATGAATGGCGTGTTTTCCGATATGGCTTTTGTGGGAATGGTGTGAGATCTTTTATAAAACAATGACACAGGACGGGGAGATATTGCCGGGTGGATCATGCCGGGCGATAGATTCTGAACATCCTTTGATCGGTCCGTAAAAGCGGTGGCTGGAAATGAAAGAAGCCTTGGGGCGAAAGAAATTCATCAATCCCGGCTGTTTTAAGGGGTACTTTTGAAAAATAATCTACAAAAAATATCTAATATGAATTTAAGACTATTTCTTATTCTCTTTTTGTTTGCCGTTCTTTCAAACGGATGCCAGAAGAAACAAAACCTGGTGAAAGATAATTTCACTTTTGCAGATTCTCAATTGAAATATGCTTTACAGGAAACAGAAGCCGTACGGGAAAAAGCAGGAGGAAAATTGTGCAGTCCCCGGACACTCGATTCGAAAGGTAATTTAAGGTTGGTGGCTCCCGGCGACTGGACGAGCGGCTTTTTTCCCGGAGAACTGTGGTATATGTATGAATATACGGGAGATGAATTTTGGAAGCAAAAAGCAAAAGAATATACGGAACTGCTCGAAGGCCAAAAGAATAACGGCAGTACGCACGATATGGGATTCAAAATGTATTGCAGTTATGGAAACGGATTGCGCCTGTCTCCTAATGAAGAATATAAAGATGTGTTGCTGACTTCTGCCCGTACGCTTACCACCCGTTTTCGGGAAAAGACCGGGTGTTTGCGGTCGTGGGATCATGGACGGGATAAATGGGCTTATCCGGTGATTATCGATAATATGATGAATTTAGAATTGTTGTTCTGGGCTTTCCGGGAAAGCGGCGATTCCCTGTTCTACCATATTGCCGTGAGCCATGCCCGTACCACAATGAAAAACCATTTCCGCGATGATTACAGTTCTTACCATGTGGTGAATTACGACACTTTGACGGGGGAGGTATTGCATCGCCACACCCATCAGGGATATGCCCATTCTTCTGCCTGGGCAAGAGGGCAGGCGTGGGGATTATACGGTTACACGATGTGTTTCCGGGAAACCGGGGATACTGCGTTCCTGAATCAGGCGCGCCATATTGCCGATTTTATTTTCCAGCATAAAAATTTACCGCAGGATCTTATCCCGTATTGGGATTTCAATGCTCCGGACATTCCGAACGAGCCGCGTGATGTGTCGGCAGCTACGGTGACGGCTTCCGGTTTGTATGAATTGTGTGCGCTGGATCCCGTGAATCGTGCCAAATACAAAGCGCTTGCCGATAAGATTATGGAAAACTTAACGCTGAACTATCGGGCAGAGCCGGGAAAAGACAAAGGTTTCCTGTTGCTGCATAGCACAGGCTCGAAACCGCATAATTCGGAAGTGGATGTGCCGTTGTCCTATGCCGACTACTATTTTCTGGAAGCCTTATTGAGAAAAAGGGCTTTGGAAAATGCAGAAGGTGCGAAAAGTTGAGATACCGACGGAATAATAGATAGGAAGGAAAAAAGGGAGTATAGGGTTTCTGTATGCTCTGCCTTTTCCATGATGTGGCAGGGAGGAAAAGCGGATGGCTGTTTTTAGGAAAAACGGCAAACGTTTAAAAAAGTAGGGACGGATATAAGCTTGTAAAAAAAAGTATATGAAAAAATTGATTGTATTTATATGGCTTGCCTGTTTTTGGGTTGGGAGTGCCTGGGCGCAAATTCCCGTTACGGAAAAAACACGGCTGACGAAAGGCTGGGAATTTTTAAAGAGCGATTTGGGAGGCATCTGGGAGGCGGTGCGTCCCGGTGGAGGATCGGAATCCGTTCCTTTGTGGAGTAAGGTTACATTGCCGCATTGTTTCAATGCGGAAGACGGAGTCGATCCCGACGTAAACTATTATCAGGGGCCCGGCTGGTATCGCACCCGCTTGCAATTGCAAAACCCTTATCCCGGCGGACGGATTATGCTGGAATTTGAAGGAGCCGGACAAAAGACGGATGTATATGTCTATACGACGAAAGTGGCCAGCCACGTGGGAGGTTACGATGAGTGGAGCGTGGATATTACCGATGCCGTGAATGAATTTTTAAGCAGCAAGGCCGCCGCCCGTTTCAAAGGCGCTGTGCCGGTGTCTGTCCGTTGCGATAATTCGCGTGATTTGGAAATGATTCCTTCCGACTTATCCGATTTTAATCTCTACGGAGGATTATACCGTTATGTGAATCTGGTGTATTTACCGGAAGTTTCTTTAAAAGAGATCGGGATTGATGCGGTTTTAGACAAGAGCTTGAAAAAGGGACATCTGGAAATAAAGACCGGATTTTACAATCCGCTGGATGTGAAAGAGGCTATCGTTGAAATGGTTGTGAAAGATCCTCAGGGAAAAGTGGTGCTGAAAGAAGAAAAGCAGTTACTGCCGTTGGGGGAAAAAGTGCTGGCGTCGGTTGATATAAAATCCCCGGCGTTGTGGGATACCGACCGTCCGGAACTCTATACTTGTGAATTGACGGTGAAAGCCAACGGACAACAGGTGAAAGCCGTTGAAAAATTCGGTTTCCGGCATTTTGAATTTATCGATCAGGGGCCGTTTATGCTGAACGGACGGCGTTTATTGCTCAGGGGAACCCATCGTCATGAAGATCATGCCGGGACGGGGGCTGCCATGACCGAGGAACAGATTGTTGCTGAAATGGAAATGATGAAAGACATGGGGGTGAATTTCATTCGCCTGGGGCATTATCAGCAATCGCCTATCGTATTGGAACAGTGTGACCGTTTGGGAATACTGGTGTGGGAAGAAATTCCGTGGTGCCGTGGCGGAGTGGGAGGAGAAGAATACCGGGAACAAGCCCGGCGGATGTTGCGGAACATGATTACCCAGCACCGGAACCACCCGAGTGTGATTATTTGGGGATTAGGTAATGAGAACGATTGGCCCAACGATTTTCCGGAATTCAAACAGTCGGAAATCCGGGCATTTATGTCGGAATTAAACGATATATCGCATCGGATGGATGCCGGGCGTATGACTGCTATCCGCCGTTGTGATTTTTGTAAAGATATTGTCGATGTTTATTCACCTTCGATCTGGGCAGGCTGGTACAGGGGAAAATATGCCGATTATAAAAGTATGTCCGAAAAGGAAATGAAAGGAGTGAAACACTTTCTGCATGTGGAGTGGGGCGGCGACAGCCATGCCGGACGGCATTTGGAAAACCTGAATGAAGCGAAAATCAAAAACGGACAGAACGACGGTCAATGGTCGGAAAGTTATATTGTACGGCTGATCGACTGGCATTTGAAGGAACAGGAAACGATGCCCTGGCTGACCGGAGCGGCTTATTGGCCTTTTAAAGATTTCTCCACTCCGGTACGTCCTGAAAACCCCGTGCCTTACGTAAATCAAAAAGGAGTGGTGCAGCGTGACCTGACCCCGAAAGAGAGCTACTATGTGTTCCAGTCTTATTGGACTGCCCGCCCGATGATCCATATCTACGGGCATACCTGGCCGGTACGTTGGGGCGAGAAAGGGGAGAAAAAAGAAATATTGGTTTATTCCAATTGCCAGCAGGCGGAGTTGTTCGTAAACGGAAAAAGTCAGGGCGTGAAGGTGCGGAATAGCCAGGATTTTCCGGGTGCGGGATTACGCTGGAATTGTGAGCTGAACGAAGGAAAGAACGAAATTCATGTGGTGGGAACCGCTAAGGTGGACGGGAAGAAAATCAGTGTGACGGATAGCCTGAATTGGGAATATCAAACGGAAAAATGGGGAAAACCTGAAAATATAGAATTGAAAACAGTGAAGGATGACAAGGGACAAATACGGGTTGAAGTGCAATTGACCGACGGTAAAGGGGTACGTTGTCTGGATGCCCGTGACTTTATCCGCTTTGAAATTGCCGGGGACGGTTCTTTATTGCGGAATCAGGGCACGATGGGTGGCTCTGCTAAAGTGCAGGCTTGTAACGGGCGTGCTTTTATCCTGGTGAATCCGAAAGGGGGAGAAAGTGTGGTGAGTGTGAAGGCCGGAAAACTGAAAACGGAGTTTATCAAGGTGTCCGCCCGCTAAAGAATCGGGTGTTAATCGCATTCGCCGGGTTGTTTTTTCGTGCCCCGGCTGGGATAACGATAAAAACGAGGGGGGGAAGGAAATGGCCGGGCTTTTTAGTGAAAAAGTATTGGAAAGGCCGGAAGCCGATCCGGGGAATCGTTACATTGGAATCCTCTTTTATTGACAGGGAACTAAAATGATGATCGTGATGAAAAATTTATTCATATTGGTGTGTTGCGCCTGCCTGCTGTTTGGGTTTCCGGCAAAAGCGCAGAGTTGGCAATCTGCTTTGGTGAAAGTGAAAAAAAGCGGGAAACTGGTGTATGCGAAAGACAAGGACGGATTCGTCATTCCCGATTTTTCCCATGCAGGCTATAAAGGGGGCGGGGTTGCGCTTCCTGTGGTGAAAGTAGTAAAAGAAATATCCCCGGTAGACGGAGATAATACCTCTCATATACAACAAGCGATCGATGAGGTGGCGGCGTTGCGCCCGGATTCCGATGGTATCCGGGGGGCGTTGCTTTTAAAGGCCGGAGTATATCCGGTGGCAGGGACTTTATCGGTAAATACGGACGGAATTGTTTTAAAGGGAGAAGGGGCCGATGCTACGATAATCCGGGGAACAGGCGACACGCCGCACCAGAGGGATATTATCGTGGTGGGGAATACCCGCCTGCATAGCTGGGCGGACAGGAAAAATACGGAAAATGAGGAAATTACTTCAAAAATAGTCCCGGTCGGGGCAACGAGTTTCAAAGTAAAGGATGCCTCCCGTTTCAAAAAAGGAGATGCCATCGTGATGTATCATCCCTGTACGGAAAAATGGCTGAAAGCTATCCGTTATGGGGATACAGGGAAAGATGCGAGCTGGACTCCCGGAGAACAGCCCATAGAGTATCAGCGCTATATTACAGCTGTTTCCGGTAATAAAATTACCGTGGACGCTCCTGTGTTTTACACGCTCGACCGTGCATTAGCCCCTTCTTATATTTATGGTTTCGACGCTTCCGCCCTGTGCCGTAATTGCGGAGTGGAGGATTTATGTGTGGAAATCAGCAGCAAAGGGGGAAATGACGAGCAACATGCTTCCAATTGTATCCGTTTTTACGGGGCTGAAAATTGCTGGGCACTCCGGGTGACGACAAAAGGATTTATCCTGTCGGGTATTATGACACACCTTTGCACACGGTCTACGATTAAAGATTGCGTGGCTCTCGACCCGGTGGGGATCGTTACCGGAGGCCGCTATTATAACTTCAATATCTATGAACGTTCGCAATTGGTGTTATTTGAGGAATGCTATGCTAAAGACGGGCGTCACAATTACATCTCGAACGGTAATTCTACCGTTTCGGGCTGCGTATTCCTGCGTTGCACGTCGGATGCGACCAAAGCTGTGAACGAGGGGCATCGCCGCTGGACAACCGGGGTTCTTTTCGATAATCTGAAAGAAGTCAATCCGATCCGTCCCCTGATTGTGGCATTGTATAACCGGGGGGATTACGGAACGGGGCATGGCTGGGCTATGGCTCACGGTGTGTTGTGGAACTGCGATGTCACTCCGAAAGGGCAAATGTGTGTGCAAAAACCGCCGCAGGAATACGATTATTCCATTGGAGGCATAGCGGCTACGGCTTACGGGAAGCATCCGTTTAAACATCCGGCGGGATATATCGAGGGATTGAACCGTCCCGGACTTCAGCCTGCTTCGCTTTATGAAGCCCAGTTGAAAGCCCGCCTGCTTCGGAAATAAAGAAGATGCCGGAATGGGATGCGGCATTTTTCGCATTCGTAAATTTTTATTGTAGTAAAAATTATAAGATTGGATTTTTTGCAATAGTTTAAGATGTAGTAAAATAAAAATAGACATTCATTACAGGACGGAATTTTTCCGTCCTTTTTTTGTGAAATATGGAAAGTATGCTGTATAACATAACTATATTTTGTTAAATAACTAACAAAAAAAGAGAAAAATGTCACTAACCATACATTGCAATCCTTTGCGTTTGTGGAAAGCATTTAGAGGGGCTTTCAGAGGTGAAAAAATAGGAAATTAAATTTATAACTTGCCACTCAGAGGCGTTTTTCCGGAGAAAATAGAGAGGGCCGGAAAGAAAAACTAACTATAAACACACTCAATAAAACTATACAAATGAAAGAAAATTTGGATTTGGTCATGTCGTATTATGAGACATTGCCCGAAAAGGTGAAAAAAGCGAGAACTGTTTTGGGAAGACCGCTGACCCTGACAGAAAAAATTTTATTTGCCCACCTGTTCGACGAACAAAAAATGCGGAATTATGCCCGGGGAATAGAATATGCCGATTTTCGTCCCGATCGGGTGGCCATGCAGGATGCAACGGCGCAGATGGCCTTATTGCAGTTTATGAACTCCGGACGCAGGCAATCCGCTGTGCCTGCCACCGTGCATTGCGACCATTTGATTCAGGCCTGGAAAGGCGCGGCGGAAGATTTGGGTAAAGCCTGTGTAACCAACCGGGAAGTGTATGATTTCCTGCAAAGTGTTTCCGATAAATTCGGGATCGGTTTCTGGAAACCGGGAGCGGGGATTATCCACCAGGTGGTGTTGGAAAATTATGCTTTTCCCGGCGGAATGATGGTGGGAACCGATTCGCATACTCCGAATGCGGGCGGATTGGGTATGATCGCCATAGGCGTGGGGGGAGCCGATGCGGTGGATGTCATGACGGGTATGGAATGGGAACTGAAGATGCCTAAAATCATCGGCGTGAAATTATCCGGAAAACTATCCGGTTGGGCTGCGCCGAAAGATGTGATTTTGAAATTAGCCGGTATTTTAACCGTAAAAGGAGGTACAAATGCCATTATAGAATATTTTGGTGAAGGTGCGGCCACGTTATCGGCCACCGGGAAAGCCACCATTTGTAATATGGGCGCGGAAGTCGGGGCGACGACATCTGTTTTTCCTTACGACGGGGAAATGGAACGTTATTTGTCGGCGACGGGGCGGGAAAATATCGCGCAGGCTGCCGCCGGGGTGGCGGAGTGCCTGAAAGCCGATGCGGGGGCGGAAAATTATTATGACCGGGTGATCGAAATAGACCTGTCGGAACTGGAACCTTATATTAACGGGCCGTTTACGCCGGATGCCGCAACACCTATTTCCGAATTTGCCGGAAAGGTAAAAGCAAACGGTTATCCCCGGAAAATGGAGGTAGGACTGATCGGCTCGTGCACCAATTCTTCCTACCAGGATTTAGACCGGGCTGCATCGCTGGCGCGGCAGGCGATAGATAAGAAATTGAAAGTGGCTGCCCCTTTAATCGTGAATCCGGGATCGGAACAAATCAGGTATACTGCTGAGCGGGACGGCCTGATCCGTTTGTTCGAGGAGATCGGAGGTGTTATCATGACCAATGCTTGTGGCCCTTGCATCGGGCAATGGAAAAGAGAGACCGATGACAACCAGCGTAAAAATTCGATCGTCACTTCTTTTAACCGGAATTTTGCCCGTCGGGCAGACGGAAACCCGAACACCCATGCTTTTGTTGCATCGCCGGAATTGACCATGGCGTTGACGATCGCCGGGGATTTATGTTTTAATCCTCTCACCGATAAATTACAAAATGAGTCGGGCGAATGGGTGAAACTGGAAGAGCCCCGGGGAAATACCTTGCCTCCTCTCGGATTTGCCGTGGAAGACAAGGGATATATTCCGCCCGAGGGAAAAGAAACGGAGGTGCGGATTGCCCCCGGTTCCGAGCGTTTGCAAAAACTGGAACCTTTTCAGCCGTGGGACGGAAAAGATTTGGAAAATATGCCTGTATTGATAAAAGCTGCCGGAAAATGTACCACCGACCATATTTCTATGGCGGGGACTTGGCTACGTTTCCGGGGACATCTGGAAAATATTTCGGACAATTTACTGATGGGAGCGGTGAATGCTTTCAACGGTGAAAACAATTCGGTGAAAAACCAGCTCGATGGTTCATGGGGAACGGTGTCCGGGGTGGCTAAAGACTATAAATCGAAAGGTGTGGCTTCGGTCATCGTGGCAGAGGAGAACTATGGGGAAGGATCGTCGCGGGAACATGCTGCAATGGAACCCCGCTTTTTAAATGTGAAGGTGGTTTTGGTGAAATCGTTCGCCCGTATCCATGAAACGAACTTGAAAAAACAGGGGATGCTGGCTCTGACTTTTGCCCGCCTGGACGATTATGACCGGATTCGGGAGGACGACCGATTGAGCGTGAAGGGGTTGGAAGCATTTGCTCCGGGATGTCCCTTGACGGTGGTTATTACCCATAAAGACGGAACGGAAGAACAGATTGAGGTGGTGCATACCTACAATGAAATACAGATAGAATGGTTTCGTGCCGGTTCTGCCCTGAATTATAATGCCAATAAAATGAAAGATCATGAGTAAATTGAGTTTTGAAAATGGAAAAATGATAGTTCCCTCTTGTGTCACCGTTCCTTATATCACGGGCGACGGTGTGGGGGCGGAAATTACGCCGGTTTGTCAGGCTGTGGTGGATGCTGCCGTGAAAAAAGCCTATGCCGGGGAACGTTCCATTGAATGGAAAGAAGTCATGGCCGGGGAACGTTCGTTTAACATGAATGGGGAATGGTTGCCGGAAGCGACGCTTGAAACATTCCGGGAATACCTGATCGGAATAAAAGGGCCGTTGACGACACCTGTCGGCGGAGGGATACGTTCGTTAAACGTGGCATTGAGACAGACGCTGGATTTATATGTCTGCCAGCGTCCGGTGCGTTGGTTTAAGGGGGTGGAATCTCCGGTGAAAGAGCCGCAAAAGGTGAACATGGTGGTTTTCAGGGAAAACACCGAGGATATTTATGCCGGAATAGAATGGAAATGTGGAACGCCCGAAGCGGAAAAATTTCTTCACTTCCTGCAAGACGAGATGAACGTTCAGAAAATCCGTTTCCCGGAAACTTCTTCGTTTGGCGTGAAACCGGTGTCGGTGGAAGGAACGGAGCGTTTGGTGCGTTCGGCTATTGAATATGCTTTGGAAAACGAATTGCCCGTGCTGACTTTAGTGCATAAAGGTAATATTATGAAATTTACCGAAGGAGGTTTTAAATTGTGGGGATATGCTTTGGCGGAAAATGAATTTGGTAACCGGGTATTTACAATGATGCAATATAACGAGCTGGCAAAAGAAAGGGGAAAGATTGTGGCGGATGAGGCCCTGGCTTTGGCCCGGCAGGAGGGACGCCTGGTGGTGAACGATGTGATTGCGGATGCTTTTCTGCAAAACACGTTGTTGAAACCGGAGGCTTATTCGGTGATCGCTACGCTGAATCTGAACGGGGATTATATTTCCGACCAACTGGCGGCCATGGTGGGAGGAATAGGCATTGCTCCCGGTGCTAATATCAACTACCGTACGGGACACGCCATTTTTGAAGCAACCCACGGCACTGCTCCCGATATTGCCGGGGAAAACCAGGCGAATCCTTCTTCCTTATTGTTGTCTGCCGTGATGATGCTGGAATATCTGGGCTGGAACGAAGCGGCGAAACAGATCACTACTGCTATGGAAAACTGCTTTGAAGCAGGAAAAGCCACGATAGACCTGGCGCGTTTTATGGCCGGGGGAAAATCGCTTTCCACCACGGAATTCCGGGACGAACTGATCCGTGAAATGGGAGGCCCGATAAAATAACGAACTACATCCTAACACAACTTAAATGACAAAACACATGAAAAAAGAATATCTTGTTTATAAATTGGCAGATACCATAAAACAATCGGCTAAAATCGATGATAAACTGTTTAAACAATTCGGAGTAAAACGCGGATTGCGGAACGAAGACGGATCGGGAGTATTGGTTGGGCTGACCCGTATCGGAAATGTAGTGGGGTATGAACGCACTCCGGATAATAAGCTGATGCCTATTCCCGGAAAATTGTTCTACCGGGGATATGATGTGGAAGACCTGGTGCATGGCGTGCAGGAAGAAAAAAGATGCGGTTTTGAGGAAATTGCTTATTTGCTGCTGTCCGGAGATTTGCCCGACAAGGAGGAATTGACGAATTTTAAGGAGTTGCTATACGAAAATATGCCCCTGACGCACGAAACAACCATGAGCATTTTGCAATTGAGGGGAAACAACATCATGAATATATTAGCGCGTAGTGTGCTGGAAATGTATAATTTCGATGAAAATCCCGATGACCTTTCGCGTGAAAACCTGATGAGGCAGTCTGTGGAATTGATTTCCCGTTTTCCTACGATTATTGCTTATGCTTATAATGTGTTGCGGCATCATAACAAGGGATTGTCCCTCCACATCCGGCATCCGCGCCAGGAATTGTCAATTGCCGAGAATTTCTTATATATGTTGAAGCGGGATTACACCGATTTGGATGCCAGAGTGCTGGATTTGTTGCTGATTCTTCAGGCCGAGCACGGGGGAGGAAATAACTCCACCTTTACGGTGCGGGTAACTTCTTCCACACAAACCGATATTTATTCATCGATCGCCGCCGGGATCGGATCGTTGAAAGGTCCGTTGCATGGCGGGGCGAATATACAGGTGGTGAATATGTTCCACCATTTGAAAGAGACGATTACCGATTGGAAGGATGTGGCTGAAATAGACCAATATCTGACCCGGATGCTGAAAAAGGAGGTATATGATAAATCGGGACTGATTTATGGCATCGGACATGCCGTGTACACTATATCCGACCCCAGGGCATTGTTGCTGAAAGAGATGGCGCGCGATCTGGCAAGGGAAAAAGGCAGGACTGAAGAATACGAGTTTCTGGAATTGCTGGAAGACCGGGCGGTGGAAATGTTCTCGAAAGTTAAAAACAACGGAAAGAATGTTTCCAGCAATGTGGACTTTTATTCCGGCTTTGTCTATGAAATGATCGGTTTGCCGGTGGAAATCTACACTCCTCTCTTTGCGATGGCACGTATTGTCGGGTGGACGGCCCACCGGAACGAAGAGCTGAACTTTGCCGGAAAACGGATTATCCGCCCGGCCTATAAAAATATCGTTTCGGATTCTACTCCTTATATATATATGAAAGACAGATAATTTGACTTATTTATAAATTTTTCCGGGAAGAGGAAAAATAAACGGTAAAGATGAAGTCCGGGAGATTTACGAATATTTTCCGGGCTTCATTTTATGATAAAGGCAATGGGTTAATTTTTTATAGAAATCTTGTAAAAAATTAAAATAGTCATAACTTTGTACGTTACAGGATTCGGATTTTTTTTTATCCGATTGGGCGCAAACGATACCATATTATTTTACATATTTAATAAAAAACAGCAATGATTCGAAGGTTAATTGTTATTAGTTGTTGTATCTTGTTTTTTCTGCCGTTATCAGCACAAAACAGAACAAAGAAAAAAGCGGCTGCTTCCTGGGAAGAAGCTGTGGTAAATCTGAAACGGGAATTACGTGAAGGGAAACAAAATGGGCCTGTTCCTGTATTTAGCGACGTTATGCGGCACAAAATGCCTGCCCGTCTGATCAGTATGGATGTGACAGGAGTGGATGATTTACTTTTAGCAACCTGGGGAACTGCCGACGGTGATGACTGGGATCATGCTGTGTGGGCGAATGCCCGTTTAATCACGACGGACGGGAAAGAAGTCTGGCTGGATGATCTGAAATGGAAATATGCGAAGGCTCCCTATGGATGTCCGATCCTGAACAAGCATTTTTCAGGCCGTAAGATAACCGTAGGAGGGAAAGTATATGACCACGGGATTTTGTTGCATGCCGATGGAGAAGTGGTTTATTCTTTAGGAAAGAAATATAAAAAATTTGAAGCGGAAATAGGCATTGACGATGGGGGAACTTCGGTATCGAGTGTGATATTTAGGGTGCAGGATGCTTCCGGTAAAAGTTTGGCAGACCGTATCGATCCCAAATTCCGGGAGCAAGTGAAACAATTCGCTTTACAATCGAGAACTTCTGTCGATTTGTTATTGGCAAGTCCCGGTTCTTCCATTGAAAAGAATATTTTGATGGCTATGATGCAGGATTTTCCTGATAAGGCCTATTTTACGCAGAAAGTGAATGAACTGGAAAGTAAAAAAATTGATGAGCAGATTTACGGACTGCTTCAGTTAGCCCAGTTGGCGCAGCGGACAAAGAAACTTGAAGCCGGATTGAAATGGGTGAACCTGAAAGCGATGCGGATGGCCTTCGATGATATGAAGAAAAATCCGGCATTTCAGGGAGCGAAGTATGAAGGGACATTGAAAGAGATTGAAACAGCCTATCCGACGGTGGCTGAAAATTTATATCGCGGTGATACGGCAGTACTGCGGCAGGGAGAACGTATTCTGGCAGCACAAAAAGAATTATTGTTGGCCAATCCTTTGCTGGATATGGACAAGATCGTCGTAACCAGTTTCCGATTGGGAGAAAATGCCCGGGTTTCTATGGCTCCTGCTTTAGGGATGCCGAGTAATAACTGGTCGAGCATGTATTCTGCCGCACGGGTGAACCGGGATGCGGAAATTGTGGAATTGTCGAATTTGAGGGGCGATATACAGAAACGTACGATTTATAAGCCGGAGCGTAAAGTGAACATTGCCGACCTGCAAATGCATTGGGACGGGGATAAACTGTTGTTTTCTTCTATCGATGAAAATAACCATTGGCAAGTATACGAAGTGGGTGTCGATGGAAAGAATTTTCACCAAAAAGTGAAAGTGGATGAGCCCGACCTTGAATTTTGTGATGCGAACTACCTGCCTGACGGACGGATTATTGCTTCTACAAATATCGGTTACCACGGTGTGCCTTGTGTGAACGGTAGCGATGCAGTGGGTAACCTTTCACTTTATGATCCGAAAAACGGTTCTTTCAGCCGTTTGACTTTCGACCAGGACGGAAACTGGAATCCCGTGGTGATGAACAACGGGCGTGTGATGTATACCCGCTGGGAATACACCGACCTGACTCACTATTTTTCACGTATCGTGATGCACATGAATCCGGACGGAACAGAGAACAAGGCATTGTATGGCAGTGGCTCTTTCTGGCCGAACAGTACGTTCGATATAAAACCGTTGCCGGGAAGCACCACCCGTTTCGTGGGTGTGATCTCCGGTCACCACGGAGTGGTTCGTTCCGGCCGTTTGATGATCTTCGATCCTGCTAAGTCGCGGAAAGAAGAGCAGGGAGTGGTACAGGAAATGCCTTTCCGCGACCGGAAAATCATCCCGGAAGTGAAAGACCAGTTAGTGGACGGTGTATGGCCGCAGTTTATGAGACCTTACCCTTTGAATGATAACTATTATTTAGTTTCTGCCAAATTATCTCCGGGTAGTTTGTGGGGTATTTATCTGGTGGACGTATTCGATAACCTGACCTGTATTGCTGAATTTGAAGGTGAAGGATTGAATATGCCCTTGCCTTTGGTGAAACATCCTACTCCTCCTGTTATTCCGGATCGGGTGAATTTAGCCGATAAGGAAGCAACTGTCTTTATTCAGGATATTTACGAGGGGGAAGGGACGAAAGGATTACCGAAAGGTTTGGTGAAAGAGTTGAGAATATTCGCTTATGAATATGCATACCGCAATTCTCCTTCCGACCACGATGCTCAAGGTATACAGAGCGGTTGGGATATTAAGCGGCTTTTAGGAACTGTTCCGGTGGAAGAGGATGGATCGGCAATTTTCAAAGTGCCTGCCAATACGCCTATTTCGATTCAGCCTTTGGACAAAGAGGGACGCGCGTTGCAGTGGTTCCGCAGTTGGTTTACCCCCATGCCCGGCGAAACGGTATCCTGTGTGGGTTGCCACGAAGACCAGAACCAAATTCCTATTCCGAAGCGTACGATTGCTTCGCAGATCAAGCCTCACCAGTTACAAACACCGGAAGGCGGAGTGCGTTCCTTTACTTATGAGCTTGAAGTTCAGCCGATTTTAGACCGGGCATGCGTGGCTTGCCACAATGAAAACAGTAAAATCGATCTCCGGGGTGGGCAGATGGATACTAAATATCCCCGTTTCGGAAG
Organism: uncultured Odoribacter sp.; assembly: GCA_900541415.1. Taxonomy (GTDB): domain Bacteria; phylum Bacteroidota; class Bacteroidia; order Bacteroidales; family Marinifilaceae; genus Odoribacter. The sequence goes on along the minus strand of UQJP01000008.1, from coordinate 91,209 downwards.
GCAATGGAGTAAAAGTTACCTGGCGATTATGCCTTACGTTTACCGTCAGGGACCGGAAGCTGAAATGTATGTGCTGAAACCTTATGAATATCATGCAACTAACTCGGAATTGGTGCGCCTGTTGTCGAAAGGTCACCACGGGGTGGAACTGACCGATAAAGAATGGCGTACGTTGTACAACTGGATCGATTTCAATGCTCCTTATCACGGTGCGTTTACTAATATCAGTAAGATTGGAAATTTCAACCAATATGACCGCCGTATGGAGTTGATGCAGAAATATAACGATATTCATGTAGATTGGCGGAAAGAAATTGCCGATTATGCCGCTTATTTGGGAAGCAAAGGGAAAATAGAACCGGTGATGCCTGAAAAAAACACCACACCGAAATATAAGGAAGTGAAAGCCTCCCATTGGCCGTTCGATACAAAAACAGCCCGGGAAATGCAGGAATCTGATAAAAAAGCTCCGAAGACGGTAGAGGTTGCTCCGGGAATAAGCATGAAATTTGTATGGGTTCCCGCAGGACAATTCGTTATGGGAGATAACCGGGCCGAGAAAGATTGTGCCCCGGCTTTCAAAGCTGCTGTGAAAAAAGGATTCTGGATGGCGGAATGTGAAGTGACCAACGAACAATTCTGCTCTTTGTTCCCGGAACACAACAGCCGGATTATCGGTCAGTTTTGGAAAGACCATACCACAGCCGGATTGCCTGCCAACAAACCGCAGCAGCCTGTGATCCGGGTTAGCTGTGAGGAGGCTATGGATTTCTGTAAAAAGTTAGGACAGAAAACCGGGTTGAAAATGAATTTACCGACGGAAATGCAGTGGGAATGGGCTTGCCGCGGAGGTAGCGACGAAGCTTTCTGGTATGGGAAAGAGGGAACGGATTTCGGTAAATTTGAAAATATGGCCGATGCCCAGCTTTCAGATATGGCTGTGATCGGAGTAGACCCGAAACCGATGAGTAAAAATAGTTCTTTACGTCCTTATTGGGATTACCTGCCTAAAGATTCTTCGGTGGACGACGGAGAAATGCTGACGGCTTTTGTCGGAAAATATCAGGCGAATCCCTGGGGATTGAAAGATATGCATGGAAATGTGGCGGAATGGACTTGTTCCGATTATGTGCCCTATCCTTTGAAGAAGGCGGAAACTTCGGATCGTAAAGTGGTACGCGGAGGTTCGTGGACCGACCGTCCGAAATATAGCGCTTCATACACCCGTAAAGCTTTCTACCCATGGCAGAAGGTTTATAATGTAGGCTTCCGGGTAATTATAGAAGAAGATTAAAAAGATCATTTGAAATAGATAAAAGGCGGGGATTTTCCCCGCCTTTTTTGTGATATTAGGGAAAGACTGTTTTATATGTGTGGTGATTTTAATGGGGAAAGCGGGAACGGGATGTACATCGTATAGTGATATGATATTATAGTTAAGAATAAAGTCCTGTAAAAGAAATAAGAAAAGGAGGAATGTTTCTGATAGCGATAAATATTGATCTGTATCTGTTCTTTTACTGTCTTAGATAACTTTTGGGGCTGCGACATCGGCAAAAACCGTATATTGGGGGGATTCACAGAGGTAGAATAAAGTTCTGCCTTATGAAGTGGCGATTTCCTTCTCTTTCCGGATATGCTTAGCTGTTATCGGTATTGCAGGATAAATCCGTTTTGTTCCGGAATGTAAAAATACTATCGGAATAGAGTAGACGATTTCATGGCAATAAAATAGAAAGGAAAATAGATTATCGGGATTTGCATAGAGCTTGAAATAGAGAGTATGTTTTTGCTTTATATATATTTCCGATGTCAGGAATAAGAATTTTTATGTCTATATGGAAAAATGTGTTCCTGGTTTCAGGTTGGGGGACATATGATCGGAAAATTAAAATCCCGTAACTTATTTTTAAGTTACGGGATTCTTATCTGGCAATGTGGTTAATTATTTTCTTTTACCACCTTTTTTTTGCTGTTCTTTTAATCTTTCTGACTGCATACGCTGCATATCTTCCAGACGTTTTTGGAAACCGGATTTTTTAACTGGTTTCGTTTTAGCCAGTTCAATTTGTTTCAATAGTTTCTCGTCGTTTACAAAACGGCGGATAATCCAGGTTTGCAGAATCGTAATCAGCGTTGCGATGAAGTAATAGTAGCTCAAACCGGATGAATAACTGTTGAAGATAAACAGGAACATGATCGGCATAATATACATCATGGTCTGCATACCTTTCATCTGGTCGTTCTGGGGCTGATTACGGTTGTTCATCACCATATAAATAATATTGGTGACCGTCATCAACAAACAGAATAGACTGACATGGTTGCCGTAGAACGGAATCGTAAACGGTAATGTTGCGATCGAATCGTAGGAAGCCAGGTCGTTCGCCCACAAAAAGCTCTGCTGACGTAGCTCGATAGCTCCCGGAAAGAAGTAGAACAGGGCAATCAAAATAGGCATCTGTATCAACATCGGTAAACAACCGCCCATCGGGTTTACCCCTGCCTGTTTATATAGCTTCATGGTAGCCTGCTGGCGTTCCATTGCCTTGTCGGCCGGATATTTCTTTGCTATTTCATCGACCTGTGGTTTAAGTACCCGCATACGTGCCTGTGACATGTATGACTTGTAAGTCAGCGGGAACAGGATTAATTTGATAATAAGCGTTAATAGCAGAATGATGATACCATAGTTCAGGTTCGTATTGTTTTCCAGAAAGTTGAAGATAGGAATAACAAAATATTTATTGAACCAGGCAATCCATTTCCATCCCATATTGATCAGGTCGGGAAGGTCGATATTTTTACCGTATTCTTTCAGCACCGGATAGGAATTCGGACCGAAGAAGAATTTCATGTTATATTGCTCGTTCGATTTACCGTTATAGGCCAGAGGTATTTCTGCATAAACATCCTTCAAATATCCCGGAGCAGTGCTGATTTTTGATTTCAGCAACACATCGCTGAAAGGCTGCTCTGTAATCAGGATAGAAGAAAAGAACTGTTGCTTATAAGCGATCCACTGCACTTTGGTCGGCAAAGTTTCTTCTTCTTCCGAAGTCATAGACATATTTTCTACGGCATCTTCATAGAATTTATAATATACCCCTGTGTAGCGGTTTTCGAAGTCTTTACTTTTTTCCAATTGCGGCATATCCACGCCCCAGAACAAAGTCAGGAAAGAAGAGTTTGAAGCAATGACATCTCCCATATTATAGGTGTTGATAGAGAAATCTACCATATAGCTGTCGGGAGCCAGTTTATATAAAAACTCTACGTAGCTGTTTGAACCGGAATATAATTTCATAGACAGGATTTGTTCTCTGTCTTTGGCATACAACTCTGTTTTCGTCGTGCTCGGTGTGAATAAGAAATTTTCAGTATTGATTTCCTTATTCTTTGCATAGAAAGTTAAACCGAACGTAGTTTCGTCGTCTCTCCATAGCACTAAAGGTAAAGAATCGTGAGTCCGGTATTCTTTCAGGTCTACAAATACGATCCGTCCCCCTTTGGTGTTGATCTGCAATTTAACCTTATCGTTTTCAAGGGTAATCAATTGCTCTCTCAGGCTATCCTGTACGAAAAGGGAATCCTTGCGGTTTGCCGATGTGGTGTCGTTCTGCTGTGCCAGTTCAAAGTCTCGTTTTTCTTGTTCGGCGGCTATTTGCATCCTTTGGGCTTCAACCCTTGCGATGGAATCCTGACGCTGAATTTCTTTTAATTGCTCTTCGCTGGGACGTGTGAAATAAGAAAATCCAATTAATATTAGAAAAATAATAACTAAACCGATGATTGTGTTTTTGTCCATACTATGAATGATGGTATTATAAGTTTATTCTTTGTTTTATGAAAGACAAGCTTTTATGAAAGCAACAAATAACGGATGCGGATTAATTACCGTACTTTTATATTCCGGATGGAACTGAACTCCGACAAACCATTTATGGGTGGGGATTTCAACAATCTCCGTCAATCCGGTTTCCGGATTGATTCCGGTGGTGAGCATTCCGGCTTTTTCAAATTCTTCTTTATAGGCACCGTTAAATTCATAACGGTGACGGTGTCTTTCTTCCACCACTTTTTGATTGTAAGCGGCATAAGCTTTAGAACCTTCAAGTAGTTCGCATTTATAAGCACCCAAACGCATTGTCCCGCCTTTTTCGGTGACATTCTGTTGGCTGTCCATCAGGTCGATCACCGGATATTTGGTTTTGGCCGCCATTTCGGTGGAATCGGCTCCTTCCAGTTTCAGTACATTCCGGGCAAATTCGATAACTGCCATTTGCATTCCTAAACAGATTCCGAAAAACGGAATATTGTTTTCACGGGCATACTGGATAGCTACTAATTTTCCGGCCACACCACGATGTCCGAATCCCGGAGCAACGAGAATCCCGTGCAGGTCTTGCAGTTTGCTTGCTGCATTCTCTTCATTGAGTTCTTCACTGTGAATCCATTGAATATTGACTTTACAGTCGTTTACCGCTCCGGCATGGATAAAGGCTTCGACGATGGATTTATAAGCATCGTGTAACTCTACATATTTCCCAACCAGTCCGATTTTTACTTCTTGCCTGTAATTTTTCAGTTTATAAAGGAATTTTTTCCAGGATTCCAGATCAGGTTCGCTATTCAGGGGCAAACCGAGCTGTTCGAGAACAATTTCGTCCAGCTTTTCTTCCTTCATTTTGATAGGCACTTCGTAGATCGTGGATACGTCGATCGACTGGATGACTGCTTTAGGGCTGACGTTACAAAATAGAGCAACCTTTCTTTTCAGGTCGGAATTTAATTCGTGTTCTGTACGCAACACCAAAACATCCGGTTGCACTCCGATTTCCAATAAAGCTTTTACAGAGTGTTGGGTGGGTTTTGTTTTTAGCTCTCCGCTGGCAGACAGATAGGGAACAAAAGTCAGGTGAATGAGTACCGATTTCTCGCCTAATTCCCATCTCAACTGGCGGACTGCTTCAATAAAAGGCAACGATTCGATGTCGCCAACTGTTCCGCCGATCTCGGTAATGACGACGTCATATTCTCCCTTATTTCCCAATAACTTGATGTTACGTTTGATTTCATCGGTAATGTGAGGAACGATTTGTACGGTCTTTCCCAGATAATCGCCTCTGCGCTCTTTACTGATTACATTTTGATAAATGCGTCCTGTCGTAATGTTATTTGCCTGTGAGGTAGGACAACCTGTGAATCTTTCATAGTGCCCTAAGTCAAGGTCGGTTTCTGCACCGTCATTCGTCACATAACATTCTCCGTGCTCATAAGGATTCAGAGTACCCGGATCGATGTTGATATAGGGATCAAGTTTTTGATTAGCAACTTTATAGCCTCTTGCCTGTAATAGTTTGGCAAGGGAGGAAGCAATAATGCCTTTTCCTAAAGAAGATGCAACTCCTCCGGTAACAAATACATATTTTGTAGACACGATATCTGGTTTTTTATTATGATTTAATCAAAGTCACAAAGTTAATAAATCAGACCGGAGTACACAAAAAAAAAGACATTTAAGTATTTCCTTTTTCATTCCGGTGGGAGAGAGAAGAGGATATTAAAAAAAATAAGTCCGTAAAACTCTCGGTTTACGGACTTACTTTAATTTTATGAACCTGGTCAGATCATGTTGTCGATTGCCTTAAGCTTTTCCTTTAAAAGTGCCAGCCTTTGCTTTGTCTTTTCGATTTGGGAGGTTAGTTCCCGGATCAGTCCCTGTGATTTATTGGATTTCGCAATGAATCCGATATTATTTTCCCAGGTGTTCACATCGGTTTCCAACTGACGGATTTTAGATACCAATTTTTCCCGTTCGTTGATGATCTTGTATTCTTTGTTTTCTCCTGAATCGAAAGAATTGATTTTTGCCCGGTATCTTTCCAGGTTCTTATCGAATTCATCCAGATTCAATTTATCGAACCAGCCATTGATAAGCCCTCTGAATTCTTCCTGGATGGCATCCTTCACCTTGATAGGTACAAAGCCGATTTCCGCCCAACGGGATTGAAAATCTTTGAGTTTGGCAATGTCCGTGTCGTTACTGCCCGACAGGGTGAATTGTTTCACTTCTTCGATCAGGGCTTTTTTCTTTTCTAAATTTTGCTCCTGTTCCGAATCAATGTCTTTAAAATGAGCGCTCTTGTTGTTGAAGAATGTGTCGCAGGCAGCCCGGAAACGCATCCACACCTTGTTGGAGTATTTTTTGGGAGCAGGACCGATCTTTTTCCATTCCTTCTGGTAGGAAATGATCTTATCGGTAGTCACTTTCCAGTCAGTGCTGTCCTTGATCGCTTCCACTTTTTCACACAGTTGATTCTTTAATTCCAGATTTTTCTCCTGTTCTTCCAGCATTTTTTTGAAGAACTCCCGTTTCCGGTCGAAAAACAGGTCACAAGATGCCCGGAATTTCTTATAAATCCGGTTACGTTCTTTTTGAGGGATCGTACCTGAATGTTTCCATTCTTCCTGTAAGTCGATGATATTTTTAGTCGCAGTGTTCCATTCTGAAATACTTTTATATTCTCCGTCGGCAATCGCAGAGGCTTTCGTACAGATTTCCTCTTTTACTTTCAGGTTGTCTTCCTGCTCTTTTTTTAGAGATTCGAAGAAATTATGGTATTTGTCGTTAATTTGTCCCGTTGCGGCTTTGAAACGTTCCCATACCGGTTCTTTTTGATCTTTGGGAATGGGGCCGATTTCTTTCCAGCGGGCATGAAGTAACTGCAAATGCTTGAACGATTCGGCAATGTCGTTACTTTCCACTAATTTTTCGGCCTCTTCACAAAGCTGGAGCTTAGCGTCCAGATTACGTTTCAGGTCAAGATCGCGTAATTCTTTGTTGATCTTGATGTAATTATAGAAATTTTCTACGTGCAGATGGTAGGTTTCCAGTAAACCGTTCAGTTTTGCCTGTGGAACCATTCCGGTATTCCTCCAGCGTTCCTGTAAGTCCCGGAATTCCTGAAAGGTTTTATCCAGTGATTCTTCTTTCTGTATCAGGGCTTTTAGTTCCTCGATAATCCCTAACTTTATTTTCAGGTTTTCTTCGCGTTCGGCTTCTGTTCTTCGGCTGGCAGAACTTTTCTTTTCTTTATAGAGCTTGTAAATATTATTAAACCGTTCCCGGGTATCGTTCTTATACTCGAATCCTTCGGGAGAATCGCCGTCGGCAGTGAAAGCTGCGAGGGCTTTTTCATATTCTTCCTTATATTGGTTCTCAAATAACTCAGGGAGGCTTTCGATGACATCCTTGATTAAATTCACAGGATAGTCGCTCACCAGTTTTTGCATCTGATGAACAATTTCTTCTGTGGTGAGTGTGGAGAAATCAATATCGGGAATTTCCGGCGTATTTTTCTCCTCTTCCGTTACCTGGGGAGTTGTCTCTGTTTCTGAAACAGATTGTTCTGCCGGAGTTTCCGATGACTTGATTTCTTCTTCTGGTTGTAACATATTTTCTTGCTCCATAATAAGTTTGCAGTTTACGTTTGGTATTGCATCTGACTGACGAAAATAGTTAAATAATCTGAGAAAGACAAATTAATTCGCGATTTACCAGCAAGGATTTTATATTTCCCGAGAAAGGGGTTATCTTTGAAATCTAAAATAACTCCCATACAATGTTGTCATATATTTTATACGGTTTTATTTGGTGTTTTACTCTTTTACCTTTACGGTTTTTATATCTATTCTCCGATTTTTTGTATCTTGTTCTATACTACATTGTTAAATATAGAAGAAGAGTCGTGAGAACAAATCTTTGTAAATCCTTTCCTGAAAAGGACGGACGGGAGATCGTAAAAATCGAAAAGAAATATTATCGCCACATGTGTGATCTGTTTGTAGAGATGTACCGGATGTGGCATATGTCTGAAAAAGAAATAAAAAAGCGCTGTGTATTTAAAAACCTGGAAGTTGTACAGCAATATTTTGACCAAAACCGGAGTGTTATCGGAGTGTTGGGACATTATGGAAATTGGGAGTGGATGTCTTCGTTCAGTTTGTGGGTAAAGCCCGATATTGCTTTTTATGCGTTATATAAACCCCTGCATGACCGGGTGTCGGACCGGATGCTGAAAAAGATACGTTCCCGTTTTGGAGCAGTGGTCATTCCTAAAGACGATATTCTACGACAGATCATAAAAGATAAAAAGGAAGGGCGGTTATTTTTAGCCGGTTTTATCGGAGATCAGACGCCGAATATCTATAACCTGAATTTTTGGATGGACTTTTTAAATCAGGATACGCCTGTTTTGATCGGAACAGAGAAAATTGCCCGGAAATTTGATCTTCCGGTTATCTCTTTGCGGATGAGGTGTGTCAAACGGGGTTATTACGAGGTGGATTTTGTCGATATATGCGGAAAGCCCGGAGAATTGGAACCCGGAGAACTGACGCGGATGCATACCCGGGTGCTGGAAGAGACGATTCGGGAAGTGCCGGAATTGTGGCTGTGGTCTCACAAAAGATGGAAACACCGGAGGGGGAAAGAGGCGGAAGAAACAAATTAATTTCAGTTGGAATGGCGAGAATTGCAGTAATCATATTGAACTGGAACGGCAGAAAGTTGATGCAGGACTTTTTACCTTCGGTAGTGAAGTTTACCGATCCGGAAATCGGGCGCGTCATTGTGGCTGATAATGCTTCTACTGACGATTCTGTGGAGTGGTTGACAGGGCAATATCCGGATGTGGATTTAATTCGTTTCGGGGAAAATTATGGTTTTGCAGGAGGATATAATCGGGCGATCGATCAGGTGGATGAGGAAATTGTTCTGCTGTTGAATAGCGATGTGGAAGTGACCGAAGGATGGTTGTCGCCTTTGTTGGAGATTTTGGATCGTGATCCTGGGGTTGCGGCGGTACAACCCAAGATAAAATCTTGGAAAGAAAAAGAAAAATTCGAATATGCCGGAGCCTGTGGCGGATATATAGATAAGTGGGGATTCCCTTTCTGCCGGGGTAGGGTATTGGATGTGACGGAGGTGGACGAGGGGCAGTATGATTCCGTTACCGAAATTTTTTGGTGCAGCGGAGCAGCTATGTGTATCCGCCGGGAGATATACCGAAAAGCCGGGGGACTGGATGAACGTTTTTTTGCCCATATGGAAGAAATCGACTTATGCTGGCGTATCCGTAATGCCGGCTGGTCATTGAAAGTGAATCCGCAATCCGTTGTTTATCACCTGGGGGGAGGTTCCTTGCCCATGAATCATCCCAGAAAATTATTTTTGAATTACCGGAATAATCTTTTAATGATATATAAAAACTTATATCCCGCTCTTCGTCGGCGGGTTATGTTTTTTCGTTTCGGGCTGGATTTTGCTGCGGCAATGATGCTCCTGATGAAGGGAGAGTATAGCAATACAAAATCCATATTTGCCGCTTACCGGGAATTCAGGAAGCTAAGAAAACATTATAAGCCTGCGACCATCAAGCATCGGGATGATTGCATTTTTAAATGTTCCATCATATTTGCTTTTTATTTACACGGAAAGAAATACTTTTCTCAATACCTCGAATAAACTTTTGATAAATATTTTTGTCTATACGATAAGAGTTATAAAACAATCAGGTAATGCGATTCCCTAATGATGAAGAGATAATTGTAAGGTTTCATACTCCCGGTAAGGAGCAGGAAGCATTTCGGATTCTTGTCGATAAGTATAAGGAACGCTTGTATTGGCATGTGAGGAAGATTGTATTGAATCATGAAGATTCGGACGATATTCTTCAGAACACATTTATAAAAATATGGCAGGGATTGAAAGAGTTTCGTTATGAGGCTAAACTCTATACGTGGATGTACAGGATTACAACAAACGAAGCCCTTAATTTTCTGGCAGAGAAAAAGCGGAAAGTGTTCGGCAATGCCGATGAAATAACAGAATATTTGGAGAACACTTTGGAGAGCGACCCGTATTTCAGCGGGGATAAGATCCAGTTGGAACTACAAAAAGCAATATTGACCTTAACCGAACGGCAACGCCTGGTGTTCAATATGAAATATTTTGACGATATGTCTTATGAAGACATTGCAGATATACTCGAAGTGGCTGTGGGGACGCTAAAAGCAACCTATCATAATGCAGTGAAAAAGATAGAGGAAAACTTAAAGATTGTAGATACCTTAAATTGACGTATGATGGAAAATTTTGATGATAAATATAAGAAAAAGAGTCCATTTACAGTACCGGAGGGGTATTTTGATAAATTGACCGACCGCGTTGTGGAACGTGTAAATCAAGAGAAAAAACCACAAAAAATCCGTTTTATACAGGTTGTGAAACCATATATGGGATTGGCTGCAATATTCTTGCTGGCTCTTTTGGTGGTGCAGGTGATATTTCCCCATTTAGTCGATAAAAATAAAATGTTGTTGAAAGAGGGGGAAAAGGTTGAGCAAACGCAGCAAGCCACCACTTCCGACAATGAGATTATATTTGACAGCCATTTTAATCCGACAAATGACGAAATTATCGAATACCTGACGACAGAAGTCGATAGTTACGAACTGATATATGCCGGAATTTATTGAGAATGAATATAGATGTCTAAGAATAGATTATGAAGAAATTATTGGTTATTTTATTGATATTCGTGCAAGGAGTTGGATTTGCTCAGGAAAGATTGAGCGAAGAGAAAAGAAAAGAATTTGAATCGCAGAAGATTGCTTTCTTTACAAAGGAATTGGACTTATCGCCCGAAGAAGCCGTTAAATTCTGGCCTCTGTACAACGAGATGGGAAAAAAGATGCGGGAGGCAGAAGGGGAGATGCGTAAAAAAGCCCGTGACATGAGGGATGCAAAGAACGTAAGCGAGGAAGTTTATAAGCAAGCTATCATGGATATGTTAGCTTCTGAACAAAAAGCGCAGAGCATCAAAAAAGAGTATTATCAGAAAATGTTGCAGGTGATTCCCGCCTCTAAATTATGGAAACTCGGAGAAGCCGAACGGAAGTTTCACCGTCAGCTCTTTGAACGCCTGAAGAACGAACCGGGAGCTAAATCGAAATAAATAAAAAAAACATTACAAAAGTTTGCAAGTTTCAAAGAATGCACTACTTTTGTGGACGCAATTCAGCACATATACCAGGAGAGATGGGTGAGTGGCTGAAACCAACAGTTTGCTAAACTGTCGTACGGGATTACTGTACCGGGGGTTCGAATCCCCCTCTCTCCGCCGAGAGCGAAAGCAAAATCAAGAAAAGCCCTGTAAATTAATCGTTTACAGGGCTTTCTCTTTTCAATACAAGAGCAGAAAAAAGCGGTTTTGAATCATTTTTACATACAAAATCGGTAACATTCTGAAAATCGAGATAAAGTTCCTGTGATGATTTTTACACTAAAAATAGTGTAATGATGTTATTTGTTGCAAAAGTATCTGTTCATAAGCCGATCATAAATCATTTCTTTGTGACCGGGAAACTACGCCGGAAATTCATGAGTGGCTATTCCATACGCCACATTGTTTATAAAATTCAATAATTTACTTCCATTGTCAACATAATGTATTAAATATTTAAAAATAATTGAATCGTTCTTTAGTATATTTGTACCTTTATCGAAGTATTGTGCAAAATATGATAATGAATAGGCAGAAAATGAGTCAGCAAAAAATTTAGCATGACTTTAAAACAGGATTGTTAACCTCAAAGAGCCATAATAAATAAAGGGATAACATATTAAGAAATAGAATATGAACTCAATTGCATTTATTGATACCGAAATTGAGCCGAGGAGTGAGCAGATTCTTGATATTGGAGGTGTTAAAGATGATGGAAGTTGCTTTCACAACCCCTCTTTAGATGCATTTGTACGGTTTCTCAATGGAACACAATTTATATGCGGACATAATATTTTTCATCACGATATAAAATATATCGGTGAGGAGGTATTGTGTGATGCGGGAATAAGCCCGGAAAATGTTATTGACACCTTATTTTTCTCTCCTTTGCTTTTTCCGACGAAACCATATCATGCGTTATTAAAAGATGATAAACTACAATCAGAAGATACAAATAACCCATTGAATGACTCCATCAAGGCGAAAGATTTGTTTTATGATGAGGTTGCTGCTTTTAAAGAACGGGATGAAACACTTAAGCAAATTTTCTATTTGCTGTTGAATGGTGAAAAAGAGTTCCATTCCTTTTTTGATTTTATTTCATATACAAGTGCAGATACCGATCTTGAAAAGTTAATTCGTCAAAAATTTAAAAATGAGATTTGTGAACAAGCCGATTTGTCGGGCATCATTTCCGGGCATCCAATTGAGCTTGCATATTGTTTGTCACTGATCGATTCTTTCATTCGTTACAAAAAGATACCCTCCATTACTCCTCCCTGGGTGTTAAAAAATTATCCCGAAGTTGAACGGATCATGTTCCATTTGCGGAACAGGCCTTGCGTCAGCGGTTGTACATACTGTAACAATGCATTGAATGTACACAAGGGGTTGAGACGGTTATTTGGCTTTGATTCGTTCCGGACCTATGCGGGAGAGCCATTGCAGGAGCAGGCTGTGAAAGCTGCTATCGGCAATAAATCCATACTTGCCGTTTTTCCTACCGGTGGGGGAAAATCGATTACATTCCAGTTGCCTGCGTTGATGAGCGGAGAAAATGTTAAGGGTTTGACCATTGTTATCTCTCCCTTACAGTCGTTAATGAAAGATCAGGTTGATAATCTTGAGAAAGCCGGGATTACCGAAGCGGTTACTATAAATGGCCTGCTCGATCCCATTGAAAGGGCAAAATCCATTGAGCGGGTTGAAGACGGTTCTGCGTCTATTCTTTATATTTCTCCTGAATCCTTACGTTCACAAACCATTGAACGATTGATTTTAGGAAGGAAGATTGTACGTTTTGTGATTGACGAAGCCCATTGTTTTTCTGCATGGGGACAGGATTTCAGAGTTGATTATCTATATATCGGTGATTTTATCAAGGTTATTCAGGAGAAGAAAAAGCTTGAAGAGGGGATTCCTGTTTCCTGTTTCACTGCAACGGCTAAGCAGAAAGTGATTGAAGATATTCGTAATTATTTCAGAGAAAAGCTTTCCCTTTCCCTTGAGTTGTTCACGTCAAAGGCTGCGAGAACAAATCTTCAATACAAGGTTTTGGAGAGGGCAGACGAGGAAGAAAAATATCAGGCGACGAGAGATCTGATAGAAGAAAAAAACTGTCCGACGATCATTTATGTTTCAAGAACACGAAGGGCATATAAGCTTGCCGAAAGATTGACCAAAGATGGTTTTCAGGCCAGACCTTATCACGGGAAAATGGATGTGCAGGAGAAGATGGCCAATCAGAATGCTTTTATTGCAGGTGAAGTTCCGGTTATGGTGGCCACATCTGCTTTCGGGATGGGGGTTGACAAAAAAGATGTCGGTTTGGTGATTCACTATGATATTTCTGATTCTCTTGAAAATTATATTCAGGAAGCGGGTAGAGCGGGCAGGGATGAAAATATTACGGCTGATTGTTTTGTGTTGTTTAATGAAGAAGACCTTAGTAAACACTTTATTCTGTTGAATCAAACTAAACTTTCGATCAAAGAGATCCAGCAGATATGGAAAGCCATTAAGGAGATTACAAGATTTCGCTCTAAAGTTTCGAACTCTGCGTTAGAGATTGCCCGAAAAGCGGGTTGGGATGATAATATCGCCGAGATTGAAACAAGGGTAACAACTGCCATTGCTGCTTTAGAAGAGGCTGGCTATTTGAAACGGGGACAAAATATGCCAAGAGTTTTTGCCAACAGTATTCTGGCCAAAAATGCCCAGGAGGCTATTGACAAAATCAATGATTCGGAAAAGTTTGAAGAAAGACAGAAAGAAAAAGGAGTCCGGATTATTAAGAAACTTTTTTCAAGCAAAAGTAGGAAGCAGTCAAACGACGAAGTCGGGGAGTCAAGAGTTGATTATATCAGCGATCATTTGGGAATTGTTAAAGAAGAAGTCATTAATATCATTAATCTTCTTCGCGAAGAGAATATCCTTGCTGATGCGAAAGATTTAACGGCCTTTATCAAAAGAAGAGAAAACAATAGTCATTCACTGAATATTGTTGATACTTTCGGCAAAATTGAAAATTTCTTGCTTTCGATTTTTGAAAAACAAGAAAAAGTGTTCCATCTAAAGGAAGTAAATGAAGGGATAGCGGAGCAGGAAAAAGATGTCAATGTAAACATAAGTGAGATTAAGACCATTATCAACTTTTGGGCAATAAAGAATTGGATTAAGCGGAAAAATCTGGAATATTCTAAAAATCATGTTGCAATTGTCTGTCTTCAGCCGAAAGACGTATTGGCAGAAAAATTAAAGAAGCGTCATGGGGTGGCGAAGTTCATTATAGAATTTCTCTATCAAAAAAGTAATTTGAATATCTCTAAAGGCAATACAGGAAAAGAAGAGGTGCTGGTTGAATTTTCAGTTCATGAATTGAAAAATGCTTTTGAGAATTCAGTGATGAGTTTTGGTGAAAAAGTTTCGATAGAAGAGGTTGAGGATGCCCTTTTCTATTTGTCCAGGATCGATGCTATTAAAATAGAAGGGGGATTTCTTGTTGTTTATAACAGGTTGACGCTTGAACGGCTTGAACAGGATAACAAGAAGCGTTATAAGGCTGAAGATTATCAGAAATTAAGTCAGTTCTACGAAAGTAAAGTTCAGCAAATTCATATTGTCGGTGAATATGCAAAGAAAATGGTTAGTGATTATAAAAGTGCTTTACAGTTTGTTGAGGATTATTTTCATTTAAATTATACCTTATTTTTAAACAAATATTTCGAGGGTAGCCGACAGGACGAAATTAAGCGTAATTTGACCCCTGCCAAATTTAGACGGCTTTTCGGAGAACTTTCGCCGGCACAATTGAATATCATTAATGATCGGGAAACGAAATATATTGTGGTTGCTGCCGGCCCAGGAAGCGGTAAGACCAGAGTTTTGGTACATAAATTGGCTTCATTGCTTTTGATGGAAGACGTGAAGCACGAACAGTTGCTGATGCTCACCTTTTCACGGGCAGCGGCAACCGAATTTAAAAAAAGGCTTCTTAATCTGATCGGTAACGCGGCGAATTATATTGAAATCAAGACGTTTCATTCTTATTGTTTTGATTTATTAGGTAAGGTTGGAAGTCTGGAGAAGTCAAATGAAATTCTGAAAAAGACAGTTGAGAAAATTAAAAATAAAGAAGTAGAAGTAAGTCGGATAACAAAGACTGTTTTGGTTATTGACGAAGCGCAGGATATGAACGAGGATGAATTTAATCTGATAAAGGTTTTGATGGAGCAAAACGAAGAGATGAGGGTAATTGCGGTAGGCGATGATGATCAGAATATTTATGAATTCAGGGATGCCAGTTCAAAATATCTTGAACAATTGATTGAGGAAAACGGAGCTTTAAAATATGAGTTGATAGAAAATTATCGGAGTAAAAGTAATTTGGTCGACTTTGCTAATCAATTTGTAAAAAGCATACCCCATCGGTTAAAAAGTGATCCAATTGTTTCTGTAACAAACGATAACGGAAACATAAGATTGATCCGTTATCGAAGTGAAAATCTTATTGCTCCACTTGTGCGGGATGTAATTGGCACCGGAATTACAGGAACAGCCTGCGTATTGACAACGACGAATGATAAAGCATTGCAAATCACAGGACTGCTTTTGAAAAACGGAGTGCAAGCCAGATTGATTCAAACTAATGATGGTTTTAGTTTATACAACCTTGAAGAAATCAGGTTTTTTATAAATCGGTTGAACTTTACGGACGATGTTTTTGTGATCAGCGATGAGGTTTGGGAAAAAGCGAAGCAGGAATTGACGGATAAGTTTCGTGGTAGTACAAAATTGGAGATATGCACCAACATGATTAAAGATTTTGAGACTACCAATCCAAAGAAGAAGTACAAGTCTGACCTGGAGGTATTCATCCGTGAATCCAAGTTGGAAGATTTTTTCAGTGAAGGGGGAGAGACAATTTTTGTTTCAACGATCCACAAGGCAAAGGGGAAAGAATTTGATAATGTTTTTCTATTGCTTGAAAATTTCGATACGACAGAAGATGAAGCCAAACGGCAGTTATATGTTGCCATGACAAGGGCAAAACAGAATTTGACAATTCATCTGAATTCTGATTTCCTGGACCGTATTTCTGTTGAAAATATCGAACGAATTGAGGATAAAGAGATCTATTCACAGCCCAACGAGGTGGTGATGCATCTCACTCACAGAGATGTTTGGTTAAGTAATTTCGCTAAAAATCAACATGCAATTTCTAAACTTACAAGTGGAGATGCTTTGACTGTCAATTGTGATGGCGGGTTGGATTTGAATGGACAAACCGTTTTGAAATTTTCACGAAAGTTTATGAAAGAGCAAATGGAAGACATGCAAGAAAAAGGGTATGAATTAAAACATGCCAAAGTGAATTTTATTGTTTATTGGGAAAATAAGGATAAAAAAGAAATAAAAATAATTTTGCCCGAACTCTATTTTAAAAGGAAAGATCAGGCATAGTTGTAGTACGAATGTAATATTAACCTTACTAAAAATCTGATTAACTATCTATAATATAGAGGTTTATTTTTCTCCACCGAAGTCTGGTGATCAGGTAGGCAAAAAAACGTAGAATCAGCACTCTACGGATTTTTTCTTTTATAACTATGATATTTCAAAGACACTAAAAACAAAATAGGGATTCATATTGTATAGACTTACGCCCTCTACCGATGTTTTAGGCTTCGTTGAAGTAGAATTTTATTTATGATTGAGGTTATTAAAAGTTATTTGTTATACGGATGGGTAAACCAGAAGCGGCTGCCGACTCCTAATTTCGACTCAACACCGATGGTTCCACCGAGATATTCGATAATACTTTTACAAATAGACAATCCTAAACCAGTACCCTTTGAAAATGTATTGAGTTTTACAAAACGGTCAAAAACCGTGTTGGCTACTTCCGAAGCAATACCCATGCCGGTATCGGTAACAGAGAACTCGATTTCTCCGGTATCCTCTTTTAGATGATATTCAAGGAGAACCTGTCCTTTTTCGGTGAATTTCAGTGCATTATTTATAAAGTTGGTAATAACCTGCATCAAGCGTCTTTTATCTGTGTGAATCCGGTAATCCGGTAATTCGGAAGCCAGTAAAACAGGAACGCTTTTGTCTTCTTTAATTTCGTAATTCCGTATAATATCTTTACAAAAATCTTTGATGTTCAGGTCATTCAAGCTATATTCAAGTGTGCCGGCTTCTATTTTCGACAGGTCGAGAATGTCGGATATTAATTGTAAAAGCAGTTCTGTATTTTCCTGCATAATTTCAATATACTTCTGACGTTCTTCTATGTCTTCCGATTCGACAAGCAGACCTGCAAAGCCGACGATAGCGTTGAGCGGAGTGCGGATTTCGTGGCTCATATTGGCCAGGAAAGCGGACTTTAAAAGATCCAGATGTTCGGCTTTATCTTTGGCTATTCGCAGTTCTTCTTCTATTTTTTTCTGGTGGTCTATATCAACGCTGGTAATTACATGCGCCATCTGCCCGTCTATCCAGGCAAATGCGGCACTGAATACGCGAAACCAGCACTTATCAAACGGACGTTGGTAATCCCAGGAATAAACTTTTGTAGGTTGTCCGTTTTCGTCGATCAGATGTTTTTTAGGACAAAACTCACATTCTCCTGTCTTGTCGGTGTAAAGTGCTTCCCAACATTTTTTTCCATTAAAATGTTCTATTCCGCCATATGGATCGGCCATCGACTTGTTGGCATACAACATGTCATGGGAATCGAAAGAGTTTACATATATATCGACACCCATATTATTCATGATGCTGCCCAATGTGTTGCTTGCTCTTACTTCTCTTTCTTTATATTCTCTTACGGCAATTTCTTTGGAAAGCGAACCTAATAATAGATGAATCATCTGCAATTCTTCATCTGTAAAAGGTGTTGTTTCCACTCGGTTTGCAAATCCTATAAATCCGATGATTTTTTCTTCCGTATCTTCAAATTGACGGACCAGCAATGAATCCACCTGATAAAAGTCCAGAATCCCGGTATTATGGGGGGAACCTTCTCTTCGGTTAATATAGAACGGTTTATTTTGAGTTTTGGTATAGTCCACAAGTCGTTTTAGCGTTTCGTTCATTTCGAAACGATTTTCCAATGCCCCCTCTTCATTCCCGATTGTTTCTTTCAAAAAGAAATAACGAAAACCATCTGTTTGATAGACGAAACCTTTTTTAAATCCGAAATAATTACAAAAATCGGTTAACGATTCCATGACTTTTTTTTCGATAGAATCGTTACTGTTTAATCGCTCTAAAAAATGAAGTATAAATACACTTAAACTCTCTTTATCCTTGATCATATTATTTTTTGCACCCTAATAAGATTAGGTGCACTCAGGATGAGTACAACATAACTAAAAAAAATTAAGTTGCTAATATACAAATTAAAAAGGTGAATTACATACGGATATTGCTAACAAAACAAAAAGAAGGTTAAAAATGGATCAGGTGAAGTCCAATTATCGTAGAGAAATGTAACCATTGGATGAAGCACATCGGTGTTAAATATTGGAGAGTGGGAGTATGTGGTCGGTCTATATTCTGGCAATCATCAGAAAGCAGGTAAAGAGTGTGATGGTGGTGCAAAGCCAGAGTTTTTCGGCGCGGGTAGGAGAAAAATTGAATAAGTGGTAGCCGAGGGCTTCGTGATGACAGGCCGGCAGGCAATCTCCGCAATAAGTGCAGGTGTTACCCGGTTTTCCTTGAAGGATATTTTCTTTTTGCAGCGCATCGTATCGGCAAGAGCGGGTGCATGCCATACAGTGGGTGCATTGGCTGGAATCGATCCGGAAACGCCAGGGAGATAGATGTTTTAAATAGGCAACCAATGTCCCGGCAGGGCAATAGGTGGTACAGTGCACCATTATTTTGCGATTTCGGGAGAATATCACAATAATAAATAGTCCGATCACTCCGATTGTGGCGGCTAAAATGGTTGCGAGTAATGATGAAAAAGCAAAAAAGCGCAGAATAATCGCTACTGCCGTAAATAGGGTTAAAATGGATAGGCGAAGCCGAAGCCGTTGTTTTTGAGGTATGGAACGTTGTCGGCCATTTCCGGCAGCTAAGGAGTCGAAAACCCCGAAATAACAGAGCTGGCTGCACCACGCTCCACCGGAAAGCAATATTGTGATTAGAAACAGCAGAGGCATGAAAGATAATTGCCAGCGATAAATGGCTCCTAATGGAATTAAGCCTGGAATCGGGAAATGCAGAGTTCCGGACATCAGGAAAACGGAATCGATGGTGATGCCTAAAATTAGCTGGCTGAAAAAGACAACGGCAAATAGGAGCCATATCCGTTTTCTCCAAATACTCCGGGTGGCTCTCGGCGACATTTTATGGTAGAACCAGCCGGATAAAATCGTTGCCAGCCCGATCTGTAACCATCCCCCGTCCGGTAGAAGGCGTTCGCCTAAGAGCAAAGGCGGCTTTACTACTGTCTGTACGATAGTTAGTAGCGTAAATGTGAGTATGGAGGTGGCTATAATCCAGCTTTTGTTTTTCATGGAAATATTCGGCTTTCCGATTTGGTTTGTTTTATAAAGGTTTGATTTTGCAGGTAATCTGTAATGAAATTATAAAAATTCATGTCTCAAATTCTGATGCTAAAGATACCAATATTTTGAGATATAACCTTAACGGGTGGTCTCGTGTCGGTATGGCTTTTATAAAAAAAAAGCCTGAAAAGGGGTAAATTCTTTTCAGGCCGTCGGGAATATCATTGTTGAAAGGAGAATTTTGCGGTCTTTTTTATAGAAAACTGTTATCGGCAGTTTTTCACTTTTATTCGATTCGCAGTTTGGCCATACCTTTAATTTGATCTCCTTTTTTTATAGGTTTCCGGTAAGGAGCGTAATAACTTTCGAGAAACATTTCATTTCCGGCGGTTACGAAATCGGCTATCAGGAAACGAATTTTGTTTTTGTCGAGCCAGGAGCGCCAATGTTGTTCTCCATTCGAGCAAGCGGTTATTTTGCTTCCGGTGTTGTCTGTCAGTCCCGCATACCAGATGTTTCGGCGGGTGGCACGGAAATCGTTGCTTCCCAGTTCGTTATAGTCCATGTTCCAACTCCAGGAGGGTGCCACCCTGGGATCGATTTGTTCCGGTAGACCTGTGTAGAATAAGGGAGCTGAACCGACAGGTCGGCTGATATGGTCTGCCGGATAAACGCTCCATAAACCTTTCCGCCTCCAAAAAGTGCTGTCGTAGTTGCGGGGTGCATCGAATACGATACCCCATTGGCGCGGATTGACATCCTGTGAGGCATTAAAACGATAGTTTACCGAGAGTTCTCCGTTGGCATTGACCGTTAATCGATATTCTCCTTTAAATTCTTTGTAATTTCCTTCTACATCGACTATTACATTGTTTCCTTCCTGCCGGGCTTTTACCTGTGTCGTCTTCCAGTCGGAACAAAGGTTGTTGTGAATGGGGGTATTGGCATTGTGGTTGGGGTAGCAGCCGCCTCCGTTCAGGGAAAGAGCCATTAACCACGGTCCTCCGCAAAGGGCTGTTTTTTTATTTTTTTTCAGGGAAAGGATTTGTCCGGAAACCCGACTGATTTCACAGGAAAAATTTTTACCTGTAACTGTGAAGCGGTCTTTGCTTGTTTTTAGCTTTGTGGTTGCTTCCGTCCAGACTGGCAATTCATTTTGCGATTGCTTTCCAACAGGAATCAGGTATTCATCGGCAAGGAATCCCCGGGGATCGGAAAAAGAAAGGTAAAGTTCGCCCGTTTCGGTTTGGCTGACGGGGATATGAAGTTTGCCTTTCCCTTGAGGCGGGATGGAGGTGGAGACGACACCTTGTTTATCGCCATACCGATAAGTTATTTTCAATTCATCCGTATTGAGGTAAGTGTAACGGTTTTCTACCTCAACAATCAATTCACGGGCCGGGGTTAGTTCGGTGGTATGGACACGGATCGGACTATATATTTTTTTCATATCCCAATATTCCGGTTTGGGACGCCGCCAGCCGTCTATCGGTCCCCAGGCACCATACCCCACGGCATTGCCGCCGGGCAGTTGAAATATATCGTCTATCCCGGACCAGAGCGATCCTCCGAGTACTCCCTGGGTTTTATACATATTTTCCCACGTGGGGGCAAGAGCCAGAGCCCAGTCGCTTCTAACTCCGGGATCGGTAACCAATTCACTGCGGTTATACACATTCAGGTGGCAGTATTCTCCGTAAATCATAGGGCGGTCACTTTGTGCCGCTGCCTTATAGCCATTCGGGCCGGGATAGTGGATGTTGGCGATCGGGGCGGTGCTTCCCTGATTGTTAAATCCTCCGTATGCCTGGTCGTGAAAGGTGTGTGGGCGGGTGGGATCGGCTTTGTATACGTATTCCTGTATTTGTGCAAATCCGCGGTTCCAGAGTGATTCGTTTGCCATCGACCAAAACAGGATGGAGGGGTGGTTACGGTAGAAATGGATGGTTTCCATGTTGGCTTGCAATATGTAGGGATAGTAAATACTATCCTGATAATTCAGCCGCCTCCAATTTTCGTTAGCATGATGTCCAATCCAGCATACGGGGGCTTCTAATTCAACGAACATACCCAGTTCGTCACAGAGGTCGAGCATTTCTTCGGCAGGGGGGTAATGTGACGTGCGTATGAAATTACAATTGGCTGCCCGGTACAGTTCCACGTCTTGCCGTTGCAGGGATTCCGTCAGTACGCGTCCGGTGACGGGATGGACTTCGTGGCGGCAAACGCCCCGCAATTTTACCGCTTGCCCGTTGACGAAGAGTTGATTGCCCCGGATTTCAATTTCGCGGAAGCCGAATCGTTTTTCTACGGTTTCGGTTATTTCGGCGTTTTGGCTTAGTTCTATTTTTAGGTTGTAAAGATTAGGGCGTTCATTGTTCCAAAGCAAAGGGCGGATGACTGTGTCGGAAAGCGTTCCTTTCCAGGTTTCTCCGGGACTTAATTGCGGGATGGATTTTTCAACGATTCCCGGTAATCCGGCGATAGAAAGACGTAAAGACAAATTGTTTTGCGTTTTAGCCGTTGTATTGGTGATTGCGGTGAATATTTTTAGTTCTGCGTTTTCATACAGCTTGTCCAGCCCGGTTTCAATCCGCAGGTCGGATATATGGGTTTCCGGTAAGGCGAAAAGGGTTACTTTACGGGTGATTCCTCCTAATTGATGGGCTGCATACTGGGTGAGGCTTCCCAGCATATCGGCAAGCGATTCGCTGCGGACTGCCAGGGCAAGATCGTTTTTTCCCGTTTTCAGGTGGCGGGTGATGTCAATTTCATAGGCGGTCATGCCTCCCATGTGGTAACCTATCTCTGTTCCGTTAAGGTATACCTGGTATTCACTGCTAACTCCGTCAAAGCGGAGTTTTACGCAGCGTCCCTGCCAATCGGCAGGAAGAGTGAAGGTAGTGCGGTATCCGGCAAAGGCGGCAGAATCTACCTGGAAACCTTGCATTGACCATTGGCCGGGAACAATGATCGGCTTCCAGTCGGCGGTTGCAGGTTGTTTGTAAAATTCTCCCGCAGGTTGTGGATTAAACAGCCATGTTCCGTTCAGCGACAGAACGGGTTGGTATGTTCCCGGAACACTTTGGGGGATTAAAGCATAGACCGGAAGCACACTTTCCGCATCGATGTTGGTATCTACCTTATAGGTTTGCGTGTTGGCAAGCACTCTTTTTTCTTCGCCTGCGAACGGGACGGGAGGGGTGGGGTTGGAGGAATAAAGATTCAGTTCCGATACCAGCACATTGTTGCCTTTACCCGCTCCGTCGAATACCAGCACCAATTGTCCGTAGGCGTAAGCTTTGCGGGGCAAATCAATCCAATAGCGTTGTTCTTTGCCTGCTTCAAGGGTGAAAGGAGCTTGCAGTTCGTTCCCGTCCACCACGATGCGCTGCCGCCGTTCGTGATCGGCAAGGTAGGCCACTTCTATCCGGTAGTCGGCATGAATGTCCAGGTGATTGAAAGCGTAAATCACCTTGCTCCCGAAATTACAGGTGAGAGCTGCTTTGTTTCCGGTGAAGCGGGAAGGCATTGTATAGTTGTCGCCTTTTATAAGGAAAGGTTGTGCCCCGGGAACACCACAGTCATTTGCCGCTACTTTTGTAAAGGATGGATTTTGAGCCAAAGCTGGAATAGCCAGTAAACAAAGGATTCCTATCCCGCCAATCAAGTTTTTTAAAGCTTTCATGAATATATATTTTAATTGTTTTGCCCGGACGCGTGATTTTTCTATGAACAAAATTAACATAGGATGTATAAAAGCAAAAGAAAAATCCTTATTGCTTTGTGT
Organism: uncultured Odoribacter sp.; assembly: GCA_900541415.1. Taxonomy (GTDB): domain Bacteria; phylum Bacteroidota; class Bacteroidia; order Bacteroidales; family Marinifilaceae; genus Odoribacter. The sequence continues at coordinate 67,828 of UQJP01000008.1, read as the reverse complement.
ACAGAAAGGGTGGATTTGTACAAATTAGGTGTAGAAAACGGAAGTATTATTTTATTACTTCTCTCGGAGTGATGCCTGTTTGCTGTTTGAATACACGCGAAAAATATTGTGGCGATTTAAATCCGCACTGGAAACAAATTTCTTTGACGGACATTTCGGTGTTACGCAATAGCTCGATGGATTTGTTGATACGAATCTGATTGAGGTAGTCCAGGGGCGAGAGGTGAAGGTAGTGGGAAAAGAGGTTTCGTAGCTGGCGTTCTCCGATACCCGCCTGTCCTGCCACTTCGGTCATGGTAATGTCCGATGGATAGTTCAGCCGGATGTATGAAATGGCTTTTTTCAGTGATTCGTTCGTGCAGACAGGAAGGTAGGTTTCGTCCATGTAGCGATAGATCAGAATGAGCAGTTCTGCGTAGTACATCACTACCAGATAGTGGTAGTATTGTCCTTTTTGTTTCAGCTCATTGACGATTCGCTGTACCACTTGCATAATCCGGATGTTGTTTACGATCTTGATCAGGCGGTTTTCTTCAGAAAATAGTACAACAGAGGTTAATCCCGTTGTTTTCCCTTTTGCCTTAGGGGCGAAATGAGAAAATATTTCCGGTAGAAATTCAAGTTGCATCAGGGTGGTTCCTTCCGTTCCCGCCTCGAAGGTATGGTTTACATCGGAGGTAATGATCATGGTTTCACCTTCCCGGAAATGGATGCTTTCCTGATCGAGGTGCAGGAAACAGTTCCCCTTTTTTACATAGTTTATTTCTATTCGTAAATGCTTGTGTGGTCCATAAGTTTCTCCGGGATGGAAGGATACAAAACGGAACACATCCGCCAGCCGTTTGCTTTTCAGGTTTTTGGCTATGTTTTCCAATAACTCCCAAAGAGATTGTTCCGCCGGTTTTTCCATAAGTATTCTTAAATAGTTCCTGTTTAAGAACAAATATACACGATAAATTCTTTTATGCCTTTGAAAAGAAGAATTTAAAGTTTTTCTTTGGAAATATCGACTAAAATTTTTTGGGATAAAAATTTGATATTGAGAAACAGAGGAGAAAAGAAAAATGTTTCAACCGGAAATAATCCGCAGGGAAACCAAAGAAGAGAAACGGATTGAAACTACCGGATTACAGGGGAGATTATAAATTCCGGCCCTGTTTTCCGGTAGTTGCATTCTATGGTTTATAAACCGAAACTGAATGTCCCGATGTTTTGGTAAACAACGCTTAATATCCCCAAAAGCAATATCCCTGCGGAACAAGCTATCAGGCTAATCCGGGTGTATATGTCTGACCGGAAAGCGGCAGGGGCGTTTTCTGTTTTATTGATAAACATGGCCTTTATCACCAGCAGGTAGTAGTAAAGGGATATGATCGTGTTGAGCAGGGCGATGAATACCAGTACATAAAAACCCTGATGGGCGGCGGCATAGAAAATGAAGAATTTACTGAAAAATCCGGCAAAGGGGGGAATTCCTGCCAGGGAGAATAAAGCGATCATCATTACGATGCTTAACCGTGGATTAGTCCGGTAAAGGCCGTTGTATTCGTCCATCGTGATCCGTCCGGTGCGGTGTTCTATAATAGAGATCACCCCGAAAGCGGCGAGGTTAGATACCATGTAAACCAAAATGTAATATACCAGCGAGGTCATGCCTTCGGCTGTTCCGCTAATGGCTCCTAACATGATATAACCAGCCTGTGATATGGATGAAAAAGCTAAAAAACGTTTCAGGTTTTGCTGGCGTATGGCAAACAGGTTGGCAATTGTAATTGTGGCAATGATCACGCCATATAAGATGGCTTGCCATTCTTCCAGCAGGTTGCCAAATACTTTTATGAGTATGGTCATGAATACAAATGCGGCAGCTCCTTTGGAAATTACCGATAGGTAGGAAGTTACCGGGGTCGGTGCTCCTTCGTATACATCGGCAGTCCAGAGGTGGAAGGGTACGAGTGATATTTTGAAAAAGAGTCCGGTAGCGAAGAATACGAATGCCATGATTTGAATAGGGCTTCCGGTAATTCCTGCGGGAATGTCTTCAAAATACAGCGTGCCAACCGTGCCGTATATCAGCGAAATGCCATAGAGGGATAGACCTGAGGCAAAAGCGGAGGAGAGGATGAATTTCGCCCCTGCTTCGGCAGATTTATGTTTGTATTTATCGAAAGCTGCTAAAGCCGCCATAGGGATTGAGGCGGTTTCGAATCCGATGAAGAACAAAAGAAAGTTTCCGGCAGAAATCATCAGGTACATACCCAATAAGGTGAAGAGTGTAATCAGGTAGAATTCGCTCCGCCGGATAATGACCGATTCACTGTTAAGCCAGTTGTTTGCCTGCATAAAGACAAGCAGAGTCCCGACGTTCAGTATTGTTTTTACGATGCTTCCCATAGGAGTGCATGTATACATGCCGCCAAAGGCTTCCGCCATTCCTGCGGGGAATATATTCATCAGCGTATGGGCGAGGAACAACAGGCAGGCAACAGGCTGAAAATATTTTAAGCCTTTGGCCGGAGCGAAAAGATCGTATACAAGAAGTATTACCATCACCGCGATAAGCGAGAGTTCTTCTTTGAGGTATAGAAAATTTGAGTAATCCATAGTGTATAAGGTTACAATTGATGTTATCTGAACAGGTTTGTTATCGTGGGTATCAGGCTATTGTTTATCATATCGGATAGCCACAGGGGAGCGAGGCCGATTCCGGCAATGGCGGCGATAAGTACAATAGCGGTCAGGCGTTCATACCATACGGCATCCGTCAAGGCCAGATGATGTTCGTTAACCACTTTGCCGTATAAGAGTTTACCCACCACCCTGAGTATATAGACCGCAGTGATTACGATAGAGGTACAGGCGATAATCGTCATTACCCGGTGGAAAGTGTCCGCATGTTCGAAAGAACCCACGAATATCGTCATTTCTGCCACGAATCCGCTTAAACCCGGTAATCCGAGGGAAGCAAGGCCGGCAATGACATAACAAACGCCCAGGAAAGGGATGATTTTCATCAGTCCCCCCATTTCCCGAATATCCCGGGTATGAGTGCGGCCATAGATCATACCGATCAGGGCGAAGAACAGGGCGGTCATTAAACCGTGGCTCAACATTTGCATAACGGCACCCGTCATTGCGGTTTGGTTGAGCATCAGAATGGCAAAAAGTACCAATCCGCAGTGGCTTACCGAAGAGTAAGCATTAATGTATTTCAGGTCGGTTTGTACGATTGCGGAATAGGCTCCGTAAACGACGCTGATTCCCGTCAGGATGATAAATATCCAGGATAATTCTTTGGCCGCTTCAGGCATCAGGTATATAGCAACCCGGAAACAACCGTATCCACCCAATTTCATTAAAACTCCGGCATGAAGCATGGAAACAGCGGTCGGGGCGGAGGCGTGTCCGTCGGGCGACCAGGTGTGGAATGGAAACAGGGCGCCGAGCACTCCGAAGCCGATGAAGGTGAGCGGGAAAAACCAGCGCTGCATCGATGTCGGGATGTGGCTTTGGGCGATCTCCAGAATGTTCATCGTTGTGGCTCCGGAGGAAAAATAGATTCCCAAAATCCCCACCAGCAATAATGCCGATCCTCCCATCAACATAAGGGTCAGTTTCATGGCTGCATACTCTTTTTTACCCGTCCCCCAGATACCGATCAGCAGGTACATCGGGATCAGGGCTATTTCATAGAACATGAACATCGTGAACAGGTCGGTGGAGATAAAGAAGCCGAAGACGCCGATGCTTAAAAGGCAAAACCACATGAAATATTCTTTGGGCTGTACGTCTATTTTCCAGGAGGCAAAAATTCCTGTGAATACAATGATTGCCGAGAGCAAAAGCATGGCTACGGAAATCCCGTCCACTCCCACAGAGTAGTGGATGTTCAACGGAGCATACCAAACCGTGCTGGCCGTATATAACATATCGGCGGTATTCCCTGCATTTCTTTCCCCCAGGTACATAAATACCAGTGCCGTGGCCAGAAGCAATAGCAGGGATGCACCCGTAGCACACACGGTGCGTATTTGTTTCATATTGCCAGATACCAGCAAACCGCACATCATCAAAATGGGGATCAGGACAAATAAAGATAAAAAATTCATATATCGTAGTTTATTAAATCCATTAAACTATAAAAACAACATCAGGACGGCAATAAGCAGTGTTCCGAATAGGAAAACAAAGGCATATTGTTGTATCTGTCCCGATTGTAATCCGCGAATCATGCCGGAAACCTGCTGGGTGAGGTAGGCCATACCGTTCAGGCTGCCGTCGATGATATGGCGGTCAAACCAGGCGATGGGGCGGGACACGCAGTTGAATATAATCCGTTTGGTGACGAATAGATAGAATTCGTCGATATAGAAACGGTGCTGTGCTGCCTGATAAAATTTCGGATACATGGCAGCCAGCCGATTGGGTATGTCACATCCTTTTTTGTAAAAGAAAGTTGCAATTCCAATGGAAATGACGGCAATCGTAACGCTGCTGCCCGCAACGGCCCAATCGAGATGTATGTTGTACGGAAGCCCGTTGCTGCTGATAAAGTGCCCGAAAGGAATGAACCCGGCAAATACGGTGATTACAGCCAGGATGATCAGGGGTATGGTCATGGATTTTGGCGCTTCATGGGGAGTGTGGGCATGTTCTGCCGGAGTCGCCCAAAAAATATTGTAATACAGGCGGAACATATAGAATGCCGTCAAAGCTGCGATAAAACTCATCAATACCCCGAATTGAGGACTGAACGAAAAAGTGGCTGCCAATATTTCGTCTTTACTGAAAAAGCCGGAAAACGGGGGAATGCCGGAAATTGCCAGGCAGGCCACTAAAAAGGTGAGGTGCGTGATTGGCATATATTTTCTCAGTCCTCCCATACGGCTCATTTCATTGCTGCCGATGGTGTGGATAATAGCTCCTGCACACAGGAATAATAAAGCCTTAAACATGGCGTGTGTGAACAGGTGGAACATGGCCGCCATATAACCTAAGCCGTGGTGGCTGCCTATGCCCGACACGCCGAGGGCTACCATCATAAAACCGATCTGCGATATGGTCGAGAAGGCCAATACCCGCTTGATGTCTGTCTGTACGCAGGCAACCACGGCAGCATATAGGGAGGTGAATGCACCTACATAGGCAATCCCGGTGAGCACATCGGGAGCGGCGGTGGCGTAAAGGGGAAACAAACGCGCTACCAGGAATACCCCTGCAACAACCATCGTAGCTGCATGAATCAGGGCTGAAACCGGGGTCGGCCCTTCCATCGCGTCCGGTAGCCAGATGTGCAGCGGGAACATAGCCGATTTTCCTGCTCCTCCTATAAAAATCAGGGCTAAGGCCCAGCTTATGACGGAAGCTCCCATAAACGTAACCCCTGTTGCCCGGGAAAATACGGAAGCATCGCCGGAATTAAGCAGGTCGAAGTTAAAGGTCTGTGTGAAGTAGGAAAGCAGAAGGATGCCGATCAGGAATCCGAGGTCTGCAAACCGGGTGACGATAAATGCTTTTTTGGAAGCAGCTACGGCTTCCGGTTTGGTGTAATAGAATCCAATCAGCAGGTAGGAGGAAACGCCTACCAACTCCCAAAAGATATACATTTGGAAAATATTGGGGGCGACCACTAATCCCAGCATCGAGAAGGTGAACAGCGACAGGAAAGCGTAGTAACGCTGGAATCCTTTTTCGCCTTTCATGTAGCCGAGGCTATAAATGTGCACCATAAGCGAAACGGTTGTAATCACCACAAGCATCATCACAGAGATGGGGTCGAGCAATATGCCGAGGTCGATGTGCAGGTTTTGTGTGAAATGCAGCCATTCGAAATTTACCGGGAGCATTTTCGGGAACACTCCGTCTATACGCGGAGTGGAAAAATACAGTCCTGCGGTGAGATAGGCCAGTAAGGTGGTTACTGCCAGCGATAATGTCCCGATACATCCTGCGGTGAAGGGACGCAATTTTGTACCGGACAATCCCAGCAGCAGGAATGTAAATAGGGGCAGTAAAAATATGATCGATGTATATTCCATATTTTCTGTGTATTACATTAGTTTTTCATTTCGTTTAGGTTCTTCACCTGTATGTTCCGTATATTTCGGTAGATGTTGATGATAATGGCGATAGCGATAGCCGTTTCACAAGCCGAAATACCGATGGCGAACAGCGTGAAAAAGAATCCTTCGAACTGGTCGGGGAAAAGGTAACGGTTGAAGACTGCAAAATTTATGTCCACAGAATTCAGGATCAGTTCAATGGAAATCAGCACTGCGAGCATGTTCCGTCGGGTAATGAATCCGTATATTCCGGCAAAGAACATAATTGTGCTGACCACCAAATAATATTCCATGTGTATTTCTTCCATAATGCCTTGTTTTATGTTGGTTTCAGTCTTTTATCTTTTTCTTGCAATCATAATTCCACCGATGATGCAGGCCAGCAGTAAAACGCTGATCGCTTCAAAGGGCAACAGGTATTGGTATTTTTCCGTTCCCATCAGGGCGTGGCCGATCACTTTCTGGTCGATCTCTCCGGGAATGAAACGGGAGGGGGCAAAAGAATGCGTCAGGGTAATAAAGATGCACAATGCCGCACCGGCAAGCGCCGTAATAAAGCCTGCAACAAATTTGCTGTTTTTCATTCTTTCTGCTTTTTTGCCGTCGGAACTGGTAAGCAGAATCGAGAACACGTATAACACGATGATACCTCCGGCATAAATTGTAAGCTGAACGGCCCCCAGAAAAGAGTAGTTCAACTGAAAGTATATCCCCGCTGTGGCAAAAAGCACGAATAACAGGTAAGTAGCCGACCTTAAAATCCGCCGGGTGGTTACAGTCATGATCGAACATACGATAATCACCGTTGAAAGAAATATAAAGACCGCTTTGGGTAAAGTCATTTCCATAGTGCCGAATTATTTAGAGTTACTTAACTTAGAACCTTCGTGATCAAGCCGGCGTACCAGTTTTTCACGGGTAAATACAGCGTGTTCGAATGTAGGGCGGAATTCAATCGCTCCGTGCGGGCAATTTTTCACGCACAATTGGCAAAACAGACAGCTACCGAGGTCGTATTCATATTTTACCAAAACTTTTTTCTTTTTGCCTTCTTCGTCTGTTACCATTTCCGTTTCAATGTGGATTGTGTCGTTGGGACAGTTCATCTGGCAAATTCCGCAGGCCACGCATTTGTGTTCGTTGTTTTCGTTATGCGGCATAACCAGTTCACCCCGGAAACGGTCGAACATTTTCAGGGTAGCCCGGTTTTCCGGATATTTTTCAGTGGTTTTCGGGGTGAAAAATTCCCGGAGTGTGATGCTCATTCCCTTTAGCAGGGAGAAAAGCCCGCTGAAAAATGAGTTGAAATATTCTTGTGTACTTCTCATAGGTTCCCTTTTAAAAATGTAGTTTAAATGCAACGATCACCACCATCAGAAAAAGATTACAAAGGTTGATCGGCAACAGGTATTTCCATTCCAGCCTTAATAACTGGTCGATACGGAGGCGTGGAAAAGTCCATTTGAACCACATAATGATGAATACCATGACGGCGGTTTTTCCTAAAAACCAAAGTATAGACGGGATGTAATCCATTGCTGTGTTGAATGCTTCCCAGCCCGGAATGTGCAAAGGCATCCAGCCGCCCCAAAACAAAGTGGTGGCAACGGAAGCGACGATAAACATATTCACGAATTCGGCCACGTAGAAAAAACCGAAATGCATACCTGAATACTCGGTGTGGTATCCGGCTGTCAGTTCCGAATCGGCTTCCGGAAGGTCGAACGGGCCACGGTTGGTTTCTGCGGTTCCGGCAATCAGGTAGACAATAAAAGCTATAAAAGCGGAAATATGTCCTTTGAAGATGAACCAGCCGTCAGCCTGATTGGCTACGATGGTCGAAAGCTGCATGCTGCCGGAGAGCACCACGACCGTCAGGATCGATAGTCCGATCGATAGTTCATAGCTAATCATCTGCGCTCCGCTTCGCATGGCACCGATCAACGAGAATTTGTTATTACTTGCCCATCCGGCCAGCAGGATTCCGACAATTCCCATAGAAGAAACGGCCAGCAGGAAGAATATTCCCACGTTAAAGTCGATGATCTCTAATCCTTTGGCAAAAGGAATACAGCTAAACGCCAATACCGAAGATATGATAACGATATAGGGTGCAAGGTTGAAAAGGAAACGATCGACGTGGTTGATCTCGATAATCTCTTTGATAAGCATCTTGATCATATCGGTGATAACCTGTATCGTTCCGAACGGCCCCACGCGGTTAGGACCGAGGCGGCATTGGAAAAATGCGCATACTTTACGTTCGGCATAGATGAGGGCAAGGGCAACGACGGCATATCCTATGAGCAGGCAAAGCCCTATGAGGACAAATTCGGTGAGCATAACCCACGATTCCGGCAGGAGGTTGCGTAAGGTTTCGTCTACCCATTGTGTGACTACTGCAAAATCAAACATATTGATTGTTTTTCTATTTTTTAATATTTTATTTTCAAAATGTGTCCGCCTATTTTTTTATCTGTCGATGTCGGGCACTACATAGTCGAGTGAACCTCCGATTGCAATCAGGTCGGCAATTTTATTTTTGCTGGCCAGTAAATCGACCACAGACACCAGAGGCAGCCCCGGAGAACGGAATTTCATCCGGTAGGGGGTCTTGTCTCCCCGGCTTTCGATGAACACGCCGAATTCCCCCCGGCTGGCTTCTACGCTGTGAAAGTATTGGCCTTCCGGCAGTTTGATAATCGGTTTGGTTTTTACCGCGAAATCACCTTCCGGTATGTTGTCGATCAATTGTTCCAGAATATGCAGGGATTGTTCGATTTCTTTCATCCTTACCATATAGCGGTGATACACATCTCCGTCCTGGTAGGTGATTTCCTGAAAGTCCACCTTGTCGTAAACTCCGTAAGGATGAAGTTTGCGTACGTCGCATTTCCAGCCCGATGCCCGTCCCGACGGGCCGGTAACCCCGTAGGAAATGGCATCTTCCCGGGAAAGAATGCCGATGCCTTTCATTCGTTCCTGCGCGATGATGTTGCCTGTGAACACTCCATGATATTCTTTGAGCATAGGGGGCAGGTATTTTATAAATTCTTTAACCCGGCTCACCAGATTCGGATGTATGTCTGCCATAACCCCGCCGATTACATTGTAGTTTTGGATCAATCGACCACCACAGGTTTCTTCCAGCATATCCAGAATTTTTTCCCGGTCGCGGAATCCATAGAAAAAGGCGGTTAAAGCACCCAGGTCCATACAGAAGGTGGACCAAAACAACAGGTGGGAAGCGACACGGGTAAGCTCGTCCATGATTGTCCGGATATATTTAACCCGTTCCGGCACTTCTATCTGGAGGGCGTCTTCAATGCAAAGGCAAAGAGCATGGCGGTTTTGATGGGCGGAAAGGTAATCCAACCTGTCGGTCAGGGCCAGCGTTTGCGGATAGGTGAGGCTTTCACACATTTTTTCAATACCCCGGTGGATATAACCGCAATTCACATCGACTTTTTTTACGATCTCACCTTCCAGCGAAACCCTGAAACGCAACACTCCGTGGGTTGCCGGGTGCTGAGGTCCTATATTTACAACATATTCATCGTCTTCGAACAGAATGTTTTCTTTTTCCTGTATTGATCCGTCCGCACTCTCTTCGAAGCTACTGGTGGCGTCCGGGCTGCTTTCACTTTCGAGCCTTACCGGATTGACCGCCGGGTCTTCGTTATAGTCCTTCCGGAAGGGATACCCCACCCAGTCGTTCCGTAAAAAGAGGTGACGCATATCCGGGTGGTTGATAAAGTGGATTCCGTAGAAATCCAAAATTTCCCGTTCGTTCAGGTTTGCTGTTGCCCAAATATCGGAAACGCTCGGTAATTCAGGGTTTTCCCGATCGCTCGTTTCTAATTTTAACACAATTTGATGTCCGTGCCGGGTGGAGGAAAGATGATAGACCACTCCTAAGGTGTCCCCCCAGTCCATTCCCGTCATGCAAACCAAATAATCGAATTGCAGGTCTTCGTCCGTGCGTAGACGGTAGGCCAATTCGTGGAACGCTGTTGCCGGGACAGTTACGGTCAACGGTGTTTTGTCTTCGATGACGGCTTCCGGGACAATTTGTAATATTTTATCTTTCATAGATTCATTTTCTTCTTTTCCCGCTTTTATGCGGTTTTTTCATTCCTCTGTTTTCTTTTGCCTGCGTAGGAGACAGGTTTATTTTTCTTCCGGAGATTTTTCCTGTTTGTTCACTCCGCCGAGGAATTTTTCCACTTTGATTTTTCTTTGTAATTGCATCATTCCGTAAAGCAGGGCTTCGGGGCGGGGCGGACATCCCGGTACATATACATCCACCGGAAGTATTTCGTTTACCCCTTTTACAACGTGGTAGGATTTCTTAAAAGGACCTCCCGATATGGCACATCCTCCCATTGCAATGACATATTTGGGCTCTGCCATCTGGTCGTACAGACGGCGCAGCACCGGAGCCATTTTGTGGACGATTGTTCCGGCAACGATGATTACATCCGCTTGGCGGGGACTGGCACGGGTTACTTCAAACCCGAAGCGGGCAAAATCGTAACGGGCGGCTCCCACAGCCATAAATTCAATTCCGCAACAACTGGTTGCGAAGGTGAGAGGCCACACAGAGTTGGAACGTCCCCAGTTGATGAGTTCGTCCAGGCAGCCCACGAAAACATTTGTTCCGGCAGCCCTGAGTTGTTCGAGGTATTCATTGTCGTTGAAGTCCTCATATTTCATGGATTTGATTTTTACTTCCATTCCAACGCTCCTTTCTTCCAGGCATAGGCTAATCCTAAGATCAGGATCAGCATAAAGAATAAAATGTTGATCAGTCCGTCAATTCCGGTGTCCTGTACGGTTACAGCCCAGGGGAACAGGAACACGGTTTCCACATCGAACATCAGGAAAAGAATAGCGAATAGGTAATAACCGACTTTAAATTGCATCCACGATCTGCCCCGGGTAGGGATGCCACATTCGTAGGCTTCTCCTTTTTGGCGGTTGAAAGAACGTGGAGAAATCAGCCGGGCTAAACCTAAGGCGACAGCCACTAATACAATGGCTGTAATCAATACTACAACAAATAATGTCAGATTCATAATGAATATATTTAGTATTCTTAATTATCGATAGGTATCGACATCACGAAACAGACCTTAGAAAGGTCGTTTTTCTATAAAATCGTAAAAGATAAAGGGATTAAATCAGAATCCTTTGAAGGGTGTAGACATAGTAATCCTTTGTTTCCGGCCTGTCGGGCAGGGGAATGTGGTATAGTTCGAGGGGGGAACTATGAAGTGGCGGATGAATTTTACTATATCTCGGATGCAGTAATAAACGGAGAAAAGTTTTTTTGTCGTAAGTGTTATGGGAAATGTCGACGGTTAAATCCCCGGAAGTGTTGAAAAGTTTAAAAATATTCGGACTTTGAAAATTTCCGTGATTGTTCAGGTCAGGATATATTTCTTCCTTTTCTGTCTTTCCGATCTCTGCTTTTACTTGATTTACAGGTAAATTCAGTACGAACAATAAAGATAATATGAGCCATTTCACGAATTTCAACACACAATTTTTTTGCGTGTGCGAATGTAATATTTAATTTTAGGATAGAAAGACAATTAATATTAAAAGTAAGTTAATTCTTTGGCGATTTTTTTAACCGATGTTATAAACGAAGCTCATAAAACCGTAAGATGTTGACTAAATGGATATTTCATATCAACAGATATGATCTTATGAGCTTCGTTCGGTTACCGGGAATTTTAAACGGCAACTTTCACCGGATTAAAAAAGCAGGCTTCAAGTACGGATGCGGTCAGGGAAAGTCCCACCCGTCCCAGTGATATGGTATAGCCGTCCCGGGTTTTTCCACAATAGCCGGGAACGACAGAGATTTTTCCTGCTTCTTTAAATTCTTTTTTCGCAGCCCGGCAACTTTCTTCCCATTGTATTTCAGGTGCTCCAAAATTGTTATTCGTGATGATAAAATTACGGGAATCGTGCCAGTTTGCTTTATCGAAGAGGGCACAGAATAGGAGTGAAGATAATATATCGCCTTTCGATAAAACGTAGTCCTTTAGGGGGTGGGACACATCTTTTAATACAGCCACCTGATTCAGGGTGTCGTAAAGTTCGTTTAGGTGGAATTGCAGGGCTTCAAGATATTCTTTTTTCTTCTGGCCTGACAATAGTTTTTCTGCCATTTGCAGATGTTTGTCTTTTAAAGCCTTGAATTCTTCCTCAAAACCCTGTCCTTTTTGGAGGGCCTGGCTGTATAGCGACCGGAGCTGGGGCATCACCCCTTTTAAGGCCGAAACGACGACGACACTGGATTCCTGTTCTTTGTTGAGTTTATTTTTTATATCTGAAAGGGCTGCTGCATCGGCGAGCATGGCTCCTTTAAATTTAAATACTTTCATGGCATACGTATTTTAAAGTCGTACAATGTTGTTTGGTTGAAATATGAAATCGACGGAATAATCAATCCCGGTGGCCTTGACCGGAAAATATACATACAGGTATATCAATTGATAATATGAACAGACTACAACCCCAGAGGGGTAATAATGGTTGTAGTTGTAATGGTCGTGGTAATAATAATAGAAGTAATATGCAGGGCGGACACGATTCTTCCTTCAGCTTCCGGATTGAAGCTGCAAGCAGGAATCATATGTGCCATATCGCATCTCATAAGTATGACAAAGCTATATAAAATATTCTAAAAATCAAATTTTAGAGGATAGAAAATCAATTTTTAGAAATGTTTTATATCTATTTCCTAATTCTGTAACTTTATAAAGAACGTTGGCCGTTTTGTCTGTCGGCATTGCTGTCATCCGGTTAATATATAATTAAAAAATCAAAACTTAGAAAAATATTAACACTTGAATAAATGACTGATTATCATATATGTTAATGTTAATTTGTGGTTGTTGTAGGGGTATATCTCGAAAAATAACTTAAAAATTTTTTGAAATATTAATAATAACCATTTATCTTTGAGCAACCGATTGTACAACCCTTGTGCGGTGGTGTTTATTAAAAATGTGCAATCGTTTGTTTGATTAGAAAAGTACTAAAAAGCTGATTTAAATTCCGGTTATATTCTTTGTCGCCAAAAAAAACGTTCGTTTTTTTTGGCTGGAGAAAGCAATGAAAAAACAGAAAGTCGATTTTCTGTTTTTTTGTTGCTTTTTGTTTTTATAATCTGTTCATGTTTAATGTATTATAGGGGTTTGTAAATTCTATTCTTTTAAATACTCCTTTTCCTATATTGACCTCTTATTCCTTCATTTTTCTTCACCAAAAAACGAACGTTTAAATCTTATCTAAATTAGGAATAAATGAATAAATTATGGAAAAATTGTTCAGAAGATTATTAGTACTTTTTGTACTATGTTCAGCCCTTTGGGGATGTGAGGATAAAATAGACAAATACTATGAGCGGCCTGACTGGTTAAGAGGTAATGCTTATGAACTCATGCAGGAGCGGGGAAATTTCTCTATGTTCCTGGAGGCTGTCGATAGAGCTGGTTATAAAACAGTTTTGAACGGCAGGGAATTGTGTACGGTGATGGCGCCTAACGATGAAGCGTTTCAACGGTATCTGACCCGTCACGGTTATTCGGGTGTGGCGGATATTCCGAATGATTCGCTGAAGTTACTGGTGACCTACCACATTATGAAGCGATCCTATGAGCCCGATATGCTGCTGGGATTCCATGTTGAAGCCGATGCCGACGCCGAAGGGGACGGAACATCTTTTAAATTTGAGACTTACGCCCAGCCGGACCCGTTTAACATGACCGATCCGTTGACGGGGCGCAAGATCAAGACTGCTAATGAAAACCTGTATTTACCCGTTATTTCCACCCGTTTGTTTACTACAAACGAATGTACCAATTATGAAGAGAATTATCGTTTTTTCTGGCCGGAGGTAAACTGGCAGGGGGATAATGAGCAACTTTATGTGCAAAATGCCACTGTAATTGAAAAAGGAATCCCGACGGATAACGGTTTTCTCTATATACTGAATGAGGTGTGTGAACCTTTACGGACGATTTATAATGCGCTGGAAGAACCACAAAAAGGAAATTTTTCCCAATTCCTGAAATTGTATGATCGTTTTGCAGAAGTTTCCTATAAAGAAATATCTACTGACGGAGATTCCCTCTATACTTTCAATCACTACCGGATGAGCAGCAAGTCTAAATCGGTTGCATTCGGTGACCAATTGCCTTGTTTGGCAAGCACAATCGGTTATCACGGAGAGTATAATACCCGCGATGACTGGTTTATGTATCTGACTTATTCCTATAACTGTTTAACGCCCACGAATGCTGCCCTGGAGGATTATTTCAACCGGAATTGGGAAGGTAGTTTCACAAGCTGGGATGAAGTTCCGCAATTGACCTTATATTATTTATTACGCCCTTATGTGAAAGAAGGAGAAGAGTTGTTGTTGCCGGAAGTCCTTTTTACTGAAGGTATTAAGGGGGACATGGGTGAAAGTTGGTCGATTGAGAAAGACGATGTTGTCAATCAGGAGTTTTGTTCCAATGGGGTTATTTACGGGATTAACCAGGTGCTTGAACCGTTGGTGTTTACTATTGTAACCAAGCCGTTATTCCTGTCGCCGGAATATTCAATTATGGCCAATTCCCTGTTTAAGGTGGAAGCGATTCCCACTTTGACCGATCAGACGGCCGATAAATATACTTTGTTTATTGTTCCGGACTCGATTCTGGAAGGTGACCAGTATAACATGCGTATGAATTATGGTGGAAATTATTTTAATGATTCACAGGAGCTTATCGAAAAGAATGGGGACGATATTAATAATGTAGATGCCAGTGCATTACAGTCTATTTCAGATATGTCCGTTGTTTTGACAGCCATTCGTGATTTTAACAAACGGGCTTATTATGCCACCCGTAACGGTGATACTTATCTCTATACCATGAACGGTGAATTGTATGATCAGGATGGAAGTCCGTTAAGCATTTTGCAGAGTTGGGAAACCACCAATGGAATGACTTATGCCATTGACCGCTTACTGTATAAGGACAGTGAGGAATTGAAAAATACAAGACCTACGACAATCGATGTCTTGAAAGACCGGTATCAGGATTTTTATTTGCTTTTAAAGAAAGCGGATCTGATTAAAACTAAAACCGATAATAAGGTGGATTATGAGTATATCGACGGAGTGGGGTATAAGGAAAACGAATGTATGTATCCGGCGATGTATTTTATTCCGGAGGATTTATCGACTCTGTCTTCTTTGTCGGCCGAAGAATTGAAGGAACAGCTTCAATATCTTATCGTTCAGTTACAATCGAATTACTTATCCCTTTACATCTTACCGGGGGTAGGAACAGAAGGAACTTACCAAACTTTATTGAAAAGTGATGAGTCGACAAGTGCGGAAATTTTCTATGAAAAACTGAATATTCGGTTTGCTGATTATCGGCTCTTACTGAGCAATAATTCGGGAACTTCTTCGGCAACCACGGGAGAATATGTGCCTCATTTTACCCGGGATGGTTTGATTTTAAAAATCGATAATACAATTCAAGCAAAATAGAAGAATATGAAAGTCGTATTTATTAAGCTGATATTTTTACTCGTCGCTTTGTTGCCTTTGTCAGCACAGGCACAAAAGACGTTACGAGGGATTGTTCGGGACCAGGTGGGTCCGATGGTTGGAGTTACCGTGTGTATTGTAAATGCAGAGGGACGTGTTGTGACAGGTGTGGCTTCCGATATGAACGGAGAATATGTGATAAGGGTACCTGAAGCACCCGGTTTGCGGGTTGAAGTTTCTTTCGTCGGTTATAAAACCCAAAAAGTGAATTACCAAAATCAAACGGTGTTGAATTTTACTTTGGAGGAAAATGTCACGGCTTTGGACGAAGTTTTAATCACGGCCAAAGCTGTGGATAAAAATAATATGGGAGTGGATAACCGGGATTTAGGTGTAGCCCGGCAAAAAATCGATCTGGACGAGTATCAGGACATGCCGATTACCTCTGTTGAGGATATGTTACAGGGAAAATTGGCCAATGTCGATATTGTTTCTATGTCCGGAGATCCCGGTTCCCGGAGTTCTATCCGCATCCGGGGAACCAGTTCTTTGAATGCCAGTAACGAACCGTTGATTGTTATTGACGAAATTCCCTATGAAACGGAAATTAATGAAGATTTTGATTTTGCTACGGCTACGGATGAAGATTTCGGAGCTTTGGTAAATATTGCACCCAGCGATATTGCCTCTATCGAAGTATTAAAGGATGCGGCTGCTACCGCTTTGTGGGGATCGAAAGCGGCTAACGGAGTTTTGTTGATTACAACTAAAAAGGGAACAGCGGGTAAACCCCGGTTTTCGGTTACTCAAAAATTCAATTTTAAAAAGGAACCGAAAGGGATTCCTATGCTGAATGCCGAGCAATATGTGTCGTTAATGCAGGAGGAAATGTGGAATAATGTGCGGGATCAGGAATTTGCCAGGGGAACGATGGATTTGCTGACGAAATATGCTGACATCAGCTATGACCCCACTTTTCAGTATTTTGACGAATTTAATCAGAATACGGATTGGATGGATTTGATTACGCAGAATGCGTTTACCAGTGAGACGAACTTTTCTATGTCCGGAGGTGGAGACCGTGCGACTTACCGTTTTTCTGCCGGATATTTAACAGAAGGCGGTACAACTATTGGTACGGGATTGGAACGTATTACCACCCGTTTGAATGTCGATTACCGGCTTTCGCAACGCTTGAGAATCGCTGCTTCATTTTCTTATTCACAAAGTGACAAGGATGCCAATTATTCCAGCAATGTACGGTCACATGCCCGGGTGAAAATGCCTAACATGAGTCCGTATGTAATCGATTCGGACGGGAATATGACCAAGGAGTATTTCACTACCCCTATAAATGACTCTGACCATAACTATATTCAAGGTGCATGGAGTGGGGATGGCACGGTTTATAATCCTTTGGCTATGGCGAAAGAATCTAAAAATAATACCATGGGCCGGACGATGCGTGTTTCTTTCAATTTACAGTATAATATTTTGAAGGATCTGTTATTCAGGGAAGATATTGCGTTCGACCTGGGATCTACCAAAAATAAGAAGTTCCTGCCCAGTTCTGCAACGGGGGTTTCCTGGACTCATAGCGATTACAATAAAGGGGTGGACAATATGTCGGACAATATCACCGTAACCAGTAATTCAAAATTGATTTACACTAAAAGCTTTAATGAGAGACATAAAATCGTGGCAACTGCCATGGCTAATATCCGGGATTATTCCTACAACACGCAGGGGAGTTCTGTGAGTGGATTAGGTGCGTCGGCTGTTTCCGATCCCACTTCGGGAGGTAAGATAACCAGTATTTCTTCGGGTTCATCCCAGAATCGAAGCGTGGGTTTCCTGGGGCAGATTCATTATAATTATGCCGAACGTTATATGCTGACGGCAGGAGTTCGCTATGATGGAAATTCCCGGCTGGGCCGAAACTTCCGTTGGGGGACTTTCCCCAGCTTGCAGGCTGTGTGGCGGATCAGCAATGAAAATTTTTTGGTGGACAAAGAGTGGCTGGATGAACTGAAATTGCGTGGAAGCTGGGGTGTGAGCGGAAACTCGCCGTCTAAGAACTATACTTATTTCGGACAATTTTCCAGCAATGGTAGTTTCATGGATATGGATGCTATCAAACCCAGCTCTGTGCAGTTGAATAACCTGAAATGGGAAACTACCACCCAGTATAATGCAGGTTTGGATATGACCTTCTTTAATGATAGGGTGTCGGTTGTACTCGAATATTATAAAAAAGTGACGGACGATTTGTTGCAGACCGATGTTCCGGTACAGTCCACCTCCGGCTTTTCAAGCGTTGCCTATTTCAATTCCGGTAAAATGGAAAACCGGGGATGGGAAATTATGGTCGATTTGCGGAACATTGTGAAAGTAGGTGATTTCTCTTTCAGTGTCACTAACTTGAACTTGTCGCGTAACCGGAACCGGGTGATGGAATTACCTTCTAACCTGACTTTTGACAATGCCGATGAAAATGAGAATAAGAATGGGAAATATATTCAACGGGTAGTGCCGGGGAATCCTATCGGTTCTTTCTATGGTTATAAATATAATGGAGTTTATCAGAATTATGACGAAACGTTGGCACGTGATGCAAACGGAAATGTGATCCGGAATATTTACGGCGAAGATGTGATCATGAGTATCAATTCCTATACGATGCGGGCAGGAGATGCTAAATATGAGGATGTGAATCACGATGGTATTCTCGACCGTTATGATGTGGTTTATTTAGGAAATTCCATGCCGATTTTAACGGGAGGAGCTTCTTTGAATTTTACCTATAAAGGATTGCGTTTGAGAACTTCTTTCCAGACCCGTATCGGCCAAAGCGTGATTAATGAAGCCCGTATGAATTCCGAAAGTATGTATAACGGAAATAATCAGAGTACTTCTGTGTTGAAACGTTGGCGGCACGAGGGTGACCAGACCGATATTCCGCGTGCGTTGTGGGGACGGGGTTATAATTATGTCGGTTCCGACCGTTTTGTAGAGAAGGCTTCTTTCCTCCGTCTGAAAGATGTGATGCTTTCTTATACATTCCCAAAACAATTGGTGAAAAAATGGCGCTTGCAAAACGTGTCCTGCTATGTCACCGCTTATGATGTATTTACCTGGACAAATTACAAGGGACAGGATCCTGAAGTCGGAATTTCCAGTTCGAAAGGAATTTTTCAGTTAGCGAAAGACCAGAGCTATACGCCGCGTCCGTTCAGATTGGCGTTGGGTTTAACAATTGATTTTTAAAATACAGACTATGAAAAGAATAGTAAAAAATATCGTTTTGTATGTATTTGCCGGCTGGGTGGGAATTTCTGTTTCCGGCTGTAATGCCTGGTTGGATTTGGAGCCTGATAATTCACAGATCAGCGATCAATACTGGCAATCGAAAGAAGAGGTGGAAGCCGTGTTGGCTTCGGCTTATAAGCAGCTACGCTCCTGTCTGGATGAGTTTGTTTTTTGGGGCGAATTGCGTGGAGATGCTCTGGATTATACAAAGTCGACAACCGACGATTATGCAAAGATCAAGGATTTGGATATTCTGCCGGAAAATTCGCTGACCAAATGGGCGGACCTGTATGCCGCGATAGGGTATGCTAACTCTGTCATCAAATACAGCCCTTTGGTGTTGGAAGCGGATGCCACCTTTACCCAGGCCGCTTCGGATGCTTATATTGCCGAAGCCGTGTTTATTCGTTCCCTGTGTTATTTCTATCTGGTGCGGACTTTTAACCGGGTGCCCTGGGTGGAGGAACCTTATGTGGATGATTCGCAGGAATATAGTGTTCCGGTTTCCACGGAAGATGTGGTGTTGAATCAAGTGGCAACGGATTTGGAAACCTGGTTACAGAAATGTAAGAAGGGGTATGAATCCGATGATCCGGATACCTGGATGAATCAGGGACGTGCAACGCAATGGGCTTACCACGCATTGCTGGCTGATATTTATTTGTGGAAAGAAGATTACAGCCGTTGTATCGAACATTGCGATCTGTTGATCAATTCTCAGAAATTCACTTTGTTGGAAGGCAAAAGATGGTTTGAGTTATTTTATCCGGGATACTCGGATGAGGGGATCTTTGAATTGGCTTATGATTATGACGAGGATGAAACTACCAATAGTTTGTATGCCTGGTTTTATAATTCCTCAACAACGGCTTGTTCGTTTTTGCTGAACGATCAGGCCATGGAATTATTTACAGAATATGCTGCCGTGAAAGATTTGAGGGGAGTGAATGTAACCTATACGGAGGATAAGCGGATCTGGAAACAGGGAGGAACCGGAAAGAAAGATGAAGGCGGGGTGGAAAGAAGCAGTACCGAACTGAAAGATAATAATTGGATTTTTTATCGTTTGGCAGACATATATCTGATGAAGGCAGAGGCCCTGATTATGAGCGGAGATTTAAAGGGTGGTTATGACCTGGTGGTGGAAAAAATCCGTACCCGGGCAGGATATACCCAGCATCCGGATTTTACCGAGGACGAATATTCAGTGCTTTCTTTCCTGATGGAAGAACGGGAACGTGAATTTATCGGTGAGGGAAAACGCTGGTTCGATATTCTGAGAATGGCTAAGAGGTCACAGTATAAATATAAGGATTACCTGCTTGAAGTGTTGCTGGCAAATGTTCCTGCAAAGTTCTATAATACTTACCGTTCCAAGCTTTCCGACCCTAATAGCTGGTATTTGCCTGTTAACGAATCGGAAATCACGAATAGTTTGGGTGTGTTGGAACAGAATCCATATTATGCGAATATTAAATAAGTAAATAACAGAATATGAAAAAGTTGATATTAATAATGATTGTGTTATTGACGGGTTGCCTGTTTGGCTGTAAAGATTCGCTGGACGACGAAACATTTGCGGCTTATGATGAGCAGCCTGTGGGAATCTGGCTTGAACAGCAGCCGGAGTATTCGGCATGGGTTTCATTGCTGAAACGGACTGATTTGTATAATGCCCTGAATGTTAATATGGATTTTACCTGTTTCGTGGCGGATAACGATGCTGTTGCCGGGTATTTACAGGAGAAAGGTTATGCTTCGGTGGATGAGATTCCTTTGTCGGAAGCTTCCTATCTGATGCGTTATCATATTATTCCCGGTAATGCTTATAAGCAATCGGCTTTGTCGGGGCAGTTGATAGATACGACGGCTTCCGGCGATTACCTCACGGTGAAATACCGGGATGGGGGTGTGAATGCGATGTATGTGAATGACACCGCTTTGATTGTCAGGAAAGACATTGAGGTTATCAATGGCTATTTGCATCAGTTGAACCGGGTGTTAGACCCGATTACCCGGACTGTTTGGGATGTTCTTGAAACTACGGACAATTATTCGATATTCCGGGAAGCTGTGCGGGAATGCGGTTTGCAGGATTGGTTGAGTACCCGGATAAAAGTTTCGGGAGAGGTGAGTGTGCGGGACTATAAGACTCTGTTTGTTGTTTCTGATGAAACTTTCGGTGCGAATGGGATCGCTTCTTTAACTGACCTCCATCAGAAATATCCCGGGGATGCTACCGATGAAAGCAGTAAATTCTATCAATATGTGGCTTATCATATCATAAATAGTAATTCAGACTTTGCCGATTTAGCCACTTTCAGCGACGATGCTTCCGAAAAGGCGAAAAATATCTCGACTAAGGCAGGAATGGAACTGATCCAGATCGAGGAATTGGACGAATTGCAGACTGCCGAAGAAAAGGTGGTTATAAACCGTTCTACGGATAGTATCCATTTTGTTGTAGGAAAATATGATTTGCAGTGTATGAATGGTTTTGTACATGAAGTAGATAAGCTGATGGAGCCACAGGCTCCGCGTCCTACTGTGGTGACTTTCGATTTTTGCGATATTGACGCTTGCCGGAAACTGGAAGGCTATGGAAATACCAGTTTGCCCAATCAGACAAATTTCGCGTTAGACCGGGAGACGGCCGAGGATATTGAGTGGTATACGGTTCCGGACAACGATGAGGCTATCCGCTATCAGATCCGTACCGACCAAAGTTGGAATAAACCGAGTCAGGATCTTTTGATGATGAATTTAGGGTATGTCGGATGGGTGAAAATTAAAACTCCTGTGATTGCCAAAGGTACTTATAAGATGACTATTTACAAGTTTGCTTATTCCAGTGTGCGGGGAATTTGCCAGATGTATGTGGACGATAAGGTGGCCGGGACACAGTTGGATTTCTCCGGCTCAGGAAAGACTACCATGGATTTGGGTACGGTGGTTTTCACAGAAACCAACCAGCATATTATAAAATTTTCTGCTATTAAGAAAGGTGTGATGGAAGTTGACCGGATTGTCTTTACGCCTGTTTCCGAGTGAATAAGTTTAAATAAATAATTTTTGATATATGAATCGGATAATATTGATGATATGCTTCCTGACCGGTTTGCTGATTGCTTGCCAGGATAAATGGGAAGATTATTATAAGGAGAAACAACCGGAGAGCGGCGAAATTGCTGCTTTGGATGTTAATTTATTGGATTACCTGAAAGAACAGGCAGAGTACTCTGAATTTGTGAATTTGCTTGAAGAAACCGGAGTGGCCGATGAATTGACCCGTAATCAGATTCTGACGATATGGGCTCCGGTGAATGAAACTTTTCCGAGTGCAGAGGTGGCCGCCATGTCTATGGAAGACAAAATAGCTCTGTGTCAGAACCACATAAATTATATTGCTTTGTATAATACGAAACTGGAAAACGATAAGTTGATCAAGACTCTGGCAGGTAAGAATTTATTGATTAAAGAAGTTTCGGATGATCTTTTTTCAATCGATGGAATACAATTGGAGGGGAATGAGCAGGCTTGTTCAAACGGAGTGGTGCATAAAATTAAAGAATGGCTGGTTCCCCGTTTGAATATCTACGATTATATGTTGCGCGCCGGTGACGATTACAGTGTTTTCCGGGATTCGGTATTACTTCATAGCGATACGGTTTTTAAACCCAGTCAAAGTTTTGTTATGGGAACTGATTCTATGGGAAATACGATCTATGATTCCATATTTGTCATAGAGAACACCTTTTTGGATCAGGGGGATATTCGGAATGAGGATGACGATTACACGTTGTTTATGCCCTCGAATGAAGTGTTGGAAACCATGTATCAGGAAATGGGAGATTATTTTGCCGGCCAGGGTAAAACGTTTTCAAGTGCAGATTCCTCTAAGTTCATGAGCTGGGTGATGAGGTCGGTGATTTTTGAAGGACGGGTGGATAATTATACCGGGACATTGAAGTCTGTCTACGGTAATGAATGGCGAACAGAGTACCAGAAGATTGACCCGACCCCGCAGGAGTGCAGTAACGGATTGGTGTATCGTATCGAAAAAATTCATATTCCGAAATTTTTGTATCTGGAATCTATTCAGGCTTATCCTTATTATATCGGCTCTTTACCGGACGACGAGATTCCTTTGCATTATCAGAACAGTACAGGTACGGCAACTAAAGGGAATTTTACGGTTATGGATAATCACAATGTGATGTATTCCGCCACGGGATCGAATGCCGACTATTGGGTAGAATTCGATACTTACATGAAGGATAATCAGGGCAATGTGATCGAAGCTAAACTGGCTTCCGGTATCTATAAAGTGATGGCTTCTCACCGTACCTATTTAGGAAAGAATGTGCAAATGCTGGTGAACGGAGAGGTTGTGGCCACCTACAATGCAGGTAATTCGGCTTATAGCTATAAACCGGGAGTGGTAAAAGACGAATTTGTGATTAAAGAAGAGTGGGCCAATAAGCTGCTTCGTATTCGTTTTGTGAATGTAGGGAAGAGCGACCGAATTTGTGTCGAATATGTCAAGTTTGAACCGAGTGAAGAAAATTATTAATCGGTGTAAATTATAGGATATGATAAATATGAAAAAATATATATGTCTGTGGATATTGTTACTGGGGGTGGCAATAGGAGTTTCCGCGCAGAATACGGTTGTCGTAAAAGGTAAGGTGCTGAATGCAAGCAATAAATTACCGATTAACGAGGTTCAGGTTTCTTCATCGGATGC
Source organism: uncultured Odoribacter sp. (assembly GCA_900541415.1). GTDB lineage: Bacteria > Bacteroidota > Bacteroidia > Bacteroidales > Marinifilaceae > Odoribacter. The sequence goes on along the minus strand of UQJP01000008.1, from coordinate 44,145 downwards.
AGCTTCAACAGTGCTGACCAATGAAAAAGGGGAGTTTTCCATTCAAGTTTCCGACCCGAAGGCCATTTTGCTGTTTAAGGGGATCGGTTATCTGGAAAGCGAAGAGGCACTGATGGGACGCTCTGCGTTGAATGTTTATTTGTTGCCGGAAAATACGGTTATGTATTCCGATAGCTATGAGGGTATTTACGGTAAAATGAAAACCCGGAACAGAATCGGGACGGCTTTGTCTGTAAATCAGAAGGATTTGAGCGGTGCTTTGTCGAATGTCGATGATGCACTGAGCGGTAAAATTGCGGGGGTACAGGTGTTGAATAAGGGAGGGATGCCCGGAACAGGCTCTTTGGTGAACGTGAGGGGGATTCGTTCTTTGGTTGCGGAAAATACCCCCCTGATCGTTATCGATGGAATCCCTTATTTGCCGGATGCCGGGATTTCCACTGTGATTAACGGTTTTTCCCGGAATATTTTCGCTCCGGTCAACCTGAAAGAAGTGGAGAGCGTTACCTTATTGAAAGGGGCGGATGCTGCCATGTATGGTTCGCTCGGAAGTAACGGAGTTTTGCTGATTAATACTCAGCGGGCCTCGGATATGGAAACTAAAATTGAGTTTCAAACTGTCGACGGAGTAGGATTTATGGAAAAGCGTTTCCCTGTCCTGGAAGCTGAATCGTTTAAGAACTATATTTCAGATGTGGCCGAGACGAAATACACCGATTTGAATGAGCTGACTACCGATTTCCCGTTTTTGAAAGACGATCCGGACGATCATTATCGTTATCTCTATGATAACGATACCAAATGGCAGGATGAAATTTATACTCCTGCGGTCAGCAGTGAAAATGTATTGAAAATTACAGGTGGGGATGCTATCGCTACTTATGCCCTTTCTGCCGGTTTTTTATCTAATAAAGGAGTGGTGAAAAATACACGGCAGCAGAAATATTATACCCGCTTGAATTCCAATATCAACATTACGAAAAAATTGGAGATGTCGTTTGGCGTAGGGTTTAATTATGGCAAGTACGATTTAATGGAACAGGGACTTGTGCGGGAAACTAACCCGATGTTGGCGGCCATGCTGAAATCGCCTTTGTTGAGCGTTTATAAACAGGATCAGTATCGGAATAATTTACCGGATTATAATCCGGTGCAGATTTTTGGTATCAGTAATCCGGTTGCCGTGGTGAATGATATTGACGCTGAAAGCCGGGCCTACGATGTGTTGGTAAACCTCGGTTTGAATTATCATTTGAATCCCTATATTTCATTGGATGTGCTGGGAGGGTTGTATTACAATTATACCAAGGAGAAAATTTTTATTCCCGGTAAATCTTCCGGGGCAATAGCTGCGTTACAGGACGGTTTGGCCGAAAATACGGTGCGCGGAGGTACCGGAGAAGGTTTGAGTTTTTATGTGAAGGCTACGGGTGTTTATTCCCGGATATTCAATAATCAACACGAGGTGTCGGCAAAATTAGGCTATCAACTGATGAGTTCACGCCGGGAATTGGATTGTAGCAACGGTATCAATACTTCTTCCGACTTCTATCACACGCTGGGCGATGCCTCTGAAGGAAGAAATATTACGGGATATATCGATCAGACTCATTGGATCAATACTTTCTTGAATTTGAGCTATGGTTTCGATCATCAATATTATATCGGGGCTACGATCGGGCTCGATGCTTCTTCGGTATATGGGAAGAATAGCGGAAGGGCTTTCTGGATGCCTTCGGTGCAATTAGCGTGGAAGGCAAAAAATGCCTCTTTCCTGAGAGATTGTGACTTTATCGGAAATTTGGTACTTCGCGGAGAATATGGAATGAGCGGGAATAGCCGTTATTCTTATAAATATTCCCGGTATTATTATGAAAGCGTTGCTTTGCGGGATGCCGCAGCTATGGTGCGGGGCGGTTTACCCAATTTGCAGATGAAGCCCGAAAAGAATATAACCGCTAATGTCGGTGCAGATTTAGCTTTTTGGGGAAATCGCGTCAATCTGTCCGTGGATTTTTATCAGGAAACAACGAAGGATATGGTGTTGAACAAGAAGATGGCGCCGGCTTACGGAGTTACCTCCATGTATGACAACGCAGGTGAATTGCAGACCCGTGGACTGGAAGCCTCTTTCTCGTGGACTTTAATGGATAAGAATGATTTTCGTTGGGTAGTAGGAGGAAATATCGCCGCTTATACTTCCGAGGTAAAATCCTTAGGGGGGGCAAAGAGCCGCATGGTAGAGCTGGCGGATGATGTCCGTTTATATTCCAAAGTGGGTGGTACTCCTAATGTTTTTTGGGGCTATCGTGTGGACGGAGTGATCGCTTCGAAAGCCGAAGCCGGAAGTTTGGGGTTGCATAATTCCGGCGGTAGCCTGTTCGGTGCCGGGGATATTGCTTTCCAGGACCAGAACGGAGATAAGATCATCAATGAAAAAGATATGGTGGAATTGGGAAATCCGGCTCCTGATTTTTATGGTGGCTTTTATACCCAGTTGAACTATAAAGGCTTCGGCTTGTCGGCTAATTTCACATATAGTTATGGAAATGAGATATACAATGGTTTGAGAAGGGAAATGGAGAGTATGTCGAATTTCGGTAATCAGTCGCAGACTGCTTTGCGCCGCTGGACTTCCGACGGGCAGGTAACCGACATTCCGAAGGCTATCTATGGTGACCCGATGGGAAATAGCCGCTTTTCATCCCGTTGGATTGAAGATGGTTCTTTCCTGAAACTGAAGGAACTGACCTTTAGTTATACCGCAGGGCGCAAAGTGCTGTTTTTCAACAATCTGAAAGTATTTGTCACAGGAGAAAATTTATTGACCTGGACGAAATATAAGGGGATGGACCCGGAATTCGGATATACTTATGCTCCGGAATATGCCGGAATGGATTTGGGCTTGACTCCACTTTCCAAAAATGTAAAAGTAGGTTTGATTTTGAATTTCTAATAACCTAATAATTTGAATGTATGAAAATGAATAATATGATAAAAACAGGTGTCTTGGCCGTCACTTTGTTTCTTGGTGGATGTGGAAATTTTCTGGACGTGGATCCGGACGACATCTTATTGGAGGAGAATAGTTATTCCAGTTTGAATGAGGTATATTCCAATTTTTTAGGTATTTCTACAAAATTGGGTGAGGCTGCGGAACAGGCTCTTCTGATTTCTGAATTACGTGCCGATTTAATGGAACCGACAACGAATGCCGGGGAAAGTTATTGGGAAATTTGGCGTTACCAGGCCGGAGCTTCTAACGATGTTGTGAATCCTGTCGCTTTTTATAATGTCATTTTGCAGGCGAATGATTTTCTGAGACATGTGACGGAATTCAACCGGGAATCTCCCGAAGCGATAGAAGAAACTTATTATAAGGGAATGATTTCTTCTGCTTTGGCCAGTTATTGCTGGGCTTACCTGAACATTGGAAAAATATATGGCGAGGCTGCGTTTCATGATATGGCCTTGTCGTCGGACATCGATTTAAGCCAGTCAGAAATGTTGAAGTTCGATGAGCTTATCGACCGTTTGATCGGTTTGATGCAAAATGGAGTGGAGGGGATCGATGCTTTTCATGCTTTGGATTGGACTAAAATCCTGAATAATACCGATTACTCCTGGAACAGAATGGGTATAAACCCGGATGCTTTGATTTCTGAACTTTATATGTGGGATGGGAATTATGTGGAGGCAGCCCGTCATTTAACCTTAACGCTTGCCGGGTTGGGCGTGATTAACAATAGCGGTAGCGATACCCGTTGGTTGTTAGGAGATTTGTTCGAAGGGTCGAAGTGGAGTTCTATTTGGGGAGAGGAATTTACGGGAACAGCTATCAGTAAAGAGGCCGTTTCTGCTATCCCTTACGATTTTGACCGGAACCAGACCAATCATTTACAATACTGGTTTTCTAACCTGAGCCCTAACGTTTATTATTTCAAGCCTTCGGATTTGCTCATTGAAAAATACGATAAAGGAAAACGTAAAAACAAGGAAGAAGGGGATTATCGTAAAGATGCCTCGGTTTATGAAGAAAACGGTGAAATGACCATTTATCGCTATACGAAAGGACATCAGGCCTATGAGCACGATGCTTATATTTACATTTACCGGGCTTCGGATTTATGGTTGATGTTGGCGGAAACTTTGAATCAGTTGGGAGATATTGCCGCTGCCGATTCTGTTTTGAATGTCGGTTTGAATTCTTCCTGGGATGGAAGTGAATTGCTGGCTCCTTTCGATGTGCCTTCTTTCACACAGAACAGCAATGTGCTGAGGTCATGCCTGGGAGTGAGGGGCAGAGCGGGTATGGTTCCGAATTACCTGAGGGATTATGTCGCTCCCGACGCTACTCTGGAAAGAAAGCAGTGGGTGCTGGATAGCTTAATTGCCGAAGAAGTGGCCTTGGAATCGGCCTTTGAGGGGAAAAGGTGGTTTACCTTATTGCGGATGGCTAAAAATAGCGGCCAGTCGGCGAAACTGGCAAATCAGATTTGCCTGAAGTTCCCGGAAGGCGAACGAGAAAGATACCGCCAGCTTTTAATGAATCCTGACAATTGGTTCATCAAGTATAATCACCTGACAGTGGAAGAATAAAATATGGAGATTATGAAAAAAATATACAGAAATATAGCTATTTTATTTTGCATGTCCCTTGCTGCTTGTTCTACGGATAATGAGTTGGAACAACCTTTTCTGGAAGGGACGGAAGAGATCGCAGACGGCTCGGTGAAGCCAAATCCCTATTGGGGATGGGTGGTGGAATTTCCGGGTATGGTTACGAATGAAGAACCCCGGATAGAAGCTTCGGTGACTGTCAAGGGAGCCACCAGTGCCGCAGACACTTTTTGGAGGAGTACCGGGCTGTATTTTGCTCCGGGGGATACGGTTGTGGTGCAGGTAAACGGCTCTGCCGGGAATGCCCGGTACCGGATAGGTGGTTTTACGGATGTTTTGGATGAATCGCTTGCCCCTTTCAAACGCTACCCGAATATGGATATAGAGGGACAATTGCAGGATGGGGAGAATCGTTTGATGAGTTATTTCGGAGGACATTTGTATATCTATTTTAATGGTGCCGGATCGGATTTATCCCTTCAGGTGAAGGGTGCCGTTCAATCGCCGGATTATGTACTTGGGGAAACCGATGTCACGGCCTGGAAATCCCAATTGGAAACGACCCAGGTTCCTTTTGGCGAGCTGCGGGGTGAGCAGGTGGTTTTTACTTTGCCTGTGGCGACTTTAAAACAGATTACAGACCCCGAAGGATTGCTGACTTTTTATGACGAGTTTATCGCTCAGGATTGTGACGGCCTTTACGGAAACCGACCGGACGGAATGTTATTGCGCTTACGCAGTGATATTCAGTTAACCGAATCCGATATTCTGGAAGAAGTGGGGGGACAATATCCGATTGTCGTTAACCGGGAACTGGATTCGATATTCGTGGCTTTTCCGGCTTTGTCCAGCAGTTCCGATTTTTCGGTTTGTCAGACTTTTACATTGCCTTATTCTTTTGAGAAAATAACGGCCAACCTTTTTCGTTCGGCTTATTACGGTTTGAATTATTTCCGCCTGTGTGACCGGAATGCTATTGTTCCGGCTCATACGATGACTTCGGCTGTCAATTCTTTCCTGAACAGTAACGATCCTGCCAAGCGTTTCAACGATTTGCAAACGGATGTGCGTACGGTGTTGTTTGTCCAATTGGCCCAGCAATACGGTTGGAATATATTCGGATATATTTCTGCTGAAATGATGAAGGATAACGGGGGAGAAGATGAACAGAATCAAAGGGATGCCGTGGCCATGTATGCTTGTGAATATGCGGGAGAAAATCTTGCTCCTTTCTTTGAGGATTGGGGAGTGGTGCTTTCTTCTGCTGCCTATGGCTATATGGAGCAATTCCCGGCTATCAGTGAGCCGTTTTGGAAAAATTACGTTCCGAAGGCCGGAAACTTCGATAGCAGAACTCCGTTGGTTAAGAACAGGATTGACTGGCCTGAATACCGGGATGCCGACCGGACGGGGTGGACGGCTTTGTCTACCGTTGTCATCGGTGGAGTTGAAACGGAAAATATGCATGAGGAGAGTAATGGCAAAATCGGGCCTTTCAGTAACCTGTTCGATGGTGATGGTACTACGATATGGCATTCTCTGTGGAAAAAGGAAGGAGGACGTTATCCGCATGTGTTGACCATAGACATGCAGCAGGAGCAAACGTTTAACTATCTTTATTTTGTACAACGGAATACAACGGATCCTTCCAATAAATGCCGACGTTTCCAGATTTTTGTCAAAGTGGGGGATGAGTGGGAAGGCATCGACGATGGTAAAATTTTTACCCTGGGTAAAGATGCCGAAATGCAGAGAGTATTCCTCGATAAAACTTATACGGGATCGGAATTGAGATTAGAATTGTTATCTCCTCATCCGGCTGAAGGCGAGCAGTTTGACGATAGTGAGCGGCAGACTGTTCCGGTTTCGCTCGGTGAATTTGGAGTTGGTTTGCTGAATTAACCGATAGCGGATAATTGCCGACCGGATCATGGTACAGGTTTTACCTGTTCGACGTTTTCTGGTCTTATTATCAATAAAATCACTTTTTTACTTTTTTTAAAACCCCGGTTCGTTTCCGGGGTTTTTTATGTTATGTATTGGGGGATTATGGTTGAAATCTGGTTTTGTTTTTTCTCTGAATGGTGCCGTTATTGTGCCGGAGCTTTTCTATTTTTGGGGGTGAGGGGTGGGGTTATTTTCAATAAATTTTATGATTCGGTTTTTATCCGGCTGATACGTGAAATAAAAATAACTTACCTTTGCTTCTGAATTTCGATGAAAATAAGCATGAATAACGATAAGGAACAGTTGCCGCTGGCCGACCTGCAACATCAATATACATTGTTGGAAAAGGAGTATGAGTATGAAAGGGAGCTCTATCAGCAGCAAACCCGGCAGGCGGGGATCTTAAAACGGGTGAGGCAGGGGGTGTGCTGGTATCCGGTTCGGGTGAACGGGAACCGTTACAATTCTTTGAATCAATTAACCGTAGAGATTGAGAAAGCCGAGCCGGACGATATAGATTCTGTTTTTGAATATGGGCGTCCGGTGTGTTTTTTTATGGTGTCGGCGGCGGGAGTTTTGCGTTATTTCAATTTTTCAGCCACGATCAGTTATGTGCAGGAGGATAAAATGGTCGTTGTGTTGCCCGGATCGGCGGCATTGAATGAGTTGAGGGTGGGGGTGGATTTGGGTGTCCAGTTGTATTTTGACGATTATTCTTATAAAGTGATGTTTGCAGCGCTCCGTGAGGTTATGGAGGCCCGGGGAAACCGTGCCGCTTATTTGCGGGATGTATTGCTGGGTAAGACGGTTACCGGGAAACATGAGTTTTATCCGTTGCGTTTTCCCTGGCTTAACCGCTCGCAGGAAGAGGCTGTGAACCGGGTGCTGGCGGCGAAAGATGTGGCTATCGTGCACGGGCCTCCGGGAACAGGGAAAACTACGACTTTGGTGGAGGCTGTTTACGAAACATTGCATCGTGAAAATCAGGTGATGGTCTGTGCACAGAGTAATACGGCAGTCGATTGGATTGCCGAAAAACTGGTTGATCGGGGGATAAGTGTGTTGAGGATAGGAAATCCGACCCGTGTGAACGATAAGATGCTTTCGTTCACTTATGAAAGGCGTTTTGAAGCGCATCCCGATTACCCGGAATTGTGGAACGTGAGGAAGGCTATCCGGGATTTACAATCGCATATCCGTAAGGGAAGCCGTTCCGGGAGGGATGCGTTGCGAGAACGGATTGCCAAATTGAGGGTGCGGGCTACGGAGTTGGAAATCAAGATTGAGGAACAAATGTTTACAGAGGCGAGGGTGGTTGCCTGTACGTTGGTGGGCACTGCCAATCGGGTGTTGGAACGAAAACATTTTTCTACGCTGTTTATTGATGAAGCTGCACAGGCCTTGGAAGCTGCCTGCTGGGTGGCTGTTTTACACGCCGACCGGGTGGTGTTGGCCGGGGATCATTGCCAGTTGCCCCCTACGATTAAGTGCGTGGAGGCGGCAAGAGGCGGATTAGACCGGACTTTGATACAGAAAGTAGCCCGGCGGAAACCGGAAACGGTGTCGATGCTGACGATGCAGTACCGGATGCATGAAGACATTATGGGATTTTCGTCCGCCTGGTTCTATCACCATGCTTTGCAAGCTGCCCCGGAAGTGAAGTACAGGGGGATTTTGGAGTATGACACGGCGGTGGTATGGATGGATACATCCGTAAACGGATATGTGGAAAAGGTTACTGCCGAAGGGGTTGGTCGCCTTAATAAAGAGGAGGCGGTGTTATTGACCGGACAGTTGAAAGCCTATATGGAAAAGATAGGTAAGGAACGGATATTAGAGGAAAATATCGATTTCGGCCTGATCTCACCTTACCGGGCGCAGGTGCAATACATACGGGGACTGATTAAAAAAGACCGTTTTTTTCGTCCGTTCCGCCGTTTATTGACTGTTCACACCGTGGACGGTTTTCAGGGGCAGGAACGGGATGTGATTTTTATCAGCCTGGTGCGTGCGAATGAAAACGGGCAGATCGGTTTTTTGAATGATCTGCGCCGGATGAATGTGGCGATCACCCGTGCCCGGATGAAATTGATTATTTTGGGGGATGCTTCCACGCTGACACAGCATCCGTTTTATAAGGCTTTGTATGATTATATCGGTGACCGGGGTGCAATTGTCGAGTGTGAGGAAGCCGGGCCTTGGAATGAGGAGGAAGAATAAGGAGAGGGCAAAGATGAACCAGATAAATTTTTTTTAAAGAATTATCTGGTTTATGTGGCTTTGCCGTATTATTATTTTAATAAGATATTGAAAATGAACTTAATCATTGGCAAATTCAGTGTACTCATCTATAATACTGTCATTCATATGTTCCAAATGTGGTTCTTTTTTTAATTCTTTAACAGAATTATAGGCAATGTAAGTACATAATGAGGCTAAAGGTCCCTTTTCCATAAAAGCAAAAACAGGTCTATTGATCTGTTCAAAAACGGAATCCCTCCGTTCCTCCGGAGCTACTATATGAATTTTTATATCCAGCATAGGTTGTAGAGATAATAAATCGGCCATTCTTAAAATGCCTGAATATATTGCAGTTGTTCCTTCAACTTCGAATGCCCTGACGATAGAATGTCTTTTTATCCATAACACATCGATGTTTTCAATGACTTTTAAAGTCGGACCATCGAAAACTAACGGTAGTTGTTCTAATAGAGTGCTATGATTCTGTATTTTCCATTTATTTAAAATTCTGGCTTTGTCAGATCGTGGTACCCATATTTTATATCCTAATTTTTCTCCGATTTCAGCCAATAATGCTTGTATCTGGATAGATTCCCGTTCCTCTTTTATATTATTATTGTCGTCATTATCTTCTGGTATTTCGATAATTGTTTCTTGTCCATCGGATATACGAACTTTTTGAGATGTTTTGATTTTCTTTTTGTCATTTTCTGAAAAGGGAAAATCTTTCATCTCTTGTCCTTGTTGTAATAGAAGCTTTTCTAAAAACTTGCAATCTTTAAGGGGCCATAATCTTGGACTTGAAAATACCATATAGGTCCATTGGGTACTGGTTTTAGGCAGAGATTTGGTTATTGATAGATTATTCCAAATTATGTCATCGTGTATAGGTAGTCCTTTCTCTAAGGGAAGCCAAACAATGGGTTTTACTCCGAATCTTAAAACAAAAGGATCATTTTCTTTTGTAAAAATAGGTGTATCATTAATAAATGGTTTGCTGGTAATTTCTAGTATACCAATAAAACGTTGTATTTTTGTACAATAACATATAAATTTATCTCCAATACCTATTTTTTGATTTTCAACATATGTTTTTCTTGAAATTCTGAAACCGGAAATTGTTTGGTCTGATTCAGAAAATGCAAGAGCGGTACTGGGAGAAAAAAGATCAATAAAATAATTCATTATATTGTTGTTGTTTAAAAATATAGGAATACAAAAGTAGAAAACGATACCTTTTCTTCCTATTTTTATGTATCTTTTCTTTCCATAATACAATGTGTGATTTTATAATGGTTTGTAGTATTTTGTAAATGGTTGTTTTGCCAATAAAATGTTGATTTAATTATCGATAGGATATTTCACGTTTCACCCGAATATCTTCTGCCGACCGTCCGATTTGCAGTTCGAATTTGCCCGGTTCGACAACATATTTCATTTCTTCGTTCCATAGACCGAATTCATGGAACGGGATTTCTAATTTCACTTGCTTGGTTTCTCCCGGATTCAGGAATATTTTTTGAAAGGCTTTTAGCTGTTTCAACGGGGTGACGACACTCGATATGTCGTCTTTCACGAATACCAGCACCGTTTCGTAGCCTGCCTGCTGCCCGGTGTTGGTCACCTCCACCTGAACCGTTACCGGAAGGTCTTTCCGTAAAAGGGTGTCGGAAAGCTGCACGCGGCCGTATTCGAAGGATGTGTAACTTAACCCGTGTCCGAAACAGAACGCCGGGCGGTCGTCTTTCCGGCTGGATCCCAGCCCGTAGCCTGTGGTGTAGCGGGATAGGGTTTGGTAGTAATATTGAGGGATGTGCCCGGCGGTTTGGGGGATGGTGATCGGCAGTTTCCCGGAGGGGTTTACTTTTCCGAACAATATTTCGGCGGCAGCCTGTCCGCCGTACATTCCCGGCTCCCAAAGATCGACTATGGCGGGAATATTTTCTGTGATCCACGGGTTGTTCAGCGGTTTCCCGTTTACGATCAATACGATGGTCGGGACACCTGTTTCATACACCCGTTTCACTAATTCGGCTTGCAACCCATAAAAGTCGATAGAGGGGCGGTCGGCGGATTCTCCGTAGGTGCGCATGCCCCAATCGCTTCTCAATCCATAGCCGCCAATGGCAATGATCGCCAAATCGCTTTCTTTAGCCCGGCTTACGGCTTCGGTTATTGCAAATTCATTCAGTTCGCCTCCTTCCTGAAGTTCTTTGGCTTGAGTGACCGGATCGGTCGTGGCTACTTTTACATTTGATTTTTTTCCTTTGATCTTTCCGCTGGGGCAATAGATTATTTCGCTTTCCTGTCCTGCGATTTGCCGGATGCCTTCCAAAATGGTCACGACGTGCCCTTGGGGATGAATGGCACTCCAATCTCCTACAATGGTTTGATTATCGGCGTTGGGGCCTGTCACGAGAATTTTTTTATAAGAGCCGTTTTTTAAGGGTAGCAAATTTTTATCGTTTTTCAACAGGACGATGGATTGCCTTGCTGCTTTCAATGCCAGTTCTTTCGCTTCCGGCGATGCGTACATGGGCTTGTTCGGTTCGATTTTTACGTAGCGTTGTTCGAAAAGTCCGAGTTCGAATTTGACGGTCAGAATCCGCCTTACCGCATCGTCTATCCGTTTTTTAGAAACTTTACCTTCACGCACTAAAGCAAGCAGGTGGTCGACAAACATTTCACGTTCCCAGGAATACATGTGCATGTCGATTCCTGCGTTGATCGCTTGCCGGACGGCATCTTTCTGGTCGGTTGCCGTGCGGTGGATTCGTTCTTTTTTCAGATTTTCTATATCGCCCATATCGGTGATGTAAAATCCCTGAAAGCCGTATTCTTTTTTGATAATGTCCGTTAAAATCCAATGGGAAGCGTGCATCGGGATGCCGTTCACATCGTTGTGTCCTGGCATAATCGTCAATACACCTTCATCGACCGCAGCCTGGAATGGCGGGAGGAAATCCCGGCGCAGCATCCTTTCGGAAATTTCGGCGTTCCCATGATTCACTCCGCCTATGGAAGCACCTCCCCCCAGCAAGTGCTTCACGCAGGCAGCCACCCGTTGCTGGGGATCGTCGTTGTTTTGTAATCCCTGCACGGCCTTGCGCACCAGAACAGAGGCCAGAAACGGGCATTCGCCGTAAGTTTCTCCTGTCCGTCCGAACCGGGCATCGTGAACGATGTCTACGCAGGGGGCGAACGTCCATTGATTGCCGCAAGCGCGTATTTCTTTTGCGGAGAATTGGGCGACCCGGTAGATGATTTCCGGATTGAAAGTCGCAGCCATGCTGATGGAGGTGGGAAATACCGTCCGTCCCGGCATTAACGCATGCCCGTGGGCGGCATCAACCCCGACGAGGAACGGGATTTTCAATCTTGTTTTTTCCGATAGGGCTTGAATTTCATTGTATTTTTCGGGAGTGATGTCGCCGATAAAAGCACCTACGCCTTCCTGTTTTGACAAGGTTGAATTTTTGTATTTTTCAATATCCCAGACGGCGAACATGTCCATTTGGGCTATTTTTTCTTCCAAGGTCATTTTCGACATGAGGAGCTGTACCCGTTTCGCGACCGGGAGTTTGGGATCGGTATGGGTAGCTGCCTGTACGGCTGTCCCGGATAGCCAAATGGTTATGAGGGAAAAGAAAATTTGTTTTCTCATAGTGCTTTTGCTATAATTAGATGATACACGCCCCGGCTTTTAGGGATGGTTTAAAGCCGAAGTTTCCTGATTTGAACGCCAGTTTCAAATTTATAAATTATTTAGATATTTTGTGAGACGGACAGGATGATTTTTAGCTTTCAGCAGGTATTTGTAATCTTTTTATATATTTGCCTGAATAAATTTTAAGAGTAGGATATGAACCGATTGTCTGTGTGGATGGTGCTTTTACTGACTTTGGCAGGGTGCCGGGAGGAAAAGCATTTTATTACCGATTCCGGGTACCGGAAGACCGTAGAACGGGATTTTGAAGTGAAAAAGCAGTTGCTTGCACAAGCTCCTGAAAATTTATTTGCGGTGTTTGAAACTCCGTTAAGCAGGGAGGAACGGGAAGCGTTGCAGTTTTTATATGCTTATTCTCCTTTGATCGACCTTTCGGGGAAACACTGCGGTGAATTTTTGCTCGGCAATGTGCGTCATGCTTTTAAAGTGAGGGAGGAGATGCCGTGGGGAAAAGAAATCCCTGAGGCGATATTCCGGCATTTTGTTTTGCCTGTCCGGGGAAGCAACGAGAGTTTGGATTCTTCACGGATGGTGTTCTATGGCGAATTGCGGGATCGGGTGATGAAATGCGCCACGATGGAAGAGGCTGCTTTGGAGGTGAATCACTGGTGTCATGAAAAGGCGATTTATAAACCGACGAATGCCCGGACTTGCGCCCCTCTGACAATGTTGTCCACGGCCTATGGCAGATGCGGTGAAGAGTCGGTTTTTGCTTTGGCGGCTTTGCGTTCGGTGGGGATTCCTGCACGTCAGGTGTACACTCCCCGTTGGGCTCATTGTGACGATAATCATGCGTGGATTGAGGTGTGGGTGGATGGAACGTGGAAATACCTGGGTGCTTGCGAGCCTGAGCCCCGTTTGGATATAGCGTGGTTTACGGCACCGGTACGGCGGGGATTGTTTATGCTGGCAAGGGTGTTCGGGAAATATGTATCCGAAGAAGAAATAGCCTCTGAAAATGCCAACGGCACGGTGGTGAACGTCACCGGGAATTATACCGATGTCCGGAAAATGAAGGTGAAAGTAACGGACGGGGAGGGAAACCCTGTGCCGGGAGCAAAAGTTGAATTCCGCATTTATAATTACGGAGAATACTATCCGGTGGCCTCTTTTGTGGCCGACCGGGAAGGATGCGCACAACTGACGGGCGGTTTGGGCGATTGGATGGTTTGGGCGACCGACGGGGGTCGCTATGGATTCATGGAGTTGAAGGGAGCGGAAACGGATAGCATTGTGGTGGCGCTGGATAAAACTTCCGGATCTGTTTTCACGGAAGATTATGAATTGGTGCCGCCTGCCGAGAAAGCTTATGAGGCTTTGGTGCCCGACAGTGAACGTGCTGTGAACGATCGTCGGTTTATGTATGAGGATTCCGTCCGGAATGCTTTTATAGCCACTTTTCCCAATCCTGCCGAAATAGAGAAACTGGCCGGGGAATTGGGGGTGGACGAGGAACTGCTTGGCCGTTTTGTTCGGGAAAGCCGGGGAAATTATGCTCAGGTTATCCGTTTTATTCAGGAAACGGAACCTGGTGAACGGGCGTTGGCTATGGATTTACTCGGAGTGGTGCAGGGAAAGGATTTGCAAGATGTGCCTGCCGGGGTGTGGAAATCGCATTTTTCTGCTGCCCGTAAATACCTGAATGAGCCGCGTTTCCCCGAATATCGGTTAAGCGGATTTGCCTATGCGGATTTTTTCCGTGACTATATATTGAATCCCCGGGTGAAAAATGAGCTGATCACTGCCTGGCGCGCTCCTTTAGCTACTTATCTGGCCGGGAAAAATATAGCTTCCGTGCCTGATTTGCTAAAAAACATGAGGGATATTGCGGTTGTCGATTCTGTAAATACGGTGAATATCGCTACCCCGCCCGAAGGTGTGTTGGCTGCCGGGGTTACCGATACGCCTTCGAAAGAGTTGTTTTTTGTTGCTGCTTGCCGTACGCTGGGGATTGTCGCCCGGTTGAATCCTGTGGACGGGAAACCGGAATATAACGAGGGACGGGAATGGATGCCTGCGGTGTTTTCTGCCCGTCAATCTGTGGGGGATAAGGGAAAACTATTGCTTCGTTATAGCGGTAAGGCGGTGAAAGACCCTGTGTACTACACTCATTTCACGGTGTCGAAAATTAATCATGGGGTGGCGCGTTCGGTGGATTTAGGCAGCAACAGCCAGGTCGATATGGGTGGAGGGGCTTCGTTCAGCCGTATTTTTGCGGCTCCGGTCGATTTGGAAGAGGGGGATTATATCCTCACTACCGGGAATCGTAAGAGCGATGGCTCGGTGGTTTCACAGGTCAGGAGTTTTCAGGTGAAAGCGGGTGATTTGACGGTGGCGGATATGGTGTTACCCGATGCCGACGAGGAACTCGCCGTGCTGGGATCGGTACGGACACCTTTGGAATATATGCCGGAAAACGGAGAGAAGCTTTATCGCCTGAAGTTACCGGAAAACGGTTATACGGCTTTGGTTTTTATGGCTGCCAATCAGGAACCGACCAATCATTTGGTGAGGGACATGAGTGTTTTAAAAGCTGAATTTGAAGAAAAAGGTGTGGAAATGGCATTCCTGTTCACTGATCGCGATCAGTTGGGGCGTTTTTCCCGGCATGATTTCCGCCCGTTGCCCGACGTGATGAAACTGGGATATGACCAGAACGGTAGAATTAAGGAAATGCTGGCAGAATGCCTGAAATTGAAAAATATCGATAACCTGCCTCTGATCGTCATGCTAAACCGGAAAGGCGAGGTGGTGTTTATTTCGCAGGGATACCGGATCGGGCTGGGTACCCAGATTTTGAAGGTGATGAATTATTAAATAATTCCCGGCGTATTTTCGTGATGTTGGCAGAATAAATCAGGTCGATGATATGGTCGAACGTCATGTGGAAGCCGAAAATGCTTTCCGTCATTTCATGGATGGCATCTTCTTTGCTTACCCGTTGGAACACCATACGATACATGGCAGCCACCGCTCCGGTGCGGTCGCTTCCATGCCAGCAATGGAACAGAAGCGGGCCTTGCCTGTCGCGGATGATCTGTAAAGCTGTGATCAGGTCGTCCAGGCTGAGTTGGGTGGCCCGGGTGCGAAGGTGGTGCAGGCGTATGGAAGTGTCGCGGGCTTCATCCCTGTCGTTGTGTCGGTTGCGCAGATTTAACACCTCTTCTATCCCGAACTTTTCCAATTCCCGGAAACAGGCCCGGGAAGGCTGGTCGGAACGGTATATCCCTTCGCCGATGCGGTAGAAATTCTTTAACCGGCAACCGGGGAGGCATATTTTCTCTGCAATGAGCTTGGGCCTTTTGGTGATTCTGAAAGGAGGTTGCATACCGATATGCTTAATAAAACTATTCCATGGAAGAGTTGGGGGAGTCGGTTCCGCCGACTGTTACCGGGGGTATTGCCGGGGAGGCGGCAGCTCCTTTTTTCCCTTTCTTTTTCAGATTGATCAATATAAAACCCGCTATAATCAACGCCAGGGCAATCGGGTCGTGCCAGGAAAATTTTTGTAGTCCCATTCCGATGGATACGGCCGCTCCCGTGATCGGAAGTAAATAAATATATACACTTTCCACAAAAGGAGTGATGTAATTTAAAGCTTTCAGGTTCAGGAAATAACCGATAAGTGTAGCGAATATTAAGATGTATCCCATTTCAAGCCAGACGTGTGTGGCTGTCGGTTCGTGGAATAAAGGAGCCGTTACCAATTGACGTATGCCGAAAGGGAGCGATATGATAAAGGCGGCCAGGCTCATCCATTTCATCACGTATAGGGAATTGAATTTTGTCGTGTAGGGTTTTATCAGGATCAGGTAGAAAGCATAAGACACCGAAGACAGAAACACCAGCATATCCCCTCCGAAAGAATCGTGGACTTTGCCTTCGTGGGGCATCACGGACACATATATCGTTCCGGCAAGTCCCAGCAGGATACCCAGGGCTTTGTATTTATTGAACGTGGCATGTAGAAAAATCACGGCAAGCAGGATAACGATAATCGGTTGCACCGTACGTATCACGAAAGCATCTACCGGTCCGGTCATGGATAAGCCTCGCAGATATAGCAATAGGTTTGCTCCCATCCCTAACACTCCGCCCAGCATCATCATCAGGATGTCTTTTTTTCCCGGCTTGGGCGAGGTTTGGGGGGCGACGAACAGTCCGATAAGCCAGAATCCGATAGTTCCGAAAGCGCATCTTAACACCACCAGCCCTTCGGGTTCTATATGGACGGGCATAATCACTTTCATGAAGTTGGTATTGAAACTATAAATCAATATAGCGCCCAATGCCATAAGATGCCCGGTAAGTTCGCGGATTTTTGCCATGTTTTAAATTTTCTTTATAAACGAAGGAAACATTAATTTGTTTCAATACGTTTAATCTTTTAGATAATTCATTACAAATAAAAATATTTATACCATGAAAATTGTATTAGATAAGGCAAACTCCAGAGGACATGCCGATTACGGATGGTTGAAGACTTACCATACCTTTAGTTTTGCCGATTATTATAATCCCGACCGGATACATTTCGGTGCGTTACGGGTGTTGAACGACGATACGGTGGCTCCTACAATGGGGTTTGACACGCATCCACATAAAAATATGGAGGTGATCTCCATTCCTTTGAAGGGATATTTGCGGCACGGCGATAGCCTGGAGCATAGCGATGTGATCACTCCGGGGGATATTCAGGTGATGAGCACCGGAAGCGGTATTTATCACAGCGAATATAATGACAGTAAGACCGAAATGCTGCAATTCCTGCAAATCTGGGTTATTCCGAGGGTAAACAACACCGTTCCCGTTTATAAGAATTACGATATAAGGAAAGTAGATAAAAAAAATAAATTCGGTACTATTATAGCTCCCGACAGTTCCGGGGTGGCTTCTATTTTGCAGGATGCCTGGTTTTCATTAGGCGAACTGGAAAGCGGGGTTGAGGTGGAATATAAAGTGCATGCCAAACATACGGGAGTTTATTGTTTTGTGATCGAAGGGGAAGTGAAAATCGGCGATACGGTGTTGTCGAGACGTGACGGAATGGGTATCTACGATACGGAAAGCTTTAAGGTAGAGGCAAAACAAGATTCTTTTGTGCTGCTAATCGAAGTGATTATGCTGTAAAAGCCGTTTTCAGAAGTCGAACGATAGCTGGACGGGATCGTGGGAATTGCTTTCATCGACCGGATTGGAGACAGTTAGCCCCATAAGGCGTATTTTATAGTCGGCCAGTTGCAGATCGTTCAATAATTGTTTGGCCAGCGGCAGGATTTCCTGCATCGTTTTCAATTCGTGGCCTACACTGATGCTCCGGGTCTTTTGGGTGAAATCGTTGAATTTCACCTTTAAGGTAAGGGTATGTCCTTTAAATCCGGATCTTTCCAAACGGCGTAGCAAGTCGTTGGCTATATGCCACAGGTTGATGATGAGTGCCGTGTGATTGGTGAGGTCGTGTTCGAATGTGCTTTCACATCCTACGGATTTCCGGATTCTTTCCGCCTCCACCGGACGGGTATCGATGCCTCTGGAAAAATTGTAATAGATTTGTCCTGCTTTTCCAAAATTGCGGGTCAGAAATTCAAGGGAGCAGGTTTTTAGTTTCGCTCCGTTATGCACTCCGAGGGAATGCATTTTTTTTGCCGTTATTTTTCCTACCCCCCAGAAGGCTTCGATGGGGAGGCGGGCGATAAAGGCTTCTGCTTTTTGGGGGTGTATCACATAAAGTCCGTCGGGTTTCCGGTAGTCCGAAGCGATTTTGGCGAGAAACTTATTGTACGATACTCCGGCAGAGGCCACCAGTCCCAGTTTTTCCCGGATTTCCTGCTTGATGGCTTTAGCGATGTCCAAAGCCAGGGGAATCCCTTTTTTGTTTTCCGTAACGTCCAGGAAGGCTTCGTCCAAAGACAGAGGTTCGATCAGATCGGTGTATTCCAGGAAAATTTCCCGGATTTCAGCCGAAATCGCTTTGTACACATCCATCCGTCCCGGCACAAAGATCAGATCGGGACAGAGTTTCAAGGCTTTTATCGACGACATTGCCGACCGCACCCCGTAACGCCGGGCTTCGTAGCTGGCAGCGGCAACAACGCCACGTTCTTCCGCCCGTCCCACTGCCAGAGGCTTACCCCTGTATTCGGGATGGTCCCTTTGTTCCACCGACGCGTAGAATGCGTCCATATCGATATGTATGATCTTTTTTTCTTCCACAATCCTGTTTGTTGATCAAAGATAACAAAACTTCTTCTGACTGGTGGAGAAGGCTTGCCTAAGAATGTATAAAATTCATGAAAAGACAGGATAGGGCTGTCGGGGGGAGAAATGTTTTACGGATTCGGTTGTTTTTGACGATTTCAGGCTTGTTTTTGATGATTTGATAAGTTGTTTTTACGTATTGGAAATTTTGTTTTGGAGATAATCGATAATATTGAGTCGCTAAATACTATCGGCTATTCTAAATTAAATTTTATGGAGCAATCTGGATTATTTTATGTTTTCGGAAGTATACCCGTGGCTTTGGTGTGTGTGGTTTCGGGCGGCATTCTTTTGCTGTATCCGGCCTGGAAACGTGCCGGACGGAATTGTAGTGCCCTGCGTGTATTGATTTATTGTGTGGCGATGCTTTATTTATTATTGTTTACAGTTCTGGCGGTGGTATGTGTATATAAAGTGTTGGAATTTTATCAGGGGCTTTGGGCTGCTCCCTGGATTGCCCTGTTGCTTGTGGGCGAGGTTGCTGTTTTGGGCTGGTTTGTTTACCGGAATACGATGGTTTTTCCCGCCTTAAAGCAATCCGGTGCTTCCGGTTGTGGTGCGGAGGATTCCGATGACTCGGTTGTGGATCAGGGGCAGGAAAGTACCGAGGAGTGGATTAGCCGCCGTTTGTCGGAACTTTTTGAAAAGGAGCGGATTTACCGGGAATTTGAATTACATATCGAGGATGTGGCTATGCGGATCGGAACGAACCGGACTTATCTGTCCAGAGTTCTGAACCAGAAATTCGGATATAATTTTTTTCGCTTCGTTAATTATTATCGTTTGGAGGAAGCTAAAGAATTGTTGCTGTCTACTTCTTTGGAAATATGCCGGATTGCAAATCAGGTGGGCTATAAGAATATCAATACGTTCAATGCCTGTTTCCGGGAGCATTTTGGCGTATCGCCCAAACAATGGAAAAAGGCTAATTTGGAAGTGCCGAGGGCAAATTTGTGAAAAGGGTTTGTTCTTGTTTGAAACCGGATTGTTTTGCCGATTCCGGTATTGGAATTTGTGAAAAATGTGATTATATCTGTTTATGTTTGATACATAAAATTGTGTTTTGTTTGTGTTTTATTGTGTGGATATAAATAAAGTAAAGCGATGATCGGTAATGTTCTGTCGTTTATTTCAGATAAGCTGAATGAGTACCTGGGTAGTTTTTATGATCTGCCCGAAACCTTGGTGGCTTTGGGAACTCCCGGAACGGAAGAGCCGGAAGAGGGAATGAACCGGATGCTGATTTCTTTGTTGAATGTGGAGCGGGAAGGGGCTGCCGGGTTTGCCGCCGGGTATAGTCAGGACAGTTCGGGACGGATGGGAAAAAAGTCCCCGGCGTGGCACATTAATTTATATCTGGTCATTGCTGCGGTATATGAAGATAAACGATATTCAGACGGGTTGCGGATGCTTTCTATGACCGTTCAGTTTTTGCAGGGAGAATCGGGGTTTGCTTTGCCGGGAGGACAGAAGTTTACGCTGGAATTAGTGTCCCTGAGCATACAGGAGCTGACTAATGTATGGAGCATATTGGGAGGTAAGTATTATCCATCCGTCGTGTGTAAGGTGAGGATGCTGACTTTTGATAGCGGGGAAGTGAGAGGGGTGACTTCAAGCGTAAAGAAACCAGATTGGAAACTCGGGTCATGAGCGGGATAGAGGTACTCATAAAATGGAAAGTCGTTCACGGATTTTATTCCGGGGGATTGTGCCGGGGAGTGGAGTTATCCCCGGATTCGCGAACTTTAAAACTGTTGAAGCGCAGAGGGGGCATGTGGAGGAAACTGGCGGAAAATGAGTGGGGAATTTTAGGAACACGGGAAGTGGAGTGGGATGAGGAGGATGAAATCGTATTGGAAAGGAGTATCACCGATGGCGTATTTTTATATGTGACGGAAAATTCGGCCGATTTTCAGCAGGTGGCCTATCCCGTGTCGGCCATAAAGCCGGGAGATGAAATTGTGCTGGATTTTAAGGTAAAGGAACTGAACTGGGAATATGTTTTCATTCCGCGTGAAGGACAGGACGAAAAACAGATTGAGTTGCTGGAAACCGACGGGTTGTTACATTTTTCCCCTATGGAGAGGGTGGTTGAATCGGGAAAGCAGGCCTGGAGAACGGTGACGGAGGAAAAAGTGGTGTTGCAGGAAAAGTATAGTTATCACCTTCGGTTGCTGGAACGTAAAGTGTTAGGGAGTAGGGTGCTGAGTAAAAATGTCCTGTTTCCCCGTCCGGGACAGTTTGTTTATGCGGCGGAAGGGTGTGTCCGGCAAGTGGTGTATTATTGATTTGTGAAGTTAATATATGAATTACTAATTTAAAATGAAGAGTGTATGGCAGCAATGAAAACACCTGGCGTTTATATCGTAGAGAAAAACGCATTTCCGAATTCGGTCGTCGAGGTTGCGACCGCTGTCCCCGCTTTTATCGGGCATACCGAGATTGCGGTGAACGGCAATAAATCGTTGACAAACAAACCATGGCGAATTACGTCTATGGCAGAATACCGTTCTTTTTTCGGCGGAGAGCCTTCCCCTGTGTTCGAAATACAGGAAGCCGAAGGAAGTGAGCCCGAATTGATGTTGGGGGGTAAGGGGTATCGTTTGGTACAATCGAATCAAGCGTATTCCCTGTATTATAACATGCTGCTTTTTTATGCCAATGGCGGCGGCCCTTGTTATATCGTGTCGGTGGGGGATTATACGAAGGATTTCGAGGCAGATAAGTTTACGGCCGGAGTCGAGACTTTGGTCAAGGAGCAGGAGCCGACTTTGGTGTTGGTGCCGGAAGCCATTTGCCTTGCCAAAGATGCTTGTGTGGGCGTGCAACAGGCGGTGCTGATGCATTGCGGCAATAAGATGAAGAATCGTTTTGCCATTTTGGATGTATTCGGCGGTTATAAGGGACGGCAGGATCCGGACGGCGATGTGGTGCTGGAATTCCGGGAGGCAATCGGCAGTAACTTTTTAGCTTTCGGCGCTGCATATTATCCCTGGCTGAATACTTCCGTCGTTTCGGAAAAGAGTATCACTTTTGCCAATGTGGGTATTCCAAAATTGAAAGAGCTGCTGGAAGCTGAAGTGGCAGAATGGAAAGACGAAAACAGGCAAGCCCAGATTCTGGAACAGATTGCGAAATTGGAAGATGCGGGATTGGCTCCCGTAGACCGCGACCTGTTGCATACTATTTTGCTGCAGAATAGCCAGGTTTACCGCGCGGTGTTGAAGGAAATCCGGCAGAGGGTGAATCTTTTGCCTCCGGGTGCGGCTATGGCAGGTCTTTATACGATGGTGGACAATACCCGTGGCGTATGGAAAGCTCCGGCCAATTATTCGCTTTGCAACGTGGTGGCTCCCACCGTGAATATTTCGCATGACGATCAGGAGGATTTGAATGTGCCTCTGTCCGGAAAAGCGGTGAATGCTATCCGTACGTTTACCGGAGAAGGCGTGAAGGTGTGGGGAGCCCGTACGCTCGACGGTAATTCGCTGGACTGGAGGTATATCAATGTGCGCCGTACCATGATATTTTTGGAAGAATCGGTAAAGAATGCGGCGAGAGCTTATGTGTTCGATCCTAACGAGGCGAATACGTGGCTGAATATCAAGAGTATGATTGAAAATTTCCTGAGAGGGGTGTGGAAGCGCGGCGGATTGGCCGGAGCTGTGCCGGAAGATGCATATAGTGTGCATGTGGGATTGGGAGATACGATGACTCCGGAGGATATTCTGGAAGGTATTATGAGAATTACCGTTCTGGTGGCCATCACCCGTCCGGCAGAATTTATCGAAATCACTTTCCAGCAACAGATGCAGAAAAGTTAAGTAATTTGTCAATCGGATAATTAACCATTAAATATGTAAAGTTATGGCAGGAGAAAAACAAGATGCTGTATGGCCGTTGCCGAGTTTCTATTTTAAAGTGGAAGTCGACGGAATCGGAGAGATTGCCTGTAAAGAGGTGTCTGGCCTCGATATAGAAGCACAAATCATTGAATATCGTCACGGAAACAGCCCGGCGTTTTCAACGATCAAAATGCCCGGAATCAAAAAATCGAGCAATGTCAGCCTGAAAAAGGGTGTGTTTGCAAAGGATAATAAATTCTGGGACTGGTTTAATACGATCAAATTGAATACAATTGAACGTAAAGCCGTTACAATCAGTTTGCTGGATGAAGGAGGGGCTCCGACTATGGTGTGGAAATTAACAAACGCCTGGCCGACAAAGATCACCGGAGTCAGTTTGAAATCGGACGGTAACGAGGCTGCCGTGGAATCGCTCGATCTGGCGCATGAAGGTTTGACCATTGCTAACGGATAATGGCGGCAGAGAAAACATGGGTGCCCCCTGTATCATTCTACTTTCGGGTAGTGATACAGGGATCGCCTAAAATTCCGGATACGGATTTTTTGGAAGTGTCCGGATTGAAAATAGAAATGCAGGTGGAGGAGTTGAAAGAGGGAGGACAGAATGATTTTGTCCATTCCATTCCTAAAATGGTGAAGCATGGGAATTTGGTGTTGAAACGGGCGCTGGAGCCTCTTGACAATAGTCTTGAAACCTGGATAAAAGATACGCTGGAAGGCGGATTTGCTAAAAAAATCAAGCCGCGTAATATCGTGGTCTATTTGATGGATGCGGAAGGGAAAGCTTTGCGGTGCTGGTGGTGTTCGAATGCTTATCCGGTGAAATGGGAGGTAAACACGTTTAATGCAAAGGCAAATGAACTGGCCGTGGAAACGCTGGAATTGTGCTATAATCTGTTGGAACGGAAAAAGTAGACGTGAGTGAATTTTAAACAGATCGTTATGCCGATAGTTATCAAAGAAATTGTCATAAAAACCACCGTGACACAGGAAAAGGAACGGGAGAGGGAAAATATTGTTCCCGCTGAATTGCTGGAGCAGCTAAAGGAAGAGATTCTTCGGGAAATACCCCGGAATGAATATATAGAATACAGACGGAGAGAAAGGTAGGCCGCTATGGAAAAAATGAAAATCATCGCCTACGGGGATGAGAAGTTCAGTAAGAAAATCGGTGAAATGACCGTCCAGATTTCTCCCCTGGATTATCAGGGGAAAAAGGAGGTGAAATATGATCCGGGAAAGCAGCAGGGACAAAACAAGCAGTCGCCTGTATTTGTCGGCTACAAAAACGAAGAGCTTTCTGTGGATGTGCAGATTGATTGTACCGGAGTTATCGAAGGGACGAAGGATGCCGATACCGTGAAGAAGAAGATCGGGGAACTGGAAAAACTGGTTTATAAATATAACGGGGATGGGCATCAGTCGAATTTCATAGAGATTGCCTGGGGTACCTTATTGTTTAAGGGGCGGTTGAAGCAGATGAAAACCACTTACGGGTTGTTTGCCCCCGACGGCCAACCTTTACGGGCCAAAGTTACGCTGTTATTCACCGAGTTTGTGAACCGGGCGGAAGCAGATAAAGAGGCGAACCGGCAATCTCCGGATATGTCGCACATGGTGGCGCTCGGTGCCGGGGATACCATTGCTTTATTGTGCCAACGGATATACGGGGATTCCGGTTTGGCGGATGAAGTGGCAAGGATCAACGGATTGAACGGATTTAGGAATGTGAAACCGGGAACAGTGTTGTTGTTCCCACATTTGATGAAAAATGGCTGATTCTCCTACTAAAAAAAGTGATAAAGTACTTTCGTGTACGGTATATGTCGACGGCAAGGATGTGGGGAGCGACTATCGGTTGGTGGCGGCTTTCGTGCGGACGGAAATTAACCGGATAGGAAAGGCTTCCTTGCAGTTCGATGCGGGCTGCATGGCCACGCAGACTTTTAAAGAGACGGATTCGGATGTATTTAAACCCGGCAAGACAATCCGGTTGGATGTAGGGACGCTCGATGCCGAAAAGACGATTTTTGAGGGGGTGGTGGTGATGTTGAATGTGGAAATCGATGAACAGCAGCGTTCCCGGATGGCGGTGGAATGCCGGGATGCTTTGTTTGCAGCAACCTTAGGACGTAAAAATAAAGTGTTCGAAAAGCAAAAGGACAGCGAAATTATCAGTGCCGTGCTGGGTAGTTATGGAAGCGTTTCGGTGGATGCCACTTCTTTTAAGCACCCTGCTTTGGTGCAGTATTATTGTACGGATTGGGATTTTGCCCTGTCGAGGGCGGACGCTAATGGACTGTTGGTTACTTGTGCCGGAAAGAAAATTGCCGTGAAAAAACCGGAAGTGGGCGGCTCGCCTGTGGTTACGGTGACTTATGGTGTGGACCTGATTGATTTTAAAGGGGGTGTTTCCGCTACGGAACAGTTTGCGGCGGTGGAAGCGGTGAGCTGGGATATGGCCAAACAAGCGGTGGTGAAAGCATCGGCTTCCAAACCGAAGTTGAATAAACAGGGAAGTACTGCCGCCGCCGATCTGGAAACAGGGGATAAGTATTTATTGCAAACGGATGCTCCGGTGGAGTCCGATGTGATAAAAGCATGGGCGGATAGCATGGCTTTAAAGGCAGGGCTGGCGCGCTACCGGGGAACGTTTTCGTTTAGCGGGAGTGCGGCGGTTGTTCCGGGGTGTATCGTAGAGTTGAAAGGGTTGGGAGCGCGTTTTAGCGGAAATGTTTTTGTGGGTGCCGTGGAGCATACCATCCGGGAACAGGTATGGACCACCCGGGTGGATATGGGTATTTCCCCGCAGAATATCACCGACGAACCGGACGTAACGGCTCCTCCGGCCTCCGGCTGGCTTCCGGGAATAGAGGGGTTACATATCGGGAAGGTGAAACAATTGAAAGGCGATCCTGCCGGAGAATTGCGGATATTGGTGGATATTCCCGTGTTGAACGGTGATAAGAACGGTATTTGGGCGCGCTGGGCGACTTTGTATGCCGGGAAAGACAGGGGACATTTTTTCCTTCCGGAACCCGATGACGAGGTGGTGGTGGGGTTTATTAATAACGATCCGGGGCATCCGGTGGTGCTGGGAAATATGTACAGTAGCAAGCAAACCGCACCTTATGAGTTCGACGACAAGAATTTAAAAAAGGTCATTGTCACCAAAGAGAAGCTAAAGATTGAGTTCGACGATGAAAAAAAGGTCATCACTCTTGAAACGCCCGGAAAAAATAAGATCGAGATCAACGATGATAAAAAATCGATTCAGTTGACCGACCAGAATAAGAATCAACTGACTTTGACCGACCAGGGTATCACGCTCGATTGTGCCAAAAATATCGTATTGAAAGCCAAAGGAGATATTACACTCGATTCTTCGGGTAAAGTGGAAGTGAAATCGAAAGCGGATATGACACTGGAAGGGATGAATGTGAACGTGAATGCTAAAGTCGGTCTTGCCGCTAAAGGGAAGGCTACTGCCGAGATTTCCGCTTCCGGGCAAACGACAATAAAGGGCGGAATGGTGATGATTAATTGATAAAATGGAATATAAAAGATAAAATATGCCACTTGCAGCAAGATTGACAGATATGCACACCTGTCCGATGCAGACCCCTGCATTCCCTTCCCCGATTCCCCATGTGGGAGGGCCTGTCACGGGACCGGGTGCGCCTACGGTGCTTATCGGGAAACTACCCGCAGCCGTTATGGGGGATATGTGTGTGTGCGTCGGGCCACCCGATTCTATCATAAAAGGCTCGGCTACGGTGATGATTTGCGGAAAGCCGGCTGCCCGGCAGGGAGATAACACGGCGCACGGGGGGCAGATTGCTTTGGGCTGCCCGACGGTAATGATCGGCGGATAAGAGGGGGGCGGAAGCGCAGAGGTCCGGAAAGAAATTCCGGTAGCGGTGCATGATTCCGGAAGGTAGGCGGCCAGTGGATTAGATAAACATGGAATTAAAATAAATATGGGTATGGAAAAGTCGTTTTTAGGAAAAGGCTGGAGTTTTCCGCCGGAATTCAGAAAAGGGGTAGAGCCCACTGTGACGGTGACGGAAGAAGAGGATATTCGCCAAAGCCTGGAAATTTTGATGCAAACCAACCCCGGCGAACGGGTACACCGTTATGATTTCGGCTGCGGGATCCGTCGGTTTATTCAGGAGGAAATGACCCTGACGGTGCAGACGCAGATGCAGGATGTGATTTCGCGTGCCGTATTGATGTTTGAGCCGAGAGTTACATTAAACGAGGTGGAATTGGATGTGGAACGGGTGGCCGAGGGGATTGTGCTGGTGGAACTGGATTATACGGTGAGGCGGACAAATTCCCGGACGAATATGGTTTTCCCGTTCTATTTGCGGGAAGGAACCGATTTGGGAGAAATTTGAAGGGAAGGGAAATAGGAAGATGTTTGCAGGTAATATAAAAGTGACGGATGAACAGATTATGGCATATAGACGGTTTGAGCCGGAAACGGTATGAGGAACGGAAAAAGATTTGCCGTTGCTTTGACGTGCTGGAAAGTGATTTTCCGGCATTGATGGCGAGGTGCGTGGACATGATGCGCCGGATACGGTTTTTTAATTCTTCGAACGAGGCGGACGGGGTGCTGTATGATTTGTTTCGTTTCCAGCCTTTGATCGTTCTTTCTGAAATCTGGCAACTGGATATTCAGGCTTTGGAATTAAGGTTCCGTTTGCAGTATGAGAGTGGAGGGGAAGAATCGTTGCCTTTGCTCGGCGAACTGGTGCAATGCCTCAATGAATGGGATAGGCGGCTGGCTTATTGCCGGGAGTTACGCCTGACCGCCGATTTAAGGTCGCGCCCCGAAGTGAGCCGGGAGCAGAAAGGAAAAGCCGTCGTAAAAAGGGAATATTACAGTTTATTGGAATGTGTCCGGAAATTGCAGAAGAATTATCGGGTTTATCTGCAAGAGATTGAAATCTGTGGAAAAAACGATCCTGCATTGGCCGTATTGAAAGTGTTTCTGCAAAATTATGGAGAAATAACTGCACAATTCAATGAACGTTGGAAAGAGTTTCCCCTGTTTTATTTTCAAAAGGTGTTGCAGGCTGCTTACAGAAAACCTTTACCCGACAGCACCTGGCTGATGTTGAAAAAAGGGGTGGGGAGAGCAGACGTGGCTGTGGATAGGAACACAGCTTTCATTGCCGGAAAGAATGCAGATAACACCCTTTTCTGTTATCGGAGCAATGAGGATATTTCCGTTGTGTCTATGGAGTTGGAACGGGTATATTCTTATTTGCTGGAACGGGATGAGGGGCGTTTCCCCGCTGCCCGCCTGGGTTATGTGACCGCTATTCTGCATCGTAATGTGGAATTCGACGGCCCGGAGTGTCCCCAGATGTTGTTCGGAGGGGAGAATAGCTGGCTTGAGCCTGTGGGATTGCTGGTGGAATCTCCCATGTTGCTTTTGCGGGAGGGATGCAGGAATGTTTCCATTGCGTTTTGCCTGACAAAAGATAGTGTGACTTTTTTTAGGGAGCTGGTGGAAGAAGTGGCCGCCGGGCAGTTATGTGAAAGCCATGAAATTGTTTATAAACTGCTGAATGACGCCTTCTATCTGGAAATCAGTACGGAAGAAGGGTGGACGGTTGTGCCCGATTATGTTTTGAACTATGAAGAAGAAGGGCGTTTGCGGCTTGTGTTCCGGTTACAGGAAGATTTTCCGCCCACCATTCCCTGTTGTGCCGATAAACATGGAATGAAAACCGGAAAGCCCGCCTTGCGGATACTGATGAACCGGGAAGCCTGGTTGTTTCCATATAGTTGGGCGGGGCGGATTAGATTTGACGAGATGACGCTAAGGACAGAAGTGTCCGGCATGTCCGGCCTGCGGTTGTATAATGCGGGAGGAGAGTTGGATGCAACGGTTCCCGTTTTTCCTTTGGGAGTGCAGCCCGACCGGGGTGCCTGGTTTGTTTTTGGGAATTATGAGATGGCTTCAAAGTCCCTGAAAGAAGTGGAACTGATCTGCCAATGGCAGCAGTTGCCCGATCATCCGGAGGGGTTTTATGGATATTATCAGGGGTATCATGCAGGAATAGATAATTTTTCTTTTCGGGTACGCCTGGAATGGCTTGCCGGAAAAAAATGGCAGGCAGCCCCCGGTAACACACAATATTTATTCACTCCGGCGGACGGGACACACTTGTTGCGTAATGCGCCTATCCCGGAATTTACCCGCTTGACTTGCCGGATTAACGGGACTTTACCTCCGGTGGCGACGGACGAAGATGCTTATATATACGGCCGTTCCCGGAGTGGCTTTATCAGAGTGGTACTGGACGAGCCGGAGATCGGTTTCGGACATACGGCTTATCGGCAGATTTTCACGGAGGTTATGATGATGAATAGCCGCCGCAAACATCCTTTGCCTCCGCCCGCTTTGCCTGTTTCCCCGACGGTGGACCGTTGGGAGTTGAACTATGTGGCGGAGGAAACGGTTTGTCTGGCGGTGGGGCAGGCCGGGAGCGGAACGAAACTATTTCATGTTTGCCCGCTGACAGCCGGAAATCTGTTGCCTGCAGATATGGAGCGTCCGGTGGTGTTGGCGGAAGGCCCTAAAGATAGCGGTAATCTGTTATTGGGTTTCAGGAATGCGCTGGGGTATGAACGAGTGCGTCTGTTTATCGATATTGCTCCTCTACGGAAAGAAATCGATTCCAGGGATTTGGTGAAAGAGGATGTCCCGGAGGCCGCAGTCGGCAGGTGGTATATGAATACGGGGCGGGAATGGGAATTGCTGGAAGCCGGGGCGGTGATGAGGGATTCGACCGATTTTTTTATGAATACCGGATTAATCGAAATTTTGTTGCCTGCGCCCGTCGCACCCGGCCAGCTCGATGCCGAAGGTTTATTTTGGTTGTGTGCCGCTTTCCCTCAGGCTCTTGTAAACCGTCCTCCTGTCCGGGGTATATATATGAACGTCGTTCAGGTGGTTTCCGATGTAAAAGGAATAGAGGAACATCCGGAAGTGTTGGCGGGGTTGCCTGCCGGGACAATTTCCGATTCTGAAAAAAATCTGCCCGGAATTGTTGGTATAGAGCAAATTGTGAAAGGGCACGGAGGTCGTATGGGAGGTGACGCCGGGGATATTCGTCTGCGCTTGTCCGACCGTATCGCTCACCGCAACCGGGCGTTGTTGCCTGCCGATTATGAACGGTTGGTATTGCAGCATTTCCCGCAGGTGATGAAAGTGAAATGCCTGCCCGGTCTGGATACGAAAGGAGGAAACCGGCAGGGAGTGGTGACACTGGTCATTATCCCCCGGCAGGAGGGAGAAGGCTGGCCGTTGGCGACACATTTGTTGTTATCGGAGATAGAAGACCGTTTGCAGGTTTTGACGGGAAAATTTATGATCGTGGATGCCGTAAACCCGGTGTATGAAGAGATGACCGTACGCTGCCGGGTGACATTGATGCCGGGAGTTCCTTTGGGTGAGGTGGTCCGGAGGCTCGAAAGCAAACTGAATGAAAATATCGTCCCCTGGGAGAAAGGTGAAGGAATTCCCGTGTTCGGCTACCGCTTTTCCTTGCAGGCATTGCAGAATGCCGTTATGGAAGATGAAGGGGTGGCTTTATTACAGGGATTGTCGGTTTTGCATATCACGGAATCGGGGGAGCGGCTTTATCATTTGGACGAATATAATACACAGGAAACGGGGGAGGTGATGATCGGAGCTTCACAGCCCTGGTGTGTGGCGGTTCCGGCGGAACGGCATCTGATAGAATTGGGTGGGGAATGGCAGGAACGCGCCGGAGTGGGCAAGCTGGAAATCGGTAAAACCTTGGTGGTGCAGTAGGAAGGATGGTGCGGAAGTGTGAAAAATGGATTTTGAGTGGCGGAGTTCGGGTTACTGTGTCCCATTTCAACAGGGCAGCGATAATATTTACAAGTCAGAGGATTTAACGTATGGCAAAAACGAATAGGGAAACGCTGAAAGGTTATTTCGGTAGTGGCAGAATACCTACCGGAAGGCATTTTGAGGATCTGGTCGATTCTATGCTGAATATTGTAGACGACGGGATGAATAAATCCGCCGGAAATGGTTTGCAGTTGTCCCCGTTGGAAGAAAAAGGGCCTGTATTGGAATTTTTCGGAAATATATTGGACGAGTCGCCTTTGTGGAAGGTGGTGATAGACCGCAAAAGCGGTGGGATGTGCATTCAGAAAGGAGATGAAGACGAGGCTATATTGACGCTTTCCCCTGATAAAAAAATTGTGTTACAAGGGAATGTGGAACTGGACGGATGGGTGAAAGCAACCGGATTCGTTGGATGCTATAATAGCGGGGAAGTGCCTGCCGATGGGGAGTGGCATAATATAACCGGAGAGCCGGAAGATAAATTGCCGGGTTGCCGGGCCTACCGCGTGATGGCCGGGTGCGGAAGGAAGGGAAAGGGGAAATATGCGTTGTTGGAAGCCACCGCTTTGCATTGCTATGGTAGTCACCGCCGAATCCGCAGCCTGCAATCGTGGTTTGGGATTCATTTTAACCGTTTGCGCCTGCGCTGGAATAAGCAGGGGGAGGCGTGGCGTTTGCAGGTGCGCACCCGTTGCGATTACGGGGAGGATACGAAAATTCGTTTCCAGGTGTCGGAATTGTGGCAGGATCATTATTTCTCTGCCGAATGATGTAGGAGTATTGTCTTGCCGGAATGTTGCCGGAATTGAAATAAAAGGTAAGGAATGGATCACATTTACATAAAAAAACGGGAACCGGAAAACGATCTTTATCCGAGACTCTTGCGGCAGTCGATAGAAAGATTGCAGCAGATGTCGGGGGAGTTGTGGACTGATTATAATGAACATGATCCGGGGGTGACGATTACCGATCTCCTGAATTATGCCCTGACGGAACTGGATTACCGTTTACGGTTTGAGATGCCCGATTACCTGTCGGCGGATCGGGTGGGTTTTCAGCCCCGGCGTTACGGGCTGTTTTCGCCTGTGGAGGTGTTTCCTACCGTTCCGGTGACTGCGGAGGACTATCGGAAATTGATTATCGATGCCGTGGAGGAGATCGAAAACCTTTGGATATATCCGGCAGAGGGGAAAGCATGCGGATTGTATGATATTTTGGTGGAATTGGCTCCCGGTGTGGCATTTATGGATCGGGAAAAAGTGAGGAAACAGGTGGAAACGCTTTTTCATCGTAACCGTAATTTGTGTGAAGGGTTGTCGCAGGTGCTTTTTGTGGAACGCAAACCCCTGATTTTGCAGGGAGATATAGGAATTGAACCCGATGCCGATACCACGCAGTTGTTGGCGGATATTTACTGGGAAGCCTTACAGTTTTTTGTTGCCGGAGTGAGGTATAAACGGGTGGACGAATTGTTGGCAGAGGGGAAAACGCTGGACGAACTGCTGGACGGTCCGGTGCAGGAACATTGGGTGATGGATGAACGTTCGCTGAAACCAATGCCTGAACATTATGCCGTGCCTCATCTGTATCATCGCCTGAAAAACCTGAAAGGAGTGAAATATATTCATTCTCTGGGTTTCAGGGAAAATGAACAGGTCTATCATAATATAATCTCTCCCCCGCGTGCCGATCGTTCTTATACGGTATTGATACCGGGGAAAACGGAGGACACCGGGATTCGCTTGCTGGTGGGCAATGCCCCGGTGACATTGGAATTTTCACATCTGGCCGAAAGGTTGTATGCCCGGCATGCCCGCTGTTTCGGCAATCAGAACAGGACGAGCGATTTATCGCCTTTCCTGAAAGTGCCGGAAGGAAAACGGAGGGATATGTACAGGCATTATAGTGTGCAATACGATTTTCCGGACTGTTATGCAATTAACCGCTTCGGGGTGGCTGCCGGGGAAACGGAACAGCGGAAGGCCCAGGCCCGTCAATTGAAGGCGTATTTGCTATTGTTTGACGAAGTTTTCGGCAGGGGGCTGAAAGAGTTGGAAAACGCTTCGGATCTGCTGGATATTGGCCGGGAATTGGTGGCCGAAACGGTAGTGCCTTTTGAAGAGCCGGAGTTGGAATGGCAAAAATTGGTGAAAACTGATCTTGAGGCTGTTCCCGGTAAGCAACGTTTTCTGCGGGAACGCAGGCGTTGGGCCGATATGCTGGAACAAATCTACGGGGAGGATAGCAATCCGGCCTGGCTGGGAGCTTATAATTTTTATGAAGATGGCGAGGCGGAACAGCTGGAACGGCGGCTGCGTTTCCTGAGCCGGATTCCGGAGTGGGGACGCGACCGTTTTAAGGGGATCGACCTGACCCGGAATTTTCCGGAAAATGTGCCGGGCATAAAAGCTTATATCTCCACATTGCTGGGTTTTTATAGGTGTGAGGAACGTCCGGTAATTAATGTGTTTCCGTTCTATAACCTGAGGCTGGTGGAAGACGACCGTTTTTATAATTTTCAGGGGCATGTATTGAGTCATAATTTGGTGCCGGAGGAGTTGTTGAAGGAAGAGTATATGGAACGGATTCCTTTGTCGGACAGGGAGTTTACGGATCATGATTATCATATTTTGCGGGAGCGGTTGCCTTTGTTGCACTATAACCTGCTGTTTGAAGGGCTGTTCCGGGGTGGAATCCGGCAGGAAAGTTACCGGATATTGAACCTGCCTTTGCATCCCGACCGTTTATTGGTGTTTTTCCATGCGCAAAGAAAGGAATGGATCAACCTAGGGCGTTTCACTTCGCGGCAGGAGGTGATAGAAACAGCCCATTGCCTCAGGCGTTTTCTGGTGATGCTGAACCGGAAAAGTGAAACCCTTTATATTGTGGAACACCTTCATTTGGGGGGTGAGAACTTTACGGTGACGGTGGTATTTCCCGGCTGGTCTGCCCGGCTGGCCGACGCCCGTTTCCGGGAGGTGTGTGAAGAATTGGTTTGTTCCCGTTTACCGGCACATTTGCAGGTGAATTTCCGTTGGTTTTCTCCGGGAAAGATGTGGGGATTTGAGCAGGCTTACTACAATTGGCGTAAGAAAATGGCGACCGGAGAATCGGGGCAGGAGGAAGCAGAACAACTTAAAAAAGCTATCTCATGATTACCATTGAAAGGGCACGATTGGATTTACAGACGGGCCGTGAGGCTTTTGCTACGGAGTTGTATGGCAGGTGGGACAGCCTGTATCCGACAATCGTGGAAAGGGTGATCGATGAGGTGTTGTGCCGATATGACCGGGAGGATGAAGTGATCCGGCTGGAATCGATTTGCCTGGATTTAGGAGAGATCGGAGAGCCGGAATTTTATCGGGAATTTCCAAAACGGCTGGCGGAAAAATTGGATGATTTTTTTGCCGATTGCCTGAAATTCAGGGGAAAATATCCGATGGAAGTTATTCCGGTATTTACGGATAAAACGAAAGCCTTGCTGTTCTTTTTGTTATATGGTTTTTTTGTTCAGGGAACTCCGGTTGAGTTTCGCGGATTGGCCGTTTTATTGAAAGAAGTGGTCGAGAATAATGGTGCGAGATTTATACATTTTTTGAAAGAATACGGAAATGTGCCTTCTATCCGGGAACGGCTGGGGTTTCAGTTTTCCGATGAAGAGCTGGAAATTATCGTGAAGGCGGCTGAGCCTTCGGAAGCGGCGTTCATTCAGGTGTATGTTCGCTATCTGATTGTGTCGCACGGCAGGTTGGGGCATCCTGAAATTACGGCCCAGGAACACCGTAATGTGGTGTGGCAGGTGGTGCTGGCTTATTTGTTATATGATAGCGGAAGCTTTTTTAGCCGCAAGCAAATGGTGTGGCAAACCGTTCGGGAACTTGCGGCACATTTTAATATCGATTCATTTTATTTATTGCAGCTTCTGACTGCCGGGTTGAAAAAGTTTACCGAGGAATGGGTACTTATGCCTGAATTGCTGGCTATTTTTTCGGATCTCCGGCAAGAAGGTATAGAAGAAGCCCCGGAGATGGGGGCTATTGCGGCAATCGTTCGTTCTACGGGAGCGTTGTCTTCCGAAAGCCGTGACAGGTTGTGCCGGTTATTGTCCAGTCCTGATTCCTGCCGCCGGGTTTTGGCTGAATTGAAAGAAGAGGAAATCGTTCGTTTGGTGGAATGGATCATTCCGGCAGAAAGCCCTTTTATTATCGATTACGCCCGAAGCCTCGACCGGGAGAAAGAGAGGGGAATGCTGGAAGGTAAGGCTGGTCATGAATTCCGCCTCCTGAAATGGGAGTTTTTATTTTTAGTCTTATTGGATTCCCCGGTGGCGTTTTTCCAAAGGACTCGTTTTGTGATGGCGGTTGTGTACCGGATAGCCCGGCATTATAATATAGATGCGTTGGTGCTGTTGGCATTCCTTTGTGCGGATACGGAAGGTTTGCCCGAACGGTTGGCTGAGGTGCTCCGGGAACTATATGAAATGGAAATCGGCAGTCACTATGCCAATGTGCCGGACGGGGCCGGGGAGAACATCCGGAATTTGTCGGAATTGTCCCAGTTGACGACCTTGTTATCCCATCCTGTCACCGCCCGTCGGTTTTTGCAAAATATTCCGGAAACACAGATTTACCGTTTGACGGAAATGATTATTCCGGCAGAAAGTGCTTTTGTTGTTTCCTATGCTCAAAGCCTTGACCGGGAGAAAGAAAGAGGGATGCTGGAGGGAAAGGCGGGAATGGAATTTCGGTTGTTGAAATGGGAATTTATCTTTTTAGTGATTTTGAGTTCACCTGTTTCCGTATTCCACCGGAAATATTTTGTGCGTTTCGTGTTGGGGCAATTGGCAGCCCATTATAATTTGGCTACTAATCTGTTACTGGATTATTTTTTCCGGATGGAGATCAGGACTGCTTTGCCGGAGAGTTTACAGCAGGTGATTGCAGAATTGTGGGAGGAGGAAAGGATGCAGGCGCCTGTTCATACAACAGAGGCGAACCCGTATTTCAGGGATATATTCGCCATTTTTTCGAAACGCCGGGAAATTTCAGGGCAGATGTGGGAACGTGCCGGGATTGGATTTGTGTTGGAATTGTTGCAGAATTATCGAAATCCGGGCGTGGCGGAGTTTATCGGGAAATGGAAAAAACAGCTATGGGATATGTTGTTTTGTTCGGTAGAGCATGTGGAATGGTTGAGGGAGAAAATTTCTGTAACACAGGGATTGTGGGATTTTTTAACAGCAGAATACGGAGAAAAAAAATGTGTGGCGGCTTTTGTTGAAAAACGGGTGGATTGTAGTGAATGGAAAGAATGTGGTGTGGCGGTGTGGCAGGTGGTATTGAAAAACGGAAATACGGATGTTGTGTTTTGGTGGCTGAATAATCGTCCGGAGGCTGTGCGGGATGTGTGGCGGCAGTGTTCCCCGCGTGAAGAACAGCAAATATGGGAAAGTTTGTCCGGAAACGAAAAGTTACAAAAGTTATGGCTGGATAGATTGGGACAAATGCCTGTGAGGCAGGTGTTGGGGATTTTTGAGGAATTAAAGAAGAAGTTTTCTTTTTTCCCCGGAGAACAAGTGTGGTTGGCCTGGCTGATGCCTTATACCGGGAAACGGTATGCCAATTATTCGGTTAAGGAAATTTTAAAATTAGTTTGGCAAAGACTGACCGCTTTTTTGCCGGAAAGGAAATGTGAGGAAATTATTTTGCATGTAAAAGAACAGGCAGGAAACAGTGAATTTAAAATATTGGGAATCATGATACAGGAACAGAAAACGCCGGAAGAAAACGCGGGAGAAAAGGTGACGGGATTATGGCGGCTCGATAAGCCGGAAAATGAAGCAATACGTTTGGACATCGAAAATGCCGGATTGGTGCTGCTGGCTCCTTATTATCCGGTGCTGTTCAGGCATTTGGGATATTTGGCGGATAAGGATTTTAAAGACTTCGATTGCCGGATTCGGGCGGCTTTCTTACTGCAATATATGCTGTATGAGCGGTGTGAATTTCAGGAATCCGAACTTTCGTTGAATAAGCTGCTGACGGGGTGTGTGATGGAACAGGCATTTCCCAAACGGATGGAACTGACTGGGGAGGAAAAGAAATGGTGCGGGGATATGCTGAAAGGGGCAATGGGAAATTGGGATAAGATGCGAAACACCTCTTCTCAGGGATTCAGGGATAGTTTTCTGATTCGGAAAGGAATATTGCAGGAAACCGGGGATTTCTGGCAATTGGGAGTGGAAGAGCGGGGCTATGATATATTACTCGATTCTTTACCCTGGAGTTATTCCCCTATCAAATTTCCCTGGATGGAAAAACCTATTTATGTGAATTGGAGAAAATAAATACCGAATATCATGAATGCAGAAAAACAATTTCAGGAAGTGTCTTCACGGGCCATACAGCCGAAAGTGAAGAACGGTGCTTTGGAAATGCCGGATAACCGCCGGGAGGCTGCCGTGCAGGCCAAAATGCTGGAAACCATTCAGCAACAAGAGGATGAAGATGAACTGCTTCAGGGCAAGTTTACCGCACAGTTGCAGGAAGACGAGGATGGACTGATGCAGGGGAAATTTGCCAGCCAGTTGCAGAGCGACGATGAGGAAGAATTGATGCAGGGTAAGTTTGCCGCGCAATTACAGGAGGACGATGAAGATGGGTTGCTGCAAGGCAAATTCGCAGCCCAATTGCAAGAGGAGGACGATGAATTGCTGCAAGGCAAATTTGTTGCCCAAATGCAGGGCCACGATGAAGAGGAGTTGTTACAGGGAAAATTTGTCGGTCAGCGTCATCCGGATTCCGGGAATGCTTCCGTTTCGGAAGGGGGGCATGATAATCAATCCGGATTGACAGACCATGTAAGGCAGGGGATGGAGGAAGCTATCGGCGGGGATTTTTCATCCGTCCAGTTTGTAACAGATTCTCAAAAAGCGGTGGATGTGGGGGCTTTGGCCTTTACACAGGGAAAAACGGTTGAATTTGCTCCCGGACAATTTAAACCGGATACGACAGCCGGATTGGAATTGATCGGGCATGAGCTGACCCATGTGGACCAGCAGGATAAAGGCCATGTGGAACCGACTTTGGAAATAGGGGGAATGCCTGTGAACGATGATAAAAGCAAGGAAACCGAAGCCGACGATAAAGGGAGGGAGGCTGCCCGGCTGGTGGAGCAACAGATAAACGCGTGAGCTGGGGTATGGATGAAGAATGAAAAAACGGGAATGTGAAAGAATGAAACTTGAAACGGAATTAAGGGGTAAGACAATATGGATGAATTGAAAACGGTTAGGCGTGAGCGTGAAATGACACAGCTTTGGCAGGCTTTTCAGGCTTTAGACAGAGGATGTTGCCAGTTGCGTTTTATTCCCGGAGAAGCGGGAACGGGTAAATCTGTGTTGTTGGAGATGTTTGCCGGGGAATTGGAAGAAAAAACGGAAAATACCCTGATTGCTTCCACATTTTGCTGCATCCGGTCGGAGTATAGCATCCCTTATCAACCGTTCAAGGAATTGTTGAAACAGTTGATGCAGGAGGTGAGGGATAATGAGGAAATAGAAAAAAAGGGGCGGTCGGGCCGGGAAAAATTAAAAGAGGCTTTTGCATTTTCTGCACGTATGTTGTTAGAGCATGCGCCCGACCTGATCGATAATTTTATTCCGGTGGGAACGGTGCTGGGAGCAATCGGTCAGCATTTCCTGGGTAATGATGAAAAGCCGGAAAAAAACAATTCCCCGGATGAATCGAAAATTATAGAGGAGTATATCAACACGTTGCGGGCAGTGAGCGGAAAATACCGTTTGGTGTTGTTGCTCGACGATTTGCAGTGGATTGATAAGCCATCGGTAAATTTGTTATATCAATTATCTGTGGTGCTGAAAGATTGCCCGGTGCTGATTGTGGGAAGTTACCGGAGCACGGATATTGACGTGGCGGATGGGGAAAAACATCCTATGGATAAGCTGATTAATGAAGTGAAAATCAGTTATGGAAATGTTTTCCTCCATTTGGATAATATCGATGTGTGGGAAAGGCGTAAATTCATGGATCAGCTATTGGACAGGGAAGCTAATGTGTATGATGCGGCATTCCGGCAGACCCTGTTTGAGCGCACGGGTGGGAATCCCTTGTTTGTGAGCGAAATGGTGTGTTTGTTGAAAGAGGAAGGGGTGTTGGAACAAAATGAGGTGGGTATCTGGACGAATCATAAAATTCCCGATTGGCAATCCTATCCTGTGAGGATTGAAGGAATTATCCGGGAACGTATCGGAAGGTTGGAAGAATCGATGGTGGAAGTGTTGTCACAGGCGAGTGTTCAGGGTTACCGCTTTATTGTGCAGGTACTGTCGCGGACGATGGGAGAAACGGAACGCGATCTCCTGATGACGCTTTCGCGTAAATTGCAGAAACAATATCATTTGGTGAATGAAGGACCCTGTGTGCGTTCTACCCGGGGGCTGGTGTCTGAGTTCAATTTTTCGAATTATATATTCCAGCAGTATTTATATCAGGAATTAAGTGCAACGCAGCGTATGATCCTGCATGGGGATATTGCCGTTATTTTGGAAGAGCTTTTCCGGGATAACATCGGGGAAGTAGCGGGGGATATTGCCCGGCATTATGAATTGGCGGGCGAGCCGGAAAAAGCATTGAAATATATAGAGATCACGGTCGATCAAATGCTTGCCGTGTCTGGTTTTCTCGAAGCGTCTGTGTTACTGGATAAGGCTTTGGGAGGCTTTGCCGGGCAAATGGATGAGCACATCCGTTTACGTTTTTTGGTAAAACAGGGGCTTTGCTACCGTTCGGTGAAGGGATGGGGGAGTGAGGATACCGGACGATTGTATCTTGAAGCCGAAGAATTAAGCCGGAAGCTGGAATGTGATGATTATACCGAGATTATTTTGTTCGGGCAATGGACGATTTGCCTGGTGAAGTTACAGCTTGACCGTTGTTTGGAGCTGGCTGCCGGATACCGGAAAATAGCGGTGGAAAGGAATGATTTACCGATGGGATTGATGGCGTTGATTACTTCTATAAACACTCTTTTCTGGCGGGGTGAACTACGGGAAGCGGATGCTTGCCTGAAAGAGTTCGAAGAATTGTATAAAAAGAAAGATCCTGCCATTCCGGTTCAACCTGCCGTAGAGACATTGTATGGAATGTTCAATTTGTTGATTTCATTTCAGTTGGGTGATTACGAAAGGACGGCGGAAGCTAAAAAACAGTTGATCGCTAAAATTTCAGCGACCAAAGACCGTTTTTGTCAAAGTATCGCCTATCAGGCCTTAACCTGGCAGGAGTATCTTGCCGGAAACCGGGAGCAATCCGGAAAATATGCCGAAACGCTGCTTGAATTGGCAAAGGCGGGAGGATACCCTTTTTATA
This sequence comes from uncultured Odoribacter sp., assembly GCA_900541415.1. GTDB lineage: Bacteria > Bacteroidota > Bacteroidia > Bacteroidales > Marinifilaceae > Odoribacter. The sequence goes on along the minus strand of UQJP01000008.1, from coordinate 4,197 downwards.
TTTCCGTCGGCTATTTGTTCTATGGGGCTTTTGTTGCTATGACGAATGCGGAGGAAGGAATCGGGCTTATCCGGGAGGGGTATAAAATATTACAGGGGAATACCGAACTGGACGTGGTGTCTATGCACTCTGTTTACGGTTTATTATTGAATACCGTTTATTTGGAAAATGGCAGGTTTGATGAATTGAAAGATAGTTTGCCGAAGATTATTGAAAAGTCGATTCAGGTGAAGGAAGTTTGCTATCTGAGCGAATTGTATCTGTTGGAAGGGAGGTCTTATCAGGCGACGGGTGATCGGGCTAAAGCGGATATAGCTTTCGATGAAGCTTGTCAGATTGCCCGGGAAATCGGGGCAGAACATGCCCGGGAGATGATCAGGAAATTCAGGATGTAATGCTTTAACTTAAAAATAAAATTATGAAAAACTTAAATCGGAAAGAATTGAAGGATGTTGTCCGGGGAGCCTGTTTTTTGGCCAGTGGCGGGGGCGGGGCGTATGAAACGGGGATTCAGATTGCTGATTGTTTCAAACCTCCTTATTATGAGAGTTCTGAGGTGAAGGTTGTAACGGTGGAAGAGGCAAAAGCGATGGCAACTGCAAATTACGGTGTTGTGACGGCTGTTATGGGAGCACCTGAGAGAATGAAAGAGATCAAAAACGCCGGGATGAATGTGAAAGCAATTGAAAAGCTGGCAGAACTCCGCGGGATTGATGTAAAGGAAATCGGATGTATTATTCCGGCTGAAATCGGAGCCCTCTCTTCCGTGATTGCCTGTGTGACTGCTGCAAAGCTGGGAATACCTGTATTGGACGGGGATGGGGCCGGACGGGCTGTCCCGGTGTTGAATATGACTTCTTTCGCTGTCAAGGAAGTGAGTGTAAATCCTACGGTATTGGTAGGGAGTAACGGCGATCATGTGGCTCTCGATATTTCGGGTGCGGCACAATACACCGCTTCATCTGCTATCGAATCATTGGCTCGTCCCATTTTGAGTATGCCTGAGTTTGGAGGAATGGCGGCTCTTGCTATCTGGCTGGTGGATTTACGCCAAATAGATGAAATTATAACAATCCGGGGAACTTTGACGAAATGTAAAACATTGGGGCAGACCATCCGGGAAGCACAGGAACGGGCTCTGGAAGCAGATGAAGAGCCCTCGATTGAGAAAGTGTTGCATGTGTTACAGAATATCGATTACAAGCCGAGTGTTGTATGCTATGGGACGCTTCGGGAGGCAAAGACAGTGACCTCCGGAGGTTTTGATAACGGTGTTGTCGATATTGACGTGGATTCAGGCCGGAAATTGAAGATTATTTTTCAGAATGAAAGCCTTTTACTGTGGGATAGTGAAAAAGCAGCCCCGATGGCCGTGGCTCCGGACTTGATTAGCTATGTGGTCATTCCCCGGAAAAAACCCGTGGGACAATGGATATATACGAACGGGGATATTATAGGGAGCGACGGGAAGTTGTTGGAAAATCTGAGGGGTGCAAAGATTATTGTGATCGCTATGTGCGCGCCGAAAGAATTGCGGGATTGTGCTGCTGCGTTGGAAAATTTAAGATGGAGTGCCGATGGTGTGAGTGCTTCATTGAGGGATAGCTACCGGAGTATGCTCGAAAAATTGAACTATTATGGAAAGTATGAGCCGTTAGAGCCCGGAATAAAGTAGGAAAATGTGTTTCCCCGGCATTTACATGTCGGGGAAATCTAAGTGAGGTATTGGGTAATAGATAACAAAATTTATACAGATGAAAGGGGATACAGGCGTACAGACGATGAATGGTTATGTTTCTCGCAGGACAAAAGAGCATCGTTTTTCGGTTTCTCAGGTAACTGGCGAGGCTAAACAGGGAAAAGCTGTTTCCTGCATGGAAGATAACAGGGCATTAATCGATGAACAACTGGATCTGTTAGAAACGATTCAGGGGGAGAATACGAAGAAACCCGTTTCAGGTGGAGTTATTCAGGGACGAATCCCGAATTATACGGAATTGAATGGTCTTCATAAGCGGTTAAGTGTGGATGTGATTCGGGAAAAGGTGAGTATATTGTTGAGAAACTTGCAATTGGAAGGCTTGATTTTGCAAGGAGATGGAGAAAGGGCTTCTGTCGACCGTTTGATTAAACCCGACGGGAAGGTTGATAAAACGTATTATGAACAATTATTCGGTCAGGTCGGTAAAGAAGGTAAAGAAAAGGTGTATCATAATGCCAAGAAGGCTAAAACGGATTTGGAGGAAAAAGATATGTCACTTTTTTTTACTTCTATAGAAAAGGCACGGGGCTGCGTCAGTATGACGATAAACAATATGCCTTGGTTAAAATGTGTTTTTGGCTCTGAATCAGGGAAGGCGCGGGACAATTATAATAAAATAATGGATAAGCTATCGGGAGTTGGCAGAAGCATTAAGGTTACGACGGATTATAATGGGGATAGTGAGCAATGGGGCATAGGAGGTTATGCGGATAGCGACAAACAGACGATACATTTTCTTCAGACAATGTGTGGGAAAGACCCTAAAAGTCCAATTACGGCAATTCACGAGTGTGCTCATTTGGTGGATCCAGGTATTGGAGATTTGGGGTATGCCGGTTCTCCCGGATTTGAATTGATGACCGAAAAAGATAAAATTAATAATGCAGCCCACTATGAGATTGTTCCTTGTTGGATAAGCAGTTTATCATGTCCTTATCCTCCGGGAACTGGTTTTAAAGAATCTGTACCTGGAAATAATAATGTTGACCTGGGAAAAAAGCAGGCAGCCGATTATTTCCAGCGGGCTCATTTGATAGCATTCAACTATGCGGACAAAATTAGAAGAATATATTCCGGTGATAGACAAATGACACCCGGTGTTATAATGTATTCGAAGGCGATGGGATTGACGATTCATTCGAACAAGAGGCAGGAGGTGACTTTGCTGGACGTAACTCTTGCTGAGAATATAGCCCATGTGTTGGTGGACATGTATAAATCTATAAGAGAAAATAAAGAAACGATAGAAAAGTATCGTGATTTTCCTCCGGAAGTTTATAAAGCTCATTTTAAAAATATGGCATTTAAAACTTGTTTATTGGAGGGAGTTACCTGGCAGCAGGTTGATGTTTTAAATAATTGGGATACTTCAAACAGATAAAGAAATGGAGCATATCCTTTGGTTTCGGCAAATACTTGAAGTGTCTATCCGGCTTTATTTCCGGCAGGATGATGTGACGGTAAATTCAATTTATGACATACCTGCACCAAAGGGAGATTTTTGGCAAAAGGTTTGCGGTGCAGAGCCGACATTCGATGAACAGGTGGTGCTGATGCTGGCGTTAATGCCTCACCTTTGTCCGCAGGTGCTGGATATATTTTTTGCAAACAATAAGAATTTCGATCGTCCTTATACAGAATTCGGAGGTTGGAAGGGCGTTTCGCACGGAGGTTTTTTGCCTACCGGAGAAACGGCGGCTTTCCTATTGGCAGGCGAAGATGCAGGGAGGCGAAACGGTGTGGTGCGGATGTTCGACCGTGATCATTGGTTTTTTCGAAAGAATATCCTTCGCTTGGAGGGGCAGGGGGAAGGCGAGCCTTTTCTGAGCGGGCAATTGCGGGTGTCGGAAGAGGTGTTGAGCCGGATTTTCAGGGATAGCGAATATAAACCGGATTATAGCATGGGATTTCCGGCAAAGCGGATTACTACCGGTTTAGAGTGGGAAGATATGGTGCTGGATTATCAGGTGGCGGCCGATCTGGAAGAAATCAATACGTGGATGATCCGCCACCGCACGATAATGGAAGAATGGGGATTGAGCCGTTTTTTGAAGGCAGGTTATCGGGCGTTGTTTTATGGGCCTCCGGGAACAGGTAAGACTTTAGCGGCCACTTTGCTTGGGAAACGGAACCGTATGGATGTTTATCGCGTGGATTTATCAATGATTGTATCGAAATATATCGGTGAAACGGAAAAAAATCTGGCAAAGGTGTTCGATATGGCGGAAAACCGGGATTGGATATTATTCTTTGATGAGGCGGATGCGCTTTTCGGAAAACGGACGTCGACAAATACTTCTAATGATAGGCATGCCAATCAGGAAGTGGCTTATCTGTTGCAAAGGATTGAAGATTTTCCGGGCACGGTGGTGCTGGCTACGAATTTGCGGTCGAATATCGATGAAGCATTCGCCCGCCGTTTTTCTTCCTTCTTT
>UQJP01000007.1 GCA_900541415.1 uncultured Odoribacter sp. | reverse complement strand
TGAATTTTAAAAATTTAATTAATTGCATGAGGAGTACAAGGTAATAGTAGTAGATAAGAGTAATAAAGAGGAGTTGAATGAATTGGAGATTATTAGTTAATAGGTGTAATTTATTTGAGAATATTTTTTATGATTTGGAGGAACTAAAAGGATGGATTGAAATAACAATAGCCAGAATTTTTCTGGCTATTGTTATTTATAAAATATTTATTTCTGATAAGATCATATATTCAGGTCTTTCATAATTGCATCGATCTTATCGAGTGCTTCCGCCTGGGCTTTGTGGAAATCGTCCACGCTGTTCATCCGGGCACGGGCTTCGAAGTAGAATTTTATTTTAGGCTCGGTTCCGGAAGGACGAACAGATATTTTACAGCCGTCTTCCAGGAAGAATTGTAACACATCGCTGGTTGTGGGGAAATCCATCGGGGTGGATTTCCCGGTTACGAGGTCGGTCGCTTTCAGGTCGGCATAATCTTTTTTCACGATCACCTTGCTTCCATTCAATGTTTTGGGGGTATTGTGGCGGAAATTGTTCATCATGTCTTTAATTTCCTGAGAGCCGCTTAACCCTTTACGCACGATATAGATCATTTTCTCCTGGGAGAAACCGTATTCTGCGTATATCTCCTTTAAGATGGTGAAAAGCGATTTCCCCTGGTCTTTTGCCCAGGCTGCTATTTCCGCCATCAGGGACGTAGAAGAAACTCCGTCTTTGTCGCGGGTGAATGAACCGGGCATAAAACCGAACGATTCTTCTCCGGCTCCGATGTATCCCTCTGCTCCTTTTTTACGGATCATATCGGCAATCCATTTGAATCCGGTGTAGACGTCGTAACAAGGAATACCGTTTTTCTCTGCGATGTCTTTAATCAGTTCCGTGGTTACGATGGTTTTGATCGTATATTCGTTGCCTTTCAACAGGCCTAATTGTTTTTTACGAAGAATGATATACCAGGTGAAAATGATGTTGGTCTGGTTCCCGTTCAGCAGAATCCATTCTCCCCGGTCGTCCTTTACGGCGATACCGATACGGTCACCGTCCGGGTCGCAGGCCATGGCGAGGTCTGCATCGATTTCGCGGGCCTTGTCGAGAGCCATTTTGAATGCTGCCGGCTCTTCCGGGTTGGCGGAAGCCACTGTGGGAAAATCTCCGTCCGGGATCATTTGTTCCGGAACGGTGTTAATGTTCGTAAATCCCCAGTTCCGTAAAGATTCCGGCACTAATTTATAGGTAGTTCCGTGGAGCGGAGTGAATACGATCTTTAAATCGTGCTGGCGTTTGATGGCATCCGGGGAAAGGCTCAGGGTCTTTACCACATCGAGGAATTTTTTGTCGAAATCCTCTCCCAGTGATTTGATTTTCTCCGGTACGGCCGTGAATTTAATATCGGCGGCTTTCACTTTTTTAACTTCCTCGATCACATTTTTGTCGTGAGGTGGCACTAATTGTGAGCCATCGTTCCAGTAGGCTTTGTAACCGTTATATTCTTTGGGGTTGTGTGAGGCGGTAATAATCACGCCGCCGCAGCATCCCAGTTCCCGGATGGCGAAAGACATTTCCGGAGTGGGACGTAACGATTCGAAAAGATAAGCAGTAATTCCGTTGGCTGAGAATATGGCAGCCGTAGTTTCGGCAAAATAGCGCGAGTTATGACGGCAATCGTGGCCGATACATACCGATTTTTCCTGCTTGTCGGTGCACATTTTGTTGATATAGTTGGCAAAGCCTTGTGTGGCTGCCCCTACGGTATATATGTTCATCCGGTTACTACCCGCGCCCATGATTCCACGAAGCCCTCCCGTGCCAAATTCCAGATCATTATAGAAAGAGTCGATCAATTCGGTAGGGTCGGAAGCTTTCAGCATCCGTTCCACTTCGGATTGTGTTTCTTTGTCATAGGCATCGTTTAGCCAGGTTTCGGCTTTCGCTTTCGCCTTTTTTACAATTTCTGCATTATCCATAGTTTCTATTTAAAAATTATATATACAGTTACATGGTAGCCGGAAAGCTTGTCAATGGGCGAACTTTATTATCGGCAGTACATCTTCACAAAGTTAGAAAAATAAAAAAAGCCCCGCAATAGCAGAGCTTTTAATTATTCTAAAGATAAGATTATGATCTTTTTTCTTTGATTCTGGCTTTTTTACCGGTCAGTTCGCGGAAATAATAAATTCTTGATCTTCTTACTTTACCAACTTTGTTTACGTCGATCTGTTTGATAAACGGAGAAGCGCAAGGGAAAATTCTTTCCACACCTACGTTTCCGGACATTTTACGAACGGTGAAAGTTTTGGTTGTCCCGGTTCCTTTAATCTGGATCACAACTCCACGGAACACCTGGATACGTTCTTTGTTTCCTTCAATAATCTTATAGTGAACGCTGATGGTGTCACCGGTAGCAAATGAAGGATGCTCTACTGGGTTTTCAGCAGCAAATGACTGCTCTGCAACTTTAATTAAATCCATTATTCTACTTTTTTATAGTTTTCATTTATCGGATGCAGTATTACTACTGAGACTTTCGTGTAAGAGACTGCACACGTTCCAATCGGGTTGCAAATGTATGAAATATATTTTGAAATGCAAGTTATATTTCAAAAAAAGAGCAGGATAAACGTTTCTTGTTGTGTTTATCCTGCCCTGTGGCAAGGAACGGAATTATTCCGTAACCCTTAATTTATCTCCTGTTTTTTCGATGATTGTCCGTAGATACCATTCCGGGAGAGCCGGTTGTTCCACTTTGGGATTTTTTTCTCCGGGAACGGCTGTTTTGATATTGCCGTCCATATAGCGGGCAAAAAGATAACCGTAGAAATCACGCCAGGTGTCCACTAACTGGTTTCCGGTGTTGCATGAAAATTCGGTCAGGAAATCCACCGCCGCCTGCCGGTTTTGGGACAGCATTCCCGCAGCCCCTGCATCCACCATTTGTACGAATGACTGGTATTGGGTTTCCAGTGCTTTTTGTTTTTTCCGGATGTCCGGGTGAATCACGTTGTAGCGGGTGTATGCAAAGTTTGTTACCTGATTGAATACCCAGAATGCAGCTTTATTGGTAAACTCCATCATGCTTCCGTTGCCTACGGCGTAAGCCTGCGGAACTTTAGCGGAACAGGTGTACATGGGGAAATAAACGGTGCTGGCGGCATCGTCTACACCGAACCAGAGTATGCCGCCGATTTCGTTCGGCAGCCAGCTTCTGCTTTGTGATACGAAAGTAAATCCGGTTTGCTGGGTAGCGGTGGCGCGTTCGTGTACATATTCTTTATCATCGACTTTAAAAGTCATCGGCCGCCAACGGTAGGGACATTCATACGGTCCGGCTCCCGGGTCTTTGCTCATATCTAATTCCGTGCCTTCCAGATGGTCGCGCATGAAGTCCATCACTTCCAGCACGTCCACTTTGCGGTTAGGTTTTACCCATAAGGGCATCCGGTTGGTGGCATATCCTTTTTCATCACGTTTGATGCCTGTGCCTTTGGCGTATTCCCAATATTGTGCCATATCGGAATTAATGGCGTTGAAGAATGCCCATACCCGGATTTCACAAGCTCTCGCTCCGCTGAAATCCACCGGAGCATAGCTATCCGAAAAACTGAAATCGGCATTTTTACCGTCCTGCGGATAGAATCCCTTTTGTTTGGCAAAGGAGATAACATCTTTAGAATATATAGTGGTGATGTCCGGATTATATAATCTTTTCATATTATCGGAGGAAGTGGAGGTACGTCCTTCCAGCGGAAAGGTGGTGATTCTTGCCTGGTTGGCATGGGCGCATACATAGCCGTCGGGAACCATGCGGGCTACCCATACGGCTCCTTTTTCTCCTTCTCCTTTACCGATCATTTCCAGTATCCAGACTTCGTTCGGATCGCTGATCGAAAAGGATTCCCCTTCGCTGGCATAACCGTATTTAGCCACGAGGTCGGTCATGACCGCTATGGCTTCCCGCGCTGTTTTAGCGCGTTGCAGGGTGATGTAGATCAGGCTTCCGTAGTCGATGATCGCCCCTTCCTGGTGATGAAGTTCTGCCCGTCCGCCGAACGTGGTTTCTGCTATTGCCAACTGATGTTCGTTCATGTTGCCTACCACATTGTAGGTCTGGGCGGCTTGCGGGATTTTTCCCAAAAATTTTCCGCTATCCCAATCGTAGACATCCAGCATGGTTCCTGCCGGCCAGGTCCCTGCGGGCCAATGGTAAAGTTCTCCGTATAGTACGTGGGAGTCGGCTGAATAGGTGACCATTGTCGAGCCGTCTTTCGTGGTGGATTTCGTCAATAAAAAATTTGTACAGGCAGATGCCGTGGTGAAAGCTCCTATTGTCAGAAACAGGAGGGTGAAATAAAGTTTATTCATCTGTTGTTTTGATTAAAAGCCGGGAAAGAAGTTTTTTCCGTTTCTTCTCCGGTTGATTTTTAGCACTTGTGTTATGGATTCCGGGGAGCGGAACGATGTCACCTGATCCGGTCGAAGGATTTTAAAACCGTGATGTCCTTGACGATGCCACGTAAGGCTAACCAGGTGAAAATTACTCCGATCAGGGGAAATATGAAACTAAGGTTTGCGTTCCAGTCGGCAGACAGTTCGCCCGCCCGTCCTCTGAGTTGCATCCACACCAGGACAATCAGCCCTAATTGAAGGATGATATTCGCTACACTTAAACGCAGTTGCAGAAAAAGTGTGGGTTTTACCGATTTTGTATTTCCCTTGTGTACGAAAATCGTGCCGAACGCCAGTACTACGATTGCGATGGTCAGGATCATCGACATCCAGTTCCAGGTGATGAAAACGGGAATTTCTCCCATTTGTACCACTTTTGTGGTATAAAATTCGTAAGTGAAATTGTTGGGAACTGTCAGGCTTGCCACCGGCATGAAGAATAGCAGGGCGTTTACAATTGCCGTGCACAGCAAAAATAAAGATTGAATACGTTGGATAACCATGTGATGAAATAGATTAAGAAAATTTAGTGTGTTGAAATGAGGGAGGTTGTGAAGCTGTTGAGCTCACAACCTCCGGATGTTTTATTTTGTCAGCTGATTTAAAGTGTATTTGATTAGTTTTCCCATGTGTCCGTGGTAATCGGCAGAAGCATCCCCGTTCATCCGGTTGGCGATGATCAGGCAGATGGTAGCGGCGTGGTGTCCCAGCAGGTTGCAAAGCCCGGTAACGGCCGCGCTTTCCATTTCGTAGTTTGTCACTTTGTAGCCGTCGTAACGGAATTCCGTAATCCGGTCATTGATGCCCGGCATGGCCAGCGGCAGGCGCAAAACCCGTCCTTGCGGTCCGTAGAAACCTACGGCGGTGAGGGTCACTCCCTTGATTGTTTTACCTTCGGTATGTAAGCGGTCTACCAGTTCGGCAGAAGCGTTTACCACGTACGGGCGGGCTGCATTGGGTGTCCATTGACAATGGCGGATAAAAGCATCCTCGAAAGGTTTGTCGCAAATGCCTTCGTTGCCTTCGTAAAAGCGCAGTACTCCATCGCAACCGATGCTTTTTTCGGAAATGACGAATGAGTCCACCGGGATGTCTGCCTGCACGGAACCCGATGTGCCGATGCGGACAATGTTTAAAACTCGTCCTCCGGTCTTCACTTCTTTGGTTTTCAGGTCGATATTTGCCAGCGCATCGAGTTCATTGATCACGATGTCGATATTGTCCGGCCCGATTCCCGTGGAAATAACGGAAATACGGTGTTTGTTATAGGTTCCGGTGATGGTGTAAAATTCCCGGTTACTTTTTTTCAGTTCAATGTTGTCGAAATGAGCTGCAATGGTTTCTACACGTCCCGGATCGCCTACCAGAATCACATGGTCGGCAAGGTCTTCGGGCAGAAGGTGCAAGTGGAAAATACTGCCGTCATCGTTGATGATCAGCTCTGAAGCTTGTATGGTTGCCATAGTTTTAGATTTATAGTTCAATCTATCGTTTACGATAAAAAATCCCGGAAGTTTATTTATAGGGATTAAAAGCTCCCGGAATGTATTTCTTCGTGTAAAAATAAGCATGTTTGCTTACTTTTACAAAAAAGGAGGATAAAAAACACCCCGTCCTTTTAGGGACGGGGTGTCGTTATGGATTTACCGCTTTTATTTCGCGTAATTGATCGCGCGGGTTTCACGGATTACGGTCACTTTCACCTGTCCCGGATAGGTCATTTCGTCCTGAATCCGTTTGGCAATGTCGAAAGAAATCCGTTCTGCTTCGTTGTCGGATATTTTTTCGCTTCCAACCACCACGCGTAATTCACGTCCTGCCTGAATAGCATAGGTCTTTACCACTCCATTGTAAGAAAGGGCGAGGTCTTCCATATCTTTCAGACGTTTGATGTAGGATTCCACCACTTCGCGGCGTGCTCCCGGACGTGCTCCGGAAATCGCGTCACAAGCCTGTACGATAGGGGCGATGAGGGTGGTCATTTCTATTTCTTCGTGGTGAGCTCCGATAGCATTGCAGATGTCCGGTTTTTCCTTGTATTTTTCAGCTAACTGCATACCTAAGATTGCGTGCGGCAATTCCGGCTCGTCGTCGGGCACCTTACCTATATCGTGGAGTAGTCCGGCACGTTTTGCCTTTTTCACGTTCAAGCCCAGTTCGGCAGCCATGATTGCACATAAATTCGCTGTTTCACGGGCGTGTTGCAGCAGGTTTTGTCCGTAAGAAGAACGATATTTCATTTTACCGATCAGGCGAACCAATTCCGGGTGCAGGCCGTGTACGCCTAAGTCGATTGCCGTGCGTTTTCCGGTTTCGATAATCTCTTCTTCGATTTGTTTTTTCACTTTGTTTACCACTTCTTCAATACGGGCCGGGTGTATACGTCCGTCCGTTACCAATTGGTGTAATGCCAGACGGGCAATCTCGCGGCGTACAGGATCGAAGCCCGAAAGAACGATCGCTTCGGGGGTGTCGTCAACAATGATTTCAACTCCGGTGGCAGCTTCCAGTGCCCGGATATTTCTTCCTTCCCGTCCGATGATCCGTCCTTTGATTTCGTCGGAATCGATGTGGAATATGGAAACGGCGTTTTCGGTGGCTGTTTCTGTGGCAACTCTTTGAATGGTTTTGATTACCACTTTTTTAGCTTCCATGTTAGCGGTCATTTTGGCTTCTTCCATGATTTCGTTCACATAGGAAATCGCTTCTGCTTCCGCTTCTTCTTTCAGGGAGTTGATCAGTTTTTCTTTTGCCTGTTCGCCGGACATGCCTGAAATGGCTTCCAGTTGTTCGATCTGTTGTTTTTTTAATTTTTCAAGTTCCACCACTTTCTTTTCGATCAGTTCTTTCTGAACGTCGATATTGCTTTGCTGGCCTTGAATGTCTTTGCTTTTTCTCTGGATTTCTTCCAGTTTTCTTGAAATTTCCGATTCCTGCTGTTTCAGTTTGTTCTCTGCCACGATCAGTTTATTGTTCCGGGCTGTGGCTTGTTTTTCGTGTTCTGCCTTGATTTGCAGGAATTTTTCTTTCGCCTGTAAGATTTTGTCTTTTTTGATTACTTCCGCTTCCGCTTCCGCTTCTTTGATGATGTTTTGCGCCCTATGTTTCATGGCGATCCGCATCAGCACCCAGCCGATGACCCCACCGGCAAGCAAAGCTACTACGGTTGAAATTATTGTAGTTATCATATTTCAGAAATTAATTAATATATTAATACTATGTTATGTTTGTGATTTCTTCTCTATGGCCTGAAACTCATGCACACCTTGCTAAAGCATCGGTTTCCGGCAAATAAATTGATAAAACTTGAGAATTTTACGCATAAAAAAATCCCGCACTATTCCATTTAATAAAACCCCTGTATGACACGGGTAGGGCTGCCATTTGATTCAAACTTCCACCGTCCCGAAGGAACTCCGAAGAGTTGAGGCCTGTTTTTGGCAAATATAAGCGTACGCCCCAATTGTTTGAGTGTTGAGTTTTTCGCTTAAATTAGAAATAATGCGGGAATATCTGTATTCAAAGAACGCCTAAAAATAATACTTACTCTTTGATGAACTCATCAAGTTTTTGGTTTATTTGTTCTATTTCATCTAACTTTTGCTCAAGTTGCAACATTTTAATGGTGTATTGCAAAGATACAAAAGCTAAAAAATAATAAGGTTCCGGCTCTTTATTGCCAGTTTTATATGTTGAAACGCGCTCATTAATTTCCTTAGCGGCCCTTCTGATCACTTCTTCATCTTTTTCTGCGATGTTCAGGTTTAAAGGTATGTCGGCAATATTTAAATTAATGTTGCGTTTGTCAGCCATAATTAATTATTCAAAAGAGCAATACATTTGTCAATCTCCCGCACCAACTGGTTAATTCTCACTTTCGCTTCGTAACTGTTTCCGTCACTTCCCGAAATCGCATTAGCCACTTTGGTCCTTTTTAATTCTTCGCTTAATTCTTTGTTCTCCCTCTTCAGATTCTCAAGTTCAGACTGCAGGTCTTCCATCCTACCTTCCAACCCTTTTTTCTGTTCGAGTGAAGATATATATAGTTTTATTAATTTATCAATTTTAAAATTCAGCTCATTTATAATAGCATCGTGTCTTAGTGCCATAGCTTTATCTTTTCATGACAAAGATAAAATTTATTCTTTAAATTATCAATAGTGTTGGGTATATTTGCGCTTGAAATTTTATTTATTTGTCGTTATGCGAAACCGTTTGCTATTGGGATTTTTTCTTTTTTTTATACTTAATTGTTTGTGCTTGTTTTCATTAAGCGGGCAGGTACAGAAAACGATTGCTCCGATGTCGTGCCCGTTGATTTTAAGCGGTAATTTCGGGGAGTTGCGTGCCACCCATTTCCATTCGGGAATAGATATAAAAACCGGAGGGGTTACAGGGATTCCGGTGGTGTGTGTGAAGGACGGGCTGATAGCCCGGGTGAGGGTATCCCCGGTTGGCTATGGAAATGCGCTTTATGTGGAACATGCCGATGGTACGACCACCGTATACGGGCATCTGGAACGTTTTGTCCCCCGGATCGAACGGTTGGTGAGGGAGTTACAATACAGTCGTGAAAATTTTGTCCTGGATGAGGATTTTAAAGGATATGCCTTGCTGTTTGCGCAGGGCGACACCATTGCTTATAGTGGTAATTCCGGTTCTTCCGGAGGACCTCACCTGCATTTCGAGATCCGGGATTCGCAGACGGAAAAGGTGCTGAATCCCTTGAGCGTGTATAAAATCAGGGATGCGATTCCTCCGTTGGTGAAAAAAGTTTATATTTATCGTATATCCGATGCTGGATGTGTGGAACTTTTCAGGGAGATTCCGGTGAAATCACTGGGGACGGGACGTTATTCCGGGGGGCGGGTGACTGTGCCTGCGGGAAAAATCGGGATTGGTGTGTATGCCGAAGACCGGATGAACGATTCCGGGAATAAGTTGGGGATTTACAAAATGAGCCTCGCGGTGGCGGGAGATACGCTTTTCCGTTTGAAAATGGATGCCTGCAATTTTGGAGAATCGTGTTATATTAATGAGATCAAGGATTTTTACCGTTATAAAAAAAGGGAAACCGTTTACCGTTGTTTCGGCTGGTTTCAGAACAATGTGACAGGAGTAGAGAATTTTAACGGTGGCGTGTTTGAGATTCAGCAGGATAGCAGTTTGGCTTTGCAATTGGATCTGGCAGATATTAACGGAAACCGGACAAAAGTAAATCTGACCGTGAAGGGAGTTCTTGACCACCGTCCGGCGGTTTCGGCGGATAGCCTGTTGAGGTTCGATTGTACGTATCAGTTTTTTACACCGGAATGGGAATTGGAATTAAATCCCGGGATGTTACCGTGGTCGGTGAAGCAGGAATTTGCTACGGAAGTGGATAGCAGCGGTGAGGCGAGGACATTGGTACTGTCACGGGAAGAAGTGCCTTTGTTGGAAAAAGCGGATTTGTCGTTTGTCGGGAAATATGGGGAGAAAGCTCTGATTTGCGAGGTCGATGCACAGGGGCGGCTTTATGCGTTGGAAACCCGCCGGGAGGGGGACAGGCTTTCCGCTGCAATCGGTTATTTTAGCCGCTACCGGGTGGTGGAAGATACGGTTCCGCCTTCGGTGACTTTTCTGGGGATAACATCCGGTAGGCGGGTGTCGTTTAAGATCAGGGATCATTTGTCCGGGATCGGACAATACCGGGGAGAGGTGAACGGGAAATGGTGTTTGTTCGTATATGATGCGAAGAATGACCTGTTTTCTTGTAGTCTGGACGAACCCGTTTTCAAATCCGGTGAAACGCATGCGGTGAAAGTGCAGGTTTATGACCGGGTGGGGAATGGAACGGAACGTATTGTGAATGTGAAAAAGTAGGAGGTATACGTATGGAAAAGCATATCGATGAACTGTTGGAGGCCGGAAAGCGGGAGGAAGCCATCCGGGAATTGGAGGATTATATAAGGGAGTATCCGGATGAAAAACGATTGATGCAACTGGCCGAATTATTGTATGCGGCAGGCCGGATGACCGAGGCGCGCAATAAGTTTAATGCCGTGCTGCGCCTGAATGCCGGAAACCAGAAAGCCGATAATTATGTTAAGATGATCGACGGTATTCTGAATTATTATAATAAGGATCTTTTGAATCCTTAAAATAAAAAAGTTTTCTTTCAGAATATTTTGGAACACAATAGGATATGAATTATTATCTTTGCCCTCCACAAAGCTAAATAGTTCGTTTGGAGCAAGAGGATTTATATATAACGGATAACTTTTCATTTGGAGCGATTAAAAACGGGAATGCGAAAGAGTTTGAGGCTTTATTCCGGAAATATTACCCGTCGATGTGTGCTGTGGCGATGAAATTCGTACGCGATAAAGTGGTCGCGGAGGATTTGGTACAGGAAGCTTTTATCCGGCTGTGGACGAAGAGAGGGGAATATGAGGCGATCCCTAACTTGAAGACGTTTCTTTATGTGGCTGTGAAAAATCTTTGTTTCAATTATTTAAGAGATAAAAAAGAAACGATCGATTATGAGGCTGCCGGGCTTGAGAATCTGGAAGACCATTTTAAGAATTATTTGATTGAAGAAGAAACTTACCGGATGATTACGGAGGCGGTTCGGCAATTGCCCGCCCAGAGCGCCCGGATCATCACCTTGGCTTTGCAGGGAAAGCAAAACAAAGAAATTGCCGAAATGTTGGGAATTTCGGTGAATACGGTTAAAACATTGAAATATAAATCAATATCGTTGTTGCGGGAGTCCCTGAAAGGTTATTTCTGTATTCTGGCTATTATCTTATGCCAATAATTTTATAAAAAACTTATCTTTTATTCATCCTTTTATGGAGTTGTTGTGTTCTTTTAACAAGGCCGCAGGGATTGTCGTGCCTATTCGAAAAAAATGCTGTGAAGTATTTGTGCGTTTTCAGGCGTTGTTACAAGAATTATATAAAATAACCTATATTATTTATGGATGAATCTATCGTTAAAGTCGAACATTTATCTCACCGTTATAGTGTGCAGTGGGCTATTCAGGATATTAATTTTGAGATCAGGCAAAAGGGGGTATTAGGGTTGTTGGGCTCGAATGGAGCCGGAAAATCCACGACGATGAACATTATGTGCGGAGTGCTGAATCAGACGGAGGGAGAGGTGTATATCAACGGAATCAGTTTACGCGATAATCCGGTGGAAGCGAAAAGGCACATCGGTTTTTTACCTCAGAAACCGCCTTTGTATCCTGATTTGACGGTGGACGAATACCTGGTGTATTGTGCACAATTACGGTTGATGGAAAAGAAAAAGATTGGCAGGGCGGTGAAGATGGCCAAGGAAAAGTGCGGAATTTCCCATTTCAGCCACCGTTTGATCCGCAATCTTTCCGGCGGCTATCAGCAACGGGTGGGTATAGCCCAGGCGATTGTGCACAATCCGATGTTTGTGGTGCTGGACGAGCCGACTAACGGGCTCGACCCGAATCAGATTGTAGAAATCCGGCATTTAATCAAGGAGATTGCCGTGGACCGGGCGGTGATGCTTTCTACCCATATTCTTACTGAGGTACAGGCTACCTGTAATGAGATTAAAATGATCGAGCACGGGCATGTGGTGTTTTCGGGCACGATGGATGAGTTTAATAATTATATGGAGCCGAGCACTTTTGTGATGACACTTGAAAATCCTCCGGCCGTGAGCGAATTGGAAGCTATTCCCGGAATTATTGCTGTGGAGGGATTGACTGTGAACCGTTTTCGTATGCATTTCAACGCACAGCCCGATATTACCGGGCAGATGGCGGAGTTAAGTGTGGCAAAGGGATGGCAGTTGAGTGAGATTGTGCTGGAGCGCGATTCGCTGGATGCTATTTTTGCCCAGTTGTCAGGGAAAAGAATACAGAAATAATTTAAATCAAAAATATGAAGACGATATTTAGAATTGCGAAAACGGAATTGAGCACGTTGTTTTATTCTCCCGTCGCATGGCTGATTTTGGTGATTTTTGCTTTCCAAACCGGAATGGCTTTCAGCGATGTGTTCGGGGGACAATTGCGTTCCCAGGCGCTGGGGTATGGGTTGTGGGGGGTGACTTCTTCGGTTTATACCGGATGGATGGGTATTTTCACGGGAATGCTGAAGAATCTTTACCTCTATATTCCGCTTTTGACGATGGGGTTGATGAGCCGGGAGTTTAGTAGCGGGTCGATCAAATTATTGTATTCTTCTCCGGTGACCAATCGGCAGATTATATGGGGGAAATATTTTTCCATGATGATCTATAACCTGATACTGATTGGTATTTTGATGCTGACCGTTGTTCTGTGTCTGTTTACGGTGAAAGATATGGACGTGCCTTTGGTGCTGACCGGATTGCTGGGGATTTATTTGGTGATTTGTGCGTATGCGGCGATCGGCCTGTTTATGTCGAGCCTCACTTCTTATCAGGTGGTGGCTGCCGTGGGGACGTTGGCGGTGCTGGCCGTGTTGAATTATATCGGGGATGTGGGGCAGGATATTGCTTTTGTCCGGGATATTACTTACTGGTTGTCTATTTCCGGACGTTCTTATCAGTTTATCGAGGGGATGATTTGCAGCGAGGATGTGGTTTATTTTCTGGTTGTGATTTTGTTGTTTATCGGCTTGTCGGTGTTGAAATTGCAGGCCGAAAGGCAAAAATGTTCTTGGGCGAAAACCTGGGGGCGTTATGGAGGTATTGTTGCGCTTGCCCTGCTGGTGGGGTATTGCAGTTCCCGTCCGAAACTGATGTTTTATTACGATGCAACGGCTACCAAATCGAACACTTTGACGGCTACCAGTCAGGACGTGATGAAAAATCTGGACGGAGGATTGAAGATCACCACTTATGTTAATTTGTTAGACCCTGATTATGGCAGCGGCTTACCCAGCCAGGTGAAATCGGATTTCGGTCGCTTTAAACAATATGTGCGCTTTAAGCCGGAAATCGAGATGGAGTATGTGTACTATTACGATAAAGCGGATAACGAATCGCTGGACGACCGTTTCGAAGGGTTGAGCGACAAGGAGAAGGCGGAAAAGTTGTGTAAGATATTAAATATAGATTTTAAATTGCTTTTGTCGCCGGAGGAGATTAAAAAAGTGATCGATTTATCACCGGAAGGAAATCGTTTTGTGCGGGTGCTGGAAAGGGAAAACGGGCAAAAGAGTTTTCTGCGCCTTTATGACGATAATCAGAAGCATCCTTCGGAAGCGGAGATTTCCGCAGCCCTGAAACGTTTTATCGTGAAGTCGCCCCGGGTGGCTTTTCTTACCGGGCATGAAGAACGGGATATTCAGAAAACGGGCGACCGGGATTATAATCGTTTTGCCGAAAGTATTTATTTCCGCTACTCTCTCATTAATCAGGGATTCGATGTGATTACGCTTTCGCTTGCCGAAGAAAATATTCCGGAAGATGTGGATATTATCGTTATTGCCGAAATGAAACAGGCGCTTTCGCCGGAGGAGGAACAGAAATTGAACCAGTATATCGACCGGGGAGGGAACTTGTTTATTTTGGGAGATACGAAACGGCAGGAGGTGATGAATCCTTTGGTGGAAAAATTCGGAGTCCGTTTTATGCCGGGCACTTTGGTGCAACCGAGCGAGGAGTTTATCTCTTCGCTGATTGTGGGAAATATTACGGAAAAAGTTGCTCGGGAGCAGCCTGTTTATTATCGTCCTTTCCTTTACGGGTATAAGATTGTGATGCCGGGAGCCGTGGGGTTGGAATTCGATCCGTCTAAAGGATTTGCGATGTATCCGGTGGTTCAGACCAATGAGAAAGGATGCTGGGATGAACGGGAAACGACCGATTTCCTCGATGGAAAAGTGGAACTGAATCCGGAGGCCGGGGAAGTGGAGATGGCGATCCCTACGGTTGTGGCGCTGAGCCGGAAAGTGGGAGATAAGGAGCAGCGGATCGTCGTGTCCGGGGATGCGGACTGTGTCAGCAACGGAGAGCTGGACAAAGGCAGAAACGGTATCCGGGCATCTAATTTCACGTTGATTACGGGAACCTTCAAATGGTTGTCATACGGGGAATATCCGTTGGATACCAGCCGTCCGGAGCCTTCCGACAATAAAATCTACCTGGGACGGAGTGCCCGGAGCTGGGTTAAGTTCACTTATATGGGTGTTGTGCCGTTCCTGCTGGCTTTGACGGGAATTATTATTTATGTGAGGAGGAAAGGAAGATAAACGGGTGCAATTTTAAAGAATAATCGAATTATGGAAGAATCAGTAGTAAAAGTGGAGCACCTTTCTCATCGTTACAGCGTGGAATGGGCTATTCGCGATATTAATTTTGAAGTTCGTAAAAAAGGAGTTCTCGGTTTGCTGGGATCGAACGGAGCCGGGAAGTCTACGACAATGAATATTATTTGCGGAGTGTTGAATCAGACGGAGGGGGAAGTTTATATCAACGGCATCAGTTTGCGGAAAAATCCGGTGGAAGCCAAAAGATATATCGGTTTCCTGCCTCAGAAACCACCTTTGTATCCCGACCTGACCGTGGAGGAATATTTGACGTATTGTGCCAATTTACGGTTGATGGAAAAAGACAAGATCGGCGATGCCGTGAATGCTGCTTTGGACAGGTGCGGAATTTTGCATTTCCGGAAAAGGCTTTTGCGGAATCTTTCCGGTGGTTACCAGCAGCGTGCCGGGATTGCGCAGGCGATTGTGCATAATCCCCGTTTTGTGGTGCTGGACGAGCCGACCAACGGGCTTGACCCGAATCAGATTGTGGAGATCAGGAATTTGGTGAAAGAAATTGCCGAAGATCATTCGGTGATGCTTTCTACCCATATTCTGCCGGAAGTCCAGGCTACCTGCCACGACATCAAGATGATCGAGCACGGGCATGTGGTGTTTTCGGGTACGATGGACGATTTTAATAATTATATCGCTCCGGCGGCTTTCGTGGTGACTTTGGAGAATGCCCCTGCTGTGGAGGTTTTGGAAAAGCTGGAAGGGATTGCCGGAGTGGAAGTGCTGGGGGATCACCGTTTCAGGATGCGTTTCACCACTACGCCCGATATTACCGAACGGATGGTGGAACAGAGTGTAGCCAACGGATGGCAATTGAAAGAAATTCAGCTTGAAAGAGGATCACTGGATGAGGTGTTTGCCCAGTTGTCCGGGAAAAAAGTGCGTAAATAATTTTATTAAACCGATCGTATGAAGACAATATTAAAAATAGCAAAGGCGGAATTGAGCACTTTATTTTATTCCCCTATTGCCTGGCTTATTTTAATCATTTTTGCTTTTCAGGCAGGGCTTAATTTCTCGGATGGAGTAGCGAACATGGTGCGTTATCAGTCGCTGGGATATAATCCCACGAATATTACCGGACGTTTGTTGCTGGGATATAGCGGGGTGTTCGGCCGGATGCAGGATAATTTATACCTCTATATCCCTTTACTTACGATGGGGTTGATGAGCCGGGAATTTAGCAGCGGATCGATTAAATTGCTGTATTCTTCCCCGGTAACGAATTCTCAAATCATCCTTGGGAAGTATTTTTCCATGCTGGTGTATGGATTGGCGTTGGTGGGCGTGTTGGTGTTGTGTTTTATTTTCAGTGCCTGTGTGGTTAAATCGTTCGATTTCCCTTTTGCCCTGACCGGGTTGCTGGGAATTTATTTGCTGATTTGTGCTTATGCGGCTATCGGGCTGTTTATGTCCACGCTGACTTCTTATCAGGTGGTGGCAGCCGTAGGTACGCTGACCTTGCTGGCGGTGCTGAATTTTATCGGCGGAGTGGGACAGGATATTGCTTTTGTGCGGGATGTGACTTATTGGCTGTCGATTGCCGGGCGTTCCGATACGTTGCTGGCCGGGATGGTTTGCAGTGAAGATGTTTTGTATTTTATCATCGTGGTGGTGCTGTTCATTTCGCTTTCTGTTTTGAGGTTGCGTTTTGCCCGGACTTCTGTGTCCTGGGTTTCTAAAATTGCCAGTTATTGCGTGGTGGTGTGTGCCGCTTTGCTCATCGGTTACCTGAGCGCCCTCCCTCAATTGATGGGCTATTATGATGCCACGGCTACTAAGGTAAATACCCTGACCCCGAATAGCCTTGAAGTGATGAAGAAATTGGACGGGGGACTCACGATTACGACTTATGTGAACCTGTTGGATGAAAATTACGGGAAAGGGATGCCGGATCACGTGAATTACGATATGCGGCAGTTTGAAAAATATGTGCGCTTTAAGCCGGAGACCAAAATGCGCTATGTGTATTACTACGATAAGACGTCCAATTCGTCTTTGTATAACCAGTTTCCCGGCTTAACCGATAAGGAGATAGCGATGAAGATGTGCGATATTATGGATTTGAATCCGGATATGTTTCTGTCGCCCGAAGAAATAAAGAAAGAGATCGACCTGACCTCCGAGGGTAACCGTTTTGTACGTCAGGTAAAACGGGAGAATGGGCAGACCGCCTTTTTACGGATTTTCGACGATAATATGCGTGATCCGCGTGAAAGCGAGATTACGGCAACCTTGAAACGCATGGTTGTGAAGGCCCCGAAGGTAGCTTTCCTGACCGGACACGGGGAACGTGATATTTATAAAACCGGAGACCGGGATTATGCCGCTTTTGCTCAAAATTTGAGTTTCCGCTATTCGCTGGTGAATCAGGGATTTGATGTAACAACGGTTTCTTTGTGCGATTCTGCGGAGATTCCGGCTGATTTGGATATTATCGTGATTGCCGATATGAAAGAACCGATGTCGCCTGCGGAACTTGAAAAACTGAACCGTTATATCGACCGGGGCGGGAATTTGATTGTTGCTGCCGAACCGCGTCGGCAAGAGGCGATGAATCCGGTAGTGGAAAAGCTCGGTGTGCGTTTTATGCCGGGAACTGTGGTGCAGCCCACTCCGGATTATGTGGCCGATCTGGTGGTTAGCCAGGTGACGAAAGAAGCTGCGGAAGCTATTCCGGCTTACGGAAGCCTGTTCCGTAACGACTATCATATCATTATGCCGGGAGCGGTGGGTTTGGCTTATACGGAAGACAAGGGTTTTAAAGTGATGCCAATGCTGGTGACCCGCGATTCCGGAGCATGGAATGAATTACAGACAACCGATTTTATTGACGATAAGCCTGTGATTAATCCCGAAACGGGAGAGGTGGAACAACAATTGCCTTTGATGCTGTCGCTAACCCGGACGGTGGGCGATAAAGAACAGCGTATTTTGATATTGGGGGATGCGGATTGTATCAGCAATGGAGAGCTGATGACAGAACGCTATGCCTTGAACGGTTCTAATTTTTCTTTAATTACGGAATCTTTCCGTTCTTTGTCGTACGGAGAATTTCCGGTGGATACTAATCGTCCCCGCCCGGTGGATAATAAGTTATATGTGGAGCAGGGAGGCTTGATTTGGGTGAAAGTGTTGTTTATGGGAATTATCCCTGCAGGCTTACTGGCGATGGGTGTTTTGTTGTGGATGAAGCGTAGGAAGAATTGAAAAATGATTATCCGATTCATCCTTTTTTATATTTGTTGTGTTCTTTTAGAAGAACGTGGTGTAAAAATCTAAGCCTATGGCAGATTTGTTAAAAGAATATGAAATAGCCAAACTTTTGGCTAAAGAACTGACCGGTACACTCTCGCCGGAAGAGGAGTGTGTGCTGAAGGAATGGCAAGAACAGCATCCGGAGTGTTACCACACGGTGCTGGATGCTGAAAATCTGAAAGCCCGGGAGGAGTTTGTCGGGTCGCTCCGGGTGGATGAAGCATGGGAAAAAGTGAAGCGGGGGGCTGCCGTTCCATCTGTCCGGCGTTTGAACACTTTCCGCTGGATGGCTGTGGCTGCTTCGGTGGTTTTGTGTCTGGGAGCCGGGATTTGGTGGTTCTGGGGAGGACGTGCCGTTCAGCAAGTGTCCCCGCAGTTGGCTACCGTGATTGAAGTGGGTTCTTCGAAGGCGTTGTTGATTACCCCTGAAGGCAGGGAGATTGCATTACAGGACAGCACTGTTCAGCAAATCGAGCTGGAAGGTGGAATCACGGCGGTGAACGATGGTAAGAAGGTGGTGTATTCCGATCATTCCTCTTCCGGGGATGGCGGTGAAACAGCTTTGAAATATAATACGATCCGGGTTCCGAAAGGCGGTGAATATGAATTGCTTTTGTCGGACCGGACTAAAGTGATGCTGAATTCGGAAACGGAACTTCGTTTTCCGGTTTCTTTCGGTAAGGATAAACGGGATGTATTCCTGAAAGGAGAGGCTTTTTTCACGGTGACGAAAGACACGGTGCGTCCTTTCATCGTGCATGTTTCCGACCGGATTTCCGTGAAGGTGCTGGGAACGGAATTTAATGTAAAGGCTTATCCGGATGAAGTCCGGATAGAGGCTACCCTAAACCGGGGAGCTGTAAGCGTTTCCAATAAGGTTGATTCTGTGGTGTTGCGTCCCGACCAGCAGGCGGTATATGACAAAGCAGAACAGAAACTTTCAACCCGGGAAGTGGTGGCAGAAAGATATTCCGGTTGGAAAGACGGAAAATTTAGTTTTGAAAATGCGACTTTGGAGTCGATCATGGTGCGTTTGGGGCGGTGGTACGACATTCAGGTGGTGTATCAGAATCCCGAAGCTAAAAAGTATCATTTCACAGGCGACCTGGAACGCTATGAGCATTTCGATAAAGCGCTGAATATGCTGGAGAAAGCAACGAACGTACGTTTTAAAATCGATAGGAATAATGTGATCGTAAGCGTGGACAGGAAATCACATTGATACATAGAACACACACAATACAATACATAATTTACTACCTTATAATATATAATTTTAAATGAGTGAGAATATGAAAAAGAAATGCGGGATGTTTTTTAAACATGGCATTTTGTTGTTGTTTATGTCCCTGTTTACGATGCAGGTGTCGGCGGTGGCGCAGGTGAATGTCACTGTGAATTTGCGGAATGCGACGATTGAGGAAATTATTAACGATGTACGGAAGGAAACCGATTTCCGCTTCCTCTATCATGTGGAGGAAGTGAATAAATACGGCAGGCGGGATATTCAGGTGAAGGATGCAGGTATTCATGAGCTGTTGCAGGAATTGCTGGCGGGAACTGATTTGTCGTATACCGTTGAAAACGATGTGGTGATTATTACTCCGAAGGCTCAACAACAAAAAGTGGAGGTGAAAACCAGGATGTTAAGCGGAAAAGTGATAGACGAGCACGGCAATCCCCTGCCGGGTGTGACGATCCTTTTAAAAGGGACGCGCCTGGGAATGACGACAAGCGTCGACGGAGAGTTTTCTTTGGAAGTTCCCGTAGTGGATTCGCTGGTGGTGTCTGTTTCTTTTATCGGTATGCAGACCCGGGAACTTCGGTTTAATAAAAATTCTAAGACCGAGGGACTGGAAGTGAAGATGAAAGAAGAAGCCCAGCAGATGGATGAAGTGGTAGTGACCGGGTTTGCAAATATTAAAAAGGAGAGTTTTACGGGAAACTCTGTAACGATAAAGCAAGACGAATTGTTGAGCGTTTCGAAAACCAATGCTATCAAAGCAATTCAGGCGTTCGACCCTTCTTTCCGTATCCAGGAAAATAATTTGTGGGGATCTGACCCGAATGCTCTGCCTGAGGTGTATATCCGGGGAAAATCGGGAATCGGGGTGAAAGAGCTGGACCCGGGGCGGAATAATATGTCGAAATCTTCTTTGAAAGACAATCCGAACTTGCCTACTTTCATTATGGATGGTTTTGAGATCAGCGTGACGAAGTTGTACGATTTCGATCCTTCGAGAATCGAAAGTATCACTATTTTGAAAGATGCGGCTGCGACTGCTCTATACGGTTCGCGTGCAGCCAATGGTGTTGTGGTGATTACAACCGTAGCCCCGAAGCCCGGAAAGTTGAATGTGGCGTATAGTATGACCGGGGAAGTTTCTATGCCTGACCTGTCGGATTATAATTTGCTGAATGCGGAAGAGAAATTGGAAGTGGAAAGGTTGGCTAAGGTATACGAGGCGGATGACGATATGGACCAATACCAGCTTATGAACGAATATTATGGAAAATTATTCAATGTTCAGCGGGGTGTGAATACGTATTGGTTGTCGAAGCCTTTGCATACGGTGTTCAATCATAAACATAGTTTATATGTGGATGGTGGAAGCGAGGCATTGCGTTTCGGCGTAAATATGTCGTATAACGCCAACAACGGAGTGATGAAAGGTTCTTTTCGGGATAACTACGAATTGGGTGTGTATATCGACTACCGTTTTAAATCTTTGCAGGTGCGTAACCATGTGACTTATAATGTGACAAAATCGGAGGAATCGCCTTATGGCACATTCTCGGATTATGCATCGAAACAGCCGTATGATGAATATATGGATGAAGACGGTAATTATCTGGAGGAATTGGAGGACTGGCACAGCGTGCTTAAAAAATATCTGGCAAACCCTTTGTATGAAGCCACATTGAATAGTTTCGATAAAACGACGCTGGAGGAATTGAAAAATAACCTGAGTGTCTTGTGGAAAATGACCGGAAGCCTGCAATTGAAAGGTTCTTTCAGTATAACCCGCCACACCGAGGACGGACGGAATTTTATCGACCCCTTGTCCAAAAAGAATTCAAAGCCGTTGAGTGTGATTAATTTGTCGTCCGGAGAATTGCGCACGAATATGGGAAATTCTACTGCCTGGGATTTGCAGGGAACTTTGTCGTATAATAAGTATATCGAACGTCATAACATCAACTTTTCGGCGGGAGTGAACGCCATGTCGGATAAAGAAGAGGCTACTTCGGCATATTACAGGGGATTTCCCTCCGGCGTGCTGAATTCACCGAACTATGCTCAGGAAATTGTAGAAAAGCCTGCTAAAACAGAAAGTTCTTCCCGCTTATTCGGTGTGACGGCTTTATTGAATTACAGTTTCGATAATATTTATCTGTTCGATGCTTCTATGCGTTTGGACGGTTCTTCCAAATTCGGGACGGATAATAAGTTTGCTCCGTTCTGGTCGGTGGGAGCCGGATTGAATCTGCATAATTATAATTTTATGAAAAATATCGGTTTCATCGATTTGCTGAAGATCAGGGGAAGCTATGGACAAACCGGAAAAGTGAATTTTGAAGCCTATGCCGCTAAGACTACTTATGTGATCTTGTCTGACCAATGGTATAAAACCGGGTATGGCGCAACTTTGCAGGCTTTGGGAAATAAAAAATTGTCGTGGGAAACCACCAATGCACTGGATTTCGGTGTCGAAACCCGTATGTGGAATGGTTTGTTGTATGTGAAAGCAAGCTATTATAATAAACGGACTGTCGATCTGATCAACGATGTGACGATTCCCAGTTCTACGGGATTCACAACTTATATCGACAATATCGGGGAAGTTGAAAATAAAGGGTTTGAGCTGGATTTCAGGAGTGAGCTGATTAAAAGGCAGAATTTGTATTTAGCCGTATTTGCAAATTTGGCGCACAATAAGAATAAAATTTTGAAAGTGGCTGAAAGTCTTAAAGCGTATAATGATTTGGTGGATGATTTTTTCGAAGATCCCTACAAAACGGTGGAAGGCCGCCGGGACGAGCCGCATACGAAATATGTGGAAGGTGGTTCTATGAATTCAATCTGGGGAATGCAGTCGCTGGGAATCGACCCGGCAACAGGCGACGAGGTGTTTGTCAGGAAAAACGGTGCTTTGTCTAAGACCTGGAAATCTTCGGAACAGGTGGTGATAGGAAATACTGAGCCTAAGGCGCAGGGAGCCTTCGGGATGAATATGACTTACCGTAACTTTAGTCTTTACGCAACTTTTATGTATCAGTTCGGCGGACAACAGTATAATTCTACGCTGGTGAGCAAGGTGGAAAATGCGGACATATATGATAGCAACGTAGACCGCCGGGTATTGACCGACCGCTGGACAAAGCCGGGGGATGTTGCAAAATATAAGAAGCTGACCAACGGTGTCGAGAATATAGAGACTACGAATCCGACTTCCCGTTTCGTACAGGATTACAATTGGCTTTCTTTGAATTCGATCACATTAGGGTATGATTTCAGACAGCCGTGGATCGAAAAATTGGGATTGAGCATGTTGCGTTTCGAAGTCGGGGCGAACGAATTGTTCCGTTGGTCGTCGGTAGAGCAGGAACGCGGATTGAGTTACCCGTTTGCCAGAAGTATGAATTTCTCACTAAAAGCGAATTTTTAAGACATGAATGCGAAAATATATAAATTGATATTTATAGGGGTGGCGATGTTTGCTTTGAGCGGTTGCAACCAATGGTTGGACATAGACCCCGAAGACAGTACGACCGAGGATGAGTTGTTCGAAACCGGACAGGGATACCGGAATGCGTTGAACGGTGTGTATACACAAATGGCGACACAGGAAATGTATGGACGGGAAATGGAATGGGGATTAGTGGATGTGGCAGCCCAGTATTATCTTACCGGACGTAGCAATATGTCGAGTAGCGGGGCTTACGCACAATTGGCTACGAAATACAATTACCAGGAAAAAAAGGTGAAGAATAAAATCGAGAAAATCTGGTCGCTTGCTTATAATAGCATTGCCAATTGCAATAACTTGCTGAGCCGGATTGAGGGCGAAACACCTTCTAAATTTGCCGGGAAAAAGCTGGAACAGGATATGATTCATGGTGAGGCGCTGGCCTTGAGGGCTCTGTTGCATTTCGACATGTTGCGTCTGTTTGCTCCGGCTCCGGTTAAGGACGACGGGAGAGCCTATATTCCTTATTTTGAAAAATATCCCTCTCTTTTTGAGGCCAAACAGCCTGTAACCGAAATTCTAAGCCGGATTCGCCGGGATTTGGAAACGGCAAAAACATTGGTCGCTCCGTTTGATACGCTTGAGTCACATAAGATGTGGAATTCTGTAATATATCGTTTCGAAGCTAACGGAGGGGAACGTTCGGAATGGTTGACCGACGATCTGTTTTACGCTTATCGCGGCTACCGCCTGAATTATTATGCTATATGTGGTTTGCTGGCCAGAGTATATAACTATTCGGGAATGCACCAGGAAGCTTATGAAGAGACTTTGAAGGTGATAGGCATGGGGTATCAGGATGTTTCTTATTTCACGTTTACGTCCGGTATAAATATCAACGAAGGTAACCGTAAATTGTATGATGATTTGCTTTTTGCCCTTTCAAATGAAAAATTGTTTGATATTTACGATGCGGTGAATGGGTATGAGTTGAACGATGGAATTTCTTTTAACCTGAGCGGATATGACAATATGTTTGACGATAATTCCGATTACCGTCAGAAATACCTGACCGAAAAGACAGGCGGTAAAGCCTATTGCAATAAATACCTGCGGCCTAATGGCGGTAAATTATTGACCTATGCACAGGATATGATCCCGATGATCCGGTTAAGTGAATTGTATTATATACAGGCGGAATATTTTTTCCGTTACGGAACTTTGGATCAGGTGAAACAGGCGTTGGATGCCGTGAGGATGGGACGTGGCTGCACGATAGGAAAATTGAATATTACGGATGAGGATTCTTTTAACAAGGAATTGCTGAAAGAAGCGAAACGCGAGTTTATGGGTGAGGGACAGTTGTTTTATTATTATAAAAAACTGGGCATCCGTCCGTCTGCCAATATGACTTCCGACGATAAATTTATCTTTCCGTTGCCGGATAATGAAACTGTTAAATAACCGTGTAGAAGTGAGTGCTATGAAATATATAGGAATTATATTATTATTTTTCGCATTAGGAGCTTGTAATAAGCATGATATAGAAACTTATGACGTTGATTCGAGATTTCTCTACATTCCGAATGAAGAGGGGATCGATACGCTGTTTATTTCGTTTTCCCATCATTTGGGAACAGATGAATATGCCGTGCCTTTTGAGGTGTGGATGATAGGAGATCGTTGCGACCGTGACCTGACTTATAAGGTAGGGATTGTGGATTCTCTGACGACAGCTCTACCCGAAGATTATGCGTTGCCGGAAAGGATATTTATGCCCGCAGGCCAGTTGATAGATACGTTGTGGGTGACTTTGAAGAAAAGCGAGAAATTGAAAACACAGACCTTGAAACTCATGTTGAAAATAGAGGACAATGAGAATTTCAGGGTGGGTTATGCCAATGCCCTGACTGCAAAAATCACTTATAATGACCAGATGAGTAAGCCGTTATGGTGGGACGACGATATGACGAACAACTTCCTCGGTGCTTATTCTGATAAAAAGTATACGGAATTTTTCAAGTGTACCGGAGTGAGCGACCTGACCGGAATGTCTGCCTGGGAAAAACGTAAACTCGTGCTGGAATTCAGGGAATATATTGAAAAGAATAATATTACGGAGGAAAACGGTGATCCGATGACCGTTGTGGCTTATTAAAATAAAGGAACGATGAAAATACAGGCTATATTATTTTTCTTATTGGCGGGAGTGGTTCTTTCCGGCTGCTATAAGGATAAAGGAAATTATAATTACAAAAAGCTTACCCGGATAGAGGTCAGTGATTTTTCAAATGTCGAGTCGGTGACGATCGGCGATACCGTTAGAGTTGTGCCCCGTTTTGTTTATTCGACGAACGATACGGTGATGAACCTGAAATATGAATGGACTTTTGCAGGAAAGGTTATCAGTACGGAACGCAATTTGGAGTATGTAACCGATACCGTTGCCAAAGGGAATTGTATCTTGGTGGTGGAGGATGTGGATAATGAGGTGTTTTTTACCAAAGATTTTTACCTGACGGTGGGATATAAGTATGAAAAACAGGGATTTTTGGTGTTGGCGGAGAAAAACGGTAGTTCAAGTTTGAGTTTCCTCACTCAGGGATATACTTCGGGCGTTGGGATGACATTTAATGTGGTGTCCGATATTTATGAATTGGAAAATAAAGAAAAATTGGGGGGAACACCTTTTAAAATTCATGAACATTTTTGTAAGGACGGTGATACGAAAAGCCAGATATTGGTTTTGCAGGACGGTGGCCTGGGCTTAGTGGATGTGAATGGGCTTACCTTTAAGAAGGAGGTGACCGGTAACCAGATTTTTGTGGGAGGTTGGCCTGCCGGATTACGTGTGGTGAATACCATGTTTATGCAATGGGTAGACCTGTTGCAGGATGATCGGGGAAGATTGTATTCCAGGGTGAAATCTACCAATCAGTTGTTTCATTCCGAGTATTTTTTACCCGATCCCTTGAAATATGAAGGAGAGGTAATCGAAGATGCAGAGGTAATCTTGGGAGTTTTTGCCGATCCGAAATTGTGTCTGATTTATGACGGTAAAAACAACCGTTTCCTGGCCTTGATGGATTTTAATGATGAAGAGGGGAATAATGTGGTGGGGTTGATCCGGACGTTGAAAGCCGAGAAGCATCCTGCGGAATATGCTCCTTTGGAAAATATGGGGGATTACCGCCCTGTTTATACGGGATATTTGCGTGGTTTGGCTAATAATAGTTCCGGTATCGCTTATTTTTCTATACTGGAAAAGGGAGGTAAATTCTATCATCAGGAGTTTATTATTGAGCGGGAATATACTTCTTCGGAGATTGGTGTGGATACGCTGACTCAGGTGGAAGTGCCGGGCTTGGCAGGAGTTGTGAATGAGAACAGTGTGATTTATGCTTTGCCTTATTTGGACAATGGACATTATGTATTTATTGCCAATGGAAATCAATTGTATTTATATGATGCGGAGACTCCTGAGAACGGAGTGAAATTGTATATGACCTTCGAATCGGATATTACGGCTATGGACGGAGAGTTTTTCCGCAGCAACTATTTAGGTGTGGGGTTGGAAAACGGGCGAGTGTTTGTGTTGACGATGATAAATGCTAAAAATCTGCAAACCGATGAAGAGAAAATCTGGTGGCAATCGCCGACAGGAGTCGATTTAGGGCATATTAAAAGTATTCGTTACAGGGTTATGTCAGGAAACAGCTGGAATCCTTAAACGATATTTGTTTTTAGGGTGAGAAACTCCGGAAGACCGGGAGGTGATTATTAGAATCACTTTCCGGTTCTCCGGAGTTTTTGTTTGTTGTTGCTGGACTTTAGAAAGATAGGAAAAGGCAAAGCAAACCGGAAAGAAAAAGATTGGAATGAATATATAAAGTCCGGCGGTTGATCTTTTATTAATTTTATGAAATAATAATTTTATAATTTGTATTTTAAAATTTGTTTTAATTAAAATTAGTTGCTTATATTTGGTTGCACTACTTAACGTCAAAATTGAATAAAAATTAGTAGAAAAAATTGGTTATTTTTTAATTAGGTGTGAATCTTTATAAATTTTGAATTATGCTTGAAAATAAGTTTGAAGATAGTATCTGGAAAGTCATTGTAAGTTTCTGGCTTTTTGGGATTAGTGGAGTTGTCCTGATATTTTCTCTTTTACCCCTGAATCTTGCTTTTCGTTTTCCTTCTTTTGTGCCTTACCTAACAGGGGCGGTGATGTGCCTGTGTGTGTGGTATGGGGTATGGGCATTGAATAAACGGGCTTTTCAGTATGATTCAAAATTGTTGTCCAGCCGTTTGACTCCTTTTTATCGTTTCTTTATCCCTTTGATATTATTGGTGGTGTTTGTGGCCGTAACTTTATTGCTGGTGCTGGAATGGAATGTGCCTCAACATTTTTTCCCGCTGGTGATAGTCGATGCTATTGTGGTGGTGCTGGCATATCCGACCTATCGCCTTTGTCGCCTGAATGTGGTGTATTCGGTCAGTAATTTTGTGATCGTTTCCAATTTCTTTAAAGAGGAAACTTTTTCTGTCTTGGCAATTATCAGTTTGAGGAATTATTTGCCGGGAATATATCGTTTACAGGTGGATAAATATCTGGTATGCGAGAACTATTTATTTATTCCGAGTATTTCCGAACAGTTGGCAAGATTGTGCCGGGTGATCCATATTACCGAAGTGGAAAAGTTTGTCCGGGGATTAAGGCCCTTTGAACCGCGTGGACGGGTGTATCAGTCGTAAAAGTCGGTGAAATTCTGAGGAATCGGGTGACGGGCGATACTTGTCCGGTTTGGGGAGCGATTGAAATAGGTTGCTTGGTCAGAGATAGATAGATAGATAGATAGATAGATAGATAGATAGATAGATAGATAGATAGATAGATAGGGCGTTTGATTGTTCTTCCGGGGATCGGTTGTGTCTGGAATTTAACGGATAACCGATCGATATTACCTTTTTTTATTTAGATTTGTGTGTTCAATGGATTGCGTCGATCCGTTCGTATACTTATATCTAAAAGACTATGAACATAAATCACCTTGCCCCTGTTATATTCTTGTCTGCCGGGTTGGCTGAGGCCTGGGCAGTGCAGGCTGCCGACGATCTTCCCCGGAAAAATGTGCTTTTTATATGTGTGGACGATTTTCGTACGGAATTGGGATGTTACGGCAGTAAACGCGCCTTGACTCCTAATTTAGACCGTTTTGCTCAAAGTTCTACCGTTTTCACCCGGCACTATGTGCAGGTGCCGACCAGCGGAGCTTCCAGATGCAGCATGCTTACGGGGGCGTATCCGGAAAGCCGGAGGGATGTGACGAATGAAGCCATTGCTTACCGGATGACGGGAAAGCCTGAAACCGCGCAGCCGGAAAGTTTTGTCCATTTGTTGCGGAAGAACGGCTATCATACGGTGGGGATCGGGAAGATCGGGCATTCTGCCGATGGATATAGCTATGCTTATGGCTCTCCTAAAAGCGATATTCCTGAAATGCCGTATAGCTGGGATGAGTTTTTATTTAATCCCGGTCCGTGGAAAAACGGTTGGGATGCTTTTTTCGGGTATGCAGGGGGAACGAGCCGGATTTTGGAAAAAGGAATGGTAAAGCCTTATGAATGCGGGGAGGTTGGTGATGAAGGTTATCCGGACGGCCTGACAGCGGAACTGGCTGTGGAAAAATTGAAAGAATTGGCGGGGAGTGAGCAGCCGTTTTTCTTAGGGGTCGGTTTCTTTAAACCTCACTTGCCTTTTAATGCGCCTGAAAAATATTGGGATTTATATGATGAGCAAACAATCCCGTTGACAAAATACGATTACATCCCGTTGAATGTGAACCGGGCGAGCTTGCATAATAGCAATGAAATTAAACAATATAAGCTGGGGGATGAAGATGCTACGCTGGATAAGCCTGTTTCGGAGGCTTATGCCCGCAAGCTGGTGCACGCATATCTGGCCTGTGTTAGTTATGTGGATGCCCAGATCGGTAAGGTTTTAGATGCTCTGGAGGCGAATGGACTGGCAGAAAATACTGTGGTGGTGATTTGGGGGGATCATGGCTGGCATTTGGGGGAACAGCGGGTGTGGGGAAAACATACGATTTTTGAAGTCGCCCTGAATAGTGCATTTATGATCAGGCAACCCGGAGTGAAGGGTATCGTTTCCGACCGGGTAGTTAGTTCCGTGGATATTTATCCAACGATAGCCGATTTGTGCGATGTTCCGGTGGAGGGAAAGATGGACGGTAAGAGTCTTCGCTCTTTGATCGGAAAGAAGAAAAATAAACAATGGCAGGATGTGGCATATAGTTATTTCAACAATGGGGTTACGGTACGCACTTCCCGCTACCGTCTGACGAAATACTACCGGAAGGCCGAGCCTGTCGTCGAGTTGTATGATTACCGGAGAGATCCTTACGAAACGGAGAATATCGCAGGAAAACACCCGGACATTGTGGCAGAGTTGATGCCGTTGCTGGAGAAAGGGGATACGGGCTTGTTCCGGAAACAATAGAATGGTCGGCTCATAGGTGAACCCCCAATATCCGGGAAGGACGGTTTGTTTTATGGATCGTACCCCGGTCGCTATGCCGTGGGACTTGTTCATATCGGGAATCTTTCTGTCGGCGTTTTGTTTGGGAGGATTTTTTTATTGGAAACGGTTAAAATGAAAATTGAGGAAAATAGCGGAGTGCCGGGATAGAAATAAAAAATGTGTTTTTTGATTAGCCTTTTTCGTTTTTCATTTTTTTGACTTATCTTTGCCGTCCAATTTTGTGAAGTTTAACCTATTAAAAATCAATCCACTTTGAAAGGGGGTGCTTGCAACTAAGACGGGTTTGCTCGTTTTAGAAAGAAAAAGAAAGAAAATAAATCCGGCATATCATGGTTAAATCCTGTGTTTCAGGAGAAAATGTTCGTGCATGGATTTTTGCAAGCTTTATTTAAAATGTAGGAAAAACGCAATTTCCTGCGGCTTCGGACTAAGGTCTAAAGTGGATCTGCGTAATAGTTAAATTAAAAAATTAAAAAAATTATGATCATTGTACCTTTAAAAGAAGGCGAAAATATTGAAAGAGCCTTAAAGAAATTTAAAAGAAAATTCGAAAAAACCGGAGTTGTTAAAGAATTGAGAGACCGTCAGGCTTTCACAAAGCCTTCTGTAAGAAACCGGGCTCAGCGTATCAAAGCAGCTTACAAGCAGAGCTTGCAGCAGGCTGAAGATTAATTTTTTGTTTCGGGAGCTTGCTTTTCCCGATAGAAAAAGTTAATTTGGGTACGATTTTAGAAGATTGAGTATGGAAATTGATTCATTTCTGGTCTATTTAAGAAGTGTAAAACGGTATTCGGAACATACAATTTCCGCTTATCGGGAAGATTTGAATCAATTTTTTGAGTTCTGTGAAAAGGTTGAGCTGATAGAGAGTTGTACGGAAGTTACCGCTAAAATGGTAAGGCGTTTTGAGGTGGCTCTAATGTCCGGGAAATTTGAAATGAACGGGCAGAAGCTAAAGCCGATGGTGCCGAAAACCGTGAGGCGTAAATTGAGTTCGTTGAAGACTTTTTTCCGGTTCCAGGTTAAAGAAGGTAGAATGGCCGTAAATCCGGTGGACGGGGTTGTCGCTCCGAAAATCGGAAAAAAATTGCCGGTATTTGTTCCCGATTTTCAGATGGACGAACTGTTGGATCGTCATGAATCCGAAAGCGGTTTCCCGGAAGTGAGGGACAGGCTGGTGCTGATGATGGCTTATTATACCGGAATGCGACGTTCGGAACTGGTGGGATTGAAAACGGAGGATATTGATGTCGGGAACGAAACCATAAAGGTAAACGGTAAGGGAAACAAGCAGCGTATCGTGCCCATGCTTCATGAGTTGACTGAAGAAGTGAAAATTTATCTTCAAATGCGGGATGAAATTGCCGGGAAAGAACATTCGTTTTTCTTTGTTACGGATAAAGGAGTTCCTGTTTACGATAAGTTCATTTATCGTCTGGTGGTGAAGTATCTGGGGGAAGTAACCACTTCTTCTAAGCGTAGCCCGCATGTGTTGCGGCACTCTTTTGCCACGGCCTTGTTAAATAACGGGGCATGTATCGAAGCGATACGGAAACTATTGGGGCACTCCAGTTTGGCAGCAACTCAGGTCTATACTCATAATTCTTTCGAGAGTTTGAAAAAAGTTTATAATCAGGCTCACCCCAGAGCTTAAAACTAAAGGAGGAAGAACTATGGACATTAAAATTAATGCAGTCGGTTTCTCTGCCAGCGCACAGTTGGAAGACTTTATCCAGAAAAAATTAGCCAAACTTGAAAAGTATAACGATGCTATTTTAGGTGTGGAAGTTGCCTTGAAACTGGAAAAAGACGATAACCTCGAAAATAAAGTGGCTGAAGTCAATGTAAGCATCAAAGGACAGGATGTTTTTGCAAAGAAAAATGCCAAGAAATTCGAAGAGGCTATCGATGAACTATATGATGTGATTAAACGTCAGTTGGTTAAAATCAAGGAAAAAGAAAGAGAAGCTTGATCGGGTATTTGAAGTTTAAAGCATTAGCTTTTAAATACTAAACATTCAATTTACGTAAAATAATTTTGCGGGTCAAAATTATTTACTTATATTTGCACGCTCATTAAAAGGGCTTTGCATGGTCTTGAGAATTGTAATGAATTGAAGGTCATGTGATTAGTTTGATAAAGAGTTATTTTGAGATAAATTGTTTAATAATAAAATTGTTTTAGAGTCATGGCTAAAGAAAAGTTTGACAGGTCAAAACCACACGTAAATATCGGTACTATCGGTCACGTAGACCACGGTAAAACCACTTTGACTGCTGCTATCACAACAGTATTGGCAAAGAAAGGTCTTTCTGAAATGAAATCTTTCGATCAGATCGATAACGCACCGGAAGAAAAAGAAAGAGGTATCACTATTAATACTTCTCACGTAGAGTATTCTACCGCTAATCGTCACTATGCTCACGTTGACTGTCCGGGTCACGCCGACTATGTAAAGAACATGGTTACTGGTGCTGCTCAGATGGACGGTGCTATCCTGGTTTGTGCTGCTACTGACGGTCCGATGCCTCAGACACGTGAACACATCCTTTTGGCTCGTCAGGTAAACGTTCCGAAGATCGTTGTATTCCTGAACAAAGTGGATATGGTAGATGATCCTGAAATGCTGGAATTGGTTGAGATGGAAGTTCGCGAACTGTTGTCTTTCTATCAGTATGATGGTGACAATACTCCGATCATCCTGGGTTCTGCTCTGGGTGCTCTGAACGGCGAGCCGAAATGGGAAGATAAAGTAATGGAATTGATGGAAGCTGTTGATACCTGGATTCCGCTTCCTCCGCGTGATATTGACAAACCGTTCCTGATGCCGGTTGAAGACGTATTCTCAATCACTGGCCGTGGTACAGTTGCAACCGGACGTATCGAAACAGGTATTGTTCATGTAGGTGACGAATTGGAAATCATCGGATTGGGTGCTGACGGAAAGAAAACTGTTTGTACCGGTGTTGAAATGTTCCGTAAACTTCTGGATGAAGGAGAAGCTGGTGATAACGTTGGTCTGTTGCTGCGTGGTATCGATAAAAACGAAATCAAACGTGGTATGGTATTGGCAAAACCGGGTTCTGTTAAACCGCACAGCAAATTTAAAGCTGAGGTTTATATCCTGAAAAAAGAAGAAGGTGGACGTCACACTCCGTTCCATAACAAATACAGACCTCAGTTCTATCTGCGTACTTTGGACGTAACTGGTGAAATCACTTTGCCGGAAGGAACTGAAATGGTAATGCCGGGTGATAACGTAACAATCACTGTTGAATTGTTGACTCCGGTTGCATGTACAGTAGGTTTGCGTTTCGCTATCCGTGAAGGTGGTAGAACCGTAGGTGCTGGACAGATCACTGAAATCTTAGACTAATTAAGATAAAGTTCTTTGGTTGCCCTTGTTGGGCAACCTTTTTACGGATGTAGCTCAGTCGGTAGAGCACCGGTCTCCAAAACCGGGTGTCGGGAGTTCGAGCCTCTCCATCCGTGCAAAGACAATTTCGGGTTTTGAATGCTGGGCAAACAAAGCCCAAAATCTAAAAAATATATGAATATAAAAAGTTATTTCGCAGACGTATATAACGAATTGGTCAATAAAGTCTCCTGGCCATCGTGGTCTGAACTCCAGAGCAGTGCAACTATCGTAATGATCGCTTCCGTCATTATTGCTTTAGGTATTTTTGTGATGGACTTTTCGTTCAGACATATCATGGACTTTATATATAGTATGTTTTATTAATTCTGGATTCTAACATGGCAGAAGTAAAGAAAAGATGGTATGTGCTTCGTGTGATCGGGGGGAAAGAGAAGAAGGTAAAGGAGTACATTGAAAGTGAAATTGCCAGTTTAGGGCTGCAGGATTACGTTTCACAGGTTTTAATACCAACCGAAAAGATCTATCAGGTGCGTAATGGAAAAAAGATCAGCAAAGAGCGGAACTTTTTCCCGGGTTATGTGATGATAGAAGCTGCTTTAGTAGGAGAAATCCCCCACATGCTTCGTGACATCACGAACGTGATTGGCTTCCTGGGGGAAACGAAAGGCGGCGACCCGGTACCGATGCGTCAGGCAGAGATCAACCGGATTCTCGGAACAGTAGATGAACTTGCGGAACAACCGGAAGAAATAAGTGTTCCTTATTTCGTGGGCGAATCCGTTAAAGTTACAGACGGTCCGTTCAACGGCTTTACCGGCGTGATAGAGGAGGTGAACAGCGACAAGAAGAGATTGAAAGTAATTGTCAAAATCTTCGGACGTAAGACACCGCTCGAATTAAGTTTCATGCAGGTAGAAAAAGAATAATTAAACATTTGATTAAAAAAAATCATGGCAAAAGAAGTTGAAGCTCTTATTAAGCTACAGATTAAAGCTGGTGCCGCTAATCCTTCTCCACCTGTAGGACCTGCATTAGGTTCCAAAGGAGTCAACATCATGGACTTCTGCAAACAATTCAATGCAAGAACTCAGGACCAGGCAGGAAAGATTATTCCGGTAATTATTCAGGTTTACGGTGATAAATCGTTTGATTTCATTACCAAACAACCACCTGTTGCTATTCAACTTTTGGAAGCAGCGAAACTCAAATCTGGCTCTGCAGAGCCTAACCGTAAAAAGGTGGCTTCTTTGACCTGGGATAAGGTGAAAGAAATTGCAGAAGGCAAAATGAGTGATTTGAACGCTTTTGAAGTGGAGAAAGCAATGAGCATGGTAGCTGGAACTGCCAGAAGTATGGGTATCACCGTTGAAGGTGAAAAACCTTTTTAATGAATTTGTAATACTTCAAACGTAATGAGTAAACTGACAAAAAATAAAAAGTTAGCTTTAGAAAAGGTTGAAAATGGTAAAGCATATACCATTGAAGAAGCTGCTCAGCTGGTGAAGGAAATTACTTTTACTAAGTTTGATGCGTCAGTTGACATGGACGTTCGTCTGGGTGTAGACCCACGTAAAGCCAATCAAATGGTGCGTGGCGTTGTAACTCTGCCTCACGGAACCGGAAAAGAAGTTAGAGTTTTAGTTCTTTGTACTCCTGACAAGGTGGAAGAGGCTAAGGCTGCCGGAGCCGACTATGTTGGTTTGGATGAGTATATTGAGAAATTGAAATCAGGTTGGACTGATATTGATATTATCATTACGATGCCTGCCATCATGGGTAAGATAGGTGCTTTAGGACGAATCTTAGGTCCACGTGGATTGATGCCAAACCCGAAGAGTGGTACTGTTACCGTTGAAATCGGTAAGGCTGTACAAGAGGTTAAGCAGGGAAAAATTGATTTTAAAGTTGACAAATTTGGTATCGTACACTCTTCTATTGGTAAAGTGAATTTCGATGCAGAAAAGATCAAAGACAACGCTCGTGAATTTATGAACGTTATCAATAAACTGAAACCTTCTTCTGCAAAGGGTACTTACGTAAAGAGTGTATTCCTGTCAAGTACAATGAGTCCCGGTATTAAATTAGACCTTAAGTCATTACTTGATTAATTATTAACCTTTAAAGGACCATTTGTAGAATGAAAAGGGAAGAGAAACAAGTAATCATAGACCATTTAACCGAGCAGATCAAAGCATACAAGCATCTTTACATCAGTGATATTTCTGAGTTGGATGCTGCTGCTACACAGGAATTGCGCAAAGAATGTTTCAACGCAGGAATTAAGCTCATCCAGGTGAAAAACACCTTGTTGAGAGTAGCTCTTGACGGATTGGAAAACAACTATGAAGAAATTTATTCTTCATTGGCTGGCTCCAGTGCCGTTATGTTGAGTGAAACAGGAAATGCTCCTGCGAAACTGATTAAAGAGTTCCGTAAGAGCCACGATAAACCTGTATTTAAGGCTGCTTTTGTTGAAGAATGTGCCTATGTAGGTGAAAACCAACTGGACGCTCTCGTAAGCATCAAGTCTAAGGAAGAGTTGATCGGAGATATTATCCTGTTGCTGCAATCACCGATGCAGAAAGTTATTTCTGCCCTGGAATCAGGGAAGAATACTATCGGAGGTGTGCTTAAAACACTGGAAGATAGAGCATAATTTATCTTATTATTATCAAGAGTAAAAAACTATTTAAATAATTATTGAAATGGCAGATTTGAAAAAACTTGCAGAAGAATTAGTAAACTTGACTGTAAAGGACGTAAAAGAGTTAGCTGACATCTTAAAAGATGAGTACGGAATCGAACCTGCAGCTGCTGCTGCTGTTGTAGCTGCTCCGGCTGCTGCTGGTGCTGCTGCTGCTGCTGAACAAACAGAGTTCGACGTAATCCTGAAATCAGGTGGTGCTGCTAAATTAGGCGTTGTGAAATTGGTGAAAGAGCTGACTGGTCTTGGACTGAAAGAAGCAAAAGAACTGGTTGACAAAGCTCCGGCTCCTTTGAAAGAAAAAGTTTCTAAAGAAGAAGCTGCACAATTAAAAGCTCAACTGGAAGAAGCAGGAGCTGAAGTTGAACTTAAATAAGTTATAGAACCCCTTTGGGTTTTAACGGTTTAGAGTCAATTTTGACTCTAAACCATTTTGTTGTTATTATTGTTTAGGTTCCAAAAAATTAATAGATGTCTTCAAATAATTCAAACAAAAGAATAAGCTTTGCATCCATAAAAAATCAGTTGGAATATCCTGATTTTCTTGAGATACAATTAAAGTCATTCAAGGACTTTTTTCAATTGGGTACGACGCCTGAAAACAGAAAAAACGAAGGCCTTTACACTGTTTTTAAGGAGAACTTTCCGATCACCGACACCCGGAACAATTTTGTCCTGGAATTTTTGGACTACTTCATCGACCCGCCCCGCTACACGATT
Source organism: uncultured Odoribacter sp. (assembly GCA_900541415.1). GTDB lineage: Bacteria > Bacteroidota > Bacteroidia > Bacteroidales > Marinifilaceae > Odoribacter. The sequence goes on along the minus strand of UQJP01000007.1, from coordinate 96,054 downwards.
GACGAGTGTTTGGAGCAGGGACTGACTTACGGTGCGCCGTTGAAGGCTAAACTGAAGTTATATTGTACCGATCCCGAACATGAGGATTTCGATACAGTGATTGAAGATGTTTATCTGGGAAATGTTCCCTATATGACCCCCAAAGGTACTTTTGTGATCAATGGTGCCGAGCGTGTGATCGTGTCGCAGTTGCATAGATCTCCGGGTGTGTTTTTCGGCCAAAGTGTTCATGCGAATGGTACCAAGCTTTATTCTGCCAGAATTATTCCGTTCAAAGGCTCGTGGATAGAGTTTGCAACAGACATCAACAATGTGATGTATGCCTATATCGACCGTAAGAAGAAGTTACCTGTAACCACTCTTTTGCGTGCGATTGGCTTTGAGACGGATAAGGATATTCTTGAAATATTCGGGCTGGCAGATGAAATAAACGTTTCCAAATCTGGATTGAAAAAAGTCGTTGGCAGACGTTTGGCTGCTCGTGTTTTGAAGACCTGGGTGGAAGATTTCGTGGATGAAGATACCGGAGAGGTAGTTTCTATCGAACGTAACGAAATCATTGTGGATCGTGAGACTGTTCTGGAAAATGAACACATAGATGCAATCGTCGATTCTGGAACAAAGACGATTTTGCTGCACAAGGAAAAACAAAATCTGGCGGATTACGCCATTATTTATAATACACTGCAGAAGGACCCGTGTAACTCGGAAAAAGAAGCAGTGATGCACATCTACCGACAGTTGCGTAGTTCTGAACCGCCAGACGAAGCAACCGCACGGGATGTTATCGATAAATTGTTCTTCTCAGACAAGCGTTATGACTTGGGAGATGTGGGACGTTACAAGCTGAATAAAAAGCTCGGGCTGACCACCGATCCTTCGGTGAGAGTGCTTACCAAAGAAGATATGATCGAAATTATCAAATATCTGATCAAATTGCTGAATGCGAAGACAGATGTGGATGATATCGACCACTTGAGTAATCGTCGCGTACGTACCGTAGGCGAACAATTATATAATCAGTTCGGTGTCGGATTGGCCCGTATGGCCCGTACGATCCGCGAACGGATGAATGTGAGGGATAATGAGGTGTTTACTCCGGTAGACCTGATTAATTCCAAAATCCTGTCGTCTGTGATTAATTCATTCTTCGGAACGAATGCCCTGTCACAGTTTATGGACCAGACGAACCCTCTGGCAGAGATTACCCACAAACGGCGTATGTCTGCCCTCGGACCTGGTGGTTTGTCACGTGATCGTGCCGGATTTGAGGTGCGTGACGTTCACTATACCCACTATGGACGTTTGTGTCCGATTGAAACGCCGGAAGGACCGAATATCGGTTTGATTTCTTCACTTTGCGTATATGCGAAGATCAATAATCTCGGATTTATTGAAACTCCTTACCGGAAAGTTGAAAACGCCGTGGTCGACCTGGGTGCTGAAGGGGTGAAATACCTTTCCGCTGAAGAAGAAGAAGGATTGGTGATTGCACAGGCTAACGCCAAAGTAGGTGATGACGGGCATTTTGTAAATAAAAGGGCTAAATCGCGTAAAGACGGTGATTTCCCTGTGGAAGAGGTTGAGAAGATCGATTTGATCGACGTTGCCCCGAACCAGATTGCTTCTATCGCGGCTTCGCTGATTCCCTTCCTGGAACACGATGATGCCAACCGTGCTTTGATGGGATCGAACATGATGCGCCAGGCTGTGCCTATTATCAAACCGCAGGCCCCGATTGTGGGTACGGGTTTGGAAGGTAACCTAATCAAGGATTCCCGTACACAGGTGGTGGCAGAAGGTCCCGGAGTGATCGATTTCGTGGACGGACGCCGTATCGTGATTAAATACGACCAGACAGAAGAAGAACGTTTCGTGAGCTTCGACGGCGATACGAAAGAGTATCTTCTGCCGAAATACAAACGTACCAACCAGAGTACAACCATGACGTTACGTCCGATCGTGAAGAAGGGACAGCGTGTGGAAGAAGGCCAGATATTGACAGAAGGTTATTCTTCGGAAGACGGCGAACTGGCATTGGGACGCAACCTGAAAGTGGCGTATATGCCCTGGAAAGGTTACAACTATGAGGATGCTATCGTAATTTCTGAAAATATCGTGCGCAACGATGTATTTACTTCGGTGCATGTGGACGAATATTCTTTGGAAGTGCGTGAAACCAAACGCGGACTGGAAGAGCTGACCGCCGATATTCCTAACGTAAGCGAAGATGCAACGAAAGACCTGGACGAAAACGGTATCATCCGTATCGGTGCACGGGTTCAGCCGGGCGACATCCTGATCGGTAAGATCACTCCGAAAGGGGAATCAGATCCGAGTCCGGAAGAAAAATTGTTGCGTGCCATTTTCGGTGACAAGGCCGGGGATGTGAAAGATGCTTCTTTGAAGGCTTCTCCTTCGCTGAAAGGTGTGATTATCGACAAAAAATTGTTCCAGCGTACCATCGGTGACCGGAAATCGAAAGCTGCCGGTAAAACCATCCTTGCAGAGATCGACGAGCAATTTGAACGTAGCGTAGGCGATTTAACTTCTTTATTGATCGATAAGTTGTTCGAACTGACCAACGGGAAGACTTCCCAGGGCGTGAAGAACTATCTGAATGAAGACGTGATCCCGAAAGGCGTGAAATTCACTTTGAAGACGTTGCAGAACCTGAATATGCTTGAAGTGAACCCGAACAAGTGGACGACCGACAAGCAGAAAAACGATATGATCCGTGATTTGTTACATAACTATGTAATCAAATACAAGGAGATCGAAGGACAGATGAAACGCCGCAAATACAACGCTACCGTCGGTGACGAGCTGCCTTCCGGAATCATCAAGATGGCTAAGGTTTACGTGGCTAAGAAACGTAAATTGCAAATCGGTGATAAGATGGCCGGACGTCACGGTAACAAAGGTATCGTTTCCCGGGTGGTAAGGGTGGAAGATATGCCGTTCCTGGCAGACGGAACCCCCGTGGATATTTGTTTGAACCCGTTGGGTGTACCTTCCCGTATGAACCTCGGACAGGTGTTCGAAGCTGTATTGGGCTGGGCCGGAAAAGAACTCGGAATCAAGTTCGCCACCCCGATTTTCGACGGTGCTACTTTGGACGAGATCAATGACTATACGGATAAAGCAGGAGTTCCTCGTTACGGTACCACTTATCTGTATGACGGAGGTACCGGAGACCGTTTCGACCAGCCGGCAACCGTAGGGGTTACCTATATGTTGAAACTGGGGCACATGGTTGACGATAAGATGCACGCCCGTTCTATCGGACCGTACTCTTTGATCACCCAGCAGCCTTTAGGAGGTAAAGCACAGTTCGGTGGACAGCGTTTTGGTGAGATGGAGGTTTGGGCTCTGGAAGCTTTCGGAGCTGCTCATATCTTGCAGGAAATTCTGACAGTGAAATCAGATGACGTAATGGGCCGTACCAAAACTTACGAGCATATCGTGAAAGGCGAGCCTATGCCTACACCGGGATTACCGGAATCTTTCAACGTGTTGCTACATGAGTTGAGAGGACTTGGTCTTAGCGTAAATTTGATATAAATATCAAAAGTGAAAGCCGGAGTAACGAAAAGAAGTTACTTCTGCTTTCCACTTTAAATTAACGGAGTTACTATGGCTTTTAGAAAAGACAATAATGCAAATAAGCCCAAAAGCTTTACAAAAATAGCGATCGGTTTGGCATCTCCCGAAGAAATCCTGGAACATTCCAGCGGTCAGGTGCTGAAGCCGGAAACAATCAATTACCGTACCTACAAGCCGGAACGCGACGGTTTGTTCTGCGAAAGGATTTTCGGTCCGGTAAAAGATTATGAATGCCATTGCGGAAAATACAAACGCATCCGTTATAAAGGAATTGTTTGTGACCGTTGTGGTGTGGAAGTGACCGAGAAGAAGGTGCGCCGCGAACGTATGGGACATATCCAGTTAGTTGTTCCGGTGGCTCACATCTGGTATTTCAAATCCCTGCCGAATAAAATCGGTTATTTATTGGGATTGCCTTCCAAAAAATTAGATGCCGTAATCTATTACGAAAGATATGTTGTTGTTCAGCCGGGTATCATGGCAGAAAAGGGAATTGCAGAATTGGATTTCCTGACTGAAGAAGAATACCTGGATATTATAGATGCTTTGCCGGTAGACAATCAGCATCTGGACGACGACGATCCCAACAAATTTATTGCTAAGATGGGAGCGGAAGCTATCCAGATGTTGCTGGAACGCATCAATCTGGACGACCTGTCTTATGATTTGCGCCACAAAGCAAATACGGAAACTTCACAGCAGCGTAAAAACGAGGCTTTGAAGCGTTTGCAGGTAGTGGAAGCTTTCCGTGAAAGTAAAGAGGTAAACAAGCCTGAATGGATGATCGTGAAGGTGTTGGCCGTTATTCCGCCGGAATTGCGTCCGTTGGTACCGCTGGACGGAGGACGTTTTGCAACTTCCGACCTGAACGATTTGTATAGAAGGGTGATTATCAGAAATAACCGTCTGAAACGACTGATCGAGATCAAAGCTCCGGATGTAATTTTACGAAATGAAAAACGTATGTTGCAGGAAGCTGTGGATTCGTTGTTCGACAATTCCCGTAAATCGAATGCGGTGAAGATCGAAAACAATCGTCCGTTGAAATCTCTGTCCGACAGCTTGAAAGGTAAACAGGGACGTTTCCGTCAGAACCTTTTGGGTAAGCGTGTCGATTATTCTGCCCGTTCGGTTATCGTTGTCGGCCCGGACTTGAAAATGCACGAATGCGGTCTTCCGAAAGATATGGCTGCCGAGCTTTACATGCCGTTTATCATCCGTAAGCTGATCGAACGTGGTATCGTAAAAACGGTGAAGAGTGCGAAGAAAATCGTAGACCGTCGTGACCCGGTGGTTTGGGATATTTTGGAAAACGTGCTGAAAGGTCATCCGGTGTTATTGAACCGTGCCCCGACCTTGCACCGTTTGGGTATCCAGGCATTCCAGCCGAAATTGATCGAAGGTAAGGCTATCCGTTTGCACCCGCTGGCTTGTACCGGATTTAACGCCGACTTCGACGGTGACCAGATGGCTGTGCATTTACCGTTAGGTAACGAAGCGGTGCTGGAAGCCCAGATTTTGATGCTGTGTGCGCACAACATCCTGAACCCGGCTAACGGTGCGCCTATTACTGTGCCTTCACAGGATATGGTTTTGGGATTGTATTACATCACCAAGCCGAAAAAAGGTGCGAAAGGAGAAGGGTTGCGTTTCTATTCTGCGGAAGAAGTAATCATTGCCTTAAATGAAAAAGCTGTTGATTTGCATGCTACCGTGCATGTAAAAATACATGATATTGACAAGGATGGCAATCCTGTTTTCCACATGGTTGAAACCACGGTGGGACGTGTGATCCTGAACCAGTTTACCCCGAAAAATTTCCCGTATATCAATACCCTGATCACGAAGAAGGCTTTGAGGGATATTATCGGTGATGTGTTCAAGAGATGCGGTGTCGATGTGACGGCCAAATTCCTGGACGATATTAAAGACCTCGGTTACCGTAAGGCTTTCGAGGGTGGATTGTCGTTCAATTTGGAGGACGTTATCATCCCGGCAGAAAAAGACGAATTGCTGAAAGACGGTTACAATCAGGTGGAAGAGGTGATGGCGAACTATAACATGGGATTCATTACCAATAACGAGCGTTATAACCAGATTATTGATATTTGGACACACGTAAACGCTAATCTGACCAATACCCTGATGAAACAGTTGATCGCCGATAAGCAAGGCTTCAACTCTATCTATATGATGCTTGACTCCGGAGCCCGTGGTTCCCGGGAACAGATTCGCCAGTTGGGCGGTATGCGTGGATTGATGGCAAAACCTCAGAAATCCGGAGCGACAGGCGGCCAGATTATTGAAAATCCGATTTTGGCGAACTTCAAAGAAGGCTTGTCGGTATTGGAATACTTTATTTCAACCCACGGTGCCCGTAAAGGTTTGGCCGATACTGCGTTGAAAACTGCCGATGCCGGTTATCTGACCCGTCGTCTGGTGGACGTTGCCAATGATATTACCATTACCGAAGAGGATTGCGGTACATTGCGCGGAGTTACCATTGCGGCGATCAAGAATAACGAAGAAATCGTATCTTCTTTGTACGAAAGAATTTTAGGACGTGTATCCGTTCACGATATTATTCACCCGCACACCAATGAAATTTTGGTTAAATCGGGCGAAGAAATTACAGAAGAAATTGCCGATGCTATCGAAAAATCACCGATCGAACGCGTGGAAGTACGTTCCGTACTGACTTGTGAATCGAAAAAAGGAGTTTGTTCGAAATGTTATGGCCGTAACCTGGCTACCGGAAAACTGGTGCAGTTGGGTGAAGCGGTTGGAACTATTGCGGCACAGTCTATCGGTGAGCCGGGTACTCAGCTGACTTTGAGAACATTCCACGTGGGTGGTACCGCTGGTAACATTTCCAGTGAAAACTCATTGAAGGCCAAATATGACGGTTATGTGGAATTCGAGGAACTTCGTTCCGTTGAATATACCCAGGACAACGGTCAGAAATGCGATGTTGTGGTGGGACGTTTGACCGAACTTCGTATTGTGGACAAAAACACAAATATTGTTCTGATTTCCAACAACATTCCTTATGGAGCCAAATTGTTTGTGAAAGACGGACAGGAAGTGAAGAAGAATGACCTGCTTTGCGAATGGGACCCGTTCAATGCCGTTATTATTACAGAATTCAGTGGTAAAATCGGTTCGGAAAACCTGAATGAAGGTGAAACCTACAAGGAAGAATCGGATGAAACCACCGGATTCCGCGAAAAAGTGATCGTTGAGTTCCGTGATAAAACAAAAGCTCCTGCTTTGACCATTGAGGATGCCAAAGGAAATGTAATCAAAAGTTACAACCTTCCGGTAGGTGCTCACATCGTGGTGAAAGAAGGCGATCAGGTTACCGCAGGTAGCACGATCGTGAAAATACCGAGAGCCGTTGGTAAAGCGGGTGATATTACCGGAGGTCTTCCTCGTGTGACCGAGTTGTTCGAAGCTCGTAACCCGTCGAATCCTGCTGTGGTTTCTGAAATCGACGGGGAGGTTACTTATGGTAAGATCAAACGTGGTAACCGCGAGATCATCGTGACTTCAAAAGCCGGAGAGGTGAAGAAATACCTGGTGTCGCTGGCAAAACAGATATTGGTACAGGAAAACGACTATGTACGTGCCGGAACTCCGCTGTCTGACGGTGCTATTACGCCGACCGATATTTTGAACATCGAAGGTCCGATCAAAGTGCAGGAATATATCGTGAATGAAGTTCAGGACGTATACCGTATGCAGGGTGTGAAGATCAACGATAAGCACTTCGAAATCATCGTTCACCAAATGATGCGTAAGGTATTGATTCAGGATTCAGGCGATACCCGCTTCCTGGAAAATCAGATCGTCGATAAATTGGAATTTATGGAAGAAAACGACGCTATGTATGGCAAAAAAGTCGTTTTGGAGCCCGGAGATTCCGATCGTGTAAAAGCTGGCCAGATTATTTCTGCCCGTACGCTTCGCGACATCAATTCCCAGCTGAAACGCCGGGATATGAAAACTGTGGAAGCCCGCGACGCTGTGCCTGCAACATCTGCCCAGGTATTACAGGGAATCACCCGTGCCGCCTTGCAAACTTCCAGCTTTATTTCGGCTGCATCCTTCCAGGAAACAACGAAAGTGCTGAACGAAGCTGCTATCTACGGTAAGGTTGACCCGCTCGAAGGTTTGAAAGAAAATGTAATCTGTGGTCACTTAATCCCTGTCGGAACCGGAATGAAAGAACTGAGAGGTTTGGTTGTAGGTTCGAAAGAGGAGATGGAGAGAATGGAAAAACATTGATGCTCATTGTCTTCGGGGCTACACCCGGAGAAAAAATAAAACCCAACGGGGGAATCTTTACGGATTCCCCCGTTTTCTTTATAGGCTCGTCCGTAAAACGAACGCCGGAAAGAAGCATGGAACTGAAAAGTCCGGCTGAACGAATCCTTCCGGGATTTCTGGAAAACCGAATGGGAGGGAGGGGATTATAAAATACTCAATTGTCCTCGATTGCTGCCGACGGGAACTTTGCTCCTTACCGGGGAAATACTTTTCGCAGGAAGGAGCAAGATAGAGGACAGGGAGGAAGGCTTATAAAATTTGAAGTTTAATCCCGAATCCCAGGCTTAAATAATCTTTGGCCCGCAAATAGCGGTTTGTTATACGGCTGATCAGGTACAAATCGCAGGTGCTGAGCTCGTAGTAAACGGAAATCGATTTCCAAAGCCTGTTTTCCTTATTCAAATTCCGGGTGACGCTTTGCCCCACAAATACATGGGCGCGGACACGGGTGGAAAACGTGTAATATCCTTTCGGGTATTTGTCCGGGTTTCTCACCCAAAAGTCCCGGTCGAGCAGGGTGTTGATATATAAGCCGCACCGCAAAGGTGAAATCGCATAATTTTCCCCCAAAGGAATGTTCCAGGGGATATAGTGTTGTTTTACGGTAAAAGTCGCCATCGCATGTCGGTCGGAGTAGCGGGGCACCAGTCCCAGCCAAATATCTGTTTCCCAGTGATCGCGTCCGTAATTCCAGCCTGTTCCCAATGAGAGCATTCCCATCGATCCGGCATATTGCAGCTTGCTGTAACGGGGAATTATTTTTTCCCAGTGTGATTTATAATGTTCAACTCTTCTTTCATATAGTCCCTTGGCAGAAAGTGTACAGGTCATAAAGACACAGGCCGATACCCAAATCGTTTTAAAAATAAATTTCTTCATAAGTATAACCGTTTGGTGTCAGCGTGAATATATAATATCCTCTTTTTTTCATGCAAGTGCTGCCATAGTATAGAACTCCATCGTTAAAATAATCGTTGATTTTAAAACTATGGTCGTGTGCATGCAAGGCAAAAAGCAGGTTAGGAAACCTTTTCAGGTAATATTGGAAAACCTCCTTTACGTTGTTGTTGAACTGTTCGGAGCCGGGAGGCGCGTGCATCACGGCTACCGTCCGGCTATGAGAGGCCGAATCTTTCAGTTGTTCCGCCAGAAAATTGAAATCGGGAACCGGATTCGAATAATCGTATTCAATGGCATTGGTATTCAGGCAAATAAATTTGGTATTGCCGGCGATAAAAGCAAAATTCGGATCGCCGTACATTTTTTTAAATACCTGCTCCCCGTTCCCGATGATGTCGTGGTTACCGATTAGTGCCACATAGGGAACATTTAATTTTCCCAAAATGGAACGTTGCCATTCAAATTCCTTTTTTAAGCCGAAGTCCGACAGGTCGCCTCCGTGTATCACGAAATCGATACTGTCCCGGTTATTTACATCCTTGACAAAATCTTCCGTTTCGTCATACCACCGCTGAGAGTCGCCCATCATCACAAAACGCAGCGTGTCTTTGTCCCGGCACCGTTCTGTGATTTGTGCGATAGCTTTGGCATTTAAATCCTTTTCGCCTTTAATCCGGCCATCGTATGGGTGATAATCAATCAGGTCGCAACTGTACACGGACAGTATACAGACCATACAAATAAATATTCTCATAGCTTTGTTTTTGCACATATAAAAAGTAGTATGCAAATTGCGTACCTAAATCATTGTTTTACATATTTTAACTTTCTTGATTCCGTTCCGAAGCATAACCGGACGATTTTTATGCCCGATTTTATTGTTTGTTTCAAAATAACGATTATTTTTGTTTTTCATATATGGAAAGATATTCCAAATGAGAAAATAATTTGACTTATGGAGACAAACGACGGATATAAAGTACCTAATCTTGAAAAGGGTATAGCTATAATAGAACTATTGACCGGAAAAAATGAGGGATTGACCTTGCAGGAAATCAGAATAGCGACCGAAATATCTCAGACATCTGCATACCGTATCCTGAATACTTTAGTGAGATTGGGATATTTAAGCTATGATGATGAAAATAAGCGTTACCGTTTAACCCGTAAAATACTGACGATGGGGTTTCGTACGGTGGGGGAACATGGGTTACTCGACGCTGTGTTGCCGAATCTCCGGGAGTTGCGGAATCAGGTGAAGGAAACTGTGTTTTTCGGTGTATTGGGCGATAAGAAAGGTATTTTTATCGAACAGGCAGAGGGGCTTTATGATTTTAAATTCTTATTGTCGCCCGGTAAAGAGTTTGAGTTGCATTGTTCTGCTCCCGGAAAAGCGATTCTTGCTTTCCTGCCGGAGGGGATGCGGGATTATTACATGGGGCACATCGATTTTGTGCGGTTTACCGACCGTACGATTACCGACCCTTCGCTTTTTTTGCAGGAGCTGGGAAAAGTGCGGCAATCGGGGTATGCGATAGATGCGGAGGAACAATTGAAAGGTGTTGCCTGTGTGGGCGCTCCGATTTTCAATTATACTTCCAATCCTTGCGGGGCGATCTGGGTTTCCGGGCCTACCGGGCGTTTCGATGCTGACGTGATTGGGCAGGTTGTTCCGAAGCTGCTTGCCACGACCCGTAAAATATCCGATATTATGGGATATATCCGGGAGTGAATACAGACCTGAAAAAATGATAAACTATAAAATAAACGATCATGAATCTGTTTACTAAAATCCTGGGGAGCATGTTATGCTTCTTCCTGATAACGGGGCAAAGTGTTTCTTGTTTGGCAAAAAGCGAGAAATCTTTGGGATGGGCGGAAGCGGTGGCCGCCGCAAAACGTAGTGCCCAAAAGATGAACAGGCAGGGGGGTGTGGCGTTCCGGTCGCAAGTCCTGAAACCTGATATGCCGGTGGTAAAAATATCTATCGACGTAACGGGTTGGGACGATCTTATTCTGTATACATTGGATGCTGGGGACGGTAATTCCTATGACCAGTCGGAATGGGCGGATGCCCGTTTGACGGATATACAGGGTAAAACGGTTTGGCTGGATGAATTGAAAACCGAATATGAAAAGGCCGGGTATGGGCGTGTGAGCAGAAACCGTAGTGTGGTAGGCGGAAAAATAAAATTAAGGGGAAAAGTCTACGATAGGGGGATTGCCGTACATGCTCCCGGAGAGTTGCATTTTGCCTTGGACAAGCAATTTAAAAAGCTGGAAGCGGTGATCGGTATCGACGATGTCGCTACCGCCGGGAGTGTGGTTTTCCAGGTCAACCGTTTTTCCAGCCGTACTTTGCTCGATGGCCTGAAACAAGAATATCCTGTGGAGACCCATGCTGTTTTGGAGCTGGCAGGCGTTGCTGCCGATGAGTGGCTGGGGACGTCTGATGCCCGCATCGAACAGGAAATTGCGGAAAAACTCATCAGGCAGTTGGATGAACCTGCTTTTTTCCTGGAAAAACTGGAAAAAATCGGTAGGGAACGTTCGTCTGAAATTCGGATGAAGGCTTATTTGAATTTATTCCAGGAGGTAGCCCGGGTGTTGGAAATACAGGAAAAATTATGTTTTTTCGATGTGGAAGCCGTGAAATTGGCTTATGCCGATATGAAAAAAATACCCGGTTTCGAGGCGGCCCGGTATGAAAAGTTTATGCTCGGCTTCGGGCAGGAGATACAAGCTGCCCGCCGGGAATTATATAGTGGAAACCGGGAAGCCGGAGAACGCTTGAACAAGGTGTTTGAAACGGCTCAGGACATGCTTTTGGCAAATCCTTTGTTGCGTGATAAGAGGATCATGGCTACCCGGAGGCATTTCGGGGATCGTGCCCGCCGGAACATGAGCGGTTCTCTGGGGGTTGCTCCTTCGAATTTCCAAAATAATTCGGAGATCGGGAATCCGCGTAAAGGATGGGACAATGAGTTCATTGAATTGGCATGTAAATCGGGAAAATGGAGTACCCGGGTGCTTTATAAGCCGGAAGAGGGGACGATTGTTTCCGACCCGGAGGTACATTTTGACGGGGAGAAGGTGTTATATTCTTCTATCGGGACGAACGATCGCTGGCATTTGTTCGAATTGAATTTGAAAACCGGAGAAACCCGGCAGGTAACCCCTGAAAGCTACAAGGATTTTGACAGTTTTGACGGGTGCTATACACCGGACGGTAAAATCATATTTTGTGCGACAGCTACATTTTTAGGTTTGCCTTGTACGAATGGCGGCAATAAGATGTGCGGCTTGTTTCTTTTCGATCCGGAAACGGGGAAAACCCGCCAGTTGACCTATGACCAGGACAGCAATTGGGAACCCGTGATCACCAATAACGGACAGGTGATGTATCAGCGCTGGGAGTATGCGGATATTCCCCATTCGAACTCGCGTATTATATTTACCATGAATCCTGACGGCACGACGCAACAGGCTCTCTATGGTTCGAATTCTTATTTTCCTACGGCTCTTTTCGGTGCCCGTCCGATTCCCGGCAAGGGAAGTGCGTTTGTCGGAGTTGTGGGAGGACATCACAGCGTGTCGCGTAGCGGGCGTTTGATGGTGTTCGATCCGGTTGTCGGTAATAAAGAGGCGGACGGAGTTGTGGCGGAAATACCCCGGCGGGGAGAAAAAGTATTACCTGTGGTGAGGGATCGGTTGCCCGACGGGATATGGCCGCAGTTCCTGCATCCTTATCCGTTGAACGACACTTATTTTTTGGTTTCGGCCAAACTCACTCCGGCTTCTTTGTGGGGATTGTATTTGGTGGATGTGTTCAATAATATGACACTGATTTCAGAAGAGGAGGGGTGTGCCCTATTGGAGCCGCAGGTGCTTGAAGCCCGGAAACTTCCTCCGGTCATTCCTAATCGTGTTGTCGAGGGAGAAAAGCAGGCTACCATCTATTTACAGGATGTATATTTCGGCGACGGCTTGAAAGGTATTCCCAAAGGGGCGGTAAAAAAACTGAGGATAGGTTCTTATCATTTCAGTCCTTACACGCAGGGGGGCTTGCTGGGAACAATCGGGATGGATGGTCCCTGGGATATTAAGCGGATACTGGGAACGGTGGATGTGGAAGAAGACGGTTCGGTGATGTTTTCCGTGCCTGCCAATGTCCCGATATTCATACAGCCGCTGGACGAGGAGGGGAAGGCGCTGCAATTGATGCGTAGCTGGTTCACCGCTATGCCGGGCGAAACTTTATCGTGCCTGGGATGCCACGAAGACCGCAGGAGCGTGCCTCAGCCGCAGGTGCGGATCGCTTCCAGGAAACAGCCGCAGCCTATAAAACCGTGGTTGGGGAAAGAGCGTGGTTTTAGTTTCCGGCATGAGGTGCAGCCCGTGTTGGATCGGGCCTGTGTGGCCTGCCACAATGAGAATCATCCGGAACTTCCTTACCTGAAGGGCGACCGTTGGATAAAAGATTGGCGATCCGGTATTTCCGGAAGGGCGGGGACGAGCTATGGCGGACATTTCACGCTGTCGTATGCCAATCTGCACCGCTATGTGCGCCGTCCGGGAATCGAAAGCGACATTCACATGCTTGTGCCGATGGATGTACATGCCGACCAAACGGAGTTGATGCGGATGCTGAACAAAGGGCATCACAATGTCAGGCTTTCTCCGGAGGAAATAGAACGTTTGGCCTGCTGGATTGATTTCAATGCTCCTTTTCACGGGCGGCGTTCCGATATTCCGGAATATGATAAAGCCCGGAAGTGGGTGGAATTGAAAAAGGCGTATGCCGAAATGCTGGGTGCTCCGGAAATCGATTATGAGTATTTACCTGAGTTGAAAACGGATATTGTGGCGGAGCTTCCTGCCGCACAGAGCGTGGATGCGGGTGAGAAACAATTATCCGGCTGGCCTTTCTATAATCCTGTGGGAGGAGTGAATCAGGCCTACGGGGCACATAACAGGCAAATGGGGGGTAACCGGAACTACCAGATGGAAATTCCCGTCGGTGATAAATTGTCGATACAATTGGTGAAAATCCCTGCCGGAGAGTTTTTAATGGGGAGCGGACGTGCTGCGGATGAAATGCCCGTGACCCGTACGGAGATCGAGAAACCTTTCTGGATGGCGCGTTTCGAGGTGACGAACGAGCTCTATGCTTTGTTCGATCCGGAGCACGATAGCCGGGAAGAACATCGCCACGGCTACCAGTTCGGAAGAAAGGGCTATTCCCTAAACAAGCCGGAACAGCCCGTGGTGCGTATTTCCTGGCAGGAGGCCATGGCGTTTTGTGCCTGGCTATCTGAAAAAACGGGAAAGAAGTTTACTTTGCCTACGGAGGCGCAATGGGAATGGGCCTGCCGGGCAGGTAGTGCAACCCCTTTCTATTTCGGGGAAGCGGGAAGTGATTTTTCTTATTTTGCCAATCTGGGCGATATTCGTTTGAGGGATTTTGCAGCGTGTACGGCGTTTAAATTCTATGAGAGTGCGAAAATACTGGATCGTCCGAATCAGTACGACGACTGGATTCCCCGGGACACCCTGTATGACGACGGCGGTTTTGTTTCGGAGCCTGTGGGGCGTTACCGTCCCAATCCCTGGGATTTATACGATATGCACGGTAATGTGGCGGAGTGGACGCGTTCGGCTTATGCCCCTTATCCTTACCGGGACAATGACGGGCGGAATGATTTGGAAGCGAAAGGAATGCGGGTTACCCGGGGCGGGTCGTGGTATGACCGTCCGTTCCGCGCAACTTCTTCTTTCCGGCAGCCTTACCGGGACTATCAGAAGGTGTTTAACGTGGGCTTCCGGGTTATCATGGAGGAATAGGCATGAGGTGGTTGTTTTTTTGTGTCGCCCTTTGTTTAGGGAGTGGATTTTGTGTGCCCCGGGCACAGGGAAAGCCTGCCGGGAAAAATAAGGCGGAAAAAATTTTGATTGCCGGATGCGGATGGGATAGGATAGCTGTGATGGATAAGCAAACCCGGCAGTTGGAATGGGTGCATTACCTGAACCGTGGGGACGATTGCAACGATGTGGAGTTGACCCGGGGAAATGAGATTTTGTATGCCTATACCGGAGGTGCCCGATTGGTGACCTGGGAGCAAAAGGTTGTTTGGGATTATAAGGTGGGTGCGGGCGAGGAGCTGTTCACCGCAACAGAACTTTCCCGGGGACACTACCTGCTGGGAATATGCGGGAATCCGGCCCGTATTGTCGAATTGGACGCGAAAGGGGACGTGACGGACGAATTTACGTTCGAAACCGGAATCAGCAGGGTGCATAATCAATTCCGGCAGATACTTAAAACGAAACGAAATACATATATTATCCCGCTTTTTGGGTGCGGGGATGTGGTGGAAATAAACCGGGAAGGAAAAATTTTGAAACGGGTGAAAGCCGGAGGAAATTTGTTTTCCGTGAAGTTGTTGCGTGGGGGAATTTGGCTGGTCGGCTGCGGCGATGCTCATAAATGGGTGGAAATCGATTCCCGGCGGGGAACGGTTGTCCATACGGTTCATTCCGATAGTCTTCCGGGAATTTCTTTGCTTTTCGTGGCGGAAGTGTGCCCTTATGCAAACGGGCACAGGTTGGTGGCGAATTGGAACGGTCATAGCAGGGATAAAATGCAACCCAGGCTCTTGGAGGTCGATGAACGCAACCGTGTGGTGTGGCAGTTGGGACATACCGGGGAAGTTGGAAATATTTCTGCTGTTTTCCCTTTCAGGAAATAATCGGAAAAGGGGGGATGCCTGTCTTTTGAAAAAATGAGGAATTTTATAAAGTATTGAAATATGTTGTTCTGGATTGACTAAAAATTCCCTATTTTTGTTCAAATGATAATAAGAAATAAAATGGAAGAAAAACAACAATTAGACATAGAGTTGAACCACGAGGTGGCTCAGGGAACTTATGCCAATCTGGCTATTATTTCTCATTCTACTTCAGAATTTATTGTGGATTTTGTGCGGATTATGCCTGGAGTCCCCAAAGCGGAAGTGAAGAGCAGGATCATATTGACCCCCGAACATGCAAAACGCCTTATGCTGGCGTTGCAAGACAATATCCGTAAATTCGAGCAGAGCAACGGCACGATCCGTATGCCGGAAGGAGGGCCTGCCGGACAGATGTTCCCGATCGATATTGAGCCTAAAGGGCAGGCATAAGCCTGTTGTTCCGGTGAAAAATAGGAAAAGGGGAGAGAAAATCGATATTCTTGCGCCGGATAAGAATCGTGCGGCGGGAAAATTGAAATTGTTCCCGGGGAGCGGAGAATAACATAGCAGGAAGGTAAGATTCCAGGAAGATTGGAGCTTACCTTCCTGTGATTTTAGGTGGAAATGCGGTGCGTAAAGCTGATATTTGTATTATCTTTGCTATGCCTGGACAGTGCGGGGATAGAGAGGTAACTGTGTGGGTGTGAGACGTGTGACTATTATAAATGACTAAAACAAAAGATTGAAATGACAGCAAACTGGTTTGAAGCGAAGGTGAAATATGTAAAGGTGAATGAAGACGGGAGAGAGAAAAAGGTGAATGAAGCTTATCTGTTGGACGCATTGTCGTATACAGAGGCGGAAAGCCGTATCATGCACGAAATGGAATCGGTGATTAAAGGCGATTATTATATCAGCAGCTTAAAAAAATCGAATATAACAGAGTTGGTTCCGTCGGACGATGAAACGGACGATCGCTGGTATAAGGCAAAAATCGCTATTATCGATGCCGACGAGGTAAGCGGTAAGGAAAAATCCAGCTACCAGTATTATTTGGTGGCGGCTGCGAACATAAACCGTGCATTGGAAAATCTGGAAAAAAGCCTTTCCACGTTTGTCGTTCCTTATGAGATCTGCAATGTGGCCGATACGCAGTTTATGGATGTATTTCCTTATTTTTCGGAAGGTGAGGAAGAAATCCCTGCTAATTTAAAGCCGTTGAAAAAAGAAGACGAAGAAGCCGAGCCGGAAATGTAATGCTCCCGCTTTCCGGGAAGCAGGAATAAATAAACAGGGGGCGCGTCCCGCCTGATCTATCGTGGAAAAGTGATCCGTTAAGATTGCTTTTCCATTTTTGTTTTTAAACCTCTGTTTTGTGGAACGGAATCGTGTGGTGGTGGCTTGAAAACGGGGGACATTTGCGGCTTTTCCTGCCTAAAGAAAGGTTATTTGTGTTAAAATTTCGTTATCGTTTGCGCAGGTGGTTGTTATTCTTGCAATTGCCCCGGCGATCCGGTGAATTTTTCTTGAAAGATTTGTTGCGTTTAATCCTGTTTTCTTTTTTATCTTTGGATAGTTCGTAACCTGAATGGTTGGTATTTTTAAGATATAGGTTAAAGAATACAGTTAAAAAGACCGCTTTTGCTTGATAATTGAAACAACTTGAAACATTGGCTTTCGGTCAGGCGTATCAAAAAGAATTAAATGGGCAATATTATGAAAACACGTATGGAACACGATCTGTTAGGAGAAAAAGAAGTTCCGGCAGATGCTTATTATGGAATTCAGACTTTAAGGGGAATTGAAAATTTTCACAATATCAGCGGGATCACCATCGGGGATTATCCGAACTATGTGAAGGCGCTGGCTATGGTGAAATGGGCTGCTGCCAAAGCAAACCGCGAGCTGGATATATTGCCGGAGGACAAGGCAGAGGCTATTACAAAGGCTTGTGAGGAAATTATCGACGGAAAGCTTGCCGATCAGTTTCCGGTGGATTTGGTGCAGGGAGGTGCAGGGACTTCAACTAATATGAATATAAACGAGGTGGTGGCTAACCGCGCTCTCGAGCTTATGGGACACCAGAAGGGAGAATATCAGTATTGCCATCCGAATAACGATGTGAATTTGTCGCAATCGACCAATGACGCTTATCCCACTTCTTTTAAGCTGGCGTTTATTTTTATGAATGAAGAATTGATCGCGGAATTGAAATTATTGATTCATGCGTTCCGCGCCAAAGGCATTGAGTTTAAGGATGTGCTGAAAATGGGGCGCACCCAGTTACAGGATGCCGTGCCTATGACATTGGGACAGGAATTTGAGGCGTTTGCCGCGACTTTGGAGGAGGAGATCGACCGTTTGAATCAAATGGCGAAATTGTTTCTGGAAGTGAACATGGGAGCGACCGCCATTGGAACAGGGATCAATTCCGAACCTGAATATTCTGCGAAATGTATTAAAAATCTGCGGATCATTACCGGACAGGAATTTGTGCTGGCTTCTAACCTGATCGAAGCTACTCCCGATGCCGGGTCTTCGGTGATGTATTCTTCCGCTTTAAAACGTATGGCTGTGAAGCTTTCTAAAATTTGCAACGATCTGCGTTTGCTGTCCAGCGGCCCGCGTTGCGGATTGAACGAAATTAACCTGCCGCCCATGCAGCCGGGATCTTCAATTATGCCGGGTAAAGTGAATCCGGTGATTCCCGAAGTGGTGAACCAGATTTGCTACCGCATCATCGGTAACGATCTGACCGTGACATTTGCCGCAGAAGCCGGGCAATTGCAGTTGAATGTGATGGAACCAATCATGGTGCATGCCATATTCAGCTCTATTAAGATGTTACAAAAGGGAATGGAGCGTTTGAGGGTGCTGTGTATCGACGGTATCACGGCGAACGAAGAACATTGCCGGGAAATGGTGCTGAACAGCATTGGAATCGTAACGGCGTTGAATCCCACTTTGGGCTATGAAAATTCTTCCCGCATCGCCAAACGGGCTTTAAAGGAGAATCGCAGTGTATACGATTTGGTTTTGGAAGAGGGTTTGCTGACAAAGGCGGAATTGGACGAACTCCTGAAACCCGAACTGATGATTCGGCCGCATAAGTTTTATAAGAAAAAATAAAGGAAGAGTTCCTTTACAAGATAACCCCCCGGAATGTTGCTTACATTCCGGGGGGTGTTGTTCCGGGTGGTGATGTTATTTTTTAGGTAACCATGTTTTGGGTTTAGGGAGGGTGATTCCTCTTTTCAGGTCTTTCATTTTGTACCGGGTGGTTAGCTGTATATCCTGTGAAAGCTCTGCTGATTTTAGTAACTCAAAATCGGCCGGAGTGGCGGAACGGAAATTCTTGAAGGTGGCCGGATAACCTGTTACGGTCAGTTTCCGGCTGTTTCTGCCTGCTTGTCCTTGTTCAAAAGTAAAACGCGGCTCGACGAGGACATCGGCTTTTGCTTGCAAGATCAGTTCTGCAATCAGGTTTCCTTTGCGCACGGAAAGGGGAATAGACCTGGTGAACCATTTTTCCTGCCATTCCGCACTGCCCGATATACTGTTCTTTTGAACGTCCAGCTCTGCTATGGTGGGACATTGTATAACGCTGCAATCTATGGAGACGGCTTTGCTATCGTACTTTTTTAGCGTTCCGCATGAAGCTAAAAGCACGGAGAGAAGAAGAATGTAATGATATGTTTTCATGTTTTTTGTCTTACTGTTAATGATGAAGGTTGCACACTGAAGATATTTTTATTGATTTTGTTTCTATATAGGCTATTGTTTGAGGTTATTTAGAGGATGTAGTTATGCTGACCGGGGTGAAATTCTTATAGGTGGCCGGATAGCCCGTTACGTAGACTGTTTTTATTTTGCCGCTGCGTTTTCTTTCATATATAAATCTGGGCTCGACGAGTACGTCTCCTTGGGTTTTCTCTAAAGCGTTCGCAATGGCGTTGGCTTGCATTTCTTTAAAACTGAGTCCTTTTTGGCGGAGGCAGGTGCCGTTTGACTTTTGAGAACCGATGTTTAATTCCGCTTCTGTCACTTTACAGTCTACGTTAGGCGTTATTTCTGCTGTTTTAGAAGAATAAGATTTCACTAATGAGCAGGAAGTCATGGCTCCGGCAACGATGATTAATAATAGATACTTTTTCATTTCTTTAAAAATTAAGTGATTATAAATGTTTGTTTTATAGTTGTTTGTAAGTTTTGTTTGATTTTACATTAACTATTTTTCTGTTAGATATTTATGGCATAAAATATATGTACGTTTAATTTGGTAAGTAGAAGACGAGAATTTTTTGTGTCAATTTTTTGAATAACAATATTTTGATTTGTTTATAAAATTTGTATTTTTATCCCATAATAAATGTACGTAATTGTTGTTGTTTATCAGGAAGATAGAATCCTCCGGGCAGCATTATGATATTTTAGGTGTAGGTATAGGGATGAAAAAGCGGTGTAGAGAGGATCTTTTTCTTTTTATGGAAGGATAACAAAGTTGTTTGAATTCAGTATAAATGTAAAGGATTACTGTCTTTTCCCGTACTGGTTTCAAATATTGAAGTTTGAGTATATTTAATTTATTAATCAAAACAGAAAGAAGATGAAAAAAATGTTTACAAAGACGATCGCAATTGCTTTGATTGCTTCTACATCCGTAGCTATGACCGGGTGTTACGGACCGTTTGCCCTGACTTCTAAGTTGCATGACTGGAACGGTCAGGTATCTCAGAAAAAATTTGTTAACGAGTTGGTATTTTTAGGTTTGTGCATCCTGCCTGCTTACGAATTATGCGTGTTGGGTGACGGCTTGATTTTTAACTCTATCGAATTTTGGGGAGGAAATAATCCTATTGCAATGAAAGCCGGGGATGTGGAAGAATCTAACATTTTACGCGACGGACAGTTGTATAAAGTGATTAAAAGCCGGAACAGCCTTACTATTGCTATGCACGATAGCGATATGAAAGTGGATTTCAAATATTTCCCGAAAGAAAAAGCTTGGTATCAGATGGACGGGGAAAGCAAAGTGAAAGTGGTAGATATGAAGGATAATACCGTATTTACTTATTTGCCGAACAATAAAACTTTGGCTTTCGACGTAAATTCAATCAATCAGATTGAAGAACAGGTGATGGCTGCCAGATAAGCTCGATGAAAATAAATGAAGTGCCGGAGATTTTCTCCGGCATTTTTTATGTGTACCGGGTAAGTGGTAAAACTCTGTTTTCAGAAATTATCAGAGGGGAAGGGAACTATTTCTGGATGCAGGGAGAGAAATTGCATTCCCTGAAAATAAAGAAAAGGAGTGTTACCCGGTGGGGGAAAAAGCCCATGCTGATTTTTTTGTTCATTGCCTGTAAACAGTTGGCTTTTTCTGAAAAGATATTACTTTTGAAAGTAAAATAACAATTTAAGAAATGAGTATGTATTTCAATGAGCAAACAGCAAAACAATTGACTTTAGTGGCTACACTACGGGCAAGAAAAGAGAAAATCGACGATCTGAAACAGGCTTTGTTGTCGTTGATGGATAAGACCCGGGCAGAAGAAGGCTCGGTAACCTATCACCTTTATGTGGACCGGGACGATTCCCAAAATTTTATTTTTCACGAAACCTGGGCAAGTCAGGAATTATGGGAAAAGCACATGGAAAGCTCTCATATCAAAAATTTCTTTGCTGGGGCGGATGCCCTTTTGGATGGCGAGCCTACGATGTTCCGGTTGGAACGTTCGCTGGCTCCGGCTCCCGTGATCGATAAGGAAGCTTTGGTGCTTTTCGCTTACAACCGGGCGAAAGCGGGAAAAGAGAAGGAATGGCAAAAGATTTTGGAAAACCTGATTGAGCCTACATTGGCTGAAAACGGTTGTTTACACTATGAATTGCATCGTGACCGGGAAGATGCCCGGAATTTTATGTTTCACGAGACCTGGAAAACGGTGGAAACCTGGAACGATCACATGCAGGCCGGACATTTAAAAGCTCTTTTGGAAATCATCGACGATTATACGGAGTATGGGATCAGGGTGGTGAAAGCACAGGCATTGGATTAACGATTCCTGCGTCCGGGTGGAACGTTGCTTTATAGTGAGAATAGAAGGAGCAACCGGAGGGCCGCCTGAAATGCCCTTGCCGGAAGGCTTCCGGTGTTTGTTGCGATGAGCCTTAGGTTATAAGATAAGTCCGGTGTCTGCCGGCTTATCTTTTAATGGAACTTTTGTCCTTTGGGGAGGTACCAACCCGGTTTAGGTGGGGTGTGAGCAATAGAAACGACGGTCGCCGCCAAGCACAGAGGAAATGACGATATTTTAACTGATAAACCTCCAGTTGATACGGGTTTTGAAAAGCCGTTTGATTTGGGTGGCGAAAAGTTGGTTTTCTTCTTTGGCAAGGTCGGGGTCGTCAGCCAGAATCGTATTGGCAATCCGTGAAGCTTCATTGAGAAGCAATCCGTCTTTTCCCAGATTGGCAATCTTTAAACTGCAAGTCAGTCCGCTTTGCTGTGTGCCTTCGAGGTCGCCCGGCCCTCGGAGTTTCAGGTCGGCTTCGGCAATCTCGAAACCATCGTTTGTTCCGGTCATCGTATCGATCCGTTTGCGCGATTCATTGGAAATCTTATAAGAAGTCATCAGGACGCAATAAGATTGATCGGCTCCCCGGCCTACCCGTCCTCTCAGCTGGTGGAGCTGGGATAAGCCGAAACGTTCCGCGCTTTCGATTACCATGATCGAGGCATTCGGAACGTTTACGCCTACTTCGATCACGGTGGTGGCCACCAGTATCCGGGTTTCCGCCTGAACAAAACGCTGCATTTCCGCATCTTTTTCCGCAGGCTTTAGTTTACCGTGGACGATGCCTGTTTTATAGCCTTTGGGAAGAAAATAGTTGTTGATCATTTCAAAACCTTCTTCCAGATTTCTGAAATCCATTTTTTCCGATTCCCGGATGAGGGGATATACCACGTAAGCCTGCCTGCCTTTTTCCAGTTCTTTTTCGATAAACCGGAATACGTCCGTCCGTTTTTTCTCAAAGGCATGAAAGGTGGTGATCGGCTTTCTGCCCGGCGGCAACTGGTCGATCACCGATACGTCCAGGTCGCCGTAAAGCGTCATGGCGAGTGTGCGGGGGATCGGGGTGGCGGTCATCACGAGCACGTGGGGAGGGATGATGTTTTTGTTCCATAGCTTTGCCCGCTGGGCAACCCCGAAACGGTGCTGTTCGTCGATAATCACTAAGCCGATATTTTTAAAGGTCACTACATCTTCGAGGAGGGCATGGGTCCCGATAAGGATTTGGAGACTTCCGTCCTGTAAGCCCCGGTGTATTTCTTCCCGTTCTTTCTTTTTGGTCGATCCGGTCAGCAGGGCGACGGTAATCCCCATTTCTTTCAACATTTCCGATACGGTGGCATAATGCTGTGTGGCGAGAATTTCGGTAGGAGCCATGAGGCAGGTTTGGTAACAATTGTCCAGAGCGATCAGCATGCACATCACCGCTACCAATGTTTTTCCGCTCCCTACATCCCCCTGGAGAAGCCTGTTCATTTGTTTTCCCGTTCCGCAATCTTGCCGGACTTCCCGGATCACCCGTTTTTGTGCTTCGGTCAGTTCAAAAGGAAGGTGATGGTGGTAAAAAGCATTGAAATAATCGCCTACAACCTGGAACGGATGGCCTTTAAAATAGGTTTTCCGCTTGTATTTCAGCTTTAATATATTTAGCTGAATATAGAACAGTTCCTCAAATTTCAGCCGGAAAATCGCTTTTCGCAACAAATCCGGAGAGCCGGGGAAATGTATATTGTATAATGCATCATGCAGGAACATGAGCTTATGTTGCTGGATAAACCAGGCCGGAAGGGTTTCCGAGATTTTCCCGTTGAGGGTTTTAAATATCGTTTCCTGAATTTTGCCGATCGCCTTTGAGTTCAGAAAAGATTTTTTCATCTTTTCCGTGGTGGGGTAGATCGCCTGAAAGCCGATCAGCAGGTGGGAGGCTTTTTCAAACGGGTCGATCTCCGGATGGACAATATTTAGCTTGTGGTTGAATTCCGAAGGCTGTCCGAAAATCAGATAATCTTTGTCGGCATCGATTTGGTTTGTCAGATATTTAAACCCTTTGAACCACACCAATTCCAGCGTTCCGGTTTCGTCATAGGCAATCGCGGTCATCCGGGTGGCCTTGCCTTCGCCTACGGTTTTTAAATCACGGATACGGGCTTTGATCTGGATATAGGGTAAATGACCGTTCAGTTCGGCAATAGTATAGATTTTCGAGCGGTCGATATATTTGAACGGGACATGGTATAACATATCCTCGTAGCTCTGCACCTGGAGTTCCTCATAAAGTACAGCCGCTTTTTTCTCGCCTACACCCGGCAGGAATTTTATATTTAATCCCGATAATTCCATTTAAATGGTTTTCCCATGAGTAACAGTCTTCGAAATGAAACCTGTTTGTTATGCTCTGTTTTATCCTTAATTTCCGTATTTCCTATTTTGAATAACGAAATTAAAAATTAATTCCAGACCGGACGATACAACCTCGTATATTTTTTTTATTTTCGTTTTAAAATGCTTGCCGGACGGACGAAGTGCTCCGGCGGGGACGATTTGTAGGACTTGTTTTTATTATGAGTTATCTGAAAGAAAGAATTAAGCATGCAGTAAGGTTCAGGCATAAGAGGGGATTCGGTGTGCACTCTCCTTTTATGTTTAATCTGATCCTGAACGTGATCCGGGATAAAGAGAAGCAATACACATATCCGGTGAGTTTGGAAAAAAAAGATGGCTTGGGGCATCATGAAAAAAAAGTTTTTCGCCTATTGTCCCGCCTGACCCGCTATTTGGATGTGCATTCGCTGGCTTGTTTCGGTGTGGAAGCTCCCCGGACCGGAAATTATTTAAGAGCGATGGTTCCGGGGGCTGAAATACAGATCAACGGCGGCAGGCTGTCTCCTGAGGTCGATTTCATTTATCTGGGGCGGGGATTTCAGCAATATCTCCCGGATGAACTGGAACGGGGGGAATTGTTTGCCTGTCATGGTAAAAGGAAATGTGTGGTGATTACCGATATTTATAAAAGCAGGCAGGCAGGCCGCTTGTGGCGGCAAGCCGGGGAAAAAGCAACGGTACGTCTGGATATGATGTGGTATGGGATTCTGTTGTTCGACGAAAAGTTGCAGAAAGGGAAATATAATTTGATTATTTGAGAAATCCGGAAATATAAATGATAGGGATATGAAAATTTATACTAAAACAGGAGACGGGGGCATGACTTCACTGATCGGAGGAACAAGAGTTCCTAAGAATAGTGCCCGTTTAGAGGCTTACGGCAGTGTGGATGAGCTGAACAGTTATATCGGGATGATCCGTTCGCTCGTGACGAGTCCGGAAATTGCCGGGGAATTGGCTGAAATTCAGATGCGCCTGTTCGATGTGGGAGGAAATTTAGCCACCGATCCCAATGGGCAAACCCGTTTGCCTTTGGGCGTAGAGGAGGCGGATATTGAAGTTTTGGAGAAGGCGATCGACCGGATGGATGCGGAAGTGCCTCCTTCCCGTTTTTTTGTTTTGCCGGGAGGAAATGAATCGGTTTCATTTTGCCACATTGCCCGTACCGTTTGCCGCCGGGCGGAACGCCGGATGCTGGATTTGAATCAGGACGCCGCAGTGGAGGAATTGGTGATGAAATATGTAAACCGCCTGTCGGATTATTTATTTATGCTTTCCCGGAAACTGGCTCATGATGCCGGAATCGAGGAATTGAAGTGGGTTCCCCGGCAAAAATAAATTTTTTTAAATTGAGTTTTTATTTTTTTGCATAATTAGGTTTTGTTGCGTAATATTGTTGCACATTCTTTGGGCAATTTTATAAATATTAAAAATAGTATGGTAAACAAAATCACAACATTTGCTTTGTCGTTGGTCTTGTTAGCAGGTATGTTGTTTCCTGCTATCGGTCAGACAAAAAAGAAGCCAGTTCCGCAAACGTGGGAAACTGCTGTATTAAATGCAAAAGCAACTTTGCGGGAGGCACTGGTCAAGCATAAAATGCCGGTGCAGAGCGAAGTGGTTCGGCGCGGTCAGGCTGCAACCCCGATGAAAGTAGATGTCAGCGGTTTGGATCATCTGGTGCTTTATACCTGGGAAACTCCCGACGGAAACGGTAGCGACCACGGGGTGTGGGGAAATGCCCGTTTAACCACCGCCGACGGTAAAACGGTGTGGCTGGACGAATTGAAGCCTGTGTATGAAAAAGCGGGTTGGGGAAGTGTGAAGCGGAATAAAAACCTGAGTGATGAGGCGTTGAGTATCGCGGGAAAGAAATACGAGCACGGGATTTTGTGCCATGCCAGCGGTGAGATCATGTTTGCGTTGGGGAAAAAATATAAGACATTCGAAACGGAAGTGGGGATTGATGACGGAGCCGGAGGTGGTAGCGTTGTTTTTAAAGTCCAGAATATCTCCGGACGTTCGGTGGTGGAACAGTTACAAAAAGAGTATGGCTCACGGGTTGCCCGTTTTGTTTCGTTTGCCAACGTATCGCCCGATATTTGGTTGGCAACGCCGGATGCCAGTGTAGAACGGCGCGCTGTGGCAAATGTCATTAAACGAATAAAGAACAACGATATTTTTACGGCGGAACTTGAAAAAGCAGATGCCCTGAAAACGGTGGATGAACAAATCGTTGCTTATTTCGGATTGCTGGATAAAGCGGCAGAAGTGCTGAATCTGGAAGAACAACTGGCTTGGGTGAATTTGCAGGCTTTGCGGGATGCTTTTGAAGATATGAAAAAGGTTCCTTCTTATGATGCTGCCGCAAATGGGGAAAAGCTGAAATTTATCGAAACGAATTATGATGATGTTGTAAAAAACATAGGTAGCGGCAAGCCGGAAGTTGTGGAGAAAGCGAAAGCTATTGTGAAGGCAAAACGGGATATGCTTTTGGCAAATCCTTTGCTGGACATCGATAAAATTGTTGTGGAAAGATACCGTTTGGGAGCTAACGACCGGAAGGCTATGGCTCCTTCGCTGGGAACACAAAATAATAACTGGTCGAGCCAGCCGTCTGCCCGGAGATACGGGTTCGACGCTGAAATCTGCGAGTTGTCGAACTTGAGGGGAGACATTAAGAGCCGCACGATTTTCAAGCCGACCAATACTTCTTCCGTAACCGATTTGCAATTGCATTGGGACGGCGACCGCCTGTTGTTTACGATGGCCGACGACAAAAACCGCTGGCAGGTTTACCAGGTGGGCGTGGACGGAAAGAATTTGAAACAAATGATCGTTTCGGAAGAGCCCGATTTGCATTTCTGTGACGGTAACTATTTGCCGGACGGGCGTATCGTTGCCACTTCCAACATGGGGTACCACGGTGTGCCTTGCGTGAATGGCTGGGATGCCGTGTGCAATCTGGTGCAATACGATCCGGAAAAAAAGAAATTGCGCCGTTTGACTTTCGATCAGGACGGTAACTGGAATCCGGTGGTGATGAATAACGGACGATTGATGTACATTCGTTGGGAGTATACCGATTTAACCCATTATTTTTCGCGTATTGTGATGCACATGAATCCTGACGGCACGGACAACCGTTCTTTGTATGGCAGTGGTTCTTTCTGGCCTAACAGTACTTTTGACGTGAAGCCTTTACCGGGCAATACAAGCCGTTTTATCGGGGTGATTTCCGGACACCACGGGGTTGCCCGTTCCGGTCGTTTGATGTTATTCGATCCGGCAAAATCGCGTAAAGAAGAAAAAGGAGTGATTCAGGAAATTCCTTTCAAAGGACGGAAAATCATTCCGGAAGTGAAAGACCAGTTGGTGGACGGTGTATGGCCGCAGTTCATTAAACCTTATCCGCTGGATGATAAATACTTTTTAGTGGCTGCTAAGTTGAGCCCTTCTTCGCTTTGGGGTATTTACCTGACGGACGTTTTCAATAACCTGACCTTGGTGGCTGAATTCGAAGGAGAAGGTTTGATTGCTCCTATTCCTTTAAGAAAAAGCCCGACTCCTCCGGTGATTCCGGACCGGGTGAATCTCGACGATAAAGAATCGACTATTTTTATTCAGGATTTGTATGAAGGTGAAGGTTTGCCGGGTGTGCCCCGGGGTACGGTGAAAGAACTGCGTATCTTTGCCTACGAATTCGCTTATAATTATTCTCCTTCCGACCACTATGCACAGGGAATACAGGCTGGCTGGGATATTAAGCGGCTGCTGGGTACCGTGCCTGTGGAAAAGGATGGATCGGCAATCTTTAAAGTGCCTGCCAATACACCGATTTCCATTCAGCCTCTCGACGGGGAAGGACGTGCTGTGCAATGGATGCGTAGCTGGATTTCCTCCATGCCGGGTGAAACCGTGTCGTGCGTGGGTTGTCACGAAGATCAGAACCAGATTCCGATGCCGAAGCGGGTGGTGGCTTCTACCATCGCCCCGCATAAAATCAAAGAGCCGGAAGGCGGAGTGAGGTCGTTTACGTTCAATCTGGAAATACAACCTATTCTCGACCGGGCTTGTGTGGCCTGTCACAATGAAAGCAAACCTTCGCTTGATTTCAGGAGCGGGCGGACAGAGAGTTGTACGGACTGGGCGGATTTTAAACGGGAGTTTGAGTCCAGCTATCTAGCATTGATGCCTTATTTCTACCGTCAGGGGCCGGAAGCTGAAATGTATGTGCTGAAGCCTTATGAATATCATGTTTCCAATAGTGAATTGATCCGTATGCTGAAAAAGGGGCATTATGGAGTGGAACTCACGGATAAAGAATGGAAAACCCTGTATGCCTGGGTGGATATGAATATGCCGGATGCCGGAAGGTTTGACAATATCACTCCTTTCAACGGTTTCGACCAGTATGCCCGCCGTATAGAGCTGGCGAATAAATATAGCCATTCGGGAGTGGATTGGAGGAAAGAACTGACTGACTATGCCGATTACCTGAAAGGGAAAGGCGAGATCACCCCTGTGATGCCTAAGCCCGTGAAGGAAGTGAAGTATAAAGACGTGAAAGTGGCTGGCTGGCCGTTCGATGCAGCGAAAGCCGAAGCGATGCAGGGAAATACCGAGAAAAAAGTGATCGAAGTGGCTCCTGGGGTGAAGATGACTTTTGTGAAGATTCCTGCCGGAAAATTTGTGATGGGCTCTAATGTTGGCGAAAGCGACCATGCGCCCGCATTCAAGGCTGAAGTGAAAAAGGCTTTCTGGATGGCCGAAACCGAGGTGACGAACGAGCAGTTTTGTGCCCTGTTCCCGGAACATAACAGCCGTATTATCGGACAGTTCTGGAAAGACCATACCACAGCCGGGTATCCTGCCAATAAACCGCAGCAGCCTGTTATCCGCGTTAGCTGGGAGGAAGCGATGGAATATTGCAAGCAACTGGGCGAGAGAACCGGGCTTCGCATGAGCCTGCCCACGGAAATGCAATGGGAATGGGCCGCCAAAGCAGGAAGTGACGATAATTTCTGGTATGGCGATAACAACACGGATTTTGCTTCTTATGAGAATCTGGCCGATGCACAGTTGTCAAACATGGCCGTGACGGGAGTGAATCCGCAGCCGATGTCTAAAAATGATCCCTGGCGTAAATTTTACGACTATCTTCCGAAAGCCGCTTTGGTGGACGATGGCGAAATGATTGTTTGTGAAGTTGGAAAATATAAGCCTAATCCCTGGGGATTATATGACATTCATGGAAATGTGGAAGAATGGACGAACAGTGATTATCTGCCTTATCCTTATAAAGATAAATTGCAGGGCACCGGTACGGAGAAAGTGGTGCGTGGCGGTTCCTGGATAGACCGTCCTAAATTTGCCACGGCTAATACCCGGAAAGCCTTCTATCCCTGGCAAAAAGTGTTTAATGTGGGATTCCGCGTTATTATCGAAGAATAAAGAATTTTATTATAGTTTCAGCCCTCTCTGCGGAGAGGGCTTTTTTTATGCTTATACCGTGAGGGCAATAAAAACTTTAATTTAAACTTTTGTTGATTGATGTTAAAAAACGATATATTTGTGTGTTTCGGAATCAACCCGATGATGATGTGTAATTATAAACGATGTGTTATGTGGAAAAAATTAGGGTATGCTGCGGGAATATGGGTGTTGATAGGCAGTCTTTGCGGTGCTTGCGGGGGCAGGATGCAGAAGGAAAAAGGAGAGCTCGAACAAGTACGTTTGGTGGCTGAAAAATCGGATTTAAAACGGGCTGACGTTTTGGAAATTGCCGGGCTGATTCATTTGGAAACGCACGATAGTTGCCTGGTGGGGTATATTCCTAAACTCATTAAGCGTTCTTCCGGCTTTTATATATGGTCTGCCGGACAGATATTGAAATTCGATATGGCAGGTCGTTTCCTCTACCGTATTCATCAAAAGGGACGGGGACCGAAAGAGTTTTTGAATATCGATGCTATCAGTGTGGACGGAGCAGACCGTTACCTTTATTTGCATGACGACCAGTTGCAGAAGTTGATATGCTATGATGCGCTTACCGGGGAATATATCCGGCATGCGGGGTTGGATTACAGGGCTTTTGCTTTTACGGTGATGCCCGATTCGAAGCATTTTGTGTTTTATTGTGGATTCTCTCCTGCTGAAGAGCTGGAAAAA
The DNA here is from genome assembly GCA_900541415.1 of uncultured Odoribacter sp. Taxonomy (GTDB): domain Bacteria; phylum Bacteroidota; class Bacteroidia; order Bacteroidales; family Marinifilaceae; genus Odoribacter. The sequence goes on along the minus strand of UQJP01000007.1, from coordinate 65,864 downwards.
GGAAGGTATTATCCCCGTTTTATTGTGGCGGATAGTTTGGGAAAAGTGGAGAAGACTTTTGTTTATTGTGATAAAAATGTAAATATTCCCGATTATTTCAGTGCCAAGGATGTTTTTTCCGTGCTCGATTCTGCGGTGTATTGTTTTGCCAATTATAACGATACGGTTTTCCGGATCAGTCCGGCTTTAGATATAGCCCCGGCTTTTGTGCTGGACTATGGGAATGATAATCAGCAGAAAAACGATGTGTTGGTTAATAAGCTCGGGCATCTGGAAAAAGTGGAAGGGAGCCCGGAGGGGATGGGGGTTGAGGACATTGCTACATTGGCGCGTATCGAACATACGGCTAAACACTGGTTTTTCATGGGGGGCTTAGGGGATAGATTCACGTTTTGGCTGTATGACCGGGAAAAGCAAAAAGGAATCAATTTGGGAGCTGTGGAAGAGGATGCTATCATCCCTGATTATTTTATGGCTGCCGATGCGGATTATTTTTATACTCCTGTCCCGGTATTCGACCTGAAAAAAATGATTGCCGAAAAACCGGAAAGATACGACCGGGAAATGGTGGAAATGATTGAAAAATTGGATGAGGATGCGAATCCGGTTATCTTTAAGGTGAAGGTGAAACCGATGTGATTGAAAAAGGACTGTATCGGATATAAAAAAAGCCCCCGATTTTTCGGGGGCTTTTTATGTGGTTGAAAAAAGGAATTATTTCCAGATGATTTCGTGAATATGGATTGCCGACGGGGTGTTGATCTCGATAGCGACGGTGTTTGTCGGTAAATCAAACGAAGCAAAGGCTGTCAATACCCTGCCGAGTTTTTGCTTGCGATTCTGGTTGTCGATGGCCCATACCGAAAGATTGGTTTGCGGGTCGGGAGTCGTGAGGATGGTCACCTGTGCAGGAACTCCGTCGATTGTTTTGGCAAATATCTGGGAATTTTCCAGCACGAACGACGTATTCAGGTCGCCGTCGAGGGCTGTGAGGGAATTACCGCCTTTACCGGATAACTGTTCCGATTGCAGGATAAATTTCCGTAAATGGAATTCCCGGGGGGTAGTTCCGCTATTCGTGAAACGCACGATCTTTACCGGACGATTTTCGAAATTGGCGGTGAAATTTGTTCCTTTCAAGTTGAAATCCACGGTTTGCCAGGTGTTTCCGTCTTCTGAAATTTCCATTTTCCCCCAATCGGCTATTTCTTTGTTATTCAGATTTGCTTGAATCGCTCCCTTGTTCACAACCAGCGGAAGTTCGATAGCAAAATGTTGCCCGGCATTGATCTTCACCACTTCCAGCAAAGGGGTGATGATGATGTTTTGGTCTGCCGTTTGCAATTGAACCTGTTTCAGTTGATCGATATTGGTCAGTAGACGGGATTGGGTTTGAATCTGGCTTCCCTTTTTCTCCTGTCCCGGATTCAGGTGCTTGTAAAGTTGTTGTGCATTCCAAAGCATCGTGGCGTCTACCAGAGGCTGCATCACCAGTGACCCGGTTTTAATACCCGGTTGGTAAGGATTCTGGTTGTTTTTGGTGCTGATGTTGTCTTTTTGGGCGTAAAGATTCAGCAGGTTACTGTATTGATTCCAACAACTGACCAAATCGGGTTGTTGCTGGTTGAGTGCCGGGAGCAGGTTTAAAGAAGCCTGTCCGGCTTGCCCTAAAATTTGGAATTGGGTCAGCCAGGGCTTTATTTCATCGATCAGGGCCGGATTTTCGTTACCTGCGAGGATGACTTCTGGAGCTTTTTCAATCTTATTGAATTCTATTTTCAGACGGACGAGATCTTTGGGATCGACTTCCCCTTTTTGAGCCAGGTCGGCTAAGAAACGGTCTGCCACGGGTTTGATCTCAACCGATTCTTCGCGGCGGTAACCGTGTCCGTTTTTCCCTAAGTCGGAATTGTGTTCTGCAAAAACACGGAAAGCTTCCGCCGTTACCGGCATGATGTTCCGGATAGCATCTTCCCAATTTTGATATGAATTGTATTTGGGGGTATTCCACGCATAATCGGCAATGCTATATATAGCGATTTTAGATGCTTCGGCTTTGTCCATCGGGTTGGAAACGAAACCGGACATCAGATTTCCGGCAGCCGTATCGAGTCCGTAAGAACGTCCCAGCAGCAAATGGTCACGCACATAGTCGCTTACCGGGAAATTCCACCAAATATATGCTTCGCGTTTCAGGCGTTTATTAATCCATTGCAATCCCTCGGTGGTGATGTCCGAAATCACCCGGTCGCCAGTCCACATGATACGGATAGAAGGATCTAATTTATCGCCCAGAATGTCGAGATAGGTTCCCGGCTTGGGATCGGACCAGCTTTTATTATATTGGGTGGGGCACATAATCAGCGGTGTGACATCTTTTTTGACTTTCACAAAGTTTTGATGCAGGTAATTCAGCAGGTCGGCCTGGCGGTTCGGATCGGTTCCTTCTCCGGAAATATCATCGAAGAAGATGGCGAAAGAGCGTACGCCGAGCTGATACATCAATTCGAATTTATTTAATAAAAGTTTACGGTCTTCATCGTTCCATTTGATGTCCTGCCCCGGATGTATCGCCCATACGAAATCCACCTTGTTGGTTTTGGCGATTTCCGCCAATTCCCGGATTTGTGCAGCTTCTTTTTCCGGATAGGGCTGACGCCAGTTCGGGCTGCTGTGGAAAGGATCGTCTTTCGGGCCATAGATATAAGTGTTCAGCTTATTGGCTCCATAGAAGTCCAGTTGGCTGATCCGGTCGCGGTGGCTCCAGGGCTGGCCATAGAAACCCTCCACGGTGCCCCGGTAAGGAACACTTGGGAAATCGGTGATCTCCACAACGGGCAATTTCTGCTGTTTCAGTAATTGAGACAGGGTTTGCAGGGCATAGAATGTTCCCCGGCCTTCGTTTCCTGCAATGATCATTTGGTCATTGCCGATGTTCAGGTAATACCCTCCGTCTTTTGCCGGAATGCGGGAGTTATATTTTTTCACGGCTTTATCGCCTTTTTCCCCGATGTAAATCGGGTAGGCTTTTTTGTCGTTGCTGATCTTAAAAAGTTGTTGTAGCTTTTTTATGGCTTCCGGATCGGCCTGTTCTCCGCCGACTAACCGGATTTCTTTTACCTGTACGGTCTGATTGCCCCCTTTTACCTCTTGGGGGATGGGGTGTACCTTGATTTCACCCGCGTAGAGGGAAATGCACGATAAGGTGAAAACGATTAAAATAGTGATTGATTTACGCATAGTTTAAATTTATAGGTTTGTAATTATAGTTTTATCGTTTGCCGGAGGTGGATGTCGCGGGAAGAGGAACCGACCAGAATTTCAAATTCCCCTTTCTCGAATACCCAGGTGTTTTTTTTGCTGTTGAAATAACGGAAAGCATCGCCGTCGAGCAGGATTTCAACCGTACGGCTTTCGCCGGGAGCCAGGTTTATTTTTTCAAAACCTTTCAATTCTTTTACAGGACGTTCCTCGGCCGACTTCACGTCGCGGATGTATAATTGCGCTACTTCCGCGCCTTGCCGTTTTCCGGTGTTCGTGATTCGGAAGGACACTTTTACTTCCTGTTTTTTAGGATTCGTGATGTCGGTGTGCAGGTCATCGTATTTGAACTGGGTGTAGGATAAACCGAATCCGAACGGGAACAGGGGAGCGATGCCTTTATGGTCATAGCCCCGATAGCCTGTGAAAACTCCTTCGTTATAGTAAATTTTCTTTTCTTTGCGGGTTTCGTCGTAATTGCCATAGGCCGGGGAATCTTCCCATTTTTTCTCTATGGAGAAGGGCAATTTGGCCGAAGGGGTTACATCTCCCGCCAACAGGGCGGCCAATGCGTTTCCGCCCTCCTGTCCGGGATAGAATGCGTGCAGCACGGCCGGAACCCGGTCGATCCACGGGGACATATCCACTCCGCCCCCGGCATGCAGGACGACCACCAGATTGGGGGTGATTTCCGTTAATTCCCGGATTAATATGTCTTGCCCGTAAGGTAGTTCGAACGGACGGTCGCGTCCTTCGTATTCGATAGAGCCATCCAGCCCGGCACAGAAAACCACCGCATCGGCCTGACGGGCTATTTTCAGGGCTTCGGAATAGTCAACGGCATCCGTATAGGTGTATCCCAGGCGTATTTCTGCCGGATAACTGCGCTGGTTGCCATATTCCAGCCGGATTTGCGGATTTTTGCCTGCCTCTACCGGGATGGTGGTATAACGATAGTCGAACGATTGTGAACGGGAAGCATCGAGTTTCAATTGCCCGTTTACCCATAAGCGATAGCTACCCTGGGCATCCACGAAGACAATTATTTCTCCCTGGCGTTCCGCCGGAATGGTACCTTCCCAGCAGACCATATAATCGTTGCCCAGTTCCTGCAATCCGTGAGGACGCCCTCCCCATTGGTTATTCACCCGCTTGTCCGTTTGTTCTTTCACCAGGTTGGCGGGAGCGATCGTATCTTTGTAGTAGGATGCCTTTAAACCGTCCTGTCCGTCCGAGGCAATGAACTGGCTATTGGAAAACAACCTCGACTTGAATCGGTTGGAAATGCCTTCCGTGTATAAAACCCGGGTTTTATCGAATCGGTGCTTTATACCGTCGAGATCGGTGACGATGTACCAGGGATTTACTTTGGAACTTCCTCCTCCTCCGTAAACGATGCCTGAATTCGAGTGCACGCGGTCGGAAATAACAACCGGATTCGCAGTAGGCCCGATCACGGCGATGGTTTTTATTTTATCTGCCTGTAACGGCAGCAGGTTTCGGTCGTTTTTGAGCAGGACGATACCTTCTTCCGCCGATTTCAGGGCCATTTGATTGGCTTCGGGGTTGTAAAGAGGAATCGTCGTGTCTTGTTGGGGACGGTCGAAAAAGCCCATCGAAAAACAAGCCCTGTATACGCGTTTTACTTTGTCGTCGATGGTGGCTTCGCTTACTTTACCCGCTTTGATCAAAGGAATCAGTTGTTCGCGGTTAAAGCAGGATTTGCTTCCCATTTCCAGATCGAGCCCGTTGTTGGCTGCTTCTTCGGCAGAATAAGTACAAGCCCAGTCGGACATCAGTATTCCCTGAAAACCCCATTCTTTTTTTAATATATCGATGAGGTGTTTATTCTGCGTGTTATAAACTCCGTTTACCGGATTGTAGCCGGTCATGACAGCTTTTATGCCGGCCTGTTGTACGGCGGCTTTAAAAGGAGGCAGGTAAATTTCGCGCAAGGCCCTCTCGGAAACTTCGGTGCTGACGGTGTAACGGTCGAATTCCTGATCGTTGCCTGCAAAATGCTTGACGGTGGCGATTACTCCTCCGTCTTGTACTCCTTTGATGAAGGGAACTACCATAGAAGAGGTCAGGTATGGATCTTCTCCGAAATATTCAAAGTTCCGTGCGCCTTTCGAAGCCCGGTATATATTAACTCCCGGAGCAAGCAGAAAGTGGATGCCTCTGGCACGCCATTCCTGTGCGTACATGGCACCTGTTTTGCCCGACAGGTCACGATTCCAGGAAGCTGCTATCATCAGGGCGGAAGGGAAAGCCGTTGCCTGTCCGAAAAGTCCCCAGGATGCCACTCCCAAAGGTCCGTCAGCCAGTTTGAAAGCCGGGATCCCCAAGCGTTCGCAGGGATGAAGGTAGAAATCCTCATAACCTGCCAACAGGTCGATTTTTTCTTCTAAGGTCATTCGTTTCACCAAATCGTTTACCCGTTCTTCAACAGGGAGGCTTTTATCCCGGAAAGGATAATCGTTCGGGGTAGCGGACACGTTTGCGGCATGGCTTTTGGATATGCAAAAGGTCATGGAAAGCAGGAGAGCCGTAAATGTCAGTACTTTCATAAGTTTGATTTTTATCGGTTTGCAATAATTTCTACTCTGGAAACGTTCAGGCGGGCGGAGAGCCAGCGTTTGAACTGTTCTTCGTCTGCTTTTCCCGGTTGCTGCCGATAAGTCGTAATGGCCACCGTCAGTGTGTCGTTAGCCTGTCGGTCTATATCGGTACGGATAATCCGGGATACGGCTATGGATTGAATATAGGGGAATAAAATTTTCACTTCGGGGCTGAGTACCATGGTGGTGGAATCGTATGCCGTGTAGTTTTCCAGCTGTGCTTTTAAGCGGTTTATTTCCGTGGTACGCTGTAAGGCTTCCTGCTGGCTGCGGCGGTAGAAATCCTGTAATACCAGATTATTCAGTTCGTTCTGGGGTTTACCGTCTTCTTTGTCGCCGAATCCCTGGGTGATGTTCAGGGGCGTATTTTTTAACCCGTAAGATTCCATTTTTTGCCGGAGCATGATGATGGATTCTTCCGGAAGTTCTTTGCCGACCAGCGATACGGAGATTCCCCGGCGTGGCCCTTCCGGCATGATGTGCTTGTTTAGAATAATGGTGTTGGGAAAATTGATTTCGTTGGCAATGAAACGATCGGCATTGGTTACGAAAATATTCGTTTTGATCATGTTATAGGTGATGTACACACTGGGCACCATCGTGACGAAAAGAATGGTGTAGACGATTTGTTGGACTTTCTTTTCGCGGGCTTTATCGACAAAAGATTTTTTGGAAAAGTGCATCAGTTTCACTCCCAGTGTTGTGGCAAAGGCAATGAAAACGGAGTTGATCATGTATAGGTAGAAAGCTCCGAAGAAATAAGAAAAATTACCGCTTGCCAACCCGAAACCGGCCGTACACAAAGGAGGCATTAAGGCGGTGGCGATGGCTACGCCGGGGATGACGTTTCCTTTTAACCGGGTGCTCGATGCGATGATGCCTACCGTGCCGCCGAAAAAGGCGATCAATACGTCGTATATGGTGGGGGTGGTACGTGCCAGCAGTTCCGAACGGGCTTCGTTCAGCGGGGATATTAGAAAGTAAAGGGTGGAGGTCAATATTCCGAATACCGTGGCGATGGCCAGGTTGCGGAACGATTTTTTAATCAGGTCGAAATCGTATATACCCAATCCGAGCCCGATTCCCATGATCGGTCCCATTAAGGGAGAGATCAGCATGGCGCCGATGATGACGGCCGTGGAATTTACGTTCAGTCCGAGCGAAGCGATGAATATGGCGCAGATCAAAACCCAGAGGTTACTGCCTCTGAAATCGATTCCTTTGCAGATGCTGGCTATGGTTTCCGCTTCGCTTTCGCGGTCGGAAGAGGGGTCGAGAATACCCCGGAGGTATTTTTTGAATTGACTGAATAGTTCTGAGAAGTTCATCGCCTTAATGTTTGTTGTTTTTGAAAAAACGGTTTATGTAGGGGATTTCCCGTAAAGGCAAATCGTTTTTAATCAGATAGACTGCATATACGATTAGCAGAATAGTCCTGAATCCCAGGCGTAAAGCAAGGTTGTCGATTTCAACCCATGCTGCGATCCCGTAGAGGAGCAATGCCAGGCCGACATATTTTCCAATGCCTTTCAGGTCATAACGGATAGGATAGTATCGTTGCCCGAAAATCCAGGAGAGGAACATCATCACGAAATAGCAGGTGAAAGCGGCCCATGCACTGGCTACATAGCCGTAGTGCGGCACGAGGCATACATTCATCGTGACGATGATAGCCAGGCCGATGAGGGAAAAATATACGCCCCATTGCGTCCGGTCGGTCAATTTATACCACAATGACAAATTGAAAAACACTCCGGAAAAGAGGTCGGCGAGCATCACAATGGGCACGATATTCAGGCCTGCAAAATAATCCGGGCTGACGAAATAGCGGATGATGTCGAGATAAAACATCACCCCTAAGAAGATCAGCAGGTCGATGATGATAAAAAATTTCATCGCCAAAGCATAGGTCGTCCGTTTATCTTCACCTTTGCTCCGGGCAAAGATAAAGGGATCGTAAGCATAGCGGAAGGCCTGGGTAAACATGACCATAACAACGGCGATTTTGGTGTTGGCTCCGTAGATTCCCAATTGGCTCATGGCATAGTCGTGGTCGTCGAACAGAAAAGGGAAGATCAGTTTGTCGAGATTCTGATTCATCATGCCCGCCAGTCCCAGCACCAGCAAAGGGAAAGAATAGCGCAGGATTTCTTTCAGCAGGCTATAACGGAACCGCCAGCGTATCCTGACGATTTCCGGTATTAAGGTCAGTAACTGGATAAAGGAGGATAGAACATTCGACACTAAAATATACCCCACTCCGTAATCGGGAAGGTAGAACCAGGAAATCCAATCGGGATGCGATTGGTGGATCACTGGGCAAACGACCAGAAAAAACAGGTTGAACCCGATGTTCAGGGCTATGTTTAACAGTTTAAGAAAAGCAAAGCGTAGCGGGCGTTTCTGAAAACGCAGGTAAGCGAAAGGCAGAGCTGCCAAAACATCCAGGCTGATAATCAGAATCAGCATCAGGATATATTCGGGGTGTTGCCCTGATTCCAGTAAATTGGCGATGGGGTTTAGGAAAAGGGAAGCCAGGGCAATAAATAGTACGGTGGTTGTCCCGACCGATGCCATACAAGTGGAATATATGGTTTGGGGGTCGCCTTTGTCCGAATCGTTGGCGAAACGGAAAAATCCGGTTTCCATCCCATAGGTCAGCAATACCAGCATCAAGGCGGTCAAAGCGTAAAAATTGGTGAAAATACCGTATTGCTCTGTGACCAGCACGTAAGTGTAGAGCGGGGTTAAGCACCAGTTCAGGAATTTTCCCACGATGCTGCTCATGCCGTAAATTGCCGTATCCTTGGCTAAGCTTTTAATTCCAGCCATATTGTAAAATAAATGTAATTTTGAGAAAAGGGGATGCCCTTATATTAACCTCACAAAGATATAAGGAAAAGTAGTATTTAAATATTTTTTGTTTCAAATATCTGCCCGGATGTTCAACAACATAAAAATTGTTGCATAAAAATGCCCGCAAAGGATAACAAGATGTTTCCTTTGCGGGCGGGATTTATGGAGTTGAACCAATCAATGCGTTATTCTTCCCGAAAATTAGGATACATATAGTCGGTTGCCGGAACAAAGGTTTCTTTGATACATTGCGGAGAAACCCAACGGAGCAGATTGAAAACTGAGCCTGCTTTGTCGTTCGTTCCGGAGGCCCGTCCCCCGCCGAAAGGTTGCTGGTCGACCACAGCCCCTGTCGGCTTGTCGTTGATATAGAAATTCCCGGCGGTGTGGGTGAGACGTTCGGTCAGGTGTTCGATGTGGCTGCGGTCATTCGAGAAAATAGCTCCCGTCAAAGCGTAGGCAGACCCCTGGTCGAGCAGGTCGAGTGTTTCTTCCACTTGGTCGGGCTCGTAAACATAAACAGTCAATACCGGACCGAATAATTCTTCCCGCATGGTGATGTAGTCCGGTTTGTATGCCTGAATCACTGTGGGCTGGATGAAATAGCCTTTGGATTTGTCGTGCCCTCCTCCTAAAACGACATCGGCATCGGAAGAGGCTTTGGCATTATCGATCGCTTTAGACAGCTTGTCGAAAGACGTTTCATCGATGACAGCATTGATGAAATTACGGAAATCTTCGATTCCCCCCATTTTGATTTCGGCAAGGTCGGCTTCCATATAGGCTTTGACTTCATCCCAGAGGTTTGACGGGATATAAGCCCGTGAGGCGGCAGAACATTTTTGTCCCTGATATTCGAAAGCCCCCCGGACCATTGCTGTGGCCACCGATTTCGGAGAAGCTGTCGGATCGGCGAAAATGTAGTCTTTCCCTCCGGTTTCCCCTACAATCCGGGGATAGGAACGATAGGAGGATATGTTTTTAACAATGGTAGTCCAAATGTTGTTGAACACTTCGGTCGATCCGGTGAAATGGATGCCTGCAAATTCTTGGTGCGAGAAAATAACATCGGAAGCTGTCGGCCCGGAACAGTATACAAGGTTGATCACTCCGTCCGGTAGTCCGGCTTCCTGCAATATTTTCATAATGACGTAAGCGGAATAAACGGCGGTTTTCGACGGTTTCCATACGCATACATTACCCATTAAGGCAGGAGCTCCCGGTAAATTTCCGGCGATAGACGTGAAATTGAACGGGGTGAGGGCGAAAATGAAACCTTCCAATGGCCGCCATACTGTCCTGTCCCAGATGCCGGGAGAAGAGTTGGGCTGCATGTGATAGATTTCATACATGTTTTTCACATTATAGCGGTAGAAGTCTGCCAACTCACATACACAATCGATCTCCGCCTGAAAGGCATTTTTGGATTGTCCCAGCATGGTCACGGCGTTCAGGGTTTGGCGATACGGCCCGGCGATCAGCTCGGCTGCTTTCAGGAATATCGCAGCCCGGCTTTCCCAGTTCATTTTTTCCCAGGCCGGTTTTGCTTTCAAAGCCGCATCGATAGCCATTTGCACATGCGTGGCGTCTCCCTGATGATAGTGGCCTAACAGGTGAGCGTGGTCGTGAGGCGGGCGAATGTCGTTTAATTTTCCCGTCCGTACTTCCTGACCTCCGATAATCATCGGAAGATCGACCACCGTGTTTTTCAGCTCTTCGATTCTGGCTTTCAGGGCTGCCCGTTCCGGAGATCCGGGAGCATAGGTTTTTACTGGTTCGTTCGTGATTTGCGGTAATCTGTAAACTCCTTTTGGCATAAGTTATGTGGTTTAAGTTTTAATGGTAATAAGTTTATTTTTATGGTTTCAACAAATATAAAAAGATTTATTTAATAATGCCAGCGGAGGAATTTATATTGTGATCTTTCCGTGAGGCAAGAGGGTGTGCTCAAGAGGGTAAAATTGGAATATGGGTCTATACAATTCGTGTCTTTATGATGGAGCAATTTCCCGTTTTTCTATTTTTTGTACGGAATGGTTTCATTTTTGGGTGAAGGTGGTAATGAAAACGATATTTTTTGTTCGATAAAATTTTAAAGCCGTTTTTTTAATTCTGGGATGAATCGGGATAAAACTTTTGCTATAACTTACGAATTGACAAATGATTTGTATCTTTGTGCCCATTAATTTTACATTGTAGATTTTCAATTTTATTTCTATATGATCTCTGTTAATAATGTGAGTGTGATTTTCGGTGGGTTTTATTTGTTGGATTCCGTGTCGTTCCTGATTAATAAGAAAGACCGTATCGGCCTGACGGGGCGAAACGGTGCGGGAAAATCCACCACCTTAAAAATGTTGGCGGGGTTGCAGCAGCCTTCGGAAGGAAGCATTTCGATGTCTTCGGAGGTTAAGATTGGTTATCTGCCTCAAACGAAGGTGTATGTGGACGGAAATTCGGTGAGAAAAGAGGCGGAGAAAGCCTATGCAGACCTGTTTGCCCTGAAAGACGAGGTGGAACGGCTGAACTGCGAACTGGCGGAACGGGAGGATTATGATTCGGAGGGATATATGAAATTGCTGGATAAAATCCACGATAAAACGGAGCAGTTGCTGATGCGGGGAGAAGGGAATATCGACGGGGAAGTGGAAGTGGTGTTGAAGGGATTGGGTTTTAAGCCGGAGGATTTCGAACGGAAATGCGAGGAGTTTAGCGGTGGTTGGCGTATGCGGATCGAGTTGGCGAAGATATTGCTGGCCAGACCGGATATTTTTTTACTCGATGAGCCGACCAACCATTTGGATATTGAGTCGATTTCGTGGCTGGAGTCTTTTTTGCAAAGCTATCCGGGAGCGGTGGTGCTGGTGTCGCACGACCGGGCGTTTTTGGATAATGTGACTACCCGGACGATAGAAGTGTCGCTGGGGAAAGTGTATGATTACAAAGTGCCTTATTCCAAATTCGAGGAGTTGCGGAAAGAACGCATCGAGCAGCAATTAAGGGCTTATCAGAACCAGCAGAAGCAAATCAAAGATACGGAAGATTTTATAGAGCGTTTCCGGTATAAGGCAACGAAATCGGTGCAAGTGCAGTCGCGTATCAAGCAATTGGATAAATTGGAACGAATCGAAGTGGAGGAAGAGGATTCTACCCGGATTAACATCCGTTTCCAGCCTGCCGTGCGTTCCGGGGATGTAGTGGTGAGCGGACGGGAATTGACGAAAGCCTATGGAAAACATTTGGTGTTGAAGGATATTGATTTGGACATTACCCGGGGGGAAAAGGTGGCGTTTGTAGGGAAAAACGGAGAGGGTAAATCTACTTTGGTCAAAATGATTATGGGGGAAATTCCTTATGAGGGAGATTTAAAAATCGGATATAATGTGAATATCGGTTATTTCGCACAAAATCAGGCAGACCTGCTTGACCCGGAGGTCACGGTGCTCGATACGGTGGATCGGGTGGCGGAAGGAGAGATCCGGAAAAAGATCCGGGATATTTTGGGCGCATTCCTGTTTTCGGGTGAAGATGTGGATAAGAAAGTGAAAGTGTTGTCGGGCGGGGAGCGTACCCGTTTGGCAATGGTGCGGCTGTTGTTGGAGCCTTATAATTTGCTGATCCTCGATGAGCCGACCAATCATCTGGATATGCGCACGAAAGATATTTTAAAGGAGGCGCTCCGGAATTTCGAAGGAACGGTGATCGTGGTTTCTCATGACCGTGATTTCCTGAATGGGTTGGCCGACAAAGTGTATGAGTTCGCTAACCGGAATGTGAAGGAGTATTTGGGTGGAGTGGCCGATTTTTTGGCGGCGAAAAAGATTGCCTGTTTCCGGGAATACGAGCAGTTACATAAACCGAAGAACGGAGGTACGCCTGCCGGAGGGGAAAGCCCGGTGGAGCCGACAGAAAATAAAATGTCGTTTGAGGAGCGGAAGCAATTGAACCGCGAGATCAGGAAGGCGGAACAACGGGTGGAAAAGGCCGAGCAGGAAATTGCCCGGTTGGAGGAGGAAATCCGGCAAATGGAAGAAAAAATGGGTAAGGGAGAAGTGGGCGAAGATATACTGAAAGCTTACGGGCAGGCGAAAAGGGATTTGGAAAGCGGGATGGAAGAGTGGGAGTTGGCAACGGAGGCATTCGAAGATATGAAACAGAAGAAATGATATAAATATTAATTTGTAAATTCAGAAAATATGGCAAAATATAAGCAGGAATATATATTTGGGATCAGGGCGGTGATCGAAGCGATCCAGCAGGAAAAAGAGATCGATAAAGTGATGTTGAAACAGGGGGTGAGAGGAGAGTTGTTTCAGCAGTTATTCAGTTTGATCAAGCAAAATGACATCCCGTTCCAGTATGTGCCGGAAGAGGTGTTTAAGCCTTTTGCCGACCGCAATCATCAGGGAGTGCTTGCAGAGGTTTCCCCGGTTCCGTATCAGGACATCGATGAGGTGCTCGATGCCGTGGAGGCAAAAGGGGAAGTGCCTTTCGTGATGATCCTCGACCGGATTACGGATGTCCGGAATTTCGGGGCGATAGCCCGGAGCGCGGAGTGTGCCGGGGCGCACGTTATTGTGATCCCGAACAAACATTCGGCTAAAATTTCTTCCGATGCAATAAAAACTTCTGCCGGGGCACTTTACCATATCCCGGTGTGCCGCGTATTGAATTTGAAGAAATTGGTGCGGGAATTGAAGTTTCAGCGTGGTATTAAAGTGTATGCGGCATCGGAGAAAGCGGAAAAATTTTATACCGGAGTGGATATGACCGAACCGGTGGCTATCGTGATGGGGGCGGAAGACAAGGGGATCGATGAAGGATTGTTGAATATAGCGACCGATTGCGTGAAGATTCCTCAGAAAGGACAGATCGAATCGCTGAACGTTTCGGCAGCGGCAGCCATTATTATGTTCGAAGTTGTCCGGCAGCGCAGCTTGTGATTCAAAGAGAATTTAGCTAAAGAAAACTCCGGGAAAAGATGAAACTTTGCATCACTTTCCCGGAGTTTTTATGTTTTGTCTATGAGGCGTTTATATCCGCGCCCCATCCGTTTGCTTTGTCTTTACGCGGATTGTGAGATAGTGGGTTGGAATTGTGTGCCAGACTTCCGAACTCCGGAGGATAGCTGTTATCTTCTGGTGTTATCATACCAGGTGTCGCGTTTGGTGAGCTTTAAATCCTGCAATAAGCTGGAACGCACGTTGATCTGGAAATTATAGGATTGGTGCGTTCCGAACGGGATACATGAAAAGGTCATTTCCCAGCAATGCAAATCCCTGGATATGTTGAAACTGGTGGCTGTGACTTCTTTGGCTTGTACGTCATAACCCGTGCTTACGCCGAATTTCCATTTAGGGGTGAGCGAAAAGTCGCCGTTCACACGGAATATTTGTGAAATGGTATTCGACGACAAAGGTTTTGTCGCTCCCGGAGCATCGTTTGACCGATAGCTCTTGGAGAGGTTGAACGTGTAGTCGATGCTGATGCTCCAGGGGACTTCAAAGTCCATATATTCATCGTAGTGTCCATTCAGCCTGTCGTTCTTTTCTTCTTTCTTTTTCCCCTTGTCGGCAGAAAACTGTATTCCGGTGGAAGCCGATACCCGCGTGAGCCGTCCTATCCCTCCTGCATATTTATTATATCTTTGTCCTTTGGCATTGATCGCATAGGGGTCGAGGGTTCCGGTCAGATTTATATTGACCCGGTTATTAAATACTTTCGTTCGCGCAGAGAGCTGAATGGTAGACCATTTCATGGAATCCCTGAAAAAGTCGTAACTGGTGGAAAGCCGGAAACTTTCGAGCAGCTTGATCTTGGTAAATTGTTCTTCCCCTGTGGTGTCCTTATCGTTCCGGACCTTCATTTCCACATTATTGTCGAGGCTCAAGGTGAGCCCTCCCGATTCCTGCGAGCCGCTCGGCACTCCGTATATTTTTCCGTCGAAAATGGAATATTCGTTCTCCTCTCCGTTGGAACCGACATACGTTTTATAGTATTTACTACGTTTAACCCCCATTTTAGGCGTATAGTTTACACTCGCGCTGGGACGCATCACATGACGAATGGCAAAAATCTTACTGTTCGGATTTTTAAATTGGAACATACCATAGATCGTCGGGTTATAGGCTAATGAAACGCTGGCCGTGTAATTGTGTGCATAGTGCAGGCCATAGATGGTGTCGGTATCCGGGAAATACCCGTCGTCAGGTAATAAGGTGTCGGATACCCAATCTTTTCTTCTGATCGAGCTGAGGTAGGCTACACCCGTATAGCTGAAAGAGGGCGAAACACTCAGGTCTTTCACAATGTTGATCGACGTACTTAACGGAATGTTGTGTTTAAAGCCGTTTTGCCAGTCGCGTGCCATGTGCTTGAACGATTCTCCCAGTTCCGATTCTTTGGTCTGGATGTTGTTTCGCAATTCCGCATTATAGCTTAGACCGATATTTTCATACCATTTCATTTGCCCTACGCGTTCTTTCCGGCGTAAGGGATAGACGGTAGACATACGCAGGTTTACGTTCGGCAAGGAAAGGGAGATCGAGGAATCGCGGCTGTTCTGGTTGTGGGTGAAACTGGCTGTGACATTAAACGGGCCGTTTGGCCATTTCTTTTGCCAGGAAATACTCGATTGCTTTCGCTGATCGGCAATATCGTTGATATTGGTGGCGTTGTAATAGTTGTTATTGGCAGACGAAATGTCGACAGAGGCCGTGAACGAACTATATGGATTGGCTTTTGCATCCTGCGCGTGAGTCCACCGCAATGACCAGTCTTTAGAAACGCTGTAATCCGGCAGACCTTTGTCGCTGTAACGGTTGTGGCTGGTGGTAAATGAAAATGTTCCGCTAAACTTGTAGCGCATCCTGTAATTAGAGCCCAGTCCCAGCCCCCATGAACCGTTCGTGTAGATTGTTCCGGTAGCCGTCAGGTCTACATAATCGTTGATGTACCAGTAATATCCTCCGTCCTTTAAGTTGAATCCCCTCATTCGTTCCTCCCCGTAGGTCGGCATAATAATTCCGGATGTCCCTTTTTTGGTGATCGGGAAGAAACCGAAAGGTATGGCCAGAGGTAACGGAACATCTTCGATGTAAAGGTTCGCAAATCCCGAAACCACTTTCTTGTCCTTGATTAGTTTGGCTTTGCTCATCCTGATGTAGAAGTGGGGATGATCGTGCTGATCGCAAGTGGTGTACCAGCCGGACTTGACACAATAGATCGAATCGGACATCCGCTTAGTCAGTTTGCCCTGTATATAGCCTTCTCCTTCCTGTGTGATGATTTCTTTTACAAACGCTTTCCCGGTTTTGAAGTTGTATTTCAATTCAAGGCACTCGAATTCCTGTGCCCCATCCTTAAATTTCGGTTTTCCGATGATGGTCCCCGCTGTGTCGGCGATTCCGGAAGCAAACGCCAGGTTTTCATCCATATCCAGTTCGATGTAATCGGCGACTAACTCGGTTTTCTGGTATTTTATCGTGGCATTTTTGTAGAGGAACATTTTTTTATTGGCGACATCCAGCCGGATAGAGTCATCGGCCTTATAATCGACGATGTCCGTGAAAAGTACTCCCCGGCTACTTTTTACACTGTCGTTTCGGATTGTGTCGCTGGACAGGGAATCGAGTCCGGGAGTGTAGTTCGTGTCTAACCTCACGAGTTCCAGGCCGGAAGGCTGGAATCCCGTATCCCTGGGGGGAAATAATTGATTGCTGTCCCGTAGTATCTGGGGGGGGGGGACACGGTCGCCGATCGAATCGGTTTTGACCTGTGCCGAAACCTCTGTAATAGAGAGCATAGCCATTACAAAAATGACAGCTAACGGAATAAAATGACGTATATATGCTCTTATTTGCAATTTATTATACTATTTTTGTGTTTAAAATAATACAGTTTCCGGCTTCAGATTCGGTCTGCAAATGTAAGAAATATTGATTGTTAATACCCATTATTCTTTTTAAAAAGTTTTAAATATCATGATAATTAAATATGGAGTTACCATAATCAGCATGTTTATCTTCATATTGGTTTCTATTCATCAGGCAGAAGGGCAAAATGAATCGGGGGAGTTGAAATGTGTTTTTCTGGATGCAGGGCATGGAGGGAAAGATCCCGGAGCGATTGGGCTGAAAACTTATGAGAAACATATTGTGCTACCGATCGTGTTGAAATTGGGCAAGATGATCAAGGAAAATTATCCGGATGTGAAGGTGGTGTATTCCCGCCAGAAAGATGTAGCCGTCGATTTGAAAGTGAGGACAAAAATGGCGAACACCTGTAAGGCCGATCTGTTTATTTCCGTGCATGCCAATGCCGTAGCCAATAGAACCGTGTCGGGGCTTGAGACCTATATTTTGGGAACAAACGACTCTGAACATAATCTTCAGGTGGCTATGAAGGAAAACTCGGTGATCCGTTATGAGGATAACTACGATACGGAATATGCCGGATTCGACCCTTCGAGAGCAGAATCATATATCATGTTTAATTTCCTGCGTAATATGCACCTGGATCAAAGTCTGGACATTGCTTCGGCGATCCAGAAAAACTTGGTGAAAATTACGCAGCGAAAAGACCGGGAGGTGCGGCAGGGGCCTTTATGGGTGCTGAAAGATGTGGCCATGCCTTCCACTTTGGTTGAGGTGGGATATATTTCCAATCCGGCGGAAGAGAGTTTTATGATGTCGGCTGCCGGACAGGACAAAATAGTGAGGGCTATTTTTAAAGGTTTTCAGGAATATAAGGTGAACGTGGATAAAATAGCCAAAGAAAAACAACTGGCTATTGCCAGGAAAGAGAAGGAAGCGGGCGGTAAGGAGAAAGTAGAAGCTCCGGTTGCACAACCGGTGAGCAAACCGGAGAAAAAACCGGAACAAGCGAATGTGAAAAAGCCGGAACAGCAACAGACACCCCCGACTCGTTTGAATAAACCCCAGCAGGCTGAAATTACAGGTACAGCGGGGAATAGACCGTTCTACGCGATACAGGTGGCGTCGGCTTCTGCAAAAATCCAGAACTCGTCCCGTTTGTGTGCAGGAGAGAAAGTGTATGAACTGTCTTCCGGAGGAAGGTTTCGCTATTATGTGTCGCAGTCGGAGGATTATGACGAAGTGAGAAAAAATTTGCAGAAAATAAAGAATAAAGTTCGCGATTGTTTTATTATTGCCGTACACAAAGGAAAAGTTATTCCGGTAGCGGACGCCCGGAAATTAAAATGAATGGATGTAAAGTTAGGAAACTATGCATATTAAAAGAGAGGTGAAATTAGCTTTGACGGCGATTGCTGCCGTCATTATATTGGTCTGGGGGATTAATTTTTTAAAGGCAAAGGCATTATTCGACAGGAATAACATATTTTATGGCGTATACGAGAGGGTTGACGGCTTGAAAGTATCGAGTAGCGTTATCTACCGGGGATATAGTGTAGGACAGGTCAGTAGTATTCACTTTATCGGAAAGCGTTTCGATAGAGTGTTGGTGGAATTTTCCGTTGGTAAAAATCTGGAAATTCCGGCTAATTCTGTCGCAGTCATTCAGAGTGCCGATTTGATGGGATCGAAAGCGATCAATCTGTTACCCGGCGATTCTCCCGATTACGCGGAAAGCGGGGATACGCTCCGAACTCAGTTGGATCTGGGGCTTATGGAACAGTTAAATAAACAATTGGAACCATTGAAGCAAAAGGCGGAAAACATTATGGTTGCGCTGGACACATTGCTGGTGTCCATTCAGGAGTTATTTGACGAGGGGGGGAATGAAAGTATTAAAGGATCGTTGAAAAGCGTGGGACGTACGTTGAACAATGTGGAACAGGCTTCCGGTACTTTAAATCAGATGCTGGCGAAGGAGTCCATCCGGATTTCTGAAATTCTGGAACATGTGAACAGTGTCACCGGAAATCTTGAAAATAATAACTCGAAAATTGCCCGTAGCCTTGATAATGTGGCGGCTATCAGTGATTCTTTGCGGGCTGCGAATTTAAGCAATACAGTTCGCCAGCTTAATCACATATTGGTGC
The DNA here is from genome assembly GCA_900541415.1 of uncultured Odoribacter sp. Lineage (GTDB taxonomy): Bacteria > Bacteroidota > Bacteroidia > Bacteroidales > Marinifilaceae > Odoribacter. The sequence continues at coordinate 47,102 of UQJP01000007.1, read as the reverse complement.
AGGTCGATTCTGTGGTGCTGAAAATCAACCGGGGTGACGGAACGTTGGGTGAAGTGGTTAATAACGACGAATTGTATTATAACCTTGCTGCGGTCAGTGAAAACCTGAATCAATTGCTGATAGAATTTAAAGCGAATCCGAAAAAATTTGTCAACCTTTCTGTTTTTGATTTTACTTCCGATAAGACCACTCCCGAAAATTACGGAATTGTCATCGCCAAAACCGAAAAGCCTTTGGCTGTGGATGATGCCCTTTATCGTAAATATCCTGATTTAAAACAGGTGCGTCGTAATGGTAGCTTTCTTTATCTCGTGGCCACTTTTAAGAATTTGAAGCAGGCCGAGAAAGCTCTGAAAGAAGTTAAAAAAGATTTTGAATCGTCTTATATTGTTAATTTATCTCAAAACATAAAATAGAATAATTCTAAATAAGAGTGCAAAACCTTGCGCAAATCATTAACATAATTAATGGAAGGGTGATTGTATTATGTAAAGTTGAAGGAAGCGGGTTTGGCTTTGTTTCTAATGTCTTAGAAGGCGTTGATAAGAGGTGAAAATGGAAAAAATCAGGGGCTTTAAATGAGTCCTTCAGATAGTTTCAACGGGAAAAATCGTATTATTAAGTTTTTGTTACACAATGGTTTATCTCTAATCGTCTGACAGAGAAAACGGTAAGCGTTTTTTGAAAAAATCAAGAGAAAACACATTTTTTTTATAAAGTTTTTTTTGGGAATTTAGCATCATGAAATGGAGTAGATAACAGATAATAAAAAGTATCTGGCTAACAACAAACTATGGAAAAGGATTGTAAGAATATTTGGTCAAAGTGTCTTTTGTTGATAAAACAACAGGTGATGCCCGAAAAATTCAGGACATTGTTCGAGCCGATTCGTGCTTTGAAATTTAAGAACGATGTGCTGACGATTCAGGTGGCAAGTGCCTATGTTTATGAAGCGCTTGAAGGGGAGTTTATAGATATTCTGAAGAATGCTTTAAAGGCTGTTATTGGTCCTAATGCTAAATTGGAATATTCGGTGGTTGTCGAAAAAAGTAAAACCTCTGAGCCTTTGACGACAACTCTTGCTTCCAGTCACGTGAAGAAACCCGCTGCCAGTACCGTATATTTTGAAAATAACGGACAGGGCACCTTGAAGAATCCGTTTGAACGAACCACTAACCGCATTCAAATCGATTCCCAGCTGAACACGTCGTATACGATGGAAAGTTATATCGAAGGAGCTTGTAATCGTTTAGCCCGTTCCGCAGGAATGGCTATCGCACAAAATCCGGGAGGAACCGCTTTTAACCCTTTACTGATTTACGGAGGTTCAGGGTTGGGAAAAACTCATCTAGCCCAAGCGATCGGGTTGGAGGTGAAGCAAAATTTCCCCAATAAAGTGGTTTTATACGTTTCCACGAATTTGTTTCAGACACAATTCATGGAGGCTGTGAGAAGAAATGAAATCAACGATTTTTTACATTTCTACCAGTTGATCGATGTGCTTATTTTGGATGATATTCATGAGCTGGCCGGAAAAACGGGAACTCAGAATACTTTTTTCCATATTTTTAATCATTTGCATCAATCGGGTAAACAGCTGATTCTCACTTCCGATAAATCACCCGCAGAGCTTAGCGGTATGGAAGATCGTTTGCTGTCGCGTTTTCGTTGGGGACTATCGGCGGAAATCAAAGCTCCGGATTTCGATACCCGGAAAGAAATTGTGCTGAACAAAGCCCGGAAAGACGGAATTGAATTTTCCGAAGAGATTATCGAATACATTTGTAAATATGTCAATAACAATGTCCGGGAGCTGGAAGGAGCAATGATTTCATTGTTGGCACAATCCACTTTTAACAAAAGGGATTTGACCGTGGAGGTGGTAAGGGATATTTTGGGTAAGATGGTGAAAAAGCAAACGGCGGAACTGACGGTTGAGAAAATTCAGGAGGTTGTTTGCGGACACTTTAATATTCCTGCCGAATTGTTACAGGAGAAAACCAGAAAGCGGGAAGTGGTGCAGGCGCGTCAGTTGGCGATGTATTTCAGTAAAAATTACACAAAGGCATCTTTATCGTATATCGGCAGCCAGATTGGTAAAAAAGATCATGCAACCGTACTCTATGCTTGTAAAGCTGTTGCCGATCTGATGGAAACCGACCGAAAATTTAAAACCCAGGTAGAAGAAATTCAACGAAAGTTGTATTCAGCGAATTGAGTTTGATAAAATAATAAAGAAAGGGTTTAAGATTTGGTGTTCCTGCCGGATTTTAAACCCTTTTTTGTTCTATGGAAGATTTATACAAAACGATAGCGGCTCCCGCGGAGGGGCTTTACAAAGAAAAAGGCAGTAAATTCATTTCTTTGGCTTATCCTGTTCAGTCGGAGGGACAGATCAAGGAGATCGTGGCGGAATTGAAAGATAAATTTTATGATGCCCGGCATCATTGCTATGCCTGGATGTTGGGAGCCGATAAGAAAAATTTCCGGGCCAACGACGACGGAGAGCCTTCTTCCACAGCCGGACGTCCGATTTTAGGACAGATTCAGTCGAATGATTTAACCAATATACTAATTGTAGTGATCCGTTATTTTGGTGGGACGAAATTAGGGGTGTCCGGCCTGATCAATGCCTACCGGGAGGCTGCTGCCGATGCCTTGTGCCATGCTGAGGTTGTGGAAAAAACCGTCGATGAACAAATTCGTATTTGTTTCAGTTATCTGGTTTTAAACGATGTTATGAAAATTGTAAAGGAAGAAAATCCCGAAGTTTTAGAACGTAATTTCGAATTGCAATGCGAAATGCTGTTGTCTATCCGACAAAAAGATATGGAAAATTTGAAGGAACGTTTGAGGCAGGTGGATTCTATGACTTTTCTTTCATGAATATTCGATAGAGGGAATGATCGTGGGGGAGGGATTTTTTGAAGCCTCCGAATAGAGGAGGAATGAATACGCTTAAACCGATGTGCTTTTTCTTGCTATCTTCATTCCCCGTTTCCTGAAAGGGTGTTCGCCCTTAGAAAATGTCTTTAGTTTACGCCAAATTGCTGTAACACATATTTTCGTGTTTGTTTTCCGGTTTACCTCCCTGGGAAGGATAAAATTTTGCTGTGATTATTTTCTTCAGTTTAAAGATTTGCAAATAATTTGCAAGCAGATATAGGAAAAAGTAGCGGGGAAGGGGATAAAAACGGATGTATATTATCGGAATGGATATAAAAAAACAGTTACATTTTCATGTAACTGCCTGTTTTTTCAACTGTCGGGGTGACAGGATTCGAACCTGCGACCCTCTGCTCCCAAAGCAGATGCGCTACCGGACTGCGCTACGCCCCGAATGTGTACTCACGAATTAGATTGGACAAAATAAAAGGATGTTAAACATCCTTCCTGTCATTCTCTCTCGTGTGTGATCCAGCTGGGATTCGAACCCAGGACCCCAACATTAAAAGTGTTGTGCTCTACCAGCTGAGCTACTGAATCATCATTTGTTGCTTAATTGCGGGTGCAAAGATAGATATAATCTTTAAGTCTGCAAATTTATGCCCTGTTTTTTTTGAAAAATGTAGGCGTTTTGAAGGGTGAATCGTTGTCCGAAGTGTCGGTTTACTAAGATAAGCGATTGATAAATAGTACATCCGTGAACAAAGGAAAAATCCGTTTTTATGTAAAGAGGTAAGGAACCCCGCCGTCATGGTGACATTTTTAAATGTATTGTTATTCCTGTCTGTTGATTGCGGATCGTTGTGAGGGATTTGCAGGAATGACCGCCGTTAAAAATAGCCGGTTAGAATTTTAACCGGCTATGGAATGGTATTTTGAAATAGGAAGTCCGGATGTTTTTATTTTGCCCTGTTATTGGGGAAAGGCCATCCGGGACAGGTATGACATTATAAAGTGAACAAGTCGTTTAAAGATTCACTCATGCTGGGATGCGTGAAAATGAAATCCCGAAGGAATGTATAGTCCAATCCTGCTTTCATGGCCACAGCCACGGTGTTGATTACTTCACTGGATTCTATGCAGAATAAGGTACACCCTAAAATTTTGTTGGTCTTAGCGTGGACTACTGCTTTTAGCAGTCCTTCTGTTGCCTCTATGGTGTGCGTACGGGGGATAGAGGCCACAACGATTGTTTTCACTTTGATGTCTAATCCCTGGGCTTTGGCTTCTGATTCGCTCATGCCGATCCGGGAAAGGGGTGGATCGATAAATACGGAATAACTCACGGGATTACGATCGTCCTTGTTACGGGTCTGTGCCCCGAACAGATCGTCCCGGATAATCCGAAAATCGTCCAGAGAAATATAGGTGAACTGCAATCCGCCTTTGACGTCTCCAATGGCGTAAATATCGGGGTTGCTGGTTTTTAAGTGTTTGTCAACGATAATTGTTCCCCGTTCGTCGGTTTTTACCCCGGCTATTTCGAGGTTTAGGCCGGAGGTGTCCGGTTTCCTGCCGGTAGCGAGCAGTATTGCATCCGCTTCCAGTTCGATGAGTTGTCCTGTTGTTGTGTTTTTATAGGTAAGGCGGACCGATTCATCGGAATCCCGGATTGTTTGCACGTTGGCGTTTAAATGGAATGTAATTCCTTTCTTTTCCAATGTCGTTTTTACACATTCGGCAATGTCCCTGTCCTCACGCGGGATAAGTTCGGAAAAGCCTTCCAATACGGTGATTTGCGAGCCAAATGACGCATACATGGAGGCGAATTCCAGTCCGATATAGCCACCCCCTACGATGATCAGTTTACGGGGGAGTTCTGTCAGTTCCATTATGGAGGTGCTGGTGTAGACGTGTTTGCTTTCAGCTACTCCGTTTATGGGAGGGATAACGGTTGTGGCACCTGTGTTGATGAAAATGTGCGGGGCTTGCAGGGTTAGGGTGTTGTCTTTTTCTTTAACCTGTATTTCATTTTTACCGGAAAAAGAGCCTTCGCCCGTGTAAACCGTAATGTTGGGCTGGTCGGCGAGGTTGTGATAATTTTTATCCCTTAGCAAAGAGGTCACTTCTTCTTTGCGGGTAATCGCCTGTCGGTAGAATTCCTTTTGGTCTTCAAAGCGGTCGATTTTCCGTTCCAGCGATAGTTTGGCCTGATGTACCAGCGTTTTCGTTGGAATACAGCCGATGTTGATACAAGTTCCGCCATACATTTTTTCTGAACGTTCTATCATGGCAACTTTCCAGTTACGTTTTGCCAGTTCTACGGCCAGCGTTTTACCGCCTTTGCCGAATCCGATGATAATTGCATCATATTTTTTCATGTTCGGTCATTTTTAGTGTGCTTTAATATCGTTTGTGCGGAATCGGAAAGCAGGATTACTGCACCTGCCAGGATGGCTGTGTCTTTGATTACAAGTCGCCCCGCTCCGCTTAATAATGGAAATCCCCATTCTCCGCTACCCAGGTCGGGAACCCAAACTTCCGGGGTAGTGATTAGAAATGAAAGCGTGCCTATGGTCATAACGATTGCCAACAGGCTTCCTATCAATCCGATTTTCGGGGCGAATGTCCCCATAAACACCAGTACCCCGATGGTCATGATTAATATCCCCAGTCCATGAGAAAAGCCATAGGTGTTGTTACTGATATGCCAGGCCTGTTTTTCCGGATTGTATTCTCCTTCTTTTAGTTTGTAAGCCTTGTATTCAGGGGCTTGTTTTTCGTAAAAGAAGTTCATAAAAGGACTGTTGGCTACAAATGGTACGATTCCTTCGGCTTCATAGTTCCAAAATTTTAGTCCGCCGATCCAGATAAAGATGATGAGAATGGCTAAACGAAGCAGGAAAATACCCGCTTTCCGGCTGTTTGCCGCTAAATCCAGAAATTGAAAATAAAGTTCGGTGAGTTTTGCTGTCATGGTGTTTATATTTTAAGTGTTAAACGGATGACGCAAAATTCTATATTTTAGCTCTACCGGGAAATGGCAATTTTTCCGGTAGAGTTGGCAATTTTTCCTATTTTTCGTTTTTTCGGTAATCGGAAATGCTTTTCCCGTTCATATTTTTAAAGAAACGGCTGAAAGTGGCGGCATCTTCAAAGCCTAACAGGTCGGCGATTTCTTTTGCGCTTTTATTCGTGTAGAGCAATAGGCGGCGGGCTTCGGCTTCCAGGCGTTCGTGGATGATCTTTAAAGGGGAGGACAGACCATAGGTCAGGAAAAGGTTGGTGATGGTTTTGGGAGAACGGTGAAGAATTTCGGCATATTCCTGTACTTGCTTTTTCTCCCGAAAGTGAGCATCGACCAGGGAATAGTATTGCCGGATGATTTCGAATCCTTTTTCTTTTTCTCCGAAAGCGGCGTAACGGTTTCTGGCTATCCGGGTACAATTAATGATCAAACTTTTCAGATGGATTCGCAGCATTTCCTCTTTCAGGTTGTCTTGCTGCGCATACTCTTTTAGAAAGCTTCGGGTGATTTCCATTAATTGGTCGGACTGAACTTTGGTGACATGGAAACGTAGCGGTTTGGAAGTTCCATAAAATAAAAGGCCGTTACAGGAAACTTCGTTGTCATGGCCATAAATGCAATAGAAATTACTATTGAAAAGGTAAGTTGTATAAGCACCGTCGATTTCTTTAAATTCTATATGGTGCAGGGGAGTGAAAGCGATAAATTCTCCCTGTTGTACGGTGATGGGGATGCAATCTACTTCCAATGAAACGTAACCTGTTTGTACCCAGAGTATTTTATAGAGATTTTTATCACTGCGTAGTCTTAGGGCAGCATGAAAGGTGTCGGTTAAAGCGACGATACCTTTCAATGGAGTTGAAAAAATATAGTCCATGCGTGGTGGTTTATGTAATGGATAGTAAAGATAGGAATTATCTCTGTAAAATAACTTTTATTTCTAATTTTCGTGAACAAAACACAATGCTTTTTATCGGATGAGAGGCATGTTGCTGCTTTTTGTGTTTTTAAGTTTTTGTTAATCAGATTGATGTGTGGGGGTTAGCATGTTTTGTGAATGAGGTATTGTATTATCATATTTTAAATTTTGTTTTGAATATATTTTATATAGTGATAAAACCGGGTATGGAAATTTTCCATATCCGGTTTTTATTGGAAGGGGGTATTAGAGTAATGAGTGGTAGAAATGAAAAATTATCTGTAATTAAATTTCCGGTCTAAGATTCGCGGAGAGCAGGGATAGGGTTTGTTTTTTAGTTTTTCGGGATCAGGGGCAGGAGATATGTAATTGCTTTTCGTCCCTTTTATTTTTACTTTACCGTTGGTGTATATATCTACCGTAGCATAAAGAGCATCTTGGTAAGGAATAATGTATTTCAATGACGGGTATTGTTTATATACCTCTGCCGGGAAACGTTCTGTGTTCGTGAATTGTGCCCCACCCCAGATATTACTGGCGCTGTTTACCTGTATATAGTGGATGCCGTCGATGACATGGTAGTTGTCGCTATGGATATGCCCTCCAAAAACGGCAGCAATGGCTGTTCCTTTAGCTTTTGCGGCTATAAGGATTTTGTGTATATCTGCGTTGTTGATGATTTCTCCGTACTTGTCATTGATCGGAGCATGTGAGAATAAAAGGCATATTTGTTCGGTTTGTAGTGCTTTTTCTAACCACTGTACTTCTTCCGGGCTATAGCGGTCGATTTGTTTACTACGGGCATAATCCCTTTTGTGGTAGTCTTTGGTCTGTCCGTCTTTGTCGACATAGTGATTGGAATCCAGAAATATGAAACGGAATTTTCCTTTGTCGATGTAATAGAACGGTTTTTCCATACCGTAAAAGTCCATGAATGCCTGTTTACCGCTGTGGTCTGTGTCGTGATTGCCAATGATGTGATAAATCGGTACAGGGCTCTGGGATAGCTTATCTTTTAAAGGTTGATAGCGGTCGATCGGGGCAGCCAGGTCACCCATATTGACCATGAAACTAACTTTGTTTTTCTCAGCCGCCTGAAAAATGGTTGCAAGTCGGCTGTCTCCGTCGGGCATCATGTCGTAATGTAAGTCGGCAAAAACTAAAAATCTGAGATGATTTTGAGAAAATAACGGAGATACAAATAAAAATGCGAGTATGAATAAAAGTGGTTTCATGATTATAGAGTTTTGCTGTTCAACAAATTACGGGAAAATATTTTATTTTTTCAAATAAAAGGATGCTTATTTTTTTTATATTATTTTATTTCTATGATGTTGAATTACAGTATGATAATAAATCAAGAAGCAGCAGGGAATATTCTTTGCCGAAAGAGAGTGAAGGAGGGCTTTTTTCGTGGAAAAAGTTTTTGTTATTCTAAAAACAAGTATTAATTTTGGCGTGTCGAAAATGGCGCTATCGTCTAGGGGTTAGGACGTAAGATTCTCATTCTTAAAACAGGGGTTCGATTCCCCTTAGCGCTACTAAAAAGCCCGGTTTTTACCGGGCTTTTTAGTTGATGGCTACTTCGCGCTTTTAGGTTCTGTTTTTAATTGGGGGTAACAATTTGTTGGACGGACTTCCTGGAATTTTAAGGAGTGGTGTGTTGTGGTGGCGGTTTATATGGTTTTGCTACGGAGTGAGGGCGTTGGGGGATAGAGTAGGCCGGGACTGGGGTGTTTGGGTTTAGGGATATAAGGTAAGCTGATCTCTGTTTCAGGCTATAATTCCCCTGATTCTTCCCCTTTAAAAAGAAGAAAACCCGTATAATCGATCGATTATACGGGTTATGCTTTATCGTTGTGAACTCGAGAGGAGTCGAACCTCCAACCTCTTGGGCCGTAACCAAGTGCTCTATCCAATTAAGCTACGAGTCCGTGTTTTATCTCTAAAGCGGTGCAAAGATAAAGTCAAAATATTATCTGTGCAAATTTTTTGTTGTTTTTTTTCTATTTGATGTAATATTTGTAGAAGATATAACAAACCGGGATGAATCATTTTTTTATTGTTATTTTTGTGCAGATAATTTTAACAGAGGGTGTGTCGGGGTGATATGTCGCTGATAGATATGGAAATAAAATGGAATACTCTGGGGTAAAAGGCTTGTAATATGAAAAAGATCATTAATAATATTCTTCACCGTATAAAAGAAGACTCTTTAGCGAAGCGGAAGGATTCGGTGGAACGTCAGGCTGTTTACAAGGAGCTGAAGTCGGTTAAGAATGCTTTGGTCATTTGGAGTGCCTGCGTTCCGCAGGCAGATTGGCTGAAAAAACTGGCGGTTGATTTTAAGGAGGTGAAGTTTGACCGACTTTGCTACATGCCGGCGAAAGGAGAGGTTTCTGCTCCTGCGGACGCTTTGGTGATTCGAAATGAGGATTTGGGGTTCGGGGGAAAGATCTTGAATGAAGGTTTGCCCGCAATATTGGCGAAGCGTTATGATTTATTGATCGATTTCTCAACGGAAGCGAATCCGATATTGAATTATGTGTTATTGAATTCCCAGGCTATGTGTAAGGTGGGAATGGGGCATGAAGGTGGAGAATACGACCTGATTATAGGAGGAGTGGCAGAGCCACTTGCATTTATTGATAGATTGAAAGAGGTTTTGTCCGAAATAAAAGAGTATTGAAATGAAGAATTTTACCGGAACAGGAGTTGCTCTGATTACTCCATTTACAGAACAAGGAAATATAGATGTTGAGGGATTGAGACATTTGGTGTCGTATGTGATTGAGGGAGGTGTCGATTTTTTGGTGGCATTGGGAACAACAGCAGAAACACCGACTTTAACCGACGAGGAACGTGCTCAGGTTGTTGAAATCATCACTTCCGAGAATGCCGGTCGCCTGCCTGTTATGGTGGGTGTGGGCGGTAACAGTACCCAGGCAATTGTCCGGGAATTGCAAACATTGCCCTGGATAAAGAAATGTGATGCCGTTTTGAGTGTTACCCCTTATTATAATAAGCCTTCACAACAGGGAATGTATGAGCATTTTAAAGCAATTGCCGAAAATTCGCCGCTTCCGGTGTGCCTGTATAATGTGCCCGGACGTACGGGTGTGAATTTGAACGGGGCGACAACGGTGCGTTTGGCTCATGATTGCCCTAATATTATGGCAATTAAGGAAGCGTCCGGGAATTTTGAGCAGGCTACTGAAATATTGAAGGGAAAACGGCAGGATTTTATGGCTTTTTCCGGAGATGATTGCGTGGTGTTGCCCTTGATGGCAATGGGGTTTGAAGGTGTGATCTCTGTGCTTGCCAATGTGTTGCCTGGTGAATGTTCCCGGTTGGTGAATTATGTGAAACGCGGGGAGTATGCAGAAGCCGGAAAGCTCCATTTACAGTTGTCCGGAATGTGCCGTGCGTTGTTCGCGGAAGGTAATCCTGCCGGAATCAAGGCTGCTTTGCAGGCTAAAGGCGTGATTAAGCATGAGGTGCTTCGGTTGCCTTTGGTGACTGTCAGCCGGGAATTATATGGTAATATCCAGCAGTTATTGCAGCAATTTTGATGATAAGGACTTATGAAAAAAGGGCGGAATTTTTCCGCCCTTTTTTATTGTCGATATATTTTCAATCTATATACCCCGGACGGGAGCGATTGATCCTTTTACGTTGGTTTCTCCGGTAATTGATAGCTGCGGCCACAAGGATGATGAGTATCGGTAAGAAGAAGTTGATATATTTCAACGATTCTTTGGTATATTCATCGATGGGTTTGATTGTTGCAAAGGTTGTGAATTTGTTTCTCAGTTTGATCAGCCCGGTGTTGTCTGCCAGCCATTCAATAGAGTTTACCGCGAAATTGATGTTGTCCGTGTGGCCTGCACGTATTGTTTCGTCGGTGATAAATTCTGCGTTTGCAATGGTGACGATAGCGCTGTGGTTGTCGTCATTTGTCAATAAAGCCGCCACGGTGTTGTGAGGCCGCTGGAAATCGCTCCGTTTCCATTGTTTTTGCAGGTTGAACGATATAGGGGCCTGCTGTAAGCCGGACGCAGAGGAGGATTTAGCCAGAGAGGTATAGATATACGGGCTCTTGGTCTTCACTTGCTCTATGCTGCTGACATAGGGTAATAGCATGGAATTTAAGCCTAAGGTGATGATATGGTTACTAAAGTTGTTGATAATGGGCAAGTAAGGGAAACTTACCGTACTCGGCCAGTTAAACATTCCGTATTGCTGGTAGAATGTGATTGTCCCGCAGTTGTTGTCTACCACGAAATCGTATTGCACCTTTAATCCTTTTTCTTCCAGCATGTTTTCCAAACCGGTGCGGTTGATAAAACCGTTGTAGCTGTTGACCTGTCCGACTGCGTGGTGCAGGGCTATAAATAGCCGGCCTCCCTGGTTCAGGTAGGTGTTCAGACGCTCGATTTCCAAAGGAGTGAAGTAGTCTTTAGCCCCGATGATACAAATCACATTGTATTGGTTTTGGGGTATGTTGTTGGCCAGGTCTACCACGCTGATTTCCGTAAGGTGCGATAGTTCGTTTATCAGTTGCGGCATACGTGTCAGGGGCACTTCGTCGTGCCCGCTAAGGAAACCGATATGAGGTTTCCGCGGATGGGTAGCCTGTTTCAAGAGGCGTGTGATCTCGTATTCGAGCGGAGTGGTATAGGTAATCAGAGGAAGCACGGATTGGGTGTCTCCGATTTTGAAAACGGCTCCTATGAATATTTTCTGGATTTTATCAAAATCCTCTTTGCGAAATTCTTTGAATATCGGCTGTATTCCGGCCTCTGTCGCTTTGAAGCTTTTTTCGCTGGTGTTGGGATAGATGGTGTTGACCGTAAAGCTAACGTTGCTCAACGATTTATATTCCTTGAGCAGGGCAAGGAATTCTTTCGCCAGTTTCGCCATGTCCTGCGGAAGGTCTTCCGTTACATAGAAATCGATAACTACCGGTAGTTTATTCTCTTTAACTATGTTTTTGCTCACCGGGCTGAGGGAATAGCGTTTGTTTGCCGTGAAATCCCAACGGATGAAAACAAAGTATGAGACAATATTCAACAGGAGTACTGCGAGTAGTATGTATATTGTATATTTTACTGTTTGTTTCATTCTTCAATAAAAATATCGTTTTGCAAATGCCTCTGTATGATCTTGTATTAAAATCTACTTTTGCATATAAAAAATTTGGAGGAAGCCAGGAATATTGTGATCACCGATGAAAAATAGATGATGTCCCTGGTGTCGAGAATCCCTCTGGATATAGAATCGAAGTGTTCTTCCATCGACAGGTAGGTAAATAATCCGGCCATGAATCCTGTTCCGATCTGGTTGGCAAGCATTCCGAAAAATACCTGGAAGCATAACCCTATTCCTAAGCTCAGGAAAAAGGCCGTGACCGGGGTCCGGCAGAGTGCAGAGGAAAATATACCTATGCTGACATAGCAGGCCGCCATTTCGATAAGCCCGATATATCCGAGGATAGCAGCTCCATGGTCGATGTTTCCTAAAGTTGCGATTGTGATGTAGTAAGGGATAGTCAAAACCAGGGCTATAACGGTAATGATCAGGTTTGAAAAGAATTTTTCGCAGATCAATTCCCAGGTTTTGATCGGTTTTGTGAGCAATAATTCGATCGTACCGCTTTTTTTCTCATCGGCAATGGTTTTCATGGTCAATGCGGGGATCAGAATGAACTGTGTCCAGTTGATGATGACGAAAAAAGGCATCAGGCTTGCCTGTCCCAGATAAAAGATGTTGTTACTGGAAAGCCAGGTCTGGAAACCACAAATACAGAAAAAGAGGATATACCCGATGTATATACTCCATGAACTGAAATGGTTACGCAATTCTTTTTCAACAAGTATTCCTACTGTGCCCATGTGCTTTAATTTTGTGTTACTTGCCGGAAAATATCCTCTAATCGTGTTTCTATCGGAATCAATTCTTTAATATACCAGTTATTTTGCTGGCATAAGTTGAAGATGTTCAATTCTATGTTGTTATTTTGCTGGTATTGAATTTCAAAATATTGATCTTCAGTGATTTCTATTTGCAAAATGTCCGGGAGCGACGCTAATTGGTTGAAAATATCGGATGCTTCACCTCCCATAATCCTCAATTTCAGGGATTTTGTGGAGTTTGGTTTTCTACGGAGTTCAGCCGTTGTTCCGTTTGCAACGATTTTCCCTTTGTTTATGATGAGTACCCGGTCGCAGGTGGCCTCTATCTCGGCCAGGATGTGTGAACTCATGATAACGGTTTTCTCCTGTCCGATATTTTTAATCATTTCCCGGATTTCAATGATCTGGTTGGGATCGAGCCCGGTGGTGGGTTCGTCCAGAATCAGCACTTCCGGATCGTGTATCAGGGCCTGTGCCAGTCCTACCCTTTGGCGGTATCCTTTAGACAGTTCCCGGATGTCTTTGTGCTTTTCGTTTTCCAGTCCGCACATACGTAGCATATCCATGACCCTGGGGATAATTTTATAACGCGGGATATTGTGTATCCGGGCAATAAAAATCAGGAAATCGATGACATTCATTTCGTCGTACAGCGGATTGTGTTCCGGTAGATAACCAATGACTTCTTTGATTTTCCGGGGATTTTTATGGATGGAGTATTTCCCGATGTTGATGTTTCCATAGTCCGGAAACAAGAAGCAGGACATGATCTTTAATGTTGTTGTCTTTCCGGCTCCGTTAGGCCCTAAGAATCCTAATATCTCTCCTTTTTTTACATTGAAAGATACTGAGTCAATCGCTTTTTGCGGTCCAAACGATTTGGTCAAGTTTTCGACAACAACGTCCATATAGCTGTATTTAGATTATTACAAATATAATCACGAAGACCTACTTCTGCTCCGCTTTAACAATCTTTAACCGGGGGTATTAAGGTAGAATAAGTGTCATTAGTAAATAATTACAACGGTTATGGTAATTTTAATAATTATCATAACCGTTGTATTTTATATTTTGGTGAAAAGGTTTATCCGTTCAGGAAAGAACGGTCAGAAGATTCACGAACGATTAGTTCGCAGTTAATCACTTCTTCACGGATTTGTGCGTGTTTGTTATCGAGGATTTGTTCAAAAAGCAGTTCGGCAACCGTTTCCCCGATCTTTTCCGGGAATTGGTTAATGGTACTGACAGAAGGAGACATGTAGCGTGACCGTTTGCTGTTCGAGAATCCGAATACGGCAATATCCTGAGGAATACGCAAGCCTTTGCTTTTGATTGCTTCTATGGCTCCGATCGCCATGTCGTCGTTGATTCCGAAGATTGCATCCGGAATGTTTTTCATGTTTAACAGGCGTTGAGTGGCTTCTTTTGCGGCTTTTACGGAAAAATCTTCGCAACGTACGATGTAGTCGGTGTTGATTTCCAATTTATTCAGGGTCATTGCTTTCAGGTAGCCTTTCATCCGGTTTTTTCCGATTGAAAGCTGTTCAGGCCCTGTCAGAAGGGCTATTTTTTTAGCCCCGCCGTGTATCAGGTGCTGCACAATTTTAAAGGCGGCATCGGCATCGTCGGCCACAACTTTCGATACATCCAGTTCTTTGGTGGTGCGGTCGAAAAGTACGAGTGGAATCCCCATTTCCTGTATTTGTTTGATGTGTTCGTAAGAGGTGGTCGCTTTGGAAATCGAAAGAATGATTCCGTCGCAGCGGTTAGCCAGGAATACGCTGATGTTTTTCTTTTCTTTTTCGAAGCTTTCATTGGAAGAGCTGACTAATACGTTGTAGCCGTATTTGTCGGCGACTTCTTCTATTTTTTTCACAACCGTGGCAAAGAAAGTGTTTACAATTTGGGGAACAACCACTCCGATGGTGTTGCTTTTATGGGTTTTTAGGGCAACAGCGATCGGATTGGGTTTATAACCCAATTCTTTGGCCAGGTTCTGAACCGTTTTCCGGGTTTGCTGACTAATCTCCGGGTTGTCTTTAAGTGCTCTCGACACTGTTGAAACAGAGATATTTAATTTTTCTGCGAGGTCTTTGATCGTAATAGCTTTCTGTGTCATATCTCTAAGGTTTAGTTGTGGTTTTCTTCTTGTTTGTTAAGTTTGGGATAGGCTATCCGCGAGTGGTATATCGTGGTCAGCATGTCGATAAAGACTCTTTTCACGATGCCTATGTCTTTGAACGTGATGTCTGAATTAAGGTAACGCCCGTCCTGTAACTGTCCGTCTATGATGTCGTTCACCAGTTTGGTGATGTTTTCTTCATCTTTCACGGC
Source organism: uncultured Odoribacter sp. (assembly GCA_900541415.1). GTDB lineage: Bacteria > Bacteroidota > Bacteroidia > Bacteroidales > Marinifilaceae > Odoribacter. The sequence goes on along the minus strand of UQJP01000007.1, from coordinate 32,020 downwards.
AAGTGTCCGTGATACGGCTTCGACGGCGTCCGCCATCATCACCACGGTACATTCTTTGCTCACCGGATCGGGACCGCTGTATGTGAATAACGCTTCGTTGATTTCCCTGTCCGGATATTTGTTTTTAAATGAGTTGTAAAAATATTTCACTTTACTTTTTCCATGATGAGTCCGGATAAAGTTGATGATGGCTTCCGGCAGGTTGTATTTTTTTGCCAGTTCTACGCCTTTGGTTACGTGGTTGATGATGTGTTGGGCACTTATATCGAATTCGCATCGGTCATGGGGATTGATCCCTCCCGATTGGTTTTCGATGAAATAGATCGGATCGTAGGTTTTACCGATGTCATGGTATAAAGCTCCGGTCCGGGTCAATAAGGGATTACCACCAATGCGATATATGGCTTCTTCGGCTAAGTTGGCTACCATGAGCGAATGTTGGAACGTTCCCGGGGCTTTTTTGGTCAATGTCCGCAAGGCCGGGTGGTTCGGATTGGATAATTCCATCAGGGTGATTTCGGAGGTATAGCCGAATAATCTTTCAAAAATATAGATCACCGGATAGGTGAGTGTAAGCAAAAGGCAGTTTACGAACAGCCAGAAGAAGGTGAACAGGTGAGTCAGGCCTATTTCGCCTTCCTGAGTTAGCATAAAGGCCGAATAAATCAGGGCATAGGTGATAAAAATCAGCCCGATTGATAAAATCAGTTGTCCGCGCCGTTGCAGTTGTGATAAACTGAATATGGCGACGATCCCCGCTGCGATCTGCATGAATGCGTAGATGTAGCTGTTGGGGGCAAAGTAGGAGATAAGCAGGGAACTGCTCAATAGCAGGTAGAGGGCGGAACGGCTGCCGATCAGAATGTTCATGATGATGGTAAAGAACAATACCGGAACAGCAAACATGTTGAGGTTTTGGTGATAGCCGAGGCTGCCCAAAACGACGGTTGCCAGGAAGAGCCCGTATATGAAGATAAATTCTTTGTTGTTGTAGAATATTCTTTTTTTGGAATAGTAGAAGAATACGGAAAAAATCACTAAGGATGCCAAAGTCAGTATGATCTGTCCCCCGACAATCCGAAACTGAGCCTCGCTTGTGCCCATGTTATGCTGGTATTCTGCCCGCAAGGAGTTAAGAATTTTCACTTTTTCAGGAGTGACTAATTCGCGTTTGGCGATGATTATGTCCCCTTTTTGCACCATGCCTTGCGTCAGGCTGATGTTTTTCAGGTGTTCCAATTGTTCCAGTCCGGTTTTCGACTGGTCGAATTCCAGATTCGGCTGGAGATAATTGTTCAGGTTCAGGCTTAGTATGTTTTCTTTAACCGTACTGGACAGGGACGAATTGTTGATGGTTTCGCTGAGGGTGGTATATGCTTTTTTCAAAGTGTATACTTTATCCAGATCGACTTTCCTTCCGATGTTGTTCTCGATGATTTTCACACTTTGAATATCGTCGGGATTCATCCGCTCTGGAATTTGCAGAATCCCTTCGGCATAGATCGTTTTTAGTTTGTCGACGATTTTATTTAATGCCGTTTCGCTGGACGGGTTACGGAAACGGTTGAGCGCCGTTGTGAATTTATTGATCTGATAAGTGCTGGTGTTGGGGTTGAGGTTATAGATCGGGCTTTGTTCTCTGGTCGCTTTTTCCCGGTCTTCTTTCAATTCCGCTTCTGTTTTGTGGATCGGGAAATCAAAAGGAGCATTCAGGGTTTCGTATCTCCAGGGCATTCCTTTTTGGAATTCGTACTGGAAACTGCCGACTTTGGGAAATAAATAGACAATAATAGCACAGATGAACAGTATGACTACTATTCTGAATAAAGTATTTAATTGGCGTTTTTGTTTTTTGTCAGACATACTTCCGTTATCCCTCTTGTTGGAATTAAAATATTGTTTTTTAGCTTGTTATAATGTTGTACACAATTCCGCAAAGTCTGCTTTAAGCCTCTAAAGGTACAAAATAATCGCTATATTTACGCAAATTAAGCAAACATTTGCGTAAAAAAAAGTTCCCTGAAAATGGGAACTTTTAAAGTTATTGAATGCCGTTTGTTTCTATGTCTGCACTAACCTTTTTCAATAGCCCCTGTAATACTTTGCCCGGCCCTATTTCCAGAAAGGAAGTGGCTCCGTCGGCGATCATGTTTTTCATGATCTGTGTCCAGCGCACCGAAAAGGTCAGCTGCGCGATAAGGTTTTCCTGTATTTGTGCCGGATCGGTATATGGTTTGGCATCTACATTTTGATAGATCGGGCAGATCGGTGCTGAAAACCGGGTGTTTTTGATGGCTGCTTCCAGTTCTTTGCGTGCCGGTTCCATCAGCGGGGAGTGGAAAGCGCCTCCTACTTTCAGCGGAAGCACTCGTTTTGCTCCGGCTTCCGTCAGTTTCTGGCAAGCGATTTCAATTCCCTGATTGCTTCCGGAGATTACGATTTGTCCCGGGCAGTTGTAGTTTGCCGGAACGACCACTTCGTCGATCGATTCGCAAATTTTCGCAACGTCTTCGTCGGCCATGCCGATTACGGCTGCCATTGTGGAAGGATTGGCTTCACAGGCTTTTTGCATGGCTAAAGCTCTGGCATGCACTAAGCGTAAGCCGTCTTCAAAAGAGAGGGCTTTGGCTGCAACCAATGCAGAGAATTCGCCTAAGGAGTGACCCGCTACCATGTCGGGTTTTTCGGTCAGGCTATCGGCAAGGATTACCGAATGCAGGAAAATGGCCGGTTGTGTTACTTTGGTTTGTTTCAGGTCTTCGTCTGTTCCTGCAAACATCATGTCGGTGATACGAAATCCTAAAATATCATTTGCTTTTTCAAATAATTCTTTGGCTCTGGGAGAAGTTTCGTAAAGTTCTTTGCCCATACCTACAAATTGTGCCCCCTGTCCGGGAAATACAAATGCTTTTTTCATAGTTTTTATTGTTTTAATGCGGCAAAGGCCGCGTTATCATTCAATGTAATCGGGTGCTTATCAGACGGATAAATTCTTCCCTCGTAGCCAGTTTTTCGAAAGCGCCGCTAAAATCGGAGGTTGTGGTCACAGAGTTTTGTTTTTGTACCCCCCGCATCATCATACACATGTGTTGTGCTTCGATCACTACTGCTACGCCCAAAGGGTGCAGGGTGTTCTGAATACAATCTTTGATTTGCTGGGTCAGGCGTTCCTGCACCTGTAAACGGCGGGCATACGTATCGACTACCCGGGCAATTTTGCTCAATCCGGTTACATAGCCGTTAGGGATATAAGCCACATGGGCACGTCCTACGAAAGGTAATAAATGATGTTCACACAAGGAATATATCTCGATGTCTTTCACGATGACCATTTGGCGATAGTCTTCTTTGAATAGCGCCGATTTTAATATTTCCTCTGGATTTTGGCGGTAGCCCTGTGTCATGTATTGCATGGCTTTGGCTACCCGTATCGGAGTTTTTAATAGTCCTTCCCGTTCCGGATTTTCACCGAGCAATTTTATGATTTCGTTATAGTGATAGCTTAGTTTCTCGGTACGCTCACAATTGAAATGCTCTGCCTTATGGTAGAATGTTTCTTCCAAATCTTGTTCTAAATCCATTTTTTTCTCTTTTGATCGTCAGTTCAAGCCGCTAAAAACCTTGCAAAGTAAATACAAAAAATCTTATATAAAAATACCGGATGCTTTAAAAACATGAAAACAGTGTGTGTTAGGTTTTTGTGCTTGTAGTTAAAGGCTTATGGCAGAGCCCGGCCCGGAAATCGGGCGGGATTGTTAAATATTTTTCTTCCCTGTGGTGGATGTTATGGATAAAAATGTAATTTTAAAGGCGAAAGCAGGTATATGTGCGGGAGGTTTGCAGGGAAGAGTGTCGGTTTAAAATCAGATCGCTATGGAATGGTTATTGGTACTTATGTTAATTCTGATCGGGGCTGTTTTGATATTGATGGAATTTCTGGTGTTTCCGGGGGTGAACGTTGCCGGAATATTGGGTTTTATTTGTATGGCCGGAGGTGTTTATTTCGGATACAGTTATTATGGTGCGTTTGCCGGGCATTTTATCCTTTTGGGTACCGTGGTGTTTGGGGCGGGGGCGACCTGGTATGTGCTACGTAGTAATACCTGGAAGAAATTGAGCCTGGAGACTAAAATTGACAGTGTGGTGGAGGGTGTCGGCGATTCCGTTCGGGTGGGTGATTGTGGAAAAACTGTCGGCCGTTTGGCTCCGATGGGAAATGTGCAGGTGGGTGATTGCCTGGTGGAAGCAGAGTCCCTGTCGGGGTATGTCGATACCGGGCAGGAAGTAGAAGTCGTTAAAGTGTTGAAAAATAAAATTATAGTTAAATTAAAAACAGTTTGATATGGATAGTAATATCGTTTTGTTACTCGCGGCTATTGCAGGAGGCTTGTTCCTGTTGTGGATTATTTTGTATTTTATCCCGATCGGGTTATGGTTCCAGGCTTTGGTGTCGGATGTGAAAATTTCGCTTTTGCAATTGGTGCTGATGCGTTGGAGAAAAGTGCCGCCTACAGTGATCGTAGGGGCTATGATCGAGGGAAAGAAAGCAGGGATTGAGCTTTACCGTGATTTGCTGGAAGCTCATTATCTGGCAGGTGGCCATGTGCCTCAGGTGGTGCATGCCCTGGTATCGGCTTCAAAGGCAAATATCGACCTGACTTTTCAGATTGCCACGGCTGTGGATTTGGCCGGGCGTGATGTGTTTGAGGCTGTGCAGATGAGTGTAAATCCAAAAGTAATCAATACTCCGCCTGTGACAGCAGTTGCCAAAGACGGGATTCAGCTGATTGCCAAAGCGCGGGTTACTGTGCGGGCGAACATAAAGCGCCTGGTTGGTGGAGCCGGGGAAGAGACCATTTTAGCGCGGGTCGGCGAAGGGATTGTTTCTTCGATCGGGTCTTCCGATTCCCATAAGGCGGTGATGGAGAATCCGGATTTTATTTCTAAGGTTGTTTTAAATAAGGGGTTGGATTCCGGTACGGCTTTCGAGATTCTTTCTATCGATATTGCAGATATTGACGTGGGTAAGAATATCGGTGCCGGTTTACAGATCGATCAGGCATCGGCTGACCTGAAAATAGCTCAGGCGAAGGCGGAGGAACGCCGGGCTATGGCTGTGGCAAAAGAGCAGGAAATGAAGGCTTTGGCACAGGAAATGAAAGCTAAGGTGATTGAAGCCGAGGCGAATATTCCGTTGGCTATGTCTGAGGCTTTCCGTTCCGGTAATCTGGGAATTATGGATTATTATAAGATGAAAAATATTGAAGCCGATACCCAGATGCGTGAATCGATAGCAAAGCCTGTCGAGGCGAAAAAAGAGATAAAAGATCATAAGCCGGGACAATAAAGCCGGGGTTGTGTCGTTATTATAAGCCTCTCCCTAAACAGGGAGGGGCTTTTTTGTTGAATGATATGGTGTTTGAACGGGAAAGCCGGGGTAAAGTATTTATGTAAATGAATTAAATACATAAAAATGTTGTAATATGTGAAATATATTTTATTTTTGTTGTGCGTATAAGTTAAAGACAAAGTGAGCGATTCTGGGGGGAAGGGGGACTAATGTGGTATGTTTGTGTGTGATTCTGCTTTTTAGATTGCTTTTAAAGGTGTAAACGGGATATGAATGCGAACCAAATCAGGAAGGTATGAGTAAAAATTTCTTTATTGTCATTTTGTGTGTCATTGCTTTCTGGACGCTCGTCAGGGGAATTACCGGTCTGTGGAGTGCGAATATTGAACAGGATATTTTTATATCGATGAAAAAGAGTAAGTTGAGCGAGGAAAGGGGGCCGTATTGGAAGAATAAAAGTTATGTTATGCAATATTCGAATGAGAAGTATGGCTTTGATTTCCTTTATCCTTCTGATTATTGTGCACAAAACTATGAGAGAGGGGTTATCTTTTGGAGGAAAGACGATAAAGGTTATATTGCCATTTTGGTCACTCCTTTTTATGATAGAAAAATATTTTCTGCGTGGCAGTTGCGTCAAGATAGTTTGGATGCGGAGAAGGTTATTTTTGATTTTGGAGAAAGAAAAGAAGCACTCAGGGAGGTGTTTGTGAAAAATGGATATTGGTGTGTTCAGTATATTTTTTTGCATCAAAAGAATGAATACTGTATCGGTATATTCCGAAGGGAAGAAGGAGTGCAGGCCGACGAGGCTTTGGCAAAACGGGAATTTATCGGATACGCAGAACAGATATTTGCTGATTTTAGATTGCGGAAATAATTGTTATAGGATTGATCGGAATAGGTATGGCTACGACAGGAAAGAATATTGCTTTGATATTGATAGGTTTATGCGTGTTAGTGGGGGGAGTGCTGAATGTGGCGGCCTGGGTTACGGAAATAGAGAATGAGGCATTGAGGAGTGAGCTGGTGAGGACGGGTAAGCTTGAGAATATTTATAGTCATTTTAGAAATGATAGAATTCCTCTTGTGTATGATCGCTGGAAATTGGATTTCTGGTGTCCTGAAGAATATGCTGTAACGCATGACCTTCCGGAGGATTCGATATATTTATTTGTGTTGAAAGGGGAGGCGGGTGAAGTGATAGTCACGATGGAATGTGATTCGAATACAATTTATCAAGATGCAGCCGTTTGGGAGGAGCGTTTCGATCTGAAAGGGGAAAGATTTGTGTTTTCTTTGGAATCGGGAAAAGAAATCGAGGCTTTACGCTTACTGGCGGCCAGGAAAAGGGAGAATCGGGTGATGGTTGTGTCCAGTTACTTTTTTATTGCTAATAACAAGTTTTTTTGTTTGAGAGTGTGGCAATCGGAAGATCATTTTGGTGAAAATTTTCGTTTGGGAGAGCAATTGTTCACTTGCGTGAAAGTAAGGGAATAAGGATTTTGAATTTATTGCCGTGTAGGTATAAAGAGGTGTTGGGGGGTGGCAGCCATAAGGGAGAAGTTTGTTTTAAAAGATTGCATTAGACAAAGGGTGTGTAAAAGAAATGAGTCCGGAAAACTCCGGACTCATTCTATCATATAAACTTGTTTCTCTGTTTTAAGGGTATGTTAAATACCGGGAGAAAGCGGGAGAATTACTTCAATTCGGCTAACTGTGCCTTGATTGCAGCAATCTTAGCTTCGGCATCAGCCTGTTTTTTCTGTTCGTTGGCCACCACTTGCTCCGGTGCTCCGCTCACGAATTTTTCATTGCTGAGTTTTTTCATGACAGAAGCCAGGAAACCTTCGGTATAGGTCAGTTCCGATTCCAGTTTGGCCCGTAGTTCATCGGCATCTACCTGCCCTGTTGCCGGGATGAAATATTCAACCGTATCGGTGATAAAGCTCCAGGCTCCTTTTACGGGCTCGCTAACCACTTCTATATTACTGATATTCCCCATTTTGCAAATAATACTTTCAAAAGCTGCCGGATAGCGGTCGTTTTGTTTCACTTTCAACTCCAGGGCATCTTTGAAGGCAACGTTATTTTGTTTGCGGATGTTCCTGATTCCGACGATCACCTCTTTCACAAAATCGAAATCGCGCAGCAGGGAGGCATCATATTGGGTGTTAGCGGGAATAACGGATACCATGATACTTTCACCCGATTTCCGATTCCGCAAGCTTTGCCATATTTCTTCGGTGATGAAAGGCATAAACGGATGAAGCAGTTGTAAAAGCTGTTCAAACAGGGAAACCGTCTGCTCATAGGTCGTCCGGTCGATGGGTTGCTCATAGCCCGGTTTGATCATTTCCAGCAACCAGGAAGAAAACTCATCTTTAAATCCGGTGTATACAGTCATTAAAGCCTCTGAAATCCGGTATTGTTCGAATTGGGTGTTTAGGGTTTCAACGGTTTGATGCAGCTTGTTATTAAACCATTTTAACGCTAATTGCGAATGCAGGGGTTGTTCGATGTCGGCTACCTGCCATGATTTAACCAACCGGAATGCATTCCAGATTTTAGTGGTGAAATTACGTCCCTGTTCCGGGAGGCTTTCGTCAAATAACAAGTCTCCCCCGGCAGGAGCGCACAACAGCATCCCCACGCGCACGCCATCTGCTCCGTATTTATCGATCAGTTCCAGCGGATCGGGTGAGTTACCGAGTGATTTCGACATTTTTCGGCGTAGCTTGTCACGGACAATACCTGTCAGGTATACGTTCTGGAACGGTTTTTCATGACGGTATTCGTATCCGGCAATAATCATCCGGGCAATCCAGAAAAACAGGATGTCCGGGCCGGAAACCAAATCATTGGTCGGGTAGTAATAGTTTATATCCTTATTGTCCGGGTGGTTAATCCCGTCGAATACGGAGATAGGCCATAACCAGGAGGAAAACCAGGTGTCCAGGCAGTCTTCATCCTGCCGCAACTCTCTTGCTGTGATGTTTTTCCCTTTTTCCCGGAATAATCCGGCTGCTTCTTCTGCATTGGCGGCTACCACAAATTCGTTGCTATTGGGAAGGTAATAGGCCGGAATCCGGTGTCCCCACCATAATTGGCGGCTGATGCACCAGTCCTTTACATTCTCCATCCAATAGCGGTAGGTGTTTTTATATTTCGAGGGGGTTAAAACCACATCGTCGTTCATCACGGCATCCAATGCCGGTTTGGAGAGTTCCTTCATTTTCAGAAACCATTGCATCGATAGTTTCGGCTCGATAACTACGTTTGTTCTTTCGGAATACCCTACTTTATTATCGTAGTCTTCAATTTTTACCAAATTTCCGGCTTTCTCCAATGCCGGGATAATTTCTTTCCTGACTTCGAACCGATCGTGCCCAACGAAGAATTGAGCGGCTTCGCTCATGGTGCCGTCGGCATTAAAAATGTCGATCGTTTCCAGATTGTGTTTATAGCCGATTTCGTAGTCGTTGACATCGTGTGCCGGAGTGATTTTCAGGGCTCCCGTACCGAATTCCATGTCTACATATTCGTCCTGGATGATTGGGATTTCCCGGTTTACCAACGGAACGATACATTTTTTCCCTGCCAGGTGGCGGAAACGTTCGTCATTCGGGTTTACGCATACGGCGGAGTCGCCCAGGATTGTTTCCGGACGGGTGGTGGCGATGGTGATGTAATCGTCTTCACCCACCACTTTATAGCGCAGGTAATATAGTTTGCTTTTTTCTTCTTTATAGATCACTTCTTCGTCAGACACGGCGGTTTGCGCTGCCGGATCCCAGTTCACCATACGTACGCCCTTATATATATAGCCTTTATTGTATAAGTCGATGAATACTTTAAGTACGCTTTCCGAGCGGATTTCGTCCATCGTGAAACAAGTCCTGTCCCAATCGCACGAAGCTCCCAGGCGTTTCAATTGTTGCAGGATGATTCCTCCGTGTTTTTCCGTCCATTCCCAGGCATGTTTCAGAAATTCTTCCCGGCTGAGGTCGTGTTTGCTGATGCCTTCGCTTTTCAGTTTGGCAACTACTTTTGCTTCGGTAGCGATAGAAGCATGGTCGGTTCCCGGAACCCAGCAGGCATTTTTTCCCTGTAAACGTGCCCGGCGTACCAAGGCGTCCTGTATGGTGTTGTTTAGCATGTGCCCCATGTGGAGTACCCCGGTGACATTGGGAGGAGGAATCACGATGCAATAGGGAGTCCGGTTGTCTGGCTGCGAATGGAAAAACTTTTGTTCCATCCAATATTTATACCATTTTTCTTCGCTTTCTTTGGGATTATAATTCGTTGCGATCATAAAGTTTCTGATTTGAATAAAAATACTGCGTAAAATCTGCAATAAAAAAGCTGCTATTCAGCAGCCTTTTTTTTAATCTTCAGATTTCTTAACCCTTCTTCCTTTCTTTTTCTGAGCTTCCATGGCTGACTCCAGGTCTGCTTTTTGTGCGCTACCGTCATAATCACAGATATATTTATCGATGAGGATACGGCCACAATATTCGCAGACGATGATTTTCTTTCTGGAACGAATATCCAACTGGCGCTGTGGCGGGATTTTGTTGAAGCAACCGCCGCAAGCGTCACGGTCTACGGTGACGACTGCCAGTCCGTTGCGTGCATTGCTGCGGATTCTCTTGTAAGCGGTCAATAAGCGGCCTTCGATGTTGGCAGCCAATTGTTCGGATTTTTTAATCAATGCTTCTTCGTCTTTGTGCGTTTCAGCAACAATGTCGTCCAATTCTGCTTTTTTAGCATCCAGGTCGGCTTTCTTTTCTTCGTATTGTTTGCTGGAAATTTCCAGGTTCACTTCTTTTTCTGCCTTCGTCTTCTGAGCTTCGCGGATTCTTTTTTGCTGTAATTCTATTTCCAGTTTTTGGAATTCCACTTCTTTTGTCAATGCATCGTATTCACGGTTGTTACGTACATTGTCTAATTGTTCGCTATATTTTTTAATCAGCTCTTCCGATTTTGAAATTTCCTGTTTTTTCGTGGCGACGCTTTTGTCTGCTTCACTGATTTCGTTTTTCAGGTTGTCAAGACGTGTTTCCAAACCAGCCAGTTCGTCTTCCAGATCCTGCACTTCCAACGGAAGTTCACCTCTTAACGTTTTGATCTTATCAATTTCAGTGTCAATACGTTGTAGTTCGTAAAGATGCTGTAACTTCTCTTCAACCGAGAGCTCCTGCTGTTGTTTTTCGTTGTTATTCGCTGCCATATATTATAAATAATTTATCGGATTTGTTTTTACTTTAGAAAACTGAACCGCAAATTTAGATATTTTTTTTGTAACTAACTCATAAAAAATATCTTTTGTGAATTGTTCGCTTTCATAGTGCCCGATGTCTGCAATAATGAGTTTGCGGGCTGCATTAAAAAAGTCGTGATACTTGTAATCGGCTGTAATATAGATGTCTGCCTGTTTTGAAATGGCAAGGCCCGTGAGGGATGCCCCGGAGCCGCCACATAAGGCCACCCGTTTTATTTTAGGTTTACAGAGGTCGGTGTGGCGGATTATTCCGCAATGGAAGGTGTTTTTTAGATGCCGGAGAAATTCCAGACTATCGGTTTCTTCCGCTAATTCCCCTATGATGCCGAATCCGGTGGTGGGGTTTGTATTGTTCAGGCAAACGGCATTCCAAACGGGTTCTTCATAAGGATGAGCGTTTATAAGCGCTTTGACGCTTGCTTGCAGAAGATGTTCCGGCACCGTGATTTCTGTTCGTGTTTCCGCTTCTGTATGCAATGATCCGATTTCGCCGATGTAAGGATGGGCGTTTGGGTTTGCTAAAAATGTTCCTTCCCCCGGAGCGTTGAATGAACAGTTGCTATAATTGCCTATATGTCCGCCACCTGCGTTGAATACTGCCTCCCTTACCTTTCCGGTTGCCGCTGTGGGCGTGTAGAAAGTGAGGCTGTATAGTTTTCCGGCAGGTTGTAGTATCTCCCGGTTTACCAGTTGCAGTTTGTCTGCCATTCTGCCGCTCACTCCGTTGGCCACTGCATCCATGTTCGTGTGGGCGGAATAGAGGTTTATGTCGTGTTTAACGGCTTTTATCAGGCAGCGTTTCACATAGTGGTCGGGGAGCATGTTCTTTATCCCCTGTAAGGTCAGGGGATGATGCGAGATGATCAGGTTGTGTCCGCCGGCAATCGCTTCATCCACGACTTCTTCCGTAATATCGGTCGTGAGTAGGATCGAACTGATCTCATGGTCGGGATGTCCGCAGATCAGGCCGGAATTGTCATAGCTTTCCTGTAACCCCAAAGGAGCATATTTTTCGATCAGAGAAGTAAAATCCTTTACCTGCATTTTTCCTTTTTTTATAGTAATAATTTACGCTGACCGGAAAGCCCGATCAGCGTTATAAAATATTGCGTAAGCCAAATGGTCAGGAAAGCTGGGCTTTGATCTGAATTAATTCTTCCCGAATGGCTTTCAGCCGTTTGACCACTTCGAAGTTCACTTCTGTTTCTGCCTTGCTTTCCCGGAGTTTCATCTGTGCCCCCCGCAAGGTCATGCCTTTTTCTTTCACCAGATGATAAATCAGGTGAAAATTGTCAATATCCGCTTTGGTGAATTGTCGGTTTCCCTTCTTGTTTTTATGGGGTTTTATCACATCAAATTCTTTTTCCCAAAAACGGATCAAAGAGGTGTTTACTCCGAACATATCGGCTACTTCTCCAATGGAGTAATATACCTTCAAAGGTTGTTTTTCCTGTCCCATACTCAGTGTGTTAAATGGTGAAACGGAGACCTTTAGTCCATACTTTGCCCGGTGTTGTTGGCTATTTCAACTAACTTGTCGTATTCGTCCGGTGTCAGGTCGTTGAAATAGTAGTTGATCGGGTCCTGAGGCGTGTTGTTCTTTCTGACTTCGTAGTGCAGGTGGGGACCTGTTGACAAACCTCCCGTGCTTCCGACATATCCGACAATATCACCTCGTTTTACTTTTTGTCCGACTCTTACATTATAGCGTTCCAGATGCCCGTATAAAGTTTTGTAATTGAACCCGTGATCCACAATGATACATTTTCCGTATCCGCTTTGCACTTCAACCGAAATCACCTTGCCGTCGCCCGATGCGTGAACGGGGGTGCCTGAGGCTGCTGCGAAGTCCATGCCGGAGTGGAATTTTATGGTTTTGTAGATCGGGTGTATCCGATAGCCGAAACCAGATGAAATTCGCACTTTTTGATCGCGCATGGAAAGCGGAATGATGGCTGGAATTGAGGCCAGCATGTCGATTTTATTCTTTGCCAGATGTTCCACTTCGTCATAGGATTTACTCTGGATATAAATAGCTTTCGACAGTTCATCCAGTTTACGGGATGTGTTGATGATAAGTTCGGCATTGTCCATGCCTTTTAAAGATTCGTATTTGTTCACACCTCCCGATCCTGCCCGGCGGATGGATGCATCGATCGGTTCCGATTCGAAGATCACGCGATAGATATTGTCATCCCGGGATTCGAGTTCTTTCAGCACTTTGTCGAGCCTGTCTACTTCGTTGTTCAGGATTTGGTATTGAGCAAGTATTTCTTCTTTTTCCCGTTTCAGGGCTTTTTCCTTAGGCGAGTCGACAATGGCGGAAACGATGAAAAAAATCACTAATGCCAAAGAAAGACTGGAGAAAAATTTAGTTAACAGTGTGGTCAATTTTTTCCGAAAGGAGGTATGTATTTTGTCGTACGATAACGTTTCGGGATTAAAACGATAACCTGTTTTAGCCATTTTTCTATATAAAATTAATGTTTTTCGATGCAAAGTTAAAGAAATAATCTAATTTTGCAATTCTGTTTTGCGTCAGCAACTTAGGATAAATAATGTTTTTAGGAAAAATAAACACAATAATATATAAAATAAAGCATGAAATCAGCAGAGATCAGACAGAAGTTTCTGGACTTTTTTGAAAGCAAATCGCACACTATTGTCCCTTCGGCTCCGATGGTGATTAAGGATGACCCCACGTTGATGTTTACCAACGCCGGGATGAATCAGTTTAAAGATATTATACTTGGAAATATAGCGGCGAAGCATAAGCGGGTTGCGGATTCACAGAAGTGCCTGCGGGTGTCGGGAAAGCACAACGATTTGGAAGAGGTGGGACACGATACTTACCACCATACCATGTTTGAGATGTTGGGGAACTGGTCTTTCGGCGATTATTTTAAAAAGGAAGCCATTGCTTATGCCTGGGAGTTTTTGACCGAGGTGATGAAACTGGATAAAAACCGGTTGTATGCAACGGTGTTTGAAGGTAGCCGGGAAGATCACCTGGACGCTGATTCGGAAGCCAAAGAAATCTGGTTGAATTATTTGCCGGAGGAACGGATTTTGTTTGGGAACAAAAAAGATAATTTTTGGGAAATGGGGGATATGGGTCCCTGTGGTCCCTGTTCTGAAATCCACATAGACCTGCGTTCGGAAGAAGAACGGAAGATCAAGTCGGGGAAAGAACTGGTGAATAAGGACAATCCTCTGGTTATTGAGATTTGGAATCTGGTGTTTATGCAATATAATCGCAAGGCTGACGGCAGTCTTGAAAACTTGCCGAATCATCATGTAGATACAGGTATGGGATTCGAGCGTTTGTGTATGGCTGTGCAGGGGAAAACCTCGAATTACGATACGGACGTGTTTACTCCGATTATCGGTGAGATTTCCCGGATCAGCGGGATTCCTTATGGGACGGGAGAGGCTACGGATATTGCGATGCGGGTGATTGCCGATCACTTGCGTACGATTTCGTTTTCTATTACCGACGGACAGTTGCCTTCCAATGTGAAGGCCGGATATGTCATCCGTCGTATTTTACGTCGGGCTGTGCGTTATGCGTATACCTACCTGAATCAAAAAGATGCGTTTATGTACCGCCTGGTGCCTGTGCTGATCGAGGTGATGGGAAAACATTATCCCGAACTGGCCGCCCAGCAGGAATTGGTTGAAAAAGTGATCCGGGAAGAAGAAAATGCTTTCTTGCGGACATTGGATAAAGGAATCCGTTTGTTAGACCGGATTATCGAAAAGACAAAAGAAGAAGATTTCCTGACTATTCCGGGAAACGTGGCTTTTGAGTTGTATGATACCTATGGTTTTCCACTCGATTTGACCGAATTGATTCTGAGAGAGAATGGGTTGGTGGTGAATCGCCGGGAATTTAAGGCGGAAATGGAAGCGCAGAAAGAGCGTTCCCGTTCTGCTTCGAATGTAGACACGGACGATTGGATTGAACTGATCGACGATAACGAGCAGGAGTTTGTGGGATATGATTATACGGAGGTAGAAGTGAAGATCACCCGCTACCGCCGGGTGGTGACAAAGGGAAAGACGTTGTACCATGTGGTGCTGAATATCACTCCTTTCTACGGGGAAGGCGGAGGCCAGGTGGGTGACAGCGGTTATTTGATCGGAGAAAGCGAGAAAATCCGGGTGATAGATACGAAAAAAGAGAACGGTTTGACTATTCACCTGGTGGAAAAACTGCCGGAAGATGTGACCCAGACTTTTTTGGCACAGGTGGATGTGCATAAGCGGGTGTTGACTGCCAATAATCACTCGGCGACCCACTTGCTGGATTATGCTTTGCGGAAAGTGTTGGGCACTCACGTCGAGCAAAAGGGATCGTATGTGAGCGACGAACATTTGCGGTTCGACTTTTCACATTTTCAGAAAGTGACGGACGAAGAGTTGGCGGAAGTGGCTGCTATCGTAAACCGATTGATTCGTCAGAATCTGGTGTTGGAGGAACATCGTATGGTGCCTATGGATAAGGCGAAAGATATGGGAGCCATTGCCATGTTCGGTGAAAAATACGGAGATTTGGTGCGGGTCATTAAATTCGGGGAGTCTGTCGAATTGTGCGGTGGAACGCATGTTCCCGCTACCGGACAGATCGGATTCTTTAAAATTTTGTCAGAAAGTTCTGTTTCTGCCGGGGTGCGCCGTATCGAAGCCATTACAGCCGATAAAGCGGAGGAATACATCACCAATTCGTTTAATATCATCCGGGAGATCGAAAAAATGTTCAAATCCAATAAGAACGTCATGGAATGTGTGAGGACGGTATTGGAAGAAAATGAAGGGTTGAAGAAAGAAACGGAGAAAATGGAACAGGAGAGCCTGAAGTTGTTGAAAGAGCGGTTGAAAAATGAAAAGATGGTTTACCGGGATATAACTTTTATTGTTAAGGGAGTAGGGATGACACAAGCTCAGGTGAAAGATATCGCATTCCAGTTGAAAGGTGAAATAGATAAGCTGGTGTTTATTGCCGGAGGTGTATCCAACAATAAGCCCCATCTGACGATCCTGCTGAGCGACAGCTTAGTGAAAGAGTTTGAGTTGAATGCAGGCCAGATTATACGTGAAGTAGCACAGGAGATAAAGGGAGGCGGAGGCGGCCAACCGTTTTTTGCAACTGCCGGAGGAACAGACGCAGAAGGAGTGGATCGGGCTATCGAGAAAGCTCATAAAATGATCCTTCGTAAAGTCAATGTAGATTAAATTTTGAATATTTCCACTTAAAAGTAGGGATTTTAATTATTTTTTATACATTTGCTCTGTTAATTCGTGGAACCAAATTAAATTATTTAGAATAAATTTTAGAGATTAACTATGAAAAGTACATTTAGATCAGTTGCTACTGTTACTTTAGCTGGACTTGTTATAGCTTCTTGTTCTCCATTAAGTAAAATGAAGAAAAAAGCAAGTAACATTAATTATAAAGTAACTCCAGAGGTTTTGGAAGCGAAAGCTAACATGGTAGATGTTAAAATCGATGTTACCATTCCGCCCAAATACTTTAATAAGAATGTTACTTTAGTTGCAACCCCGGTATTGAAATTCCAGGGTGGTGAAAAAGCTTTCGATCCGAAAACATTGCAGGGAGAAAGCGTACAGGGAAATAATACCGTTGTTCCTTATGCTACCGGAAAAACCATTTCTTACACAGGTCAGATGCCTTACGAAGATGCTATGAGAATTTCTGAGCTTTTCGTAAAGATCGAAGGTAAAAAAGGCAAAAAATCTGCAGCTTTTGATCCGATCAAAGTGGCTGACGGTATCGTTGCTACCGCGACTTTAGTAAATAATTCTCCGGCTGCTGCCATTGGTAAAGACAATTTCGAAAGAATTACCAAAGAAGAGCAGGAAGCTGCAATCTATTATTTGATTAACTCTGCCCAAATCCGTACCAAAGAGATCAAATCAGACGAAATCAAAGAAATGGAGAAATTCATTAAAGAAGCGAAAGCTGCTGAAAACAAAGAACTGAAAAATATTCAGATTCAGTCTTATGCTTCTCCTGACGGTCCGATGTCATTGAATGAAAACTTGGCCAACAACCGTGAAAAATCTTCTGAAGGCTTTGTAAAAGGTAATTTGAAGAAAAACAAAATCGACGAATATAAGGATTTGGATTTCTTCAAAAAATATGTAGTTGCTGAAGACTGGGATGGATTCAAAAAAGCAATGGAAGAATCTAATATCCGCGATAAAGAATTGATTCTTCGCGTATTGACTATGTATTCTGATCCTGAAGTGAGAGAAAGAGAAATCAAAAATATCGCTTCTGCTTACTCTGTGGTAGCCGATCAGATTCTGCCGAAACTGAGACGTTCTAAATTTACGGTAAACGTAGAGAAGATCGGAAAATCAGACGAGCAGATCAAAGCGTTGGCTAAATCTAATCCTGCTGAATTGAATGTTGAAGAATTACTGTATTCTGCAACTTTATTCGACAACGACGCAGATAAATTGGCTATCTACGAAACAGCTATCAAACAATTCCCGAACGACTGGAGAGGATTCAACGATGCTGGTATGATCCTGTTTGAAATGGGTAAAGTGGCTCAGGCTAAAACAAACTTTGACAAAGCAAATACCCTTTCTGCAAACAACAAAGTGGTTAAAAATAACCTCGGTGCTGTTGAGTTGAAAAACGGTAATGTGAAAGAAGCTGAAGTTCTGTTCGGTGCTGCTACCGGAGCTGGCGACGAAGTAAACTACAATAAAGGTATTGTTGCCATCATGAAAGGTGACTACAAAGCTGCTGTAGATTATTTTGGAAAATGCAACTGTGACAATGCTGCTTTAGCAAACCTGTTGGCAGGAAACAACAACGAAGCTATGAAGAAACTGAACGACAATAAAGAAGGTTCTGCTTTGACTTCATATCTGAAAGCTGTGATTGCTGCCCGCAACAATGATACAAACGCTGTACTTTCTAACCTGAAAGTGGCTTGTGATAAAGATGCTGCTATGAAACAATTAGCTGCTACCGATATTGAATTTGCTAAGTTGTTCGACAATGCAGATTTCAAAGCCATTGTAAAATAATAAACAAGGCTTTATATCATAAAAAGGCTGTGGTTTCCACAGCCTTTTTTTATTTATGGATACTTAGTGGATATATGTTTTAAATTGTTAACATAAACTTAACTATTGTAGATTTTCAATTTAAAATTGCAATGAACTTATATGTTTGGGAAAAATACGATTTTCATTTATTCACAGAGAGTTGAGAGACGACTAAGGAAAATGTTGCGATTTTGTTTTTTCTTTTGCCGGAGAATTTCTTCTTCGGAATCTATTGATTGATTTTATTGTTTTTTTAACACCGACTTTCCGTCTATTTCCTTATATTTGTTAAAATCTAAGATATGTAAGGTTGAATAATTTAAAAAGGAAGCAGGGCTAAATGAAAGAGCTTAGTATTATCGTTCTTTTGATTTTATCACTTTTCGGATGTTCTTCTAATGATTCGGTGCAGATTAGCGGGCGGATTGAGAATGGGGATTCTATTGTTAGTATCTGGGTAGGAGATAGCATATACAGTTTTCCTTTGGATGAAAATGATTTTTTTTCCGGAAAAATTCCAATGAAGCAAAGCGGGTATGGAACCTTGTTGCATAATTCCTTGAATCTTTATTTAAGTCCGGGGGAAGATTTAGAAGTATATGTGGATAATTTTAATTTTTCGAGTTCTCTCTATTTTCGGGGAAGTCTGGGAGGGGTGAATACTTATTTGAAAGAACAGGAAGTGGCTGTGTTTTTCGACAAAGACGATTATCAATTGAAAGAAGATCTGTTTGTTGAGAAAATGAAGCAGTTGATCGATGAGAAGATTAAATTATTGGAAGCTAAAAATTTTGATCCTTCTTTTACCAATTTGGAGAAGGAACGGATTCGTTACTCTATTGCGGAACGCGTGGCTTATTATCCGGCTTACCGAAAAAGCTTGGGGGATGAACTTTATATGCCGGGAAAGGTGTTTACCGATTTTATGTCGTCTTTTTCATTGAATAATGAAGCCTTGTTCGGGACAAAGGATTACCGTTCTTTCCTTTTGAATTATGTGTATTTGCGGGGAAGCCAGGGGACAGGCAGTAATTATCCCGATGGAGTGGCGGACTATATTGTTTCGACGGTAACTAATCCTACGATTAAAGATTTTCTGTTAACGGAAATTGTATACCGTTTTATATGGGAAAACAATGGATTGGAAGGTGCGGATTATTTATTGCAGGTTTTTCGGCGGGAGTGTACCGATAGAAATAAAGTGGATTATATCAATGAAATTGTCGATCACTGGGCCAAACTTTTACCCGGACAGCCTGCTCCTGATTTTAGGTTGAAAGACCTGCGCGGGAAGTGGGTCACCTTGAGTGATTACAGGGGATATTATGTGTATATTACGGTTTGGGCAACCTGGTGTGTGCCTTGTAAGGGGGAATTTGCTTATTTGGATTTACTGCAAAAGGCGTATGAAGGGAAGAAAATTAAATTTATGACCGTGTCTATCGATGAACCCGATATGGCACAACGCTGGCACGATTTTCTGGAAGAAAAAAAATATTCGGGGATTCATCTGATCACTGACCGAGATTGTAAATTCAATGAGGATTATATGATTATCAGTGTCCCTCGTTTTATTTTGATCGGAACGGAAGGGGAAATTGTAAATTCAAATGCTCCCCGTCCCTCAGGGCCAATCAAGCAATTGTTGGATTCTGTGCTGGTGTAATCCGGGGAATGATTCTGAGTAAAAACTAAAAGAACCTTTTCTTTTTTTAGTTTTAACTTTTGAGTTTTGAGTTTTTTTATATCTTTGTCAAAAATTGCTCATAAGTAAAAAATAGCTATAAGAGATGAAAAAATTTAGTTTAATTCTGGTCATGATTGCACTTTTGCTGAGTGCATGTGATTCTAATAAGGTGAAAATCAGAGGGAAAGTAGCAGGTTTGGAAGGAACGGTGAAATTGATGGCTGAGATGCCTGGCCAGGAAGGAATGACTGTATTGGCTCAGCAAGAGGTGAAGGACGGAAGTATTGATTTACAATCGGAAACATTGCAAATTCCGGCAAGAGTATGGGTAGATGTAGACGGCAAACAAACATTGGAGTTTATTGTCGATTCTAAAGATCAAATCTGGATTGAAGGAAAAATCAAGTTCCCGGATCAGATCGAGGTGAAAGGTTCCGGAATCGGTGAAAAATATGATGAATTGAAAAAATTGTTCAAGGAGAAATATGATGGTCCGATTGAACCGATTAACAAGAAAATCGAAAAGATCCTAAGCAAACCTCAACGGAATACCGATGACGCTGTGAGAATCAGTGTATATGAAATGCAAAAACAACGTTATCTCAAAGCTCGTTTGAACTATGCTAAGACATTGATTGAAGCTAATCCGCAAATGGAACTTTCTTTATTCCTGTTACAGGATGAGTTGAAAGACAGCGTGGATATGCAGAAGAGAATTTTCAAAACTTTGAAGGTCGAAAACAAAGAAAGCAACATTTATAAGAATTTGGCTGAAAAGTTGAAATAAGAAATAAACCATGTCAATGGTTTTGTTTTCCCGTTTTTATTACTTAGTTGTTTTTAGGGGTACTTGTGAAAGTACCCCTTTCTGTTTGAAATTTGCGCATACGTTTGTGTCCCGCTATTTTGATTATTTTATAATAAATATTACTTTTACCCATTACTATTCTTGGGGGATATGATTAAGCAAATAATAATAAGGATATTGCTGGTGGTGATGATCGTTGCTTTTTCGGCTGTGGTCGTGGTGCAGTGGTTATGGATAAAATATGCGATGAGGGAGCGGGAGAAAAAATTCACCTCGCAGGTGTATGAAGTGCTGAACCGGGTGGCTTATCGTATCGACGAGATCAATTATATCAAGTATTTGCGTAGCCAGAATTATAAGGACTTGATGTCTGTGGGAGCAAATGGCATGATTGCCAATTTTTCTTCGGCATTGGTATTTGATTTTTTAGACAGGGATTCGAGCAGTTCTTCAGGTGAGAGAACCTATTTGACAGCTCGTAATATACCTAATCTGGTGATGTGGCAGGAGCGGATGATTACGCAGGAATTTATTAGTCAGGCTGTGCGTTCCGTACAAATTACAGGTCGGGACACCGTGGGGGGACAGATGATGCTGAAAAAGTTTATGCTGCGTTTGCTGAGGGAGAAAGATCCTCAGAATGCTTCTGTCGATGAGCGTTTGGCGAATATCGATATAAAAGGGTTGCTGGCGAGTAATTTTAAAACTTATAATATAAAGCTCCCTTTTTCTTATGAAATTTTGTCGAAACAGGATATTATCAAACGGGTTGAAGAAGGGAATACGCACAATTTTTATTATGTGGAGTTATTTCCGCAGGATTTGGTGAAGAAAGAGTATAATTTGGGGGTTAGTTTCAAAACTGTGCAGCCTGTTATTTTGGAAAACATGGGGTGGTTGTTCCTGGCTTCCGGTTTTTGTATATTTGGTTTGATGTTTGTGTTTATTATAACGATCGTTATTATCATGAGGCAACAAAAGCTATCGGTGATTAAAAATGATTTTATAAATAACATGACACACGAGTTTAAGACTCCGATTGCGACTATTTCATTGGCGACTTCCGCTATTGCGAAAGAGAAAGTGTTGAACGACAGAGATCAGCTATTGAAGTTCAACGACATGATTAAGAATGAAAACGAGCGGATGAATAAATATGTGGAGCGAATTTTACAGCAGGCGAAACTGGACCGCCGTGAAGTGACTTTGAATAAAACGGATGTCGATGTGAACCTTTTGCTGGAAGAGGTGGTGGGACATTTCCTTTTGCAGGCTCAGGAGAAGGGAGGACAATTGGAATTTAAACCGGGTTTTCCGGATTTTATGCTTTATGCGGACGAGGTACATTTGATGAATGTATTTTGTAATTTGGTGGATAATGCGATAAAATATTCTGGTGGTGCGCCGGATGTTTTTGTTTATACCCGTCAGAATGGGAATGCGCGGATTATCGGTGTTCAGGATCATGGAATAGGAATTTCGAAAGAAGCCCAGAAAAAAGTCTTCGATCGTTTCTACCGGGTACCGAGCGGAAACCTGCATAATGTAAAAGGTTTCGGGTTAGGGTTGAACTATGTGAAATCGATCGTGGAGCTACATGGGGGCATCATTCGATTGACTTCAAAGAAAAATAAAGGGACATTGGTGGAAATAGAGTTTAAATAAGGCTAAATAAAAGATATATGGTACAAAAAATACTATTGGTAGAGGACGATCCCTGTTTTGGATCGGTTCTTAAATCTTATCTGGAATTATCAGATTATGAAGTGACTTTGTGCGTCAATGGAAATTTGGGTTTAGAGGCTTTCCGCAAAGAGAGGTTCGATATTTGCCTGATGGACGTGATGATGCCTGAAATGGACGGATTTACTTTAGGGAAAAAGATCAGGGAGCTGGATCCTTCCGTGCCTTTTGTGTTCATAACGGCTAAAAGTTTGAAAGAGGATATGAAACTGGGATATGAGATCGGGGCGGACGATTATATTGTAAAACCTTTCGATTCTGAAGTTTTAATTTTGAAAATAAAGGCGATCTTGTCGCGCAGTAAGCATGAAGAACAGGAAGTGAAGCCTAAATTCATCAATATTGGTGATTATGTATTTAATACGGAATTACGTACGGTGAGCAAGAATAACGAACAAATTAAATTAACCCCGAAAGAAGCCCGTTTGTTGGAATTGCTGTATAAACACCGCGATGGTTTGCTGGCCAGAGATAAGGCTCTGAATGAAATTTGGGGTACGAACGATTATTTTACTGCCCGTAGCATGGATGTGTACGTGACTAAGTTGCGGAAATATTTTAAAGACGATAATAAGATTAAGATAGAAAACGTGCATGGTTCTGGATTCCGTTTGGTGATCGAAGAATAAGAAAATAATAGAATATCATAAAAAAAGCCGCAATTACTGCGGCTTTTTTTATGAGTTTACGGCTTTTACTGATTTACAACCTTGATTTTCATGGCATCACTGTGTGCACTGAATTCCGGAGCATATACGCTTTGGAAAGTTGTGATTCCGTCTTGATATTCTCCGGCCTGATTTACCCAAACCGGGTATTCGATGACATAAGTTCCACGTGATAAGGCATTGAAAAATAAATTGGTTACGGCATCTTTCACGTCTTCGTAATAGATTGTACCGAATTTCCATCGGAGGCCTGAAATTTGTTTTTGAGGTTCGAGGCAGGCCGCTCTCAGGTCTTTCAGATGTACAAATTCCATATCCCTGTCCAGGCGAAGGGTGAGCCGAATGATAAGTTTGTCGCCGACTTTTACTGTCTGTTGCTCTATCGGGACTAAAGTCGGGCTTCCCTGGGGTGTTGTCCGCTCAATGAATAATTTTTTCTCCACTCCAATCAGGGGTTGCGCCTCTTTCCCGATTTGGTCGAGAGGAGCGAAATATTGCAGATATAATCCACCCCAGCTGGGATTGTCGGTTGTTTTTGTGATTTTCACCGTCAACATATCCTTTTTGATCTCTTCTGCCGGAACGGTTTCTTTGATATATCCTAACGGATCGGAAGCTGCCGGGGCTGAAATTGTTTTTTTGCCTAAACGGACATTCAATTGCTCCGGCGTGGAAAGCTGATCGGAACCTGTGAGTAGCAGGGCATGGATTGCATTTACTGTGGCAGGAACACTTTCCCAGCTTTGGGTCTGTTTCTGATTTAATAGCCATTGTTTCATGGGATTGATCTCTGCGTCACTTGTACCGATCTCATGGAATGCTTCCATCATTGCCGTTTGGGTGAGGACTGCCGAGTTGCGGTAGAACGTGTTCCGATTCCTGGGCCAGTACATCCCTTCCGTTGGGGAAACAACAGCATATTCCCGTAAAGAATTCATGATTTCACGGGCATCTTCGGCCATCCCGTAACGGAATAGTGTTTGGGCGGCAAGTGCTTTTTCATAGAGCGAAAAGCCTGCCCATTGTTTTTGTACCAAAGCCATGAAATATTTATGTGCTTCAAGGGCATCGCCTAAAGGAATATCGCGGTAAGCACTCCGGGTATGGAGATAAATCAATTGCTCATATCCGATCTTTTTAGGCTTCTTGCTGAAATCTTTTTGTATTTCACTGTCTAAATAACCGAGGGCTTTGATTTGCATTCTTTTTTCGGTTTCCTGATACTCTATTTCTCCTGCTAAGCTGGCCTGAGACATGATGGTCAGTACATTGCAGGTCATAAACCGACTTGGGTACATTCCTTTAAACCAACTCCAGCCACCGGATGCCGTTTGCAAGTCTCTCAATTTCTGTAAGGCCTGTGCCCGCAGATAATTTACCCGGTTTTGGTCGAATAGCTGTTGCAGGGATTGTATCCTTTCGGTTTCATTCTGTGCTTGCATCGCCCACGGTGAAGCTGCCAGGAGAATGTTTTTTAATTCCTGGTTTTGCTCTAATTTCGATAGCAGAGTCGTTGAAGTGCCCTGTTTTTTCGTCCATACCTGAATGGCATCGGCTATCTGGGGATTGGAACGGGCGATACGGGAAGCCAGTGTGTTCACATAAAAAGCTCCCGCAATATCCGTTACATTTTCATGCTGGGGTTCGAGCAGGGATGGAAGCGCCATGACGGCGTACCACGCCGGATTTGCGGTCAGTTCTAACGTCAGGCGATAATCTTGACGTTCCGTAGTTGCCGGTTTTAGGGTAAAAGAATGAGTTCCTGCGGTGGTTGAATAAATCGGTTGAGTGGAAGTCACCAAAATTTTATTGGGTAAAACCGGAAGCAAATGCTGCTCACCGTCGCTATATGTTCCGCTAACGGCAGCTATCCGGCAACCTGCCAGGTCGATGTCCTGGGGAACGTCGAAAGTAAAGCCGATTGTTTGGTCGGTTCCGGCGGCAAGTTTAAAATCGGCCTTCCGGCTAATGATAATTTTATCGTTTTGTGGTATGAACAATTCTAATGTGACTTTTCCGTTTTGTTGTGTTTGTGATAAGTTGCTGACTGTTACTTTCAATTCCGCTTTATCGCCGCTTCTGAAGAAACGGGGCATATTGGGGCGCACCATCAATTCCCGGCTGGTCGTGACATATTTAATCAGTTCTCCGTGAGCCAATTGCCGGGTGTAGGCCAGCGCCGTAAATTTCCAGCGGGTGGTGGCTTCGGGCATGGTGAAGTTGATTTTTACCGTTCCGGTGGAATCCGTTTGTAATTGCGGATAGAAGAAAGCAGTTTCTGCAAAATTTTCCCGGTAGGGAACCGTGGTGGTTTCAGCGGAGTTTTCTCCTGCGTCTTCTGCATACTCCAGCGTTTGGATAGCATCAAGGTCTTGTGCCTCCTTCATTGCCGCTGCATTACCTGTTCCTCTGATCCGTATAGCTCCGGTCGTGAAAATTTGATCTGATGAAACCTTTCCGTTTAGCATACTTTCCAAAACTTCCGAATAGCTATAAGTATTTAAGCGGTCGAATTGGAAATAAGGGACCGGAAATTTGTGTTTTTCAAACACCCAGGGCTGGATGTGTTGTATATTGATTGCCGACAAATCATTCCTATACCGCCAGGCATAAGGAAAAGAAAACCTCTGATAAGCGGGCGAAAAATTAATCTGATAGGGTTGCAGCTTGTCTAAAGACGCGTCATACATCATGGCTAACACTTCGGTCGGTGGGTTACCTATGGGATTTTTTACCTGTATTTCCCAACTTTCCTTTTGACCGGGAGTGAGTTTATCCCGGAATACTTTGGTTGTGAACGTCAGTTTTTGATCTCGGGCTTCCCGTTTTCTTAGCGTTATCGTATTTTGGGTATAGTGTCCGTTTTTTATATAATTGATGGTTAGCCAGGCTTGAGTGCCGTAACTTTCCAAAAAAGGAATGTTAATGTCCACTATTTCATTTGATAATTTTTTGTAGAATTGTTTCACTAAGCCTTTGTCGGTGTAGACTTCACACAGGACGTAGGCGTTCGCTACCGATGTCCCGAAAAGGATACGTGCCGATTCTCCCATATAGCATAAGGTGTTTTCCTCGACCAACCAATTGTAAGTGGGGATTGGAGGACATTTATCTTTGGGGGAGTATAAGATGAATATATTTTTAGAAATGGCCTCGCCATTCTTTGCTGTAAAGAGATAAGCGCCCGATTCATACGCCGATAAATCGAGTTTTAAACTATCCTGTTCCTGAAACTCGACAGTCCCTTCCGCCACTATTTTTTCGACCGATACGTTTTCTATATCCAGCTCCAGGACAGGTTGCTCGGGAGGAATCAGTTTAGCTATCGTATAGGTTATTTTGGCTGGATTCGGTTCCGATAGGGAAAGGCGGAAAATGGCCGGTTCCTTTTTATTTACCAACCGGGATATGTTTACTATCGGGGTCGGCTTTTTAGGGAATGCGCGGATCACCGTGCTGGCTTCCTGGGTTTCCCCTTTGGCATCCGTTACTGTGACTTCGACCTGATAATAGTAGTTATCGGTCATCGGATTCGTGCCCTCCGGTAATTCTGCCGGAAAACGGAAACTGAATTCTCCGGCAGAATTAGTATGCGCGCTTCCCCGGATGATAGAATTTTTCCCATTCCAACGGAAGAAAGTATACCGGAAAATTTTGTATTCTATGGCTTGATTGGGTTGAGGGATGCCGGAGAAACTATTTACTTTTCCGCTGATTTCGATTTGGTCGCCGAAATAATATACCTTTTCAGAAGGTGAGAATGTGATCTCGAATTCCGGACGCTTATAGTCCGATACCGTGAAATATGCCGTTCCATACTTTGTAGAAAGAGAGAATTCACCGTTGAGGGTTTGTACCGGAATAGTAAATTCTCCGGCAAAAGACCCGAAATCATTGGTTGTGAAAGTTTTGCTGGCAATGTCGTTTCTTTTGGCATCTTTGAAGGTTATTGTATACTGTTGCCCGGAAGAAAGGGATAAAGAGTCCGTTGTGGCGATCCAGGCGATTCCCTTAAAATATA
This sequence comes from uncultured Odoribacter sp., assembly GCA_900541415.1. Lineage (GTDB taxonomy): Bacteria > Bacteroidota > Bacteroidia > Bacteroidales > Marinifilaceae > Odoribacter. Next base: position 5,370 of record UQJP01000007.1, on the reverse strand, counting down.
CGGTTTGTCCGGGGCGGTATATTTTGCGGTCGGTGATTATCTGTAATTTTTGCTGATTTCTCTGTGAAAATTGATTTCTGGTAGGATAAAAAGTAAGATAATCTATATATCCATTAGGGTTACTGTCGTTTACCGTCTCATAATACCTTAAATGTTCACTTTGTTTTACGGTAGCGAATCCCTCCTTGTTGGTGTAAACAGAATCGTATAGCGCATATTGATTGGAATAGTCATATTTATAGAGCCGTATTTTGGCTTTTTCTACCGGAAGTCCGCTCATCTGATCGCGGACGAAAAATTTTAATCCGCTTGAAGTGGTCTGATTGGTGGTGAAAAGCTGATTGCAAATGAAGTATTCCCTGTCCGGTTTTTCTAAGCCCGGAACATGGATTACAACCTGATAGAGACCGCCTTCAAGGATAGGAATCTTAATCACCGTATCACAGGGGGTGAGGCTGCCCGGCAACTTATAACTGTGTTTAAATATGCTTTTACCTGTTGTCGGCTCTTTGGTGTTTTTCTCACTTAGAAGATAATTTACTGTTGAGTTGTCTATCCGGATAACGGATAAGGTTATTTTTTTGATGTTTTTCGTTTTGAGTTTGATTTCAATTTCTTTACCCGGGTAAACCGTGCCCGGATATTCCGCTTTGACTTGTGGTGCTTGTAGTTGTTGTTGCTGCTGACGAAGTATGTTGATTCGGTTATAGTAAGGAAATTTTTTGATTCCTGCTTCACATATTTTCAATGCCCGTTGTTCATTGGCCAGTCCCTTTTCGGTTGGATTCGTGAAAGTGTCCGGATTACCTGAACGTATTGCCTGCACTTGTTTGTTCAGAATCTCCACTACGATCGGGGAGGAGGCATAAGTTTTTGCCAGAGCTTCGAGGGTGGAAAAGTATAAAGAATCTTTGTTTTCCAGTGTCGTTCTGTTTTTAGCATAATCGATGCGGCTGAGATTTGCCATGAGCAAGGCTGCCGGATTTCCCGCTTTTGCCCGGAATGCCAATAAGTTTTGGTAGATTTTTAAAACATTCGATTCGGTATCTAATGAGGATGCAGAAATGTCGGATGCGAGAAATTCTTCTAAACCGGCTAACATGGCGGGAGAAGTGCGTAACGGTGAAAAGGAGACGTCATTCCCTGTTGTCGGAACCTGGGGAAGAGCGTCGATGGCGCGAAAGCAAAGAAAATCGTATAGTGTAGGACGTAGTGAGTCCGAGGCCTTGCCCGTGAGCAGGATCGGATCATATGTTTTTACCGGAGTTTGCTGAAGGATAACTCCGTTCTCGATTGAAGCCAGATAATGTTGAAATATTTTTTCCCTGAATAAATTCCCACTCCATTCATTCATTTTTTCAGGAACATACCCTTCTAACGGCGTGTGTTGGTTGATCCGGTAACGATTCTGTTGGTAGTGATTGTTATACAGTTCTCCTACATAAGAGTGGAGAAGGCTGCGGGCTGCCATGTTTTTTTCCGATTTAATGCGGTCTTCCAATGCTGTAATGAGTTCTTGAAAGCGGTCTTTGTCGATCACCAGATTGAAGGTTGTTTTTAAGATCAGAGATTTAATTAGCAAAGGGGTGTCATTGTTTTTTACGGATTGTTCATAAAATTCGTCGGCAGCCTGTAATGCCTTTGCCGGATACTTATGATAGTATGCGATCAGAGTATCCTGTGGGGATTCTTGTCCCGCAACACTTAACGTGATGAGAAGGTAAATCCCTGTTAGAAAAATGTTTAGTTTCATAATCTTTAGAATTTGTATAGATTATACGTTCTTTTCTTTGTATAGATGTAAAATGCTGACGATTTCCATAAAAATAGGCAAAATATATGATTAATATGTTTTTTGTTGGAATTTTACATTGGATTCGTTACCTTTATTGGCGATATGACAAATCAAAGAAATACAATAAAATACAAGCGTCTGAAAGTGGTCCGGGCTTTAATGTATCTGGATGCTTTATTCTTGGTGTTGAGTGTGGCTCTGTTAGATCCCCACGATTTGTCGTTTGCAGCAAACTCGTCTTGTTATGCCCGGATTTTAATTTTACTCGCTATTTTCGGGATTTTGTATGGCACAGAAAAAAACATCAGCCGTTATTTACGGAAACATCGCAGTGAAGACTGACCTGTGGAGAAATGTTTTCGTGATTTACTTTTCAATCGGGGAGAAGTAATTTAAAGGTAAGGTGGAAAAGGGGGGGATATGCCTAAAAATATAGAGAAGTATTCTTGTGTGAAAATAGATCATAAAAAATAACCCTTTTCAATTCATGCCTACCGGGGCAAAGATTGAAAAGGGTTTTTCTTGGATGGGCCTTTATCGCTTACCTTTGAACAGGCGAAAACCCGCTCGACGTCTATTTTAGTTTTTGGATTAATTCTTCCGGAGTGAAGTTTTTCTGTTCTCCGCTTGTCATGTTTTTCAGAGAAACAACTCCCGCTTTCATTTCATTTTCTCCGACCAATGCCACGTAAGGAATGCCTTTTTTGTCGGCATAAGTCATTTGTTTTTTCATTTTAGAGGCATCCGGATAGATTTCTGCGTTGATTCCATTGTCACGTAAAGCTTTGATAATAGGCAGGCAGTATAGTTCCTCTTCGTTTCCAAAATTGACGAAAAGAATCCGGGTGGTCGTATTCGCATCTTTAGGGAACAGGTCTAACTGATTCATGACATCAAAAATCCGGTCGGCCCCGAAAGAAATTCCTACTCCCGACATATTTTTTAGACCGAAAATTCCGGTAAGATCATCGTAGCGGCCGCCTCCGGTGATGCTTCCGATCTCTGCGTCCAATGCCTTCACTTCAAAGATCGCTCCGGTGTAGTAACTCAATCCGCGTGCTAAAGTTAAGTCAAGCTTAATTTCCGTGCTGATATTTAAAGCCTGGATGTAGTTGAAAACGGTTGTCAACTCTTCCACACCTTTTAATCCGGTTTCGCTGTCTTTTAATACGATCCGGAGTTGTTCCAATTTCTCCCGATTATCACCGGACAGGTTCAGGATCGGTTGTAATTTTTCGATGGCTTCTTCCGCGATACCTTTTTCCCGTAATTCCGCATTGACATTTTCTAAACCGATTTTGTCCATTTTGTCGATTGCCACCGTGATGTCGGTCAATTTGTCCGGATAACCGATCGTTTCTGCTATTCCGGCAAGAACTTTCCGGTTGTTAATGAGTAGGCGGACGTTGATTTTCAGACGGTGATATACTTCGTCTACAATCTGGATCAGTTCGACTTCGTTTAACAGAGAATCACTGCCTACCACGTCCACATCGCATTGATAAAATTCACGGTAACGTCCTTTCTGCGGGCGGTCTGCTCTCCATACCGGCTGTATCTGGTAGCGTTTGAAGGGAAAAGAAAGCTCATTCTGGTGTTGAACGACGAAGCGTGCAAAAGGCACGGTCAGATCGTAACGCAATCCTTTTTCCGAGATTTTATTCGTCAGTTTCAGGCTGTTTTTTTCCTGTAATTCGTTTTCCGGAACCCCGGAAAGAAAGTCCCCGGAATTTAATATTTTAAATAGTAGTTTATCCCCTTCTTCTCCGTATTTTCCCATCAAAGTCGATAGATTCTCCATGGCAGGAGTTTCCAGGGGCATATAACCATATAATTTGAATACGCTTTTAATTGTGTCGAAAATATAATTTCTTTTCACCATAATTTCCGGTGAATAATCTCTTGTTCCTTTTGGTATGGAAGGAGTTTGTGCCATTTCTGTAAAGTATTATTATTAGATGCCCGCAAATATACATTAATTCTATGTTTGCTGTATTTATTTTATCGTGTTTTATTAAGCATCCGTTTCTGTATGGGTTGATTATGAGCCTATTTGTTTGTATCTTATCTCTTTTACTACTGAAGACAGAACAGGGGGGCGGCCAGTTCTGTATATGGATTTTGGTGTAGTATAAGTTCCGGTTTACCTTTTGGCTAAAATGATAATTAGGGCCTGGGGTAGAAATAACCAAAAGCCTGAAACAGGCTCTATGATACAGCCTATGATCGAAAATATCAATATGGCGTAGCCTAAAAATAACGGTGCAGGCTGTTGTTCTTTTTTCAGATAATATTGTAAGGTTTGTCCCAAAAAGATGAGTAATAGCCCGCAAATCAAAAACCATAACGCAAAGGCTTTGGTGAAATCGTTCCCGATAGAGTTTACCAAACCATTGGATATAATTGTCTTGTAAATACTCCAGTTCATGACCAAAGCTACGATTGTATGAAGAACACCTGTTATTGTCAGGTAAGTGCCGCTATATTTCCAAAGTTTCATGATGATTTTTATTTAGATGGGTATAACTTATATAATTCTATTTGTTGTTGTTCAGGCCTATCCGGGAAAAGTTTCTGTATTCCGTCAGGCATATTTTAATGTGGCTCTCTGTTTTGCCATTGGGGGCACCCTTTAATTCGTTCAACCCGGCTGTATCATCGATACGGAGGTTATCGGTTTTTTAAGGTCGTGGCAGACTATTCCATTTGAAAACCTCCACTCTCGGATGACCTATTCGCATTTGTGTGAGCGTTGTAATACCATAGCATTACTTTAGTATGTATTGCTTCGATTTTATTTTCGGTTGTTACGAATTTGTCGAGTTGTTCTATTCATAATAGAAAATAGGTATCTAACCCATATTTCATGAAAGCATCGATATTGCCGTCCATGTTTTCGAAATGATGATAAAAGAGCCTTGCGTTACTTTTAAGGATAGGCAAAGATTTTCAATCGTGGTGCTTGAAAATCTTTCTTTTTCAAGTGTTTTCTGACCAACGGCGAACCGATTTGTTTTTCTATTTTCTTCATGTTGAGAATAAATGTTATGTATTATACCATTGGGTAGGGGGTGTAAATGTAGTTATTATTTTAAAAAAGAGTATTGGGTAGCTGGAATACATCGGAAAATAAGCTGCTGGGGAAAGTGTTTTTAAAGAGGATTTCGGGGCTTGTTCTTTAAGGAGGGATTTTTCTTCATGTATTTCGCTGGATAGGTTTTCTTTTTCCGCTACTTTTTATAAAAGTATTTCTCTTTTCTGAAATTACTATTCTTTATAATGAAGGCCGTGGCTTATATAAGGTCTTCTCAAGACTCTTTTCCTCGTTTTCTTTCTTTACCTCAGTTCAATCTTCCTTTACCTTTCCCCAAACCTCTTTTTATAGGCGTGTAACTATCCTATATTATATACCCTCTTTATCTCTGTGTTTCTCTTTTTCTTTTGCCGTATCTCCCCGTTTTCTTCTTTTCTTCCCCGTTTTCTTCTTTTCTTTTCACACACCTTGCCCTCCTTGTCCTCTTTTTTCCTGAAAGTGGTGTGGCTTATATAAGTTTTTTTCAAGACTCTTATCCTCC
>UQJP01000006.1 GCA_900541415.1 uncultured Odoribacter sp. | reverse complement strand
AGATGCTTCAATGTTCTGAAAGCAAATTGGTTTCCTTTTAAATAAACGGACGTTTTTTTAGATGTGTTTTCTCAATGGTAAACATACAAATAATTTTATATGCTTTTAATCGAAAGTATTGATATTTTTTTAACTAAAAACCAAAGCCAAAATAAGGTTGCACTTCAAATAATAACTACTTAAAGTCCGTATTTAAAATAATTTTTTAAAATTCAATCAGCCCTAATCACATGCTAATCAGGGCTAAAAAATAGATTATGTCCCGTTTTGTAAAATAAAACATATCAAATCGCTAATCTGTTTTTTATTATGCTCTTGCCTGTTTTAGATATTATTTCGCCTCAATTACGTTAAAATAGGTTTCTTATAACCAAAAAACGTCCACTTTACTCTCTACACTTTTCAGACACGCCACAACTATTTTTCCACTTAAATAAACGTCCCTTTTTTAAGCCGGATTTGTTGATCTATACGCTTGGAATAAAGGTCGGAAAAATTGTGGAATAATTATGCTGTCAGAATAATACCTGCCAATATATCGACGGGTGTTACAATCCTGACGGCTCACTTAAAATATTTACTGTAAGCCATCAAATATTTTAGAAGGAACTCATTTATAAATACGGATACGATAAGAGATATGACAAGATTTATACATCTTTTGAAGACGAAGGGTTTTTCATATTGCTATAAACATACGAAACGAAGGGTTTGGGTGAACGACAAACAAATATTGAATCTTGCCGATATGCTTGGCTTATACGACTATCTCCAAAAATACAGATATGCCCTGGAGCAGCCTTTGCAGCCTGCCGGAAAGACGAATCCTTTTCCGGATAAGGTGTGGGTGTGCTGGTTGCAGGGGATAGATCAGGCACCGGAAATTGTGAAAAAATGCGTGGAGACTATTTATAAACATGCGGGCAGGCATGGCGAGGTGGTGGTGCTGAGTGAGAAAAATATGTCCGATTATATTCAAATGCCGGATGATTTACTGGAAATGTGGAAAAAAGGGATTATTTCCAATACTCATTTTTCCGATCTGTTGCGCCTGGCTCTTTTGGTTGAATATGGAGGAGTGTGGATTGATTCCACCAGTTACCTGACAGAAGATTTACCCGATTTCGTGGTAAATTCGGATTTGTTTTGCTTTAAGGCAGGGCCGATTGCTAAAATCATTGCCTCTAATTGGTTTTTTGCCGCGAAACCGCACAATGAAATTTTAGAGAAGACACAGAATCTTTTGTATGAATATTGGCGAAAAGAGAAACGGTTGGTGGCATATAGCATCTTTCATCCATTTTTTACAATGGCGGTAGAATCGACTCCGGCATGCCGGGAGGCATGGCAGCGGGTGCCTGCGTTCAATGATATAAATGCAAAAGTGTTGGCGGACGAATTATTCATGCCTTATTCGCCCGAAAGATGGAAACAGATACTCCGTTTCTCTTTCGTGCATAAACTATCGTATAAATTCAGTGAAGAGGAATACAGGAAACCCGGAACTTTTTATGCGATGTTCATGCAAGGCAAACTGGATAACGCCTGAAGGAGTAAAAACGGGTAGGGGCTTTAGTGGTATACTTTCCCGCCCTTCCCGCATAATCCGTGATAAATCCCTAAAAACAATGCTTTCAATTTGTCTATTTTGTGATCTTCGAAAAGGATAATTTTTACAGACCTGTAAAGCAAGGTATAGGTATAAAATTTCCTTTTAGGCCCGCAGGCTGCTAAAAGCTGTTCGGGATATTGCCTGTAAACCAGAAACCAGTTCCTGACGATATAATAAGTCCTTAATGCCGAATAATTGATGGTGACGATGCCCCATTTATTTACTTTCTTATAGCCTAATTGGTGTTTTAATACGATGGGCGAAGCCTGTATAATGCGGTATCCATTCTTGCGTATCCGGAAACAATATTCCGAATCCACGAGGTCGATAAACAATTCTTCCGAGAAAAAGCCACAAACTTTAATAACGCTTGTTTTGACAATCGAGCCGGAGGTCATCGTGATTTCTTTTTCAAGAAGACTTTTCGATCCGGTGTTTTTATAGGCGGGAGTCCATAAACCGATATTGTTTTGGTCGTTTTGACTCACGATGTCGAGGTATTTCGGAAAATCGCCGGGCTGAAACGCACTGTCCTGATCCATGGTCAGCACATATTCATAGCCATGTTCGATGGCCCATTGCGTAATCGTGTTCAGGTCTTTGGCTATGCCCTCGTTGCCGCCTGTGGTGCGTATGATAATTTTTTCCTGTCCCTTAAAAAAAGCCGCCACTCGGCTTTTTTCTTTCGGGGTATTTTCCCAGATGAACAGATAATCCAGCTGTTCGAGATAAGTTGAAATATTGGCTTGTAATTTTTTAAAGTCAGGGAAATAAGTGGTTACAACTCCAATGATTTTCATTATATAAAAAAATAAGAATAACTAAAATACGGTTAATATGGTTTATCGTTTTTCATTTAGGCTTAGTTCGTCCGTTTTATGAAAAATCCGGATATTCAGGAAAAGAAAGCATAATTTCGTTACCGGATATTTCAGTAATAGCTTAAAGTGACGGCGGGAAAAAAAGTTTCTGTATGCTTGTTGCAGGACGGGGTTGTTCCTGATCTTCGAAAGTTCTGCAAACGCTTCTTTCAGGCTTCTATGCCGCAGTTCATTGCGGAAAGCCGAATACAGGGTGAGCAAAGCTCCGTCCGAGTATGACAGGGATTCCTGTTCCAATATGCCGTGGTCTTTCAGAAAACGATGTACAAATAACAGGTAGTTGATTATCAGGCCGACCGACCGGAACGTGTAGCTGCCTCCGGCGCTGCCTTTATGGTAGATGTGATAGTAAAATGCCTGTGGAATGACAACGACCTGCCGGGCATAGTAATAGGCTTCGATCAGGAAAACGCGGTCTTCGAAAGTGATCTTCCGGTTGTCCGGGAAAACGATACGATGATCGGACAAAAATTGCCTTTTATAGATTTGATTCCAGATCAATCCGTTGGAGGTGATTGCCCTTCTGTTCTTTTTATAGCGGGGGCCACTCACCAGGTAAGAAAATGAATTTTGCAGGAAATGGGGATCATTTTCAGGAAAGCCGAAGAAGAAACGTTCTTTCTCGGATTGCCCGTAAAAGTCGCTCACCACAATATCCGCATCGGTTTCCTTTGCTTTTTCATACATTTTCTCGAACATATCCAACTCGGAATAATCGTCGTGGTCGGAGAAACTGATGTATTCTCCTGTGGCCCTCTTTAAGCCTTCGTTCCGGCTCAATCCTATATGAAGGTTATGGGGGTTGCGGATAATCAGAATCCGTTCGTCCCGGCTGGCATATTCCTCGGCTACCCGGTCGCTACCGTCGGTGGGGCAGTCCAATATTAATATGATTTCTATTTCCTTCAGAGTTTGGTGGATCAGGGTATCCAGCCTTTTTGGGAAAAAAGCCCCGGCATTGTAGACTGGAACGATCACGCTTATTTTAGGATGAGACATATCGGTTCTAAAATTTTAGGGATCATTTTAAATGTTTAGTCAGCAATCCTTTGCTCACATACCAGCGAAATATAATCAGGCGCCAGCCTTTCCGAAAGCGGAGCGTGAGCCAATACCCGAGGCACATCACCCAGCTTGCGCCCCATTTCAGGCATTCCCGGAACAGGCTTTTGAAGTAAGCTAAAGAGGAAACCTCCTGCGAACGCACTCTTTCGCTGTACCCGATCCCGATTGCCTGACGGCGGAAATGGTCGAAAGACAGGCGTTTTTCAGGGATAACATGCTGAACGATAGCGTCCGGGATATAATATACTTTTTCACCAGCAGCAATGATTTTCAGAAAGAGGTCTTTTTCTTCCGCTCCTTCCAGATTATCACCTCTCCGGCCTAATTTAACGTTAAAGTTGCCATAGGCCTGTATGGTTTTGCGGCGGAAAGACATATTCGCCCCGATCGGGAATTTCTTTTTGAACAGGCAAACCTGATCGCCTAAGTCGATCACGGACATGAGCGACATCAATATATCGGGCAGCCAATCCGGGCGTTTGCTTTCAAACAGGGGATAAATTCTACCGCCTGCCGCTGCCGCGTCCGGAGTGGATTCAAAGAAACGGATGGTGTTTTGAAGGTAGTCCGGGGCTGCGAAAGCATCGTCGTCGATAAAAATCAGGACATCGCTTTGTGCTTCGTCGATTCCTCTGTTCCGGGCAAAGGAAAGCCCTTGCCGCGATTCGACCAAATATCTGAAATTCAATTCCGGATGCTTTTCCTGAAAATCCCGGCATACTTCAGGCGTATTGTCCCGGCTGTTGTTGTCGATAAGCAATATTTCAAAGTCCTGACAAGGCACGGTTTGGGAAGCCAGTGCTTCGAGTGTGCGGGGAAGATAGGCAACCCGGTTGTACGTGCAGATAATGACAGAAACTTTTAGATTCATACTGAATGATCGTTAGAGTTGGTAAAGGTATCATAATGACAGTAAATTGCCAAATTAATGTTGCAGGTTGAGCTATTATTTCTAATTTTGTATGCAGTACGGTCAAATGCCGGAATAATTTAATCAATCCTATCGCATGAATGTTGCAGTCATTTTGGCTGGGGGGGTGGGAAACCGCCTGGATAAAAGTCATCCCAAGCAGTTTTTTAAAGTAGCCGGGAAAACGGTGATCGAACATACGGTGGATGTGTTTGAGAAAAATCCGTCGATCGATGAAATAGCCATTGTTATCAACCCTAATTATCAGGTGACGATAGAAGACCTGGTTTTATCGAATAACTGGAAAAAAGTCCGCAAGATATTGAAAGGCGGAGCAGAACGGTATCATTCCAGTATGGCGGCGGTGAATGCCTATGCGGATGCGGGTAATATCAACCTGATTTTTCATGATGCAGTCCGCCCCTTGCTTTCCGACCGGATTATCGACGACACGGTGGCGGCGTTAGAGAAATTCAATGCGGTGGATGTAGCGATTCCGGCTGTGGATACCATTATTTCAACCGAAGGGGATTTTATCGATGCCATCCCGGAACGCAGCAAACTGAGAAGGGGACAAACCCCACAGGGGTTTAAGCTGGACACGATCAAAAAAGCTTATGAACTGGCATTGCAGGATCCTTCGTTCAGATCTACGGACGATTGCGGAGTGGTGCTGAAATATTTGCCCGATGAGAAAATATATGTGGTGAAGGGGGAAGAGGTGAATATGAAACTTACCTATAAAGAGGATTCTTATTTACTGGATAAGTTGTTTCAATTGCGTTCTTTCGCTTTTGCCGGACAGGATATTCCTTTTGAGCGGTTGCAGGGAAAGGTGTTGGTGATTTTTGGCGGCAGTTATGGAATCGGCGCAGAGATAGCCCGTCTTGCCGGAGGCTATGGGGCGAAAGTGCATTGCTTTTCCCGTTCGCTCAATGGTGTGGATATTTCTTCCCCGGAACAGGTACGGAGTAGTTTAGAGGAAGTGGTTGCTGAAACGGGACAGATCGACTTTGTGGTGAATACCGCAGCGATATTGCTTAAAGAGCCGTTGAACAGCATGGATTATCAGGCTATTCGGAAAATGGTGGAAGTGAACTACCTGGGAATGGTGAATGTGGCGATGGAAAGTTTTCCTTATTTGGAGAAATCACAGGGACAGTTGCTGTTTTACACTTCCAGTTCTTACACCAGGGGGAGGGCATTTTATAGCATTTATTCTTCTACGAAAGCGGCTGTGGTCAATTTCGTGCAGGCTATCGCTCAGGAATGGGAATGTGCGGGGGTACGGGTGAATTGCATTAATCCCGAGCGCACCAAAACCCCGATGCGTATCAAAAATTTCGGGATAGAAGACGATGCCACCCTGTTAAAAGCCGAGGACGTTGCCCGGGAATCGATAAAAACACTATTGTCCGATTTTACCGGGCAGGTAGTAGATGTGAAGCTTGCCAAATAGAAAGTGGGATAGACTATCCCTATAAAACAAACGCCGCAGATTGAAGGTATTTCCTCATAATCTGCGGCGTTCGTTGTATAAAAGCAATTTTTATTTTTGCCGGGAATCCCGTTGTTTGATAAATCCACCGCCGTACAACACGATAAATGCAACGAATAACAGAATCAGAAGGCTGGAAGCCACTTGTGATATTTTGGCACTCGTGTAGTAAGAATCCGGGATGTATTTAAACGTCACCGTATGCTCTCCCTCAGGCAATACCATTCCCCGCAGGATATAATCCACTCTGAAATGTTCTGCTTTTTGTCCGTCTATGTAAGCTTTCCAGCCTACCGGATAGTATATTTCACTGAACACCACCAATTGGGGCTGGCTGGCTGAGTATTTATATTCCAATTGATTGGGAGCATAGGACAACAGTTCGATTGAAGCCGTAGAATCGGTCGAGAATTGCCGATTATTCAGCATATCCGCAAATCTTTTATCGATGATTGCCGTCCGGGCCGGATCGATGGCATGCAAAGCAGTGATCTCTTCGTCCGGCGAATTTACGATTTTATAGTCGGAAACAAACCAGGCATTCCCTAATGCCGAACGGTTTTCCAGAGGTTGTCCGTTCGGGTTGATGACAATATACTTTGTATTTAGCATATTGAGAGCTCCTAATTGAGTCAGGGTAGAATCGATACTTTCCAGCGAATTACTTTGTTGCAGGGATTTGATCAACATTTGCATTTCCGGGAGGATATGATAGTCGATCATTTCCTGATAACGTTGCAATTTAGCTGCACTGTATCCGCCGATAGTTTTGTGGAAATAGCTGACCACAGCATCGTTGAAGGTGTTTACAGTCAAATCGAGCACCCTGTAATTCGGGTCTTTGTCTTTGAGGATTTCCGTGTCTACCGGACGCGGCTTGAACTGCCGGTTGTATTCTTTGGAAGTTACAAAATGGCTGTCGTTCAGGTAACGTTTGTCGATCGTCCACATATCGGCAAGCACGAGTACGCCTAAGATAAGAACGGTGTATTTGAATTTAATCCGTTTGATAAAGCCTAACCACAGCACTCCGGCGGCAAGCAGGATGTAGGCCAGCGAACGGAAGGCATCGGCTTGCAGCAGCGATTTCCGGTCGGCGGGTAAGGTCCTTTGCAGCCATTCCGGATATTGAGCGTCCGCAGGCGAGGAAAAACTCCCGGCCAATGAAGGAATCAATGCAAATAAGGCGCAGAATCCTGCCGTGATTCCTAAAGCGATCTTCATTCCTTTTATGACCTGTTTCTTTTCAATCTTATCCCGGAGGATCAGGCTCACCGTGTAGAAACCTAACAGGGGCACCGTCAGTTGCAGGATGGTGATGATCGTCGAAGGAGCCCGGAATTTATTGTAAAGGGGAACATATTCCAGGAAAATATTCGAAAGCCAGACGAAGTGGCTTCCCCAGGCCAATAAAATGGAGAGCAGGGATATGCTAGCAATCCACCATTTTAGCTGTCCTTTTATCAGGATTAATCCCAGCACGAAGAAGAACACGGAAATAGCCCCCAGATACATCGGTCCGGAAGTGAAAGGCTGCGTGCCCCAATAGGTCGGCATTTGTTTTATCATCTGCTCGGCCTCGGCTGCTGAGCCTGCTTGTTTCAGGAATTGGTAGGTTTCCGATTTTTTACTTAACGGTGTGCCTGAAGCCCCTCCGTTAAAATTCGGAATAAGCAGGTTGGCCGTTTCTTCGATACCATAGCTCCACGAAAGGGCATAGTCGTTAGAAAGCCCGGAAGTGCCCGCTTCTTTTCCCTTGCTGCTCAATTCCGATCCGCCGCGCATGGTGTATTTGGAATATTCCATGTTGGGCCAAAGGTTATTGATGTTGCAGGCAAAACCTAAGCCGGCGCCGATCAGGACGATGACCGAGGTTTTGATAAAGCGGGGCAGTAGTTTTTGTTTGAAAGCCATGACGGCTTCCGAGATCACATAGAACAATACGAGGAAACCTAAGTAGAAAGTGATCTGGGGATGCCGGGTCAGTATTTCGAGCGACATGGTGATTCCCAGGAATACGGCTCCGGGAATGGCTTTGTATCGATAGGCGTAGACGACGCTCGCCAGCACCCAGGGCATATAAGATATGGCAGCCATTTTGTTGTTATGCCCTGCCTGTATGATAATGAAATTATAGGCACAGAAGGTGAAGGCTATCGCTCCGACAATCGCAACCCATCTGTCGACTTTAAAGCATAGAAGCAGTAAGTAAAAACCGATCATAGACACGATATACCACGCAGCCGGAGTTTTAAAGATGTAGAACAACTGGTTGATTTGCGTGGTGTAATTACCCGGATAATGAATCGAAATCATGTTAGAGGGCATGCCGCTGAACATAGAGCCTGTCCAGAGGGGTTCTTCGCCTGTGGCTTCCCTGAATTTAAAAATTTCCTGAGCGGAAGCCCTCCACGATGTGATGTCGTGCTGGTTCAGCTCTTTGCCTTCGAACATTTGCGGGAAATATGCATATCCCAAAACAATAAAGATACCTATTGCGATCAGGTAAGGATAAATGTTTTTGAAATTTATTTTTTTCATGCTGTCGGTTTAATTAGTGTTGCAAAAATAAATTAAATAAATGACTTATAACAATTTGAATATTGTAATTTCGGAATAAGCTAAAAAAATAAAGAGGAAGATTATGCAATCTTCCTCTTTACCGCCTATTGTGTAGTTGTTATAATCAATAGAATTTATACCGGGTATCTTTTACCTCGCCATTTTTCATGACGGCTTGCATGGCTTGATAATTAGCGCGGTACATATTGGCTTGTGCCATTCCCTGTTTGGTGGTCTGTACCATTTCCGGGGTCACTTCTTCCTGGCTGCGGTTGTTCACCATAATCAGGAATACTCCTTGGTTTCCTTCGATCGGTTCAGATATTTTACCTTGTTCGCTTATGCTTGCAGCACCGATAACACGTGGCTCGATACCTGCTCCGGGAATTTGGAATGAGTTAAATGAAATGTCAGAGGCTTCTTTCACTTCCAAACCTGCTTTCTGGGCGATAGACAATAAACTTTCGCTACCGCTTTTGGCTGTTTCCAGTTCTTTTTTCAGGATGTCGGCTTTCTTTTTCTGCACCAATATCCGTTTGATGTTAGAAGCTACGCTATTCACCGGAGCGATGCCTTCTTCTGAAATTTCAGTTAAGACAGCCACCGTATATTTGTTACCGTTTTCGAAAATTTCAGTTCCGTCGGAAGTTAAAACCACTTTTCCGGGATTTTCCGATAAATAAATCTGGCGCACCATTTCTCTGGCATTGTCCATTCCGGCAACCTGACGGTCGTTCTTGTTTATCGAAGCAATCCGTTTGGTGAGAGCCGATTCGTTTACTTTTTTGTCAAAATCTTCCAATGTCTTGATGCCTGTGGCAAATGTACGGGCATCGTTATAGATTTTATTCGTTGTTTTGGCCGAAGGCAAAATTTCTTTCTCTACGGTAGCGATCTGTACTTTTTCGATCGGTTTTGCCATGTCGGTTACTTGTAACACATGAACTCCGAATTGTGTGGTTACCACTTTAATGTCGTTTTTCTTTGAGAGGAAAGCAGAATCGCTGAAAGGCTGAATCATCGTTTTCTGGTTAAACCAGCCGAGATCACCCCCGTTGATAGCAGAGCCTTCGTCTTTGGAATAGGTCTTTGCCAGGCTTTCAAAGTTTGCGCCTTTTTTCAGTAATCCGGCTAAGCTGTCTGCTAAAGACAGAGCATGATTATAATCATTTTCCTGAATCAGGATGTGGCGTGCACGTACAGAATCGGGTAACATTTTCTCGGTGGCAACCCGGGTGATTTTATAAGCGTTGTCTTCCAGGTAAGGGCCGAAAACTCCACCTTTACCGCTAAAAAGGAAGTTTGCTAAACTATCGTTTGTAATTTCAGCTTTAGAATAAAAATTACGATCCGCTTTTTGATCGGAAGACAGATTCACAAATTCCAGAGGATCTGCAACTTCTGCAAATTCTGAAACCATATCAGCCACCACTTTTTCTGTTTCATTATAATCATCGGCCGAAGGTGCGATGTCGAAGTTTACATATACGATCTTTCTGGATTCCGGTTGTTCAAAACGTTTTTGGTTTTTGTTATAGTAATCCTTGATCTCCGAAGAAGAAACCGTGATGGTTGAGTCGTCGATCGTGCTGTAATTTTTAACGATATAGCTGATGTCGCTTGTCGTGGCACTGCTTTCTGCTGTTTCTTTAGCCTGTTCGTCGGTTACAAACAATGATTTTGCCAACAGGCTATTGTATTTTGCCAACTGGCGTGATGTTGTGATTTCATCTTCCAGGCTCAACCAATAGATTTTATTCGGGTCGTTACCGGGGCTGTCCATGATGCTTTTGATCACTAAGCGGGCACGGTCCAGATCGATTTCTCCCGTTTGAGGATCGGCCAGGGCCTGACGGACTGTGGGATGGATATTGTCCCCCAGCATCATATCGTATAATTCATCTCCGCTTACGCTGATACCTGTTTCTTCATATTCCCGGTTCATCAATTCTTCCATCACCATGTTGTTCCAGGTGTTCTCCCGGATCATCGTCTGCTGCTCGTCGGTAAGAGCTCCGGTTCTGTTCATGATCTTTACCGTTTCCTCATTTTTAGCCACCTCGTTTTGGTAGTCTATGATAGAAACACTCTTGCCGCCGATTTCTCCCACCTGATTTCTATCACCGCTTAACAGGTGAGAACCTGAACTGAGAGCATCTCCCACGATAAATGCCAGAAGGGCCAGACCAATCACTATACTTACAAGTAATCCCCCACGATTTCTGATTGTTTGTAATGTTGCCATTTATATTAAATATTTAATGTTTTTTACGGTTTTTAATGTGTTTTTTTCGAGGGTACGAATATAGATAAAACCACCCTGTTGTGCAAATATTTAAGCCTAAAATTGGGTTTTGGCGTTTATTCAACTTTTTTTCTTGGTTTTTGCGGTACTTTTCTTTCCGGTTTTGGCAGCCGCTTTTTTAGCAGCCGGTTTCTTTACCCCCTCTTTTTCAATGATCTCCATGGTATTCTCCAGTGTCAGTTCTTCGGCTTTTACCGTTTTGGGAATCTTGTAATTCGCCTTGTTATATGAGATATAAGGCCCGAACCGTCCGTTCAGGATTTGCGCCCCATTGTCGAAGGCTTTGATCAGTTTATTCCGGTCGGCTTCCCTTTTTTCATTGATCCGCAGGATGGCTGTTTCAAGGGTGATCGTGCCGGGATCGTCTTCGCCTTTTTTCAGGGATACGAAAGCATTATTATGTTTAATGTATGGTCCGAATCTTCCGATGCCGACGCTGACATCTTTGTCTTCGAATAATCCCAGTTTGCGTGGGAATTTGAATAATTCCAATGCTTCTTCCAGCGTGATCGTTTCCATGAGCTGTCCTTTCAGCAGCCCGGCGTAGCGTACATTTTCCCCTTCTCCGATTTGTGCCATAGGCCCAAACCTTCCGATTCGGACACTCACCGTTTCTCCCGTTGCCGGGTCGGTTCCTAAAACCCTTTGACCGCTGTTGCGTTCGGAATTTTTCAGGGTCGATTCCACACTTTCGTGGAATGGGTTGTAAAATTCACCGATCATTTTTTGCCATTCCACATCTCCTTCCGCAATATTGTCGAGAGCTTCTTCGGCGCGCGCCGTAAAGTTATAATCCATGATATTACAGAAATGTTCGGACAAAAAGTCGGTCACGACCATACCGATGTCCGAAGGGAAAAGTTTTTTCTTTTCAGCCCCGAATATTTTTTTGGAGACTTTTATCTTAATATCGTTTCCTTTTAATTCGATTTGTTCGATATTCCGTTCCGTTCCTTCCCGCGATTCTTTGATGATATAGCCCCGGTTCTGGATGGTTGTGATGGTCGGTGCATAAGTCGAAGGACGGCCGATTCCCAATGTTTCCATTTTCTTCACCAGGCTGGCTTCCGTATAACGGGGCGGGTGAAGGGTATATTGCTCGGTGGCGCTGATCAACAAGCGGTTTAGAAGGTCGCCTTTATTAATCGGGGGAAGCAAACCGCTGCTATCGTCGTCTGTTTCTTCATCGTGCGATTCCAGGTACATCCGCAGAAAACCATCGAAGACAATAACTTCGCCTGTCGCAACGAACGGGATATGATGATTGGAAAGGTTTATCGTAATCGTAGTCCTTTCCAGTTCGGCATCGGCCATCTGGGAGGCCAGCGTCCTCTTATATATTAGTTCGTATAATTGCTTTTCGTTCCGGTCGCCTTCGATACTCTCTTTATCCATATAGGTCGGACGGATGGCTTCGTGGGCTTCCTGTGCCCCTTTAGTCCTGGTTTCGAAATTACGGGGACGGGAATATTTTTCACCTAATGTCTGGCAAATCACCGCTTTTGCACCGCGTATGGCCAAATCGGAGAGGTTGACCGAGTCCGTTCGCATATAAGTGATTAGCCCATGTTCATAGAGCTTTTGGGCTACCGACATGGTTTGTGATACGGAAAAACCCAGTTTTCGCGATGCTTCCTGTTGCAAAGTTGAAGTTGTGAAAGGCGGGGCCGGTTTGCGTATCGCCGGCTTGGTTTCCACATTCTTGACAGAGAAAACCGCATTTTTACAGTCCTCTATGTATTGTAGGGTTGTGGCCTTATCGTTGAAACGTTCCGGAGTTTCTGCTTTCAGGAGAGCATGGTCGTTTTGAGTTTCGAAAGTTCCGGTTACCTTATAATATTGTTGTTCTTTAAAGGCATTGATTTCTCGTTCTCTTTCTACGATCAATTTTACCGCAACCGACTGTACGCGTCCCGCAGAGAGAGCCGGTTTTACTTTTTTCCACAACACCGGGGAAACTTCAAAACCCACCAAACGGTCGAGAACCCGGCGGGCTTGCTGGGCATCCACCAGATTTTGATCGATGCTCCTGGGATTTTGAATCGCATTCAGAATCGCATCTTTCGTAATTTCATGGAAGACGATCCTTTTTGTGTTTTCCGGCTTCAGATTCAACACCTCGAAAAGATGCCAGGCAATAGCCTCTCCCTCGCGGTCCTCATCGGAAGCGAGCCAAACGGTTTTTGCTTCTTTGGCAAGTGCTTTCAGTTCTTTAACCACGGCTTTCTTATCCGCAGAAATTTCATATTTAGGCTTAAAATTCTGTTCAATATCAACGCCGAGGTCCTTTTTTTCCAAATCCCGGATATGTCCGAAACTGGATTTGACGGTGTAACCTTTGCCCAGGAATTTTTCGATGGTTTTGGCCTTTGCAGGAGACTCAACGATAACCAGATTTTCAATCATATTTCTACATTCAAAAATAGCAGATACATGACCTGCCTAAGTTAAAATTTTAAATCAGGCTGCAAACCTACGGAAAAAAAGTAAAAAGAAAAAGGTAAAAAGAAAAAAGTTAGAAATCATCCGGGTAAACCGGAAGAATCGGGAAAGTGGATGTTTTCCTGTCATAATAGGGATCGGGCGGAAGATAGGAGAAGAAAAACAGCCGTAGAAATACCCATGAAAAAATTGGATGGATAAATCGACAATAACAAAAAACACGGCTTTAGGCCGTGTTTTTTTATTCTGTCACTTCCGTAGAATAATGTTTCGGTGTTTTTTCTGAAAAGAATTTCCGATAAAATAAAATCAGCATCAGCACGCCGATGGTGATGTAAGAATCGGCCAGGTTAAATACCGGGCGGAAAAAGACGAAATCCTTTCCTCCCCAGATGGGAACCCAGTCGGGAAGATAGCCTTCGTAAATCGGGAAATAGAGCATGTCGACCACTTTCCCATGCAAGAATGAGGAATAACCGCCTCCTTCCGGGAATAGGGCAGCCACTTCGTGGTTTTGCGGATTGAAATAAAGGCTGTGTTCAAAAATCATTCCATAGAACATACTGTCGATAATGTTGCCTAATGCACCGCAAAATATGAGGGCGAATGAAACTAAGACTCCCGTGGGGGCTTTGTCCCGGATCAACTTAAAGATATACCAGCCGATAGCTCCAACGGCAATCAGGCGGAATAGGCTTAGAAAGGTTTTACCGATCTTCCCTTCCCCGAACTCCATGCCAAAGGCCATTCCGTTGTTTTCGATAAATAGAATCTTAAACCAATTGCCGAAGACATTGAATTCTTCCCCGATCATCATATGGGTTTTGATCCATATTTTGACAGCCTGATCAAGAACTAATAAGGCGATAATAAAGATCAGAAGTTTGTTCCGAATAGACATTTTTATTCTTGAAATGATTTTTTATTCCCGAAGCCGGGCTGGCAGAAGCACATACTTTTCTGCCTTGCTGCCGGCATTTTTTTATTCAATATCGGAGCAGGAAATCCTGATTGTTCTACAATCAAGATTCCTGACCTTCTTTTGCTTCAATACTAAGTGTTGCGTGAGGAACGGCACGCAATCTTTCTTTCGAGATTAATTTCCCGGTTACCCGGCAAATTCCATAGGTTTTATTCTCTATTCTTACCAATGCTCCTTCCAGATGGGCGATAAATTTAGCCTGTCTTTGCGCCAGACGTCCGGCTTCTTCTTTAGAAAGCACCGAAGCGCCTTCTTCCAGCACTTTAAACGTGGGGCAGGTGTCTGCTATATCATTACCGTCGCTACCTGAAATCACACCTTTCAGCAAGTCGTAGTCTCTTCTTGCTTTTTCGAGTTTCGCAAGAATCAATTCTTTGAATTCCTGTAACTCTTCGTCTGAGTATCTGGTTTTTTCTGCCATAACTAATAAGTTTTTGTCTAAGATAATAATAAATAGTAAGATTTAAAAATTCAGTATGAAAAATTGAAGATTATCTTTTTCTTCGATTCCCATAGTACGAGCTTGTTTAAAATAGGTTGTAAATACTTTAAACAATTCTCCGTATTTAGTTTACTTTTTCAATACGGAGAAACGTATGAATTTCGTCAATCTCGATCTCTTTCGCGTCCGGTGATTTTTCATCCGTCAGCTCGATATGTTCTGCCAATACCTGACTGGCGATATAAGCGGAAAAATGTTCCACGGCTTCATTGATTTCTTTGTGGCGGCCAATGAACAGTCTGATCTTGTCCGTTACATCGAAATCGCTTTCTTTCCGAAGATTCTGAATCCGGTTGATTAATTCTCTGGCGATTCCTTCTTCTTCCAATTCCCGGGTCAGGTTAATATCGAGGGCGACAGTCAGCCTGCCTTCGTTAGCAACCAGCCAGCCGGGAATGTCCTCGGATAGGATTTCCACATCTTCCAGTCCCAGGGTCAGGGTTTCATCCCCGATTTTCAGGTCGTATTTGCCGTTCTTTTCAAACTCGAAGATGTCACTTTGTTCCATCGCCCCGACAAGTGCGGAAATTTGTTTCATGTACTTTCCGTATTTCGGTCCGAGAGTTTTAAAGTTCGGTTTGATCTTTTTCACTAAAACACCCGTGGTGTCGGTGATATATTCGATCTCTTTCACATTGACTTCCGAAAGGATGATGTTTTTAACTGCATCCAGCTGATGCGCCATGCCTTCGTTCAGGATGGGGATGATTAGTTTGCTAAGCGGCTGGCGCACACGAAGCTGTACTTTTCTTCTCAATCCCAATACCATGGATGAAACCTGCTGGGCGAGTTCCATACGTTCTTCCAGCTCTTTATTGATCAGCTTCTCTTCGGCTTCCGGGAATTTTGCCAAATGCACGCTACCGGAAAAACGGTGAGTTACAGAATTCAGGTCGCCGAACAATTGCTCCATATAGAAAGGAGCGATCGGGGCAGACAGAATAGCCACCGTTTCCAAACATTTGTATAAAGTTTGGTAAGCGGAGATTTTATCCTGCGAATGCTCTCCTCCCCAATATCTTTTTCGGGATAAACGCACATACCAGTTAGACAGGTTTTCAATCACGAAATCCTGGATGGCGCGTCCTGCCCGTGTCGGCTCGTATTTTTCGTAGGCTTCGGTCACTTCCTGAATCAATGAATTGAGCAGGGAGAGAATCCACCGATCTATTTCCGGTCGTTGACTCATCGGAATTTCCGGCTCGGAATAACTGAAGTTATCCACATTGGCATACAAGGCGAAAAATCCGTAGGTGTTATATAACGTGCCGAAAAATTTACGTTTCACTTCATCCACTCCGGAAACATCGAATTTCAGGTTGTCCCAGGGTTGAGAGTTAGTAATCATATACCAGCGCAAAGGATCGGAGCCATATTCTTCGATTGTCGCAAAAGGATCGACAGCATTACCCAGGCGTTTCGACATTTTATTACCTTTTGCGTCGAGGACTAAGCCGTTGGAAATGATGTTTTTGAATGCAACGGAATCGAACACCATGGTGGCGATTGCATGCAACGTGAAAAACCATCCTCGGGTCTGATCCACTCCCTCTGCAATGAAATCAGCAGGGAAACGCAGATGTTTATCGATGTCGTCTTTATGTTCGAACGGATAGTGCAACTGTGCATAGGGCATTGCTCCGGAGTCGAACCACACGTCGATCAAATCTTTTTCGCGGATCATCTTGTCCCCTTTCGAAGAGACCAAAACAATATCGTCTACATAAGGACGGTGAAGATCGATTTTATCGTAGTTTTCCTGTGAATTATCTCCGGGCACAAAACCTTTATACGGGTTTTCAGCCATAAAACCAGCCCGGATCGATTTTTCGATTTCCTCGATCAATTCGGCTACAGAGCCGATACATTTCTTTTCCGTGCCGTCCTCACTGATCCAGATGGGCAGGGGAGTTCCCCAGTACCGTGAACGGGATAGATTCCAATCCACCAGGTTTTCCAGCCATTTGCCGAAGCGTCCTTCTCCGGTGCTGGCAGGTTTCCAGTTGATGGTGCGGTTTAATTCCAACATCCGGTCTTTTACTGCCGTTGTTTTGATAAACCACGAATCCAGAGGATAATACAATACCGGTTTGTCGGTACGCCAGCAATGCGGATAATTGTGCTCTTGCTTTTCAACCTTGAAGGCTTTGTTTTCCTTTTTCAGCCTGACCGAAATGTCTATGTCCAGTGTCGTGTCGTCATCGGTTAAGGCCGGATCGTAAGCATTCTTCACAAAACGTCCGGCATATTCGCCATAAAGCTCTGTGTTTACATGGTTTGCCAGAAAATCGGCGTCGATTTCGTCTAAAACAAAGAAACGGCCTCTTTTGTCGACCATGGGTTGCTTGTTCCCGTCTTTATCGACCAGGAGCATCGGTGCGATGCCCGATTGTTTGGCAACGCGGTCGTCGTCTGCGCCGAAGGTCGGTGCGATGTGTACGATTCCCGTACCGTCTTCTGTCGTCACATAATCGCCCGTGATAACACGGAACGCATCGCCTTCCGGCAACATCCAGGGGAGTAATTGCTCATAACGGATACCTTCCAGTTCGGGGCCTGTAAATTCGGCCACTACCTGATAAGGAATCAATTTATCCCCGGCTTTATAATCCTCTAAGGCAATGTCTTTGGCTTTCGCATTGAAATAAGCATTGAAACGGTCTTTTGCCAGCACTACCGTGATGGGCTCGTAGGTATACTGGTTGTAGGTTTTAACCACCAGATAGCTGATGTTGGGGCCCACAGCCAGAGCTGTGTTCGACGGTAAAGTCCAGGGGGTTGTTGTCCACGCGAGGAAATAAACCGAATCCGTGTTTGCGAATAACTTTTCCGATTTTTCATCGCGTACCACTTTGAACTGTGCCACGCAGGTCGTATCCTTTACATCCCGGTAACATCCCGGCTGGTTCAGCTCGTGGGTACTCAATCCCGTACCTGCTGCCGGGGAATAGGGCTGTATGGTATAACCTTTATATAAAAATCCTTTTTCGTATAATTTTTTGAGCAGAAACCAAAGCGTTTCGATATAGCGGTTATCGTAAGTGATATAAGGATTTTTCATATCTACCCAATAACCCATTTTTGCTGTCAGGTCTTCCCATTCTTTGGTGAATTTCATGACATCCGACCGACATTCTTTATTGTAGTCCGCCACACTGATTGTTTTACCGATCGCTTCTTTGGTTATGCCAAGTTTTTTCTCAACTCCCAATTCCACGGGTAAACCATGAGTATCCCAGCCCGCTTTGCGTTCTACATAGAATCCCTGTAAAGTTTTGTAACGGCAAATCACATCTTTGATTGTCCGTGCCATAACATGGTGAATACCGGGCATCCCGTTTGCGGAAGGAGGCCCTTCAAAGAATATAAAAGAAGGATGTCCCTCCCGGGTCTTCAAACTCATATCAAAAGTTTTACTTTCTTCCCAGGCTTTCAGAACGTCTTTGTTCACCTGTGAAAGATTTAAACCTTTATATTCAGGGAATTTCTTGTCCATTATATTGTGATTTTATAGTTATTTCCGGTCGAATGTCAGGCTAAATTGCCATTTTTTACAAACAAAGTGCAAATATATCATTTTTGATTGGAAATTATAGCTATTATTTTAATAAGCGGTAAAAAAATAGGCGATGTCTTTGCCTGTTGCGGAGTGTATGATCAGAATATTTTTCACAGGGGTGACGGGGAGAAGGAAGGGTAGTGAAAAGCGGCTTCCCGCTCATTGACCGTGAAGCGGAGGAATAAGGATTACCAGGGATTTGTCCGGCGGCTTCCGAAGAACTTGGAAGCGGGTTGATTTTATGGCTATCGACCTGATATTTTTATCGAAAGTCCGTTTTCCCGGATGAAAACCGGATTCGAATTTAATGATCGTCCCCCCGTGGATAGGATCGATTTGTACCAAAACTGCCCTCAAAAACTTTGTCGTGAAACTTTGAGGGCAGCTTTGTGGGAACGGAGCCTATATTTTCGTCTTTTAAGCGTCGGAATCTTTCCGTTTATCGATTACGAACCTTGCTGTTAGCCGACTGCGCTGTTCCACTAAAATCGGTTTGTCGGCGGTAAGGCGTTCGATGACTTCTTCTGTATAGTGGCGGATAGTGAGCAAACGAACGTCTTTATTATACAACACTTCATACTCGTCCTTTAATTCATTGATGAAACTATCGAAAATACTGTCATTATAGTCGATGCAGAATGAAAAACTGATCGCAGAATTTTGCATCAGGTTCAGTTTAAGCCTGTATTTTGCGAGAGCTGCGAAAATATGGCTTAACTTTTCTTCGGCAATGAATGAAAAATCACGCGGAGAAAGGGTTAACAGCAACTGATGATCTTTATCGATGAAAATAGGAGGTAATTTTAATTTTTCATCAAAAACCCGGATCACAGACCCATGACTTTCCGGGGTGAGGAAAGAACGTACGAATAACGGTATTTTCTTGTTTTGTAAGGGTTTTATTGTTTTTGGGTGGATCACCTTAGCCCCGCAATTGGATAGTTCGATGGCTTCTTTATAGGATAGTTTTTGAATGATTTCCGTGTTTTCGTAAGATTTCGGGTCGGCATTCATAATTCCCGGCACATCTTTCCAGATGGTGACATCCTCTGCATCCAAAAGGTTTGCCAATAGAGCCGCCGTATAGTCAGACCCCTCGCGTCCCAGCGTGGTGGTTTGGCTGGTGGTGGTTCCGGCAATAAATCCCTGAGTGATATACATAAAGGTGTCCTGAAACGTGAATGTTTTCCGGCAGAGTTGTGCGGATAATTCCGGATTTACGTTGGCATTCCGGTAGTTCTGATCGGTAATCAGGCATTTGCGGATGTCGATGAATTTGGCTTTGCGTCCCTGCTTTTCCAGATAGGCGCTGACAATTGTTGTGGACAGTAGTTCTCCAAAACAGATGATACGGTCGTATTCATAGTCGTAAGACAAGGAAGGCTCTCCGTTGATGATTTCCCGTAAATCGCAGAAAAGAGTTTCGATTTTATCGTTTATATCCTGATCGGATTCTGCGAATAGGTTCCGGACAATATTCTGGTGGAATTCCTTGATTTGGTTGAATGCGGTTTCCATATCCCCGTTGTGGTGATAATAGCTATTGCACAACACTTCCAGGGCATTCGTCATTTTGCCCATTGCAGAAACCACAATAATCAGGTTTTCCCGCCGGGTGTTGATGATGTTGAATAGATTTTTTACCCCTTCGGCATCTTTTACCGATGCCCCACCGAATTTATATATATTCATTTCTAATAAATTAAAGTTTATTTCGGTGGCGCATCTTTTCATACTGCCACCGCCAGAAGTGAGCCGCTAAATTAGAAATTAAATTTGAATGTCTTGCGTTTGCTGAGAGGAGATAATTTTTTGTTTAAAGAGGAAGGTATGTTAAAAATTCTTTGGGTGGCGAAGCGAGTATTTGCCGGACGAGATTGTGTGACAATATAATTTATAAATAGTAATATTAACATTTAAAATTTGTAGTTGTGTATTAATTTGGTTATAGTTGTATTTAAATTAATTATGTTTTTATATATGAGGCAAGGATTTTATTTATTGTTTTGTTTTTTTCTTTTTGCGTGTGTTGCATGTAATGAAGATGCTATCCCTGGCCAGAGAACAGGGGAAACGGCATTCCATTATGAAAGACCGTACAATCTTTATTCCTCATTTCTCCTAAGATTTGATGAACGAGTGGGAAGCCACCAGGAGCTAAACGAATTACTTCATGGGAAAACGGCGTTACTGGGGAATGTCTTAAGAGGATGTTCGGAAGAACTGGGACTTTATTGGGCTATTCCTTTGCAAAACAGTGCAGGGGTTATTGACGCTGCTGTTCTTTATCCGGTTATACAGAACGATTCGATTTCGCCAACTTATGACGGGGTTTTAGGGCAACCGGTATTGGTGGATGCTGATCGATTGAATAACAAGATCGACCTAACAAAACGTTTCTTATATTCCATGCGTTTTATAGATTGGAAGGATATGGGTTTGGAGGTCGCTCCGGAATTAACGGCATGTGCCCGGATGTTGGATAAGAAAATGAAATATATCGATTCTCCGTTGAAGTTGAATATTGTTACCCGAGGTAATTCGGGTTTTTGGAGATATGATTTTGAATTTCAGTATGAAGTACTATCTAAAGGAATGGTGGAAGGTGAACATGTTGTGGTTGAATATCCAAATCCGGGAGTGCTTCGGGGGGCATTTACAAGCGCAGCCTGGCATTATTTTGGATCGAAATATTCAGGTTGTATCGTTGGCGATCCGGCGTTGATTACTTTGGGGGTGGTGAAAATATCTCTTGCTAATCCTTCCCCAATATCCATGCAGGAATTGTATTCTGATGCAAATCAATACATGTTACTGGTTGGTTATGAACTTGATTACATTATACGTCATCATGTAAATATCCAACAAATGGGAACTGGGGATGCTCCTGGTCCGGGATCATGGAAAGATCAGTATGAAGGAGTAACCGGAGGTGATTCCGGTAAAGATGAGGATAAAGGTGACGATAAAGAAGATGAGTACCCTAAAGGATTTCGTTGTCCGATTTGTCATAAACTAAACTGCCATAGTCCTCACGATGATTGTAACGACGTTGTGAAAGCACTAAAACAATCAATAGATATAAATTATGATATATTTTCTACTGTTGAACGTATAAACGATGGAAAGCCAAGACCTTCATTTGATGATTTTGTAAAAAAAGTGTATGAAGATCCAACAAAGGAACACTATACTTCTTTGACCACTTTTATGAATGATAATAATGAAGAGCAATTCATGTTGACTGATATAAGGACCGGGACAGAAACAAATGTTTCAGGAGGAATAATTACTCCCGATACACGCGCGGATATACATAGCCATCCAGAGGCAGGCTGGGCAACTCCTTCAGCATTAGATATTATATCAATAGCAAAGATTGCAAATGATTTTAAGAAAAGTTTTTATAGTTATATATACTCTGCTAATGGTAATGTTTATGTTTTAGTGGTTACAGATCCGATCAAAGCCGGGGCGTTTTATCGAAAATATAACAATCAGGTGCATAGTAAAACAAACATGTTTATTTCTGAAACAAAGTTAAATCGAGATTGGCAATATGGAATGAGGAGATTTAAAAAACTAGGCGATTTGGTTCAACGAGAATACTCGCTTTCGTTTATATTGCAAAAACACGATACAGGTATTCTTCTCCTAAAGAAAGGAGCAGCCCATTTTAAAGCTTTAGACGTTAAAAGAGTGAATAATTATTATATACCAATTCAATGCAAATGATGATGAAAACAATAGTTTTAATAATTTTAATTTTTATGGGAACACAAGTTCTTGCTCAAAATGGAGAATATAAATCCTTGGAACAGTGTAAAAACGATACAATAACGTATGTGAAATATAATTTTAAAGAAAATAAATCCCGCTATGTCGGTAAACCGATGAAATTTCTATTGGACGAGATTGATCTGGAGATGATGACCAATGATTTTTACACATCGGCCACAGGTCCTTATGTGACTGCCGATCATCAAAGTAAAATCAATGGTTTGTTTCTTTGTTATTTGCAATATTTTGAACGGGAGAACTATGAAACAGATAAGCGATTGTTTTATGTTGTTTTAATTACTTTTCAGGTTCCTCCTTACACTCATGATGATGAGGAATTTTGGGCATTGACGAATAAATATGATGAAGATGATTTTTCTTGGCGACCGGATTTTTATGATCTTTTTAAAGAATATGTCGTGAAGGATATTATTTTGCATGAGTATCATAAGGATGGGAAGTAATATGAGGTTGCTTGTTTTGGAAGAATGTTATATTTATTTTTATCCTGTTTTGTGAAGCAAGAACACTTTTGTTTTTAATGGAAATAAGTAATGTGTAAAATGATAAAAATATTAGTAACGTTGTTTCTTTTGCTGGAGAGTTTGTATGTTCCGGGAGCAAATTATAAATCCCTTGAACAGTGTAAAAACGATACGATAACGTATGTGAAGTATAATTTTAAAGAAAATAAATCCCGCTATGTCGGTAAACCGATGAAATTTCTATTGGACGAGATTGATCTGGAGATGATGACCAATGATTTTTACACATCGGCCACAGGTCCTTATGTGACTGCCGATCATCAAAGTAAAATCAATGGTTTGTTTCTTTGTTATTTGCAATATTTTGAACGGGAGAACTATGAAACAGATAAGCGATTGTTTTATGTTGTTTTAATTACTTTTCAGGTTCCTCCTTACACTCATGATGATGAGGAATTTTGGGCATTGACGAATAAATATGATGAAGATGATTTTTCTTGGCGACCGGATTTTTATGATCTTTTTAAAGAGTATGTTGTGAAGGATATTATTTTACATGAATATCATAAGGATGGGAAGTGAAGACGTAGTTAAAGCCTTGGGGATAAGTTATCCTGTGAATCATAAATCGGAATTTTTGTCAAAATATTAAACCGGGGAAGGAAGCAAACGGCTGAAAATGGGGTCGGGAATAAATTCTTATTGTATATTTGTAGGTGTTTGAAAAAATGATCTGATGAAAAAGTGGAATGAATATACAAAACAGGAGAAAACGATGCTTATTGTTGTGGCTGTTTTGTTGATCGTGGTGATTTTAAGCTGGGGGAGAGTGCACCATGATTTTCAAAAAGGTGTGAAATATTTTTACGGTGTTTCCTCCGATACGACGGAAGCGAAACCTTAGCGGAATATACATAAAACGCGGAAATATTGGAACTGTTTCCTGTTTGGAGCCGTATTACAAGATACAATTTTTAATCTACGGTGTAATGGAAAAGAAAACAGGAAAACAATCGGAAAATTTGCAGATCAAGGCAGACCTGGAAGGCAATTATCTGTTGGATAAAGATAGCAAGTCGTTGAAAACAGTGGGGATATTTTATGCTCCGGCAGGAGGGAGCGTACATAAAATAGCCCGGCTATTGAAGCAAAAGCTAACGGGGTATCAGCCGGAAATGTTTTGTGTCAGTGATATTTCCGCTGAAAAAATGCTGGATTATCGTAATCTGATATTGGTATGTTCTTCATTGGGACGTAATACCTGGGAGAGGGAGCAGAAAGATAAATGGTCGGCTTTTATTCCGCAGATGCACAAGATAGATTTAAACAGGCGTAAGGTGGCGATTGTCGGTTTGGGGGATCATGTGACATACCCGAATAATTTTGTGGACGGTATCGGTTTTCTCGCGGATGTCGTGACAGAGATAAAAGGGATTTTGGTGGGACAGACTTCTACGGTGGACTATGTATTTAATGATTCGCAAGCCTTGCGTGACGGTGAGTTTGCCGGGTTGCCCCTGGATGAGGATTTCGAGCCGGAAAAAACGGACAGGAGGGTAGACGATTGGCTGGAACGGGTGTTACCTGAGTTTGCGAAATGATTTTTGGGAGGTAAAATGACCGTTTCCCGGATGTGAATGAGGAAATTAGGTGGTTTTCTGTTATTTTTGTCCCGTAAAGAGAGATCAGGGATGAAAAATATACATTTGATTTTAACGCGGCATGGAGAGACTTTGGAGAATCGCCAGCATTTGATGCAGGGGCATATTCCGGGTACTCTGTCGCCTTTAGGGATACAGCAAGCTGAAGAGCTTGCTGTTGCTTTGCAGGGGAAACCGATTGATGTGATTGTGTGCAGCGATCTGGCGAGAAGTTACGACACGGCGATGGCTGTTGCCCGTGTGCGGGGAATGGACGTGGTTCCAACGCCATTGCTGCGGGAGATCGATTGGGGCCCTCACACCGGAGGGCGGTTGGATCGTTTGGATTGGGATTGTCTGCCTGAGGGATGTGAAACGCTGGAGCAATTGTTTCAGCGTGCCGGGCGGTTCCTGAATTTTTTAGGTGATCATTATTCCGGGAAACAGGTTTTAGCTGTCGGGCATGGAGCGATCGACCGGGCTATTATTGCCCGGCTGTCAGGGAAGACTGCCGGGGATATGGTGGATATGCCGATCATGAAGAATACCGAATGTGTGGAATTTAATTTTTGAAATTTCCGGTTTTCTCTCTTGTTTGTTTTATTTTTGTGCAGGACATTAATGTGTTATGAAACAACTTATAGATATTAATTGTTGGAAACGGCAGGAAGAATATTTATTCTTTAAGACTTTTCAAAGTCCGTTGGTTGGAGTGACGGCCGCGGTGGATTGTTCGAAGGCTTGCCGGAAAGCGAAGGAAACGGGTGTTTCTTTGGCGATGTATTATTTGCATGCTGCTTTGGTGGCTGTAAACCGGATAGAAGATTTCCGTTACCGGGAAGAAGACGGGAAAGTTTATTTGTATGACCGGGTGGATTTGTTTACGCCGATTCTAACGGAAGAAAAGAATTATCGTTCAGTCGCCCTGAAATATGAGGAGGATTTCCAGAAGTTTTTGGAAGGGGCGGTTCCGGTGGTGAACGAAGCAAAAAGCGGAATAGGACAAGCCCACGGGGACGGGGAAAACCGAAAAGATTTAGTGTTGATTAGCGTGAATCCCTGGTATCGTTTCACGGGGATTCAGTTGTCCGATCCGGCGCGTCCGCATGAGGCTATCCCGATTTTTACTTTCGGAAAGATCACTCCTGAAAACGGCAGGCAGATGATGCCGGTTGCCTTGCGGGTGAATCATGGTTTTGTGGACGGTTACCATATCGGTTGTTTTTTGAATGAGTTTCAGCAGATGTTGGATAGGTAATTAACGGAATAGGTATGTTTGAGTTTATACGAAAATCGCTTGAGACGGGAAAGCATCGGCCCCATTTCGGCGGTTTGGAGATTTTGAAATATATCGGTCCCGGTTTGCTGGTGACTGTGGGGTTTATCGATCCGGGAAACTGGGCTTCCAATCTGGCGGCAGGAGCCGATTATGGTTATGCTTTGCTGTGGATGGTGTCGTTGTCGACGGTTATGCTGATTATTTTGCAGCATAATGTCGCCCACTTGGGGATAGCTACCGGGTTGTGTTTGTCGGAAGCGACGATGACTTATGTGAAGCCCCGTTATGCCAAAGCGATGTTGTTTTCGGCTATGGGGGCGTCGGTTTCTACGTCGTTGGCGGAAATTTTAGGTGGTGCGATTGCTTTGGAGATGCTTTTTCATATTCCGGAGAGGATAGGGGCATTGCTGGTTTTAGTGTTTGTGGTGATTATGTTGTTCACCAATACTTACCGGGTGATGGAGCGCTGGATTATTGCTTTTGTGTCGATCATCGGGTTGTCTTTTATTTATGAGCTTTCTTTGGTAAATATCGACTGGGGGGAGGCTGCGATTGCCTGGGTCACCCCTTCTTTTCCGGAAGGCTCTATGGTGGTGATCATGAGTGTGCTGGGAGCGGTGGTGATGCCCCATAATTTGTTTTTACATTCCGAAGTAATCCAAAGCCGGCAATGGAATTTGGAGGACGATAAAATCATCCAGAAGCAGATGAGATATGAGTTCTGGGATACGTTTCTTTCGATGATGATCGGGTGGGCGATCAATAGTGCCATGATTTTGCTGGCAGCAGCCAGTTTTTTTAAGAATGGGACTTCTGTCACGGAATTGGAACAGGCGAGTTCTTTGTTGCGTCCCCTGCTGGGGAATAATGCTGCGGTGATTTTTGCGGTGGCTTTGCTGTTTGCCGGGGTGGCTTCCACGATCACTTCGGGAATGGCTGCCGGTTCTATTTTTGCGGGGATCTACAAAGAACCTTACGACATTAAAGACAGCCATTCGCGCTGGGGAGTGTTGCTTTCGCTGGTGATTGCTTTTGCGATTATTATGGTGATCTCTAATCCGTTTATGGGATTGATTTATTCGCAGATGATCCTGAGTATTCAATTACCGATTACCATTTTTCTGCAAGTTTACCTGACTTCTTCTGAAAAAGTGATGGGAAAATATAAGAACCGCACTTCAACGAAATGGATTTTATATATTCTGGGAGGTATCGTAACCGTACTTAATTTGATGCTGTTGATTAGCTTTATTGTGTAAATCGCTCATTTATTTTGGGTTTTGTTTTTACTTTCTTGTTTTTTGCTTTATCTTTGCGGCTCCTATCGGGTATAGGAGAGTATTAATTTATAAAATTAAAAAAGAATGTCAACTAAAATCAGATTAGCGAGACACGGGCGTAAAGGAAACCCATTCTATCATGTAGTGATAGCAGATAGTAGAGCACCACGTGATGGTAAGTACATTGAAAAGATCGGAACTTATAATCCGAACACAAATCCGGCTACTATCGATCTCAATTTTGACAGAGCTTTATTTTGGTTACAGTCTGGAGCACAGCCTACCGACACCACAAAGAGAATCCTGTCTTACAAAGGTGTTTTGTTGAAAAAACACTTGTTGGAAGGAGTAAAAAAAGGTGCATTCGATGCTGCTGCTGCTGAGACTAAATTTGAAGCCTGGATGAAAGGCAAGGATGCGAAAGTGCAGGCTAAGATCACGAAACTGGCTCAGGATGGTGATGCTGCTGCTAAAGCACGTCTGGATGCAGAAGCTAAAGTGCGCGCTGCTAAAGAAGAAATCGTTGCTAAAAAAAGAGCAGAAGCTGAAGCCGCTGCTGCTGCAAAGAAGGCTGAAGAAGAAGCTGCTGCCGCTCCTGCGGAAGAAGTTGCTGCTGAGCCTGCTGCTGAAACAGAAGCTCCTGCTGCTGAATAATTTTGCTATGATTACCAGAGAGGATTGCGTAAAAATAGGTGAGGTGACGAAAACCCATAACCTGCAAGGTGAGGTGGTCATTACTACCGATAGCGACCTCTTGGAAAAATATGCCGATGAACCGGTCTTCATCCAAATGGATGGAGCTCCGGTTCCTTTTTTTATTGCCGATGAAGGATTGACGGTAAGAAATCATTCTTCATATATCGTTAAATTTGATTTTGTCGATAATCTTGAGCAGGCGGAGCGTCTGACGGGCTGTGAGGTGTTGCTGGAAAAAGCTTTGCTTGACGAAGAAGATATAGAGTCTTTCGATTATGACATTTCCGAGCTGAGCGGCTTTGCCGTGGAAGATGAAGTTTCGGGAAAGAGCGGGGTAGTGACAGAGGTTGCCAATTATTCCGGTAATGTTGTGCTGACCTTGCAAATTTTGGAAAAAGAAATTTTGCTGCCTCTTTCTGAAAGATATGTCAAAGAGGTGAGTTTCGAGAATAGTAAATTATTGGTAAATATTCCGTCGGAATTGGTGGAATTGAATTGATTTCTTTCCTGTTTTTATTCTTTTATTACAGTGATTCCTTTTCATAGCGGGTATTTTCACCCGGTTATTTTGTTGAAAAATAATTCTGTTAAATAATTTGTTTGTTTCAGAATCCTATTTACGCAAAACTTTGTTTTTGTGAACTTTTCGAGTGTTAGTAACTTTTTATCTTTTTGATTTTTAGTAGTTTAATTGGTTGTTATGGAAAACAATTGAAAAAAATCAATCGAAAAAGTTTTCCCTTCATGTTCTTTTTTCCATATATTTGTATCAACCTATTACAGAAAAAATAGATGTAAAAATATATAACTATGAATGATCAAGTGATGATTAAGCAGGAAACTTATACTCAGGATGAAGCTTTCCAAAGTTCTTTGAGATATTTCAAAGGGGATGAGCTTGCTGCCAGAGTGTGGGTGAATAAGTATGCCCTGAAGGATTCTTATGGGAATATTTTCGAGAAAAATCCCGACGATATGCATCGTCGGCTGGCACGTGAAATTGCCAGAGTTGAAAAGAATTATCCAAACCCTTTGAGTGAGGATACCATTTTCGAGGTGTTGCGGGATTTTAAGTATATCGTGCCGCAGGGGGGACCCATGACCGGAATCGGTAACGAGTTTCAGATAGCTTCTTTGTCTAATTGTTTTGTCATTGGACATGAAGGGCCTTCGGATTCTTATGGCGGCGTGATGAAGATTGATCAGGAACAGGTGCAGCTGATGAAACGTCGCGGAGGTGTGGGACATGATTTGTCGCATATTCGTCCGAAGGGATCGCCTGTAAAGAATTCTGCCCTGACTTCTACCGGGATTGTTCCTTTTATGGAAAGATATTCCAATTCAACCCGGGAAGTTGCCCAGGATGGGCGCCGGGGCGCTCTGATGTTGAGCGTATCTATCAATCATCCGGATTCCGAAAGTTTTATCGATGCTAAAATGACCGAGGGAAAAGTGACGGGAGCGAATGTGTCGGTAAAGATCGACGACGAGTTTATGCGGGCAGTTATCGATGAACGCGAGTATATACAAAAGTATCCGGTTTATTCCAATGAGCCTAAGTATACCCGTGAGGTGAATGCAAAGCAATTGTGGAATAAAATTGTCCATAATGCCTGGAAATCGGCCGAGCCCGGAATCCTTTTTTGGGATACGATTATTCGGGAGAGTGTTCCGGATTGCTATGCAGATAAAGGTTATCGCACCGTGTCGACGAATCCTTGCGGTGAGATTCCTTTGTGCCCCTATGATTCTTGTCGTTTATTGGCGATTAATTTGTATTCGTATGTGCAGAATCCTTTCACGAAGGGTGCATTTTTCGATTTTCCTTTATTTAAGAAACATGTGGCTATTGCACAGCGTATTATGGACGATATTATCGATCTTGAATTGGAAAAAATCGATACAATTTTAGCTAAGATTCATGCCGACCCGGAAGATGAGGAGGTGAAAGGCGTGGAGATTCGTTTATGGGAGAAGATCAAAACAAAAGCCCGTGAAGGCCGCCGTACCGGAGTTGGAATTACCGCAGAAGGGGATATGCTGGCAGCTTTAGGATTGCGTTATGGAAGCGACGAGGCAATCGATTTTGCTGTGGATATTCAAAAAACATTGGCGGTCGAGGCTTACCGGGCTTCCGTTTATCTGGCAAAAGACCGGGGTAGTTTTAAGATTTATGATGCGAAGCGGGAGGCTAATAATCCTTTCATTACCCGTTTGCGCGAAGCGGATACAGAGATGTATAACGATATGGTGAAGTATGGTCGCCGTAATATAGCCTGCCTGACAATAGCTCCTACCGGAACTACCAGTTTGATGACCCAAACCACTTCGGGAATCGAGCCTGTTTTCCTGCCTGTTTATAAGCGTAGGAGGAAAGTGAATCCGAACGACCAGAATGTGCGGATTGATTTCGTGGACGAATCCGGCGATAGCTATGAGGAATTTATTGTATTCCACCATAAGTTTGCCGAGTGGATGAAGATTAATGGGTATGATACCGACCGTTATTACAGCGATCAGGAAATAGACGAGCTGGTTGCCCAGTCGCCTTATTATAAAGCAACTTCCAATGATATTGATTGGCTGGCAAAGGTTCGGATGCAGGGAGAGGTGCAAAAATGGGTGGATCATTCAATCAGTGTGACGGTAAATCTGCCTTCGGATGTATCCGAGGAATTGGTGGGAAAATTGTATATTGAAGCCTGGAAGAGCGGTTGTAAAGGATGTACGGTTTATCGTGACGGATCGCGTGCCGGGGTTTTGGTTTCCAATAAGGATAAGAAGCAACAGCCTGCTACCAAGGAGATGCCGGCGAAGCGTCCGAAGGAATTGGATGCCGAGATTGTACGTTTCCAGAATAATAAGGAGAAATGGATTGCTTTTATCGGTTTGTATGAAGGGCGTCCCTATGAAATATTTACCGGAATCGCCGATGATGAGGAAGGGATTATGCTTCCGAAGGCTGTTACAGAAGGAAAGATTGTGAAGCATTATGATGAGGATGGGAATTCCCGTTACGACTTCCAATTCTGCAATAAGCGTGGTTTTAAGACGAC
Organism: uncultured Odoribacter sp.; assembly: GCA_900541415.1. Lineage (GTDB taxonomy): Bacteria > Bacteroidota > Bacteroidia > Bacteroidales > Marinifilaceae > Odoribacter. The sequence continues at coordinate 107,143 of UQJP01000006.1, read as the reverse complement.
GGTGGAAGGACTTTCTTATAAGTTTGACAAGGAATATTGGAATTATGCCAAATTGATTTCCGGAGTGTTGCGGCACGGGATGCCGGTGCATCAGGCTGTGGAACTGGTGTCGTCTATGGAGTTTGACAATGAGAATATCAATACCTGGAAGAACGGAGTGGAACGGGCGCTGAAGAAATATATCCCGAACGGGACGGAAGCGGCCGGAGAGAAATGTGAGAATTGCGGTTCTCCGGTGGTGTATCAGGAAGGTTGCCTGATTTGTAAGACTTGCGGAACTTCAAAATGCGGATAAATTCAGAATCCCGGACTGATAGTCCGGGATTTTTTTATGGGATGGATTTTCTTTTCACTTTTATCGTTTCTATGCGGTGTGCTTGTGACTTATTTGTTATATTTTTGTGACATTAAAAACCGGATATACAAAAATGCAGGTACATTACGGAATAACAGATGTTCATATTGTCAATCCCGTTGTTACGATGGGAAGTTTTGACGGGGTGCACAAGGGGCATGTGCAAGTGATCGAAAATTTGAAGCAGGTGGCAGAGAAGTTGAGGGGGGAATCTGTGATTATCAGTTTTGAACCACATCCCAGAGAGGTGCTTTATCCGTTGGAAAAGCGTCCCGGTATTTTAACTACGCTGGAGGAGAAGATCGGTATTTTGCAGTCCCACGGAGTGGGACATTTGATTATCCTTTCTTTTACGGAAGAGTTGGCAAATTTGAGTTATTCCGATTTTGTGAAGAATATCTTGGTGGATAAGTTGGGAATAAAAGGTTTGGTTGTAGGATACGATCATCGGTTCGGAAAAAACCGGGAGGGAAGTTTTGAGGTGTTGAAAGCGATGGCCGGGCAATATCATTTTTATCTGGAACAGGAGAAGGCTTACGAAGAAAATGAGGTCAATATCAGTTCAACTAAAATACGTACGGCCTTGGAGTTGGGGGATGTCGCTTTGGTCCGGGAATTTCTGGGATACGATTATCCGATAAGTGGTAAGGTGGTGCATGGGGATAAGATTGGAAGAGATATTGGATTTCCGACGGCTAACCTGCAATTGCAGGACGAACGGAAACTATTGCCTGCATCGGGGGTATATGCTGTCTGGGTATTGGTGGATGGAGTTAGGTATGACGGGATGTTGAACATAGGCGTGCGCCCCACCGTAAGCCGTTCAGGAATTGTTCGATTGGAAGTGAATATATTTGATTTTCACTCGGAAATTTACGGTAAAACAATTTCCGTGTTTTTACTTTCCAGGGTGCGGGGTGAGCGTAAATTCAATGACATCGATGAATTAAAAGCCCAGTTAGGGATGGATAGGCAGTATGTTCTGAAATATATAGCCGCCAATGAAAAGGAGGATCGTTCCTCTCTTGACTGAAAATATAGTTTTTTTTTCTTCTTTTTCACTTTTCTTTTCATAATTTTGAATGATTTAAAATTTAAAGTTATGAGAAAATATTCGCTTCTTTTATTCGTAGCAGCTTATGTTCTGCTATGGCGTTGTGCGGACAAGGAGTCTGCTATACGTGTCGAAAAGCATAATGGGGAAAAGCTTTATGTGTGCGATTATTTTAAATTGAAAGATGATACCTTGTCTTTAAAGCTTAGCGATTTGATCGAATCGTTAGATGTGATTAAGTTGGATACCGCTTCCAATGCAATGATCGGTGGCGGATCGGTGATGTGTTCCGATAATTACTTACTGTTGAGACCTAACTGGCAGAGTGTTTTTAAATTATTCGACCGGAAAGGGAAGTTTTTGTGTGATGTAGGCGGATATGGCCGGGGACCGGGTGAGTATATGCGTTTGTATGACGCACAGTTGGACGAGAAAAATGGACGAATCTATTTGTTGCCTTTTCAGGCCCGGCAATTACTGATGTATAATTTGCAGGGAGAACATATTAAGACTATTCCTTTGGCCGGTTTTTTGCCTATGGGTAAATTTAAAGCGGAAGGTGATGAAGTAAGCCTGATCGCCATGCCTTTTGTGAAGCATGCCCGTGACTCGGCTACCCTGATTGCTTTCCGGCAGGATTTTGAAGGGCATTTGCTTGACAGCGTATCGGCTTTGCCTTATGCCATGAAGGTAGAATATGCCAATTGGATTAATTTTAACCGGGAGTTTCCCTCTTTTCATATTTATCAGTGGGATGGTGTGCAGGATTCACTGTATCATTATGTGCCGGGAAAGAATCGATTGACGCCTAAATTTACGGTGAATTATGGGGGAGTTGAAAGTATTCCTTTGCATGAGTATAATGAATTTGGCGACTATTTTTGGTTTACTACCTATAAGTTGGTGCAGATGGAGGACGGGAGATATACCAATAAGCGGGAAAAACGTATTTTGGTGGATAAAAAGAATTTAAAGGCCGGACCGCTGAAGATTGAGAATGATTTGTTGGGTGGTGAACTTTCGGGAGCAAGTTTCAGTGACGGGTATTATACGGAGAATTTAAGTCCCGTGTCTTTAAAGGACAGGTTGGAAAAATTCAGTAAGACGGAAGGATTGAATGAAGAAACACGGAAGAGGGTGGACGATTTGTTGAATACGATAGAGGAAGACGATAATAATTATATTATTATCGGTAAGATGAAATAAATAGAGGTAGAAGTTTATCAAGATAAGCGGATTTCCGGAATATAGCCATAAAGGGGAGTTTTCTAAACTCTCCTTTATGATGATTCAGGAGAATAGGCGGAGAGAATCCCGTTAAGATTTCATCGCCGGAGAAAACAGGTGCTAATGGATTATTTTTCAATCAACTAAAAAATATGTGGTTTTAACTATTAATTTTAGTTGATTTCTTTTGGAACTGATTCTCTTTTTTCTACTTTTGCTGAAACGAAACTATGAAGATTATGAAAAAAGTGTTTTATTGTATTGCGCTATGTGGTATATTGCTATATGGTTGCGGGGCTGAAAAGCCAGTAAGGATAGAGAAAGTGAATGGGGAGGAACTCTATGTCTGCGATTATTTTAAAACGAGCGACTCAACGGTGACCTTAAACTTGAGCGATGTGGTTAAATCACTCGAAGTGTTGAAATTGGATAATGACACGAGTGCAACGGTAGGAGGGGGAACTGTGTATTTTTCCGATAACTATATGATGATTCCTGCAGGCTATCAGCAACCGGTTAAATTGTTTGACCGCCAGGGAAAGTATTTGCGGGATATAGGTAAAGTGGGACGTGGTCCGGGAGAATATATGACTTTGTATGATATGCAGATCGATGAAAAGAATAACCGGATTTTTATGATGCCCTGGCAGACCCGGTATCTGTATGAATTTGATATGGAAGGGAATTTTGTGAAACCGATCAAGATGGCAGGCGGGGCTCCCAAAGCCACTTTTACTGTCGAGAACGATTTGCTGACCGTGCTGGCTCTTCCGTTCAAGGGCTTGAAATGGGTTGCATTTCAACAAACTTTAGACGGGAAGTTGCTGGACAGCGTGCCCGTGGGACATTTTGAAATCAATGAACGGAATCCGTATAATAATGAGTTGTTTTGTAGCCGGGATAATCACTATGTTCATATTTTCAGAAGTATGGGGAAAATCCAGGATACCTTGTATCATTATGTACCGGGCAAAAGTGGGTTTATTCCGAAGTTCACCGTTGATTTCGGTGCTGTGGAACCACCGATTCATTACTATCGCGAGTTTGGGGATTATTTCTTTTTTGAAACGAGTGTAACCAAGCCTACGGGTGAAAACACTTTCACTTATGTGACGGAAAAAAGTATTCTTGTGAATAAGAAAACCCGTGATGCCACACGGTTTAAAATAGTAAACGATTTCTTGGGAGGATATGAAACGAGTGTATGGTGTTTCTCGAATGGTTATTATGTGGAAAATATCGTTCCGGAAAGATTGAAAGAAAAATTAGAGAAAGTGCTCGAAAAAGGCGGATTGGATAAGGCCATGGAAAAGAAGTTGACCGATATTGTGAATGGTATCGATGAAGAGAACGATAATAACTATGTGATTTATGGACGACTTAAATAATCGTTTCTTCTGAATTAAAGCGTAGGGTGTTACAAGCAATGACAGGCTACGGGGAGAAACGAAAAAAGGAGATTGCCGATATGTTGTGTATATTCCTGTGGGACAGCAGGTGGAGAACATAGAAAAATTCCCGGAATGAAAGCAAGTGTTTTGTTTTTCATCCGGGAATTTTGAGTATAATAGTTCGTTTAGTTTAGAAGCGGTATTGCACCATTGCGTTGATACGGCTGGCATTCCCGTAATCGCGGTTGAAGTCGTTCCGGCGTCCGAAGACATATTCGATGCCTGTTGTTCCGTATTCCGTGAAGTCCCATAATAAGTTTACTCCTGCATACTGGGCATATTTGTAGGTGGAGCCATCGAGGGTTCCTTTGCTTTCGAGCCGGGCGTAACTATATATCAGGGAAGAAGATAGTTTGGAAGTCCAGTTTTGTTCGAATGCGCCGAAGGCTCCCCAGGCTCCCGGTGCTTTTAGTTTCCCGTTGTGGTTGGGGTTAGGCACCAGATCATAGCCGATGCCTGAAATGTCCTGTATATAGTTGGAAATAGCTTTCCCGTACACTCCCTGGAACATAAAGCTGGTTTTCTTACAAAGGTTGATGTTTCCGCTCATCATCACTCCCCAGCCAGTCATCATCCTGTCTTTATCACTGACCATGTCTTTATAGGATATGTTTCTCAGGATTCCTCCGGCTTGCAAATGGCTGCCATTTTTCATGGTGTATCTTATATTCAAAGGTATATCGGGCACTTTCTGACGGATGTCTTTTGAGAAGTCGTTTGTGGAGTAGGAGGCTTTTGCGTATTCCAGAGCTAAAGCACCCTGCCAGTGGTCGTTGAATTTTTGTGTATAACGGATCATCGGTTGCCGGATCTCGATACCACTACTCGGACCTTCTTCGTCGATTGTGGTGGGAACTGCACTCATATCCCCGAAAGTGCTCCAGGTTTGTCCGAGAGTGAATCCCCGGAATTGCACGAATGCCTGTCGCAATAAAGGAGCACCCTGATCGCCTTCGAACTCCATTTCGATATAGGAAACCAGTTTGCCTACGTCCGTGTTGCCTACCAATTTGAAGAATAACCTGGATTGTTCTACTGTCATTCCATAGCTGGCTCCGGGCTGATGGCCTTTCAGGGCGATGCTGGAGGTTGTGAAATAGTTGTAGTCCTGAACTCCGTTAAAATCGTAAACTCCGGTTAATTGTACATATCCTCCGACACCGAAAATGAAGTTTTTGTTGTCATCGAAAAAGATAAAACGAGGGGAAGCGGGATCGTTGAAAGCCAACGGGAAAGCTTCTCTCATCATGGTGTAGAAATTGTGGGTATCCCTTTCCTTTGAAACGGATATTACATTTACCTTTTGTGCTTTTATTTCACTGCTGTAGCTAAGGACAAAAGCCGAAAGCAGTATGAACACAAGTCCTTTTTTCATAGTTTTACTTATTAGGTTTAATAATTCATCAATAATAGTAAGACTATATACGGTTATAAAAACGGAAAGGGTAAGGCTGAAAATGAAAATAATACTTTAAATGACTAAAAATCAGAAAGAAAGGTTAATCTGAACGGAATCATGCAGGTGGGCGGGATGAAATAAAGAACGCTACCCGGAAAGAGGTAGCGTTCATATCGAAATTTTAACTTTATGCTTAAAGTTGTTTCAAGAGGCTGCGTAAGTCGCATTTTTCTTTCAATATACCGAATAACTGGTCGATGGCTACACGTTCTTGCTGCATCGTGTCGCGGTGACGAATGGTTACGGCGTTGTCTTCCAGCGTCTGGTGGTCGATCGTGATGCAGAAAGGTGTTCCGATGGCATCCTGACGGCGGTAGCGTTTACCGATAGAGTCTTTTTCGTCATACTGACAGTTAAAGTCGTATTTCAGTAAATTCATAATTTCCTGTGCTTTTTCAGGCAGCCCGTCTTTTTTCACTAAAGGCATCACAGCCAGCTTCACAGGTGCTAAAGCAGCCGGAAGCCGCAGAACAACGCGCGAATCCTGTTTCCCGTCTTTGCTAAGGTCTTCTTCGCAGTAGGCTGCCGACATGATTTGCAGGAACATGCGGTCCACCCCGATAGAAGTTTCGATAACGTAGGGGGTGTAAGATTCGTTCAGTTCGGTATCGAAATATTGTATTTTCTTGCCGGAAAATTTTTGATGTTGTGAGAGATCAAAATCCGTGCGGGAGTGGATACCTTCCACTTCTTTGAATCCGAACGGGAAACGGAATTCGATGTCGGTTGCGGCGTTAGCATAGTGTGCCAATTTTTCATGATCGTGGAAACGGTAGTTTTCCGATCCGAATCCCAGCAGTTGATGCCATTTCATCCGGGTTGTTTTCCATTCTTTGAACCATTCCAGTTCAGAGCCGGGACGTACGAAGAATTGCATTTCCATTTGTTCGAATTCGCGCATACGGAAGATGAATTGCCGGGCTACGATTTCGTTCCGGAAGGCTTTACCGATTTGTGCGATTCCGAAAGGTATTTTCATCCGTCCGGTTTTCTGTACGTTCAGGAAATTGACAAAAATACCCTGAGCCGTTTCGGGACGCAGGTATATTTTGCTGGCTCCTTCTGCCGTAGATCCCATTTCTGTGGCGAACATCAGGTTGAACTGGCGTACTTCCGTCCAGTTACAGGTACCGGAGATCGGGCATACGATATTATAGTCTACAATAATCTGACGCACTTCAGCGAGGTCGTTGTCGTTTAAGGCTTTCGACATCCGTTCGTGGAGTACATTCCGTTTTTCGATATTGGCTACCACTTGCGGGTTGGTTTGGCGGAACAGCTCTTCATTGAAGCTTTCGCCGAATTTTTTACGGGCTTTTTCGACGTCTTTTTCGATCTTTTCGTCATATTTGGCGATCTGATCTTCGATCAGGACGTCGGCACGGTATCTTTTTTTAGAGTCTTTATTGTCAATCAACGGATCATTGAATGCGTCTACGTGTCCGGATGCTTTCCAGATCGTAGGGTGCATAAAAATGGCAGAATCGATCCCCACGATATTTTCATGAAGCCGTACCATTGATTCCCACCAATATCTTTTGATATTGTTTTTCAATTCCACCCCATACTGCCCGTAATCATACACAGCTCCCAATCCGTCGTATATATCCGATGACGGAAATACATACCCATATTCTTTACAATGGGCAACTAATTTCTTGAATACATCTTCCTGTGCCATAATATTTTTGTTATTTGCCTTACAAAAGTAGTCATAAATGTTTAAAAGTTTATAGGTTTCCTGTTTATAATGTTATCAGCTTCAAGAGTAACCGTATCTTATAAACAATTCGCTATAAACTTTTAAATCTCCGGCCTGAATTTCCGGCAGGTAATTATTCGTCGTGCCCGATTTCTTTGATGGCTTGCGTGATGTTGATGGCGTAATCGCCGATCTTTTCACATTCGGAGAATATGTCGTTGTATAAAATTCCCGTGGGGTAATCGTAGCGTTTTTCTTCGATGGCGATCAGGTGTTCCTGTTTTAAAATGGTACGGTAGTCATTGATCGCTTTTTCCAGTTCATAAGCTTTTTTGGCATTCACTTCTCTGTATTCTATCGAGAGATTGGCACACATCACGTACAGGGTTTCGTCGATCAGGGAGAACATGTGTTTCAGCTTATTGGTCAGCTCTTCTGAAAAAACCACATTTTGGTCGTTCCGCCGGGCTATTGCTTTTGTGACGTTCAGGGAGGAGTCGGCAATGCTTTCAATTTCCGAAACGATTTTGAACATTGCCCGGATGCGCTGGGAGTTTTCTGTTGAAAGTTTTGATTCGGAAACTTTGGTCAGGTAGTTGGCGATTTCTATTTCAACATTATCACTTTCGTCTTCCATTTTTACCAGGTTGTCGAATTGTTTCGGAAAGTCTTTTGTGGGCATTTCCAAACATTCCGTCACTTTGTGGAACATGTCCCTGGTGTTTTTAGCATATAGGGATATTTCTTGTTTTGCCTGGAATAAGGAGGCATCCGGTGTCGAGAGTAACCCGATTTTGATGTGCTTTAAAGTGAAGGCATCCTCGTTCTTTTCTTTTATAGGAATGAGTTTGGTTACAATTTTAGCGATGAGTTTGACAAACCAGATCAATATTAATACGTTGGCCACGTTGAACATAGTGTGGAACAGGGATAGCGCCATAGGCACGGAGCCGATGTTGCTGGTTGGGTTTCCGATTCCCAGGAAAACGCTTAGGTGTTCGATCCAACTGAGGAATATAGGGAAGATAGACAACACCCAGATAACGCCGAAGACATTGAATACAAGGTGGGCGAGGGCGGCACGTTTGGCTGCGGTGTTGGCAACCATTGCTGCCAGGTTTGCCGTAACGGTTGTTCCGATGTTTTCACCTAATACCATGGAGGCTGCAATCTCAAAGCTGATCCATCCGTTTGCACACATCACCAAAGTCAGGGCCATTGTGGCGGAAGAGGATTGAATTAAGATGGTGAGGGCTGTACCGATGAGCATGAACAATATGTAGGAAACATAGCCCAGATCGGTGTATTCTTTGAGGAATGTCAGAATTTCCGGGTTTTCGTTCAGATTAGGCATTGCATCTTTTAAGAATTCCAGCCCGATGAATAGCAGGGCAAATCCGATGATGAGCTCTCCCCAGCTTTTCCGGGAACGTTTATTGGAAAATAAGAGGGGAAGACACAGACCGATCATGGGCAGCGAAACTTCTGCCATGCTGATTTTGAAGCCGAGGATGGATATTAACCAGGCTGTTACCGTTGTACCGACGTTGGCTCCCATGATAACCCCTATGGATTCGATCAGGCTTAACAATCCCGCATTAACGAAACTAACCACCATAACCGTAGTTGCAGAACTACTTTGTATGATGGTTGTTATCAAAAGTCCGGTAATTACTCCTTTTACCCGGTTAGATGTCATTGCCGCTAAGATGTGCCGCATTTTAGCTCCCGCTACTTTTTGTAGGGCTTCACTCATGAGCTTCATACCGTAGAGGAAGACACCTAAAGAACCGATAAGTTTAAGAAAGTCAAAAATTCCGTACTCCATTTTAATTTTTTTTAAGACTTGATTATTTTGCGGGTGTAAAAATAGAAAACTCAAAGTATAATACAAAAAAAAAGTTATTCATTATTACTGAACGACAGTAGAATTAGTTGTGAAACCTAATCATTGGGTCGTGAAGTGTGTCATGAATTTTATTTCTTCGGATGGCAGAAATCTTTTTGGGGCTTGAAATTTATACAGAGTAGAGAGATAAAATAAGTTTAATTATTTTAATTTACCTGTAAGGTGATCGTAAACGATTTTGGAAATTTGAGCTATGATCCCGAAGTTTGTTTCATCGTCTTCGTAGGAGTTGCTAACGAGTACGGCGATGGTGTATTGCCTGCCGTCGGGCAGACGGACGAAAGCAAGGTCGTTTTCTGCTATTTTCATTCCTGAACTTGTCCGCGGTGAGTTCCCGGTTTTGTCTCCGACGATTACGGATGCAGGAAGCAAGGCCCTGATTTTTTTTAATCCGGTGGTGGTCTTTATCATGGTTTGTTCGAGAAAATCCTGATATTCTTTGGAAAACAGCTCTTTTTTCAAGAACAGTTCCAACAGGCGGGTGATGGCCGAGGGTGTCGCCCAGTTTTGATAAATATAGTCGGGATTTTCGTTCATTTCCTGCTCTGTGTTGGCGATGGAAATGTCTTTGATTTTTAGTTTTTTGATGTATTTGTCCACTTTTTTCGGGCCACCTATATACCTGAATAAAATGTCGCAGGTATTGTTGTCGCTTAAAGCAACGGTGTAGTGTAGTAGTTCGCTTATGGTTAAATCGATCCCGCCCTGGGGATATTTATCTCGTAACGGACTGTAAGTGTCGGGTTGTAAATCGGCCTGGCTTATCGCTATTTTAGTACTTAGAGGTAATTGTTTTTTGTTCAGATGGTCTAAAACGGCTAAAGCTAAAGGGAATTTATAGACACTTAGCAATGGGTAATAACGTTCCCCGTTTACCGAGGCAATTTCTTTCCCTTCCAATAGGACACTGACTCCCACGGTTGCTTTTTTATCGTTTAGGACGGATTTTATTTTTTGCTCTAACTGGTTTTCTGCAAAGGATAGGTTTGTTCCGCACAAGAGGATGAACAGGATGATGAATCTGTACATATATCGTAGTGTTTAAGTTTGCCCAAAGATAAAAATAATAGGTTGTACTCTGAAGAAAGAAAAATGTTTTCTTTCAGTTGTATTCCTGTTGAATTTAATTTGTTCAAATCATGGGGTGGATTTGTGGGGGATTTCTTTAGGGTAGCAGTTCGCCGCTGGAATAATTACGGGATATTCTTTTACATATTTCCTATAGGCATATTTCCCATACGGACGGTTGGTTGCTTCCGGCGCATGGCTTTGCGGATGTGACGCTGTTTCCCCAAGGGGATAGTTGGTATCATAAAAAAAGCTCCAGAAATTTTCTGGAGCTTTTTGTCGTATTGTGTTTATTATTACATCATTCCCGGCATTCCACCACCCATTCCGGCTGGCATGGCAGGTGCGTCGTCTTTTTTCTCTTCCACGAGCACACATTCGGTGGTCAGGAACATTCCTGCAATTGAAGCGGCGTTTTCAAGAGCGACACGGGTAACCTTCTTCGGGTCGATCACTCCGGCTTTTTTCAGGTCTTCGTAAATGTTCAGACGGGCATTGTAACCGAAATCACCTTTGCCTTCACGCACGTTGTTTACAACTACTGCGCCTTCTACTCCCGCGTTGAAAGCAATTTGGCGCAGAGGCTCTTCGATGGCACGTTTTACGATTTCGATACCTGTGGTTTCGTCGTCGGTTTCACCCTTCAGGTTGTCGAGGGCTGCCTGTGCGCGGATGTAAGCCACGCCACCTCCGGCAACAATACCTTCTTCAATTGCTGCCCGGGTTGCGCTCAAGGCATCGTCTACGCGGTCTTTCTTTTCTTTCATTTCGATTTCAGAAGCGGCACCGACATAGAGAACAGCAACTCCACCTGCTAATTTAGCCAGACGTTCCTGCAGTTTTTCTTTGTCGTAATCAGAGGTTGAGTTTTCGATTAATTTTTTAATCTGGTTAACCCGTTCTGCAATGGCTTGTTTTTCGCCGGCACCGTTAACGATGGTGGTGTTTTCTTTGTCTACGGTTACCTTTTCAGCACGTCCCAGCATATCGATTGTGGCGCCTTCGAGTTTTAATCCTTTTTCCTCAGAGATCACAACACCTCCGGTTAAAACGGCCAGGTCTTCCAACATTTCTTTCCGGCGGTCACCGAATCCCGGAGCTTTTACGGCTGCAATCTTCAATGAGCCTCTCAAGCGGTTTACCACTAAGGTTGCCAGCGCTTCGCTTTCCACGTCTTCTGCTACGATCAACAGGGCTCGTCCTGCCTGAGCTACCGGTTCGAGGATCGGCAGCAGTTCTTTCATGGTGCTAACCTTTTTATCGTAGAGCAGGATGTAAGGATTTTCAAATTCAACCTGCATTTTTTCTGTGTCGGTTACGAAGTAGGGAGAGATATAACCCCGGTCGAACTGCATACCTTCAACAATTTTCACTTCGGTTTCGGTGCCTTTTGCTTCTTCCACGGTGATCACCCCTTCTTTTTTCACTTTTTCCATCGCTTCGGCAATCAGGTTACCGATCGTTTCGTCGCCGTTGGCAGAGATACGTCCCACCTGGCGAATCTTGTCGTAGTTATCGCCTACTTCTTCTTTTTGTGCTTCAAGGCTTTTTACAACTTCTGCAACAGCTTTGTCGATACCTCTTTTCAGTTCCATCGGGTTAGCTCCGGCGGTCACGTTTTTCAGGCCTACGCTAATGATAGACTGTGCCAGAATGGTAGCCGTGGTGGTTCCGTCTCCGGCATCGTCTCCGGTTTTTGAAGCCACTTCTTTCACCATTTGTGCACCGATGTTTGCGTATGGATCGGAAAGTTCGATTTCTTTAGCAACGGAAACACCGTCTTTGGTGATGTGGGGAGCGCCGAATTTCTTTTCGATCACTACGTTGCGGCCTTTCGGTCCGAGTGTTACTTTTACTGCATCAGCCAGTTCGTCTACGCCTTTTTTAAGCAGGTCGCGAGCTTCGATATTGAATTTTATTTCTTTTGCCATGATTTATTTCTTTTAATTTGTTTCTTATGTGAGAATATTCTCAGGTTTCTTTTACTGCTTGTACCTATTTATTATAGGATAACCAGAATGTCATTTTGGTTCATGACCAAATACTTTTTATCATCGATGTGAATTTCCGTACCGGAATATTTACCAAATAAAACTGTATCTCCGGCCTTTACTTCCATCGGTTCATCGGATTTTCCTTTACCTGTGGCAATAACAATACCTTTTTGTGGTTTTTCTTTGGCAGAATCGGGAATGATGATTCCACTTGCAGTTTTTTCTTCTGCTTCAACAGGCTCAACAATCACTTTGTTAAGTACGGTTTTCAGTGTCATGATTTAAAAGTTTTAAAGTTTATAATGTATTTTAAATTTCTTTGCCTTGTTGTAATTACCGGGTCGGTTTATTGAGTTACAACCTCTATGAGGTTATCATTTTTTGTGCCAAAATCGGAATTTTACGTCCTATTGGGAATAGTGAAAACGTAAGTGATTGAAAATTAGTTCGGAATTATACAAAATATAACATTATTCCTCTAAAAGGGGGTGTGGCAGTAAAGCAAAAAAAATGTCAGTATGACTGACATACTGACATTTTAATATGTAGAAATATGATCTTTCTTTATTGAGCAGGCGTTTCAGAAGCTGATTCTGCTGGTGTTTCAGTTGCCGCAGGAACATCGTTCACAGCCGGAGCTGTTGTCGGGAATGAAGGAATGGCCTGTTCTGTGGGAGCAGTTTGAATTTGGTTTTGAATGGCCGATTGTCTTCCGGCTATTTCTCCACGCGGAATAAATAAAGCGGCCAAAACGCATAGCACCATCATACTTCCTGCCAGTGTCCAAGTAGCTTTTTCCAAAAAGTCGGTTGTTTTTCTTACACCCATGATCTGGTTAGACGATGAGAATGATGAAGCTAAACCGCCACCTTTTGAGTTCTGAACCAATACGATTAATATCAATAAGATACAAATAATGAATATTAAAATCGAAACTGCTGTATACATGATTATACTTTAATTATTAATGTTCTCTTTTATTTTTTCAATTCGGTTTGCAAAGTAAACACTTTTTTCTGGATATTTCAAACTTAATTTTATATAAGTTGCTATCGCTTTTTCATATAGCTGTTGTTTGACATATATTTTAGCCAAAGTTTCGCTGAAAAGTTCTTCTTTATCTAATTTGGTTTCCTGTGATAAATCTTTTATGTCGCCTGCCGGAATTGCTGTGATTTTAGGCATTGCCGGCTCCGATTGGATGAATCGGTCGATCAGTTCTGCTTTGTTGTTTCGTTTTTTTGAACGTCCGGTGTTTTGTGCGGAAACAGGCTCGGACGGAATTGTTGCTTTGTCCTTGAGCTGATAGGTTCCGCTGTGGATTTCCGGTGTATCGAACGATGACGGCGTTTTGGGGGAAACCGGAATTTCCGGTGTGTCGTCTTCGTCGATAATCAGGTCGAACGCCACTGCTGCCGGATCATCGGTTGCCGGGATGTCTTTCCGTACCGGGATGTCAGTTTGCTTTTCCGGTTGGGGAACGCGGACAGGCTCGATCACATATTGGTAGTTGGAATGCCGTTCTACGATTTCAAATTCCGCTGCTGGCTGTGAGGCGGGCTCATCGCTGGCATAGTCGTTTACTACTCCCGGAATGTTGTCGATCACGATGGGGTTGGAAATGACCGGAGTGTCGGTTACAGGGGGGCTGTAAGGTTTGTTTTTCCTTTGATTTGCAGCGGGGGGAACTGGAGTTTCTGTATCCGGCAGGTTAAAGCCGATTATTTCATCCGGTTGCTCTTCCTGCCCGGTTATGCCATTCCCCTCCTTATAGGCCGGAATGCCGAACGAACTGACTGTGGTGTGTCCCTGAATTTCACGGATACGTTCTTCCACAATATGTTCGAGGGAGTTGTTTTTGTTTTTCCCGGTGTCCGACAGGTAATCGAATTCGATCTGATTGTTGAGGTAACGGTAAAACTGTTTGTGATCGCTAATATGTATGCTTCCCTGTTTTAGCTCGTTGCGGAACCTTGCCCCGGACAGGGTGTACAAAGCTTTTAAATAAAGAATCCTTGCCGTTTGGAAATAGGGGTAACGGTTGACGAGGGTGTCTAACTCCCGTAAATCGTCACTCGTTATTTTTTCCGGGTGGGCTATTAATTCTATTATTTTTTCTGCTTTCATAGGAACAGGTTCCGTTTTTCTCTTATCGGGGTAGAACTGTTTTTACCAGTTTACTAACGCTTTATTATATATGTCGTCGATGATTTTATCCAAAATAGTATTGATCAATTCTTCTTCAATGGAATCGAAATTCTGGTCTATTCCATAGTCTTCGTATTGAGAAAAGCGGGAATCGAAGTCTTTTGTGTCGTCCTTCGTATCGGTGTATTTTACACGAATTTCGATTGTCAGGCGGTTTTGTGCTGCTTCTTCGTTTTTCTGTATATCGATAGGTTTTTGAGTGTATCCTACGATTTGTCCTTCAAAACGAATGTCCCCGTTGTTGTCCGTCAATTGCGTAAGTCCTGTTTTTTGGCGCATATAGGTGGTCAGCTTTTCGGTGAACAAGGAACTTAAATAAGGCACCACCAGCAGGGCCTTGTTCGGGAAATAATCGACAGAATATGTTTTGACGCCCGGAGACAATGATCCTCCTGTCATGGAATATTTTATGGTGCAGGAATTGCAGAGAAAAATTCCAATCAGGACAAAAATGACGGCTTTTATTTTATTCATTTATTTTTTTGATTTTGAATCAGCAAATATAGTAATTAAAGTAGAAGGTAAAAAATGGCTTTTCTGTAAATTTTAATTCTCAATATTGTATTCTTTTAGCTTCCGGTAGAGTGTCCGTTCAGATATGCCCAGGTCAAGAGCCGCCAGTTTACGTTTCCCGTGATTTTTTTCCAGGGCTTTGATGATCAGCTCTTTTTCTTTCTCCTCGATAGAAAACGATTCTTCGATAACGGCTTCGGTATCCTGTATGTTTTCGTCTTTTGTGTGATAGCTCACACTGGGGGAAGGAGCAGGAGGTGTGAAATCGTGATTATTTTCATAGAGATTCCTTAGCACCAGGGATGTGGTGGGCTCTGCGTGATGCGCCACTTCCGGATTGTTTTGCATCAGGTCATACACCAGCCTTTTCAGGTCGTTCATATCCTTTTTCATGTCGAAAAGGATTTTATAGAGGATTTCCCTTTCCGAAGCGAAACTGCCGTCCGATTCGTGGGACGGGCTCAGGGTGGGGAGCATAGGATCGTTCTGGGGGATGTATTTTCTTAAAGTGGCTCCGTCCACGATGCGCTCCTGTTCGATAATCGAGATTTGTTCCGTAATGTTTTTCAGTTGCCGTATATTTCCCGGCCAGCGGAACGATTGTAAAATTTCTACGGCCTCTTCGGTCAGCCGAATAGCCGGCATCCGGTATTTTTCGGCAAAATCGGCGGCAAATTTCCGGAACAATAAGGGAATATCTTCTTTACGTTCCCGTAGAGGAGGAATGGAAATAGGAATGGTGTTGAGGCGATAATATAAATCTTCCCGGAATTTTCCGTTTTTCACAGCTTGGGGAATATCCAGGTTGGTTGCAGCAATGATCCGGACGTTGGTTTTTTGTACTTTGGAAGAACCTACACGGATGAATTCCCCTGTTTCTAAAACTCTTAGCAGTCTTGCTTGGGTGGGTAGAGGCAGTTCGCCCACTTCGTCCAGAAAGATTGTTCCCCCGTCCGTGACTTCGAAATATCCTTTACGGTCGGATAATGCCCCTGTAAATGCTCCCTTTTCATGCCCGAAAAGCTCGGAGTCGATGGTGCCTTCGGGGATGGCTCCGCAGTTGACTGCAATATATTGTGCATGTTTGCGGCTGCTATAACTGTGGATAATGCGGGGGAATATTTCTTTTCCGACCCCACTTTCTCCGGTGATTAACACGGACAGGTCGGTGGGAGCGACCTGGGTGGCAATATCGATGGCCCTGTTCAGCCCGTAGTTATTGCCAATGATCTCAAATCGTTGCTTAATAGCCTGTAAATCTTCCATAATTTCCTATTGTTGCCAGGATATAATCGAAATGAATATGTGATTTCTGCAAAATTAGCAGATTTAACTGACAAAATTGCATAAAACCATTTAAAGAAATTACAAAAATCACGGCAGGCGGAGTGTTGGGTGTGTTTACTGGAAGTTATGCCGGAGGAACGGGCGATTGGGAAGAGGCGGGAGAATCGGGCATGCTTTCGTTTTGAGAAAAGGATGGAGTAAAAAAGACGGAATCTAAAATTAAGGAAGGAAAATGTTTAGTTTAAAAAACGGAATCGGGGAAATATAAAGTAGGTTGTGACGATCTTCCGGAAGGTGTCGGGATAATTTTTTGTGAATTGTTTTTATGTTATCACAGTCAGTCGTTTATTCGGCTGGCGGGGTAAAATCGGCATAAATCGGGGCAAAAGACGATGAAGGCGGGTAACTTTCTGAAAATCTTATTCCTTTTTTACAAAAAAGACTCTAAATGTTTGGTTGTTAATAAAAAGGTGAGTACATTTGCACTCCATTTTGGAGAAAAGTATATTAATTTAAAAGTACTTGAAATGCCTACTATTCAACAGTTAGTAAGAAAAGGAAGAGTAAAAATTGAAGACAAGAGTAAAGCTCCTGCTTTGGATTCTTGTCCGCAGAGAAGAGGAGTTTGTGTACGTGTTTACACGACAACTCCGAAGAAACCGAACTCAGCTATGAGAAAGGTTGCCCGTGTTAGATTGACTAACGGAAAAGAAGTGAATGCTTATATTCCGGGAGAAGGCCACAACTTGCAGGAACACTCGATTGTGTTGATCCGCGGCGGTCGTGTGAAAGACCTTCCGGGTGTACGTTATCACCTTGTTCGTGGAACATTGGATGCTGCCGGAGTTGCCGGACGTAACCAGAGCCGTTCTAAATACGGAACTAAAAAACCGAAACCAGGTCAAGCTGCTGCAGCACCTGCAAAAGGAAAGAAAAAGTAAGTAATTAACAGGAATTGTTTATGAGGCGTTCCCGAACAGAGTTGAGTAAATGGTTGTGAAACCGTTGAAGACCAAGAGGGCAGCTTGACGAACAAATTCGTAAACGAAAAGAAATGAGAAAGTCAAAACCAAAGAAAAGAATCCTGTTACCGGATCCGAAATTTAATGATGTATTGGTGACCAGATTTGTGAACGACCTGATGGTTGACGGTAAAAAAACGATCGCGTTTACAATTTTTTATGATGCATTAGACATCGTAGACGATAAAATGGGTAAAAAAGAAGAAAAACCCGCTTTGGAAATCTGGAAACAAGCTTTAGAGAATATCACTCCTCAGGTGGAAGTGAAAAGCCGCCGCGTTGGTGGAGCAACTTTTCAGGTGCCTACCGAAATCAATCCGGCAAGAAAGAGAGCTATCTCTGTGAAAAACATGATCCTTTACTCCCGTAAGAGAAGCGGTAGAAATATGGCTGAAAAACTAGCTGCTGAAATCATGGCTGCCTACAAAGAAGAGGGTGCTGCTTTCAAGAAGAAAGAAGATACTCACCGTATGGCTGAAGCCAACCGGGCATTTGCACATTTCAGATTTTAATTAAGGAGTAAAAAAACAGATGGCTAAAAGAGATTTACATTTTACGAGAAATATCGGTATCATGGCTCACATCGATGCCGGTAAGACGACAACGACAGAACGTATCCTGTATTTTACCGGAGTAAACCATAAGATCGGCGAAACTCACGATGGTTCCGCTACTATGGACTGGATGGTGCAGGAGCAGGAAAGAGGTATTACCATTACTTCTGCTGCAACAACCTGTTTCTGGAAATATCAGGACAAAGAATATAAAATTAATATTATTGACACTCCGGGACACGTTGACTTTACTGTTGAGGTAGAACGGTCTTTGCGTGTATTGGACGGTGCTGTGGCATTGTTTTGCGCTGTAGGTGGTGTTGAAGCCCAGTCGGAAACCGTATGGCGTCAGGCTAATAAATACGGAGTACCGAGAATTGCTTTTGTAAATAAGATGGACCGTTCAGGTGCAGATTTTTTCAAAGCGGTACGGGAAATTAAAGAAAAATTAGGAGCTAACCCGATTCCGTTAGTGCTTCCGATCGGAGCTGAAGATTCATATCAGGGAGTGATCGACCTGGTGGAAATGAAAGCTTATGTTTGGGAAAACGGATCAATGGAAGCTACTATTCAGGAAATTCCGGAAAACCTCATGGCTGAGGCTCAGGAATGGAGAGAAAAGTTGGTTGAAGCTGCAGCCGTACAGGATGAAGCTTTGATGGAACGTTTCTTCGAAGATCCGGATTCTATTACTGCGGAAGAATTGAAAGCTGTGATCCGTAAAGCCGTGATCGCAATGGATTTCTGCCCGGTGATGTGTGGTTCTTCATTTAAAAACAAAGGGGTACAGAACTTATTGGACGCTGTTATCGCTTATCTGCCTCACCCGTTAGATATTCCGAACAGCAAAGGAACTGATCCCCGTACAGGCGGAGATTTAACTTTCGAAGTTGATCCGGAAGCTCCGCTGTCGGCTCTTGCATTTAAGATCGCTACCGACCCGTTTGTAGGACGTTTGTGCTACACCCGTGTATATTCCGGTAAGATCGAAGCAGGTACGTATGTATACAACCCGCGTACAGATAAGAAAGAACGTATTTCACGTTTGTTCCAGATGCACTCTAATAAACAACAGCCGAGAGAAGTGATCGAGGCCGGTGATATTTGTGCTTGCGTTGGTTTTAAAGATATTCGTACCGGAGATACCTTGTGTTCAGAAGACCGTCCGATCGTACTGGAAAGTATGACTTTCCCGGAACCTGTGATCGGTATTGCCATTGAACCTCTGACTCAGAAAGATACGGATAAATTGGGTATGGCTTTGTCTAAATTGGCAGAAGAAGACCCGACTTTCCGTGTGAAGACCGATGAAGATTCAGGACAGACCGTAATCAGCGGTATGGGTGAGCTTCACCTGGATATTATCCTTGACCGTCTGAGACGTGAATTCAAGGTTGAATGTAACCAGGGTGCTCCTCAGGTGGCTTATAAAGAGGCTATCACCATTCCGGTGGATCATCGCCATGTGTTCAAGAAACAGTCCGGTGGTCGTGGTAAATTCGCTGACATCGTATTTACGATAGCACCGGGAGCTGAAGGTAAAGAAGGTCTTGAATTCGTTAACGAAGTGAAAGGTGGTAATATTCCTAAGGAATTTATTCCTTCCGTAGAAAAAGGATTCAAGGAAGCCATGAGCAATGGTGTTTTGGCTGGTTATGCCGTAGAAAACCTGAAAGTAACCCTGAAAGACGGTTCTTTCCACCCGGTTGACTCGGATGCCCTGTCATTTGAAATGGCTGCTAAGATCGGTTACAAAGAGGCTTGTCAGAAAGCTAAACCGGTGCTGCTCGAACCGATCATGAAACTTGAGGTGGTAACTCCTGAAGATTTTATGGGAGATATTATCGCCGACCTTAACCGTCGTCGGGGACAGGTGGAAGGTATGGACACCAGAATCGGTGCACGTGTTATCACTGCTAAGGTGCCGCTTTCAGAACAGTTCGGTTATGTAACCGTATTGCGTACCTTGTCTTCAGGACGTGCAAGTTCTTCTATGGAATTCGACCATTATGCTGAAGTTCCGAAGAATATTGCTAAGGAAGTAGTTGAAAAAAATAACGGTAGAGTAGAACTCTTATAATTTTGGATTTTGGATTTGTGGTTTTCGGGATTTAAACCCCGAAGCTGCAAATCATCAATCATAAATTAATAAATAACATGAGCCAAAAAATCAGAATTAAGTTAAAATCTTACGATCACAACTTAGTAGACAAGTCTGCAGAGAAGATTGTTAAGACAGTAAAGGCTACAGGTGCAGTGGTAAGCGGTCCTATTCCACTTCCTACTCACAAAGGAATTTTTACTGTAAACCGCTCAACTTTCGTAAACAAGAAGAGCCGTGAACAATTTTTGGTATGCACGTTCAAAAGATTGATTGATATTTACAGCTCAACCGCTGGAACTATCGATGCGCTGATGAAACTTGAATTACCGAGTGGTGTTGAAGTAGAGATTAAAGTGTGATAACGGCGAAACCCTATGTCGTTATTAGAGAATTAACCTATTAAAAAAAGAAATGAAATTACCAGGTTTAATTGGAAAAAAAGTCGGAATGACTTCCGTTTTCAGTGTTGAGGGGAAAAGTATCCCATGCACTGTTATTGAATGCGGTCCATGTGTTGTAACCCAGGTGAAAACCGTGGAGAAAGATGGTTACACAGCGCTTCAGTTGGGGTTTGATGAGAAAAAAGAAAAACACACAACGAAGCAGCTAAGTGGACATTTTAAGAAAGCAGGCACAACTCCGAAAAGAAAACTCGTAGAGTTTACAGGATTTGCCGAAGAACACAAGTTAGGTGACGTATTGGATGTAACCCTTTTAGAGGGCGCAGCTTTTGTTGATGTCGTTGGAACCAGCAAAGGTAAAGGATTCCAGGGCGTTGTGAAACGTCACGGATTCGGCGGTGTAGGACAAAGCACACACGGTCAGCACAACCGTCAGAGAAAACCGGGATCTATCGGAGCATGTTCAACTCCGGCACGTGTTTTCAAAGGTATGCGCATGGGCGGCCGTATGGGTGGAGACAGAGTTACTGTAGAGAACTTGGAAGTTTTGAAGGTAATTCCTGAAAATAATTTGTTGTTGGTGAAAGGTTCTGTTCCTGGATCCAGAGGTTCATACGTAATTATTCAGAAGTAATGGAGTTAAGTGTATTAAACATTGCCGGTCAGGAAACCGGCAGAAAGGTAGAGTTAAATGACGCTATCTTTGGAATTCAGCCTAACGAACACGCTATCTATCTTGACGTAAAACAGTATCTGGCTAACAATCGCCAGGGAACTCATAAGTCAAAACAGAGAAACGAAATTTCTGGTAGTACCCGTAAGTTGAAAAAACAAAAAGGTACTGGTGGCGCTCGTGCAGGTAGTATCAAGAACCCAGAGTTCAGAGGAGGAGGCCGTATTTTTGGTCCGGTACCAAGAGATTATAGCTTCAAGCTGAACAAGAAATTGAAAAGATTGGCTCGTAAGTCAGCTTTGTCTGTAAAAGCAAGTGCAAATGCTGTGACTGTTGTAGAAGACTTCTCATTCGAAGCACCGAAAACCAAAGAAATGGTTGCTTTAATCAACAACCTGAAAGTAAACAACGGTAAGTTGTTGGTGGTGTTGGGCAATGAGATCAACGAAAACGTGTTGTTGTCGGCTCGCAACTTACAGAATGTAGATGTAATGAGAGTAAGCGACATTGCAACTTACAACGTGATGAGAGCAAGAAATCTCGTTTTAGTTGAAAGTTCTGTGAAGGGCCTTAACGAAATGTTCAATCTTAACTAATTAAAGAAGAGATGGAAATAATAGTAAAGCCCGTTTTAACGGAAAAGATGACAATGCTTACTGACAAACAGCACCAAGTGGCTTTTGTTGTAGCGAAAGAAGCGAATAAAATAGAGATAAAGAAAGCAGTTGAGGCGATGTATGGAGTGAGCGTTTTGGAAGTAAACACCCAGCGTTATCAGGGAACAGCAAAATCCCGTTATACGAAAGCTGGTGTTGTATCTGGAAGAACTCCTTCATTCAAGAAAGCAATTGTAACTTTAGCAGAAGGTGATAGTATTGATTTTTTTAGCAATATTTAAATAAGATGGCTGTAAGAAAATTAAATCCTGTAACGCCTGGTCAGAGACACAAAATCGTGAATACCTTTGATCAGCTGACTACAGATAGACCTGAGAAATCATTGTTGAGACCGAACAGCAAAACCGGTGGACGTAATAACTCCGGTAAAATGACAATGAGATATATAGGTGGTGGTCATAAACACAAATACAGAGTAATAGATTTCAAACGGGAGAAAGACAATATTCCTGCAACAGTAGCGACTATTGAATACGACCCGAACAGAACTGCTCACATTGCTCTGTTAGTGTATGCAGATGGTGAAAAGCGTTATATCGTAGCTCCTGTCGGACTGGCTGCTGGTCAGAAAGTAGAGAGCGGAAAAGGTGTTGCACCGGAAGTAGGTAACGCATTGTTCCTGTCTGAAATCCCATTAGGTACAATCATACATAACATCGAATTGAGACCGGGACAGGGAGCTGTGATGGCTCGTAGTGCTGGTTCTTATGCTCAGTTGGTAGCGAGAGAAGGAAAGTATGCTTCTATCAAATTGCCTTCAGGTGAGATCCGTATGGTATTGGTAACCTGTAAAGCAACAGTAGGAACCGTATCTAATCCCGACCATGCATTGGAACGTTCAGGAAAAGCAGGTCGTTCACGTTGGTTAGGTCGTCGTCCGAGAGTGAGAGGCGTCGTAATGAACCCGGTAGATCACCCGATGGGTGGTGGTGAAGGTCGTGCTTCAGGAGGTCATCCGAGATCTCGTAAGGGCTTGTTAGCTAAGGGTTACAAGACCAGAGCTCCGAAGAAAGCTTCTACGAAGTACATTGTTGAAAGAAGGAAAAAGTAACTGATTAAAACTTGATGTTATGAGTCGTTCGTTAAAAAAAGGCCCTTTTATTGATTACAAGTTAGAGAAAAAAGTATTGGTAATGAATGAGTCCAATAAGAAATCGGTTGTGAAAACCTGGGCTCGTTTCTCCATGATTTCTCCTGACTTCGTAGGGCATACTATCGCTGTACACAACGGTAATAAATTCATCCCGGTATATGTAACCGAAAATATGGTTGGTCATAAATTAGGTGAATTTGCTCCGACGCGTACATTTAGAGGTCACGCTGACAAGAAGAAGAAATAATAGCGTGATGATGTTGAACAAATGAAGATTGTATAAAATGGGTGCAAGAAAAAGAATAAGAGCAAATCAGATGAAAGAAGCCAGAAAAGAAAAGGCTTTTGCTGTGCTGCATGGTTGTCCTTCATCACCTCAGAAAATGAGATTGGTGGCAGACCTTGTACGTGGAATGGACGTACAGAAGGCATTGGATACACTGAAATTTTGTCCTAAGGAAGCTGCTCGTAAAGTTGAAAAACTGTTGCTTTCTGCTATTGCAAACTGGAGCGTTAAGAACGAAGGCCAGCGTGTAGACGATGCTGCTTTGTTTATTAAAGAAATTTTCGTTGACGGCGCAGGTATTCTGAAAAGATTGAGACCGGCTCCACAGGGAAGAGCTCACAGAATTCGTAAGAGATCCAACCACGTAACCATCGTGTTGGGAAGTAAAACGGCCGTTGAAAATATCGTAAAAGAGTAAGCATGGGACAGAAAGTTAATCCAATAAGCAATAGATTAGGAATCATCCGTGGATGGGATTCTAACTGGTTCGGTGGCAAGAATTATGGCGATAAACTGGTAGAAGATTACAAAATCAGAAAATACCTGAACGCTCGTCTTGCTAAGGCTGGTATCGCAAAGATCGTTATCGAGAGAACTCTGAAGCTGATCACAATTACCATTAACACCGCCCGTCCGGGTATTATCATCGGAAAAGGCGGACAGGAAGTGGATAAATTGAAAGAAGAGCTGAAGAAAATCACCGATAAGGAAGTTCAAATCAATATCTTCGAAATTAAACGTCCTGAATTGGATGCTGTCATCGTAGGTAATAATATAGCTCGCCAGCTGGAAGGACGTGTAGCTTACCGTCGCGCTATCAAGATGGCTGTAGCTTCTACTATGAGAATGGGTGCAGAAGGTATTAAAGTGTTGATCTCTGGCCGTTTGAACGGAGCAGAAATGGCACGTGCCGAAATCTTCAAAGAAGGAAGAATTCCATTGCATACATTCCGTGCAGATATTGATTTTGCACAGGCAGAAGCATTAACCACTTATGGTTTGCTGGGTATCAAAGTATGGATCTGTAAAGGTGAAGTTTACGGAAAACGTGAACTCGTTCCGAATTCACTGCTGCAGACCAAAGACAACGCCCGTCAGAATGCAGCCGGTAATGCCGGAGGTAAAAAAGGCGGTTTTAAGAAAAGAAAAAAGTAGTCTTTTAATAATTAAAACAAAGAGCTATGTTACAGCCTAAAAGGACTAAATTCAGAAGACAGCAGAAGGGAAGAATGAAGGGAAATGCCCAGAGAGGACATGAACTGGCATTCGGATCTTTTGGCATTAAGGCGTTAGAAGAGAAATGGATCGAAGGACGCCAGATCGAAGCAGCCCGTGTTGCAGTAACCAGATATATGCAACGTCAGGGTCAAATATGGATACGTATATTTCCAGATAAACCTATTACCAAGAAGCCCGCGGAAGTACGTATGGGTAAAGGTAAGGGATCTCCAGAGGGATTTGTGGCTCCGGTAACTCCGGGAAGAATCCTTTTCGAAGCCGAGGGAGTTCCATACGCAGTGGCAAAAGAGGCTTTACGTCTTGCTGCTCAGAAATTACCTATTACGACGAAGTTTGTGGTTAGACGTGATTATTCGGAAGAATAGTCTTATAACTCTTGAGTTTTAAACAAAATTTAATTGTCAGAGATGAAAAATTCGGAAATTATAGAATTGACCACAGCAGAGCTTAAAGAAAGAGTAGAGACTGAAAAAGCTGCCCTGAATAAGCTGACCATGAATCATACAGTTACCCCGCTTGAAAACCCGATGCAAATCCGGGCAGCAAGAAAGGTAATCGCACGTATGATGACTGAGTTACGTAAGAGAGAATTAACTGAAAAGAAGTAAAGCAATGGAAGAAAGAAATCTTAGAAAAGAGCGTATAGGTCTTGTACTGAGCAATAAGATGGATAAAACTATCACCGTTGCTGTACACTTTAAGGAAAAACATCCGATTTACGGAAAATTCGTAAAGAAGACCAAAAAGTTCACCGCTCATGATGAAAAGAATGAGTGTAATATCGGTGACACTGTGAGAATTATGGAAACCCGTCCTTTGAGCAAAATGAAGAGATGGAGATTAGTTGAAATCATTGAAAGAGCTAAGTAATCATGATACAACAGGAAAGTAGATTAACAGTAGCAGATAACAGCGGCGCTAAAGAAGTGCTTTGTATCCGTGTCCTGGGAGGTTCCGGGAAAAGATACGCACGTGTAGGCGATAAGATCGTTGTTGCTGTAAAGAATGCCCTGCCCGGCGGTGAAATGAAAAAAGGAACCGTTAGCAAAGCAGTGGTAGTGCGTACGACTAAAGAATACAGACGCCCGGACGGCTCTTACATTCGTTTTGACGACAATGCCTGTGTATTGTTGAATAATGCTGGCGAAATGAGAGGAACCCGTATTTTCGGTCCTGTAGCCCGTGAGGTTCGTGAAGGTTATACGAAAATTGTTTCGTTGGCTCCCGAAGTATTATAATGTACGGTTTACGATTCAGGATTTACGACCGAAGCTGTCAGGTGGAAATCGTAAATCTGTAATCTTAAATCTAAAATCAGAAAAGCGATGAATAGAAAATTTCATATCAAGAAAGGCGATTTAGTACAAGTAAATGCCGGGGTTGATAACGGAAAGCAAGGCAAAGTGCTGGAAGTATTTCCAGATAAAGAAAGAGCCATTGTAGAAGGTATCAATATGATCAGCAAACATACTAAACCGAATGCAACTCATCCGCAGGGAGGTATTATCAAAAAAGAGGCTCCTATCCACATTTCTAATTTGAATGTTGTAGATCCTACTACTGGAAAACCTACCCGTATCGGACGTAAGACCGATGAGAACGGTAAGTTGGTAAGATACGCTAAAAAGTCAGGTGAAATCCTGAAATAAGTATGATGGACGATTTACGGTTTATGGTTCTTGGGAATCATAAAACCGTAAGTCAGAAATCCAATAATTCAGATTTACGATTGTGCCGATCGAGCTGGAAACTTGACAATCAAGCGGTAGATAATAAATTAAACTTCAATTATAAGCGATTAATTGAAAATAAATTATATCTTTGCCGCCTGAAAAATCAGATTTTCGGGGAGAAATCGCGTGCGTGATGCTCTATCGTGAATCAAAAAATTTAAAAATTTAAATGAAATACGTACCAAATCTTAAAACAAAGTATAACGAAGAAATTGTACCGACTTTAATGAAGGAATTCGGATACAAATCAGTTATGCAGGCACCCAGATTGGAGAAGATAGTAATCAATCAGGGCGTGGGTTCATCTATTCAGGATAAAAAGATCCTTGAATTTTCATTAAACGAGATTACTGCCATAACTGGTCAGAAGGCTATAGTTGGCAAATCAACAAAAGACGTATCTAATTTTAAATTGCGTAAAGGCATGCCGATTGGTGTGAAAGTAACTTTACGTCAAGAAAGAATGTACGAATTTCTCGAAAGATTGATCGGTTCTGCTCTGCCGCGTATCCGCGACTTCAAGGGTATCAACAGTAAATTGGACGGGAAAGGAAATTATACATTAGGTCTTGAAGAGCAGATCATATTTCCTGAAATTGTACTGGATTCAGTTCACAAGATCATGGGTATGAATATAACATTTGTGACTTCGGCTAATACCGACGAAGAAGGTTTTGCTCTGTTAAGAGAATTTGGATTACCATTTAAAAAGAACTAAAAACCAAGCGAAATGGCAAAAGAATCAATGAAAGCCCGTGAGGTAAAGCGTGCAAAATTGGTAGAAAAGTACGCCGCAAAGCGAGCTAAATTAAAAGAGGAAGGTGACTACGTTGGACTGAGCCTCCTACCTAAAAACTCCAATCCGATCCGTCTGCACAATCGTTGCAAACTGACGGGACGGCCCAGAGGTTACATGAGACAATTTGGTATCAGCCGTATCCAATTCCGTGAAATGGCATCGGCAGGATTGATACCTGGAGTTAAAAAGGCTAGTTGGTAACATTTAAAACAGAAAAGAGATGACAGATCCAATAGCAGATTTCCTTACCCGCATTAGAAATGCAGTAAATGTTGGTCATAAAGTAGTGGAAATTCCGGGTTCTAAAATGAAACGGGAAATGACCAAAATCCTGAAGGAAAAAGGATATATTTTGAACTATAAGTTCGAAGAAGACGGAGTTAGAAGCAATATCAAGATTGCTTTGAAATATCACCCTGAGACAAAAGTTCCGGCAATCAAATCACTGGTTAGAGTATCTAAACCGGGTCTGCGCCGCTATACAAACGTGGAAGAAATGCCGCGTGTGTTGAATGGCCTGGGAATTGCCATTTTGTCGACTTCAATGGGATTGATGACAGACAAAGAAGCTCGCCAGCGTAATATCGGCGGTGAAGTATTGTGTTATGTGTATTAATTTATAAAGTGAAGAAGAAATGTCACGTATAGGGAAATTACCGATTCATATACCACAAGGAGTTACAGTAGCTGTAAATCCTGATAACACCGTCACGGTTAAAGGTCCGAAAGGACAACTTTCTCAACAGGTAAGTTCAGACCTGACCGTTACAGTTGACGAGAACGAAGTGCACATTGCACGTCATACAGAAGATAAAGAACATAAAGCTCAGCATGGTCTTTACCGTGCTCTGATCCACAATATGGTTGTAGGTGTTTCTGAAGGCTATAAAATCCAGCAGGAACTTGTCGGAGTTGGTTTTCGTGCAAGCAACGATGGACAGATTCTTGAACTTGGTTTGGGATACTCACACTCTATCTTTCTTGAATTGCCGGCAGAAGTGAAAGTTTCTGCAGTAACGGAAAAACGTGCAAACCCGATTATTACTCTGGAAAGTTGTGACAAACAACTTATCGGCCAGGTAGCTGCAAAAATCCGCTCATTCCGTAAACCGGAGCCTTATAAAGGTAAAGGTATTCGTTTTGTTGGTGAACAAGTTCGTCGGAAAGCAGGTAAATCAGCTAAAGTTTAATCACCTAAAGTAAGTAAAAGTTATGGCTTTAACTAAGGAAGAAAGAAGATTAAGAATAAAAAGGAGAATTCGTAAGATTGTCTCCGGATCAGCTGAAAGACCCCGTATGAGCGTTTATCGTTCTAATACGCAGATTTCTGTACAGTTGATAGATGATAACTCAGGTAAAACATTGGTATCTGTTTCATCATTGAGCAAAGAGGTTGCTGCTACTAAAGGAACTAAAATCGAACAGGCTGCCGCAGTTGGTACTGTTGTTGCTGAAAAGGCAAAAGCTGCCGGAATCGAATTGGTTACTTTCGACAGAAACGGTTATTTATATCACGGAAGAGTGAAAGCATTGGCTGACGCTGCCCGTAACGGTGGTCTTAATTTTTAAAAGTTAGTAAAGAATGGAACAGAAGATAAATAATACTGACTTAGAACTGAAGGACAGATTGGTTGCAATCAACCGTGTGACCAAAGTTACTAAAGGGGGTAGAACATTCAGCTTTGCAGCTATCGTAGTTGTAGGTGATGAAAACGGAATCGTAGGCTGGGGATTAGGTAAAGCAAATGAAGTGACTACCGCAATTTCCAAAGGAATCGAATCCGCAAAGAAAAACTTGATTAAAGTGCCTATCAAAAACGGAACAATTCCTCACGAACAGGCAGCTAAATTCAGCGGTTCTCAGGTATATATGCAGCCGGCATCTTCCGGTACCGGAGTAAAGGCAGGTGGTGCTATGCGTGCCGTGCTTGAAAGTGCCGGTATTCATGACGTGCTTGCAAAAAGTAAGGGTTCTTCCAATCCTCACAACCTTGTGAAAGCAACTATTGTAGCATTGAAAGAAATGAGAGATGCACGCACTATTGCTATGCAGAGAGGAATTGGTCTGGATAAAGTGTTTAACGGATAATATTTGAGTAATTATGGCAAAGATTAAAATTACATTAGTAAAAAGTAAAATCGGTAGCACTAAAACTCAAGTAGGCACTTTACAGGCATTGGGATTGAAAAAAACCAATAGCAGTGTTGAACAGGAAGCTACTCCGCAGATCCTGGGTATGGTTGCGAAAGTAAACCATCTGGTGCGTGTGGAAGAAGTAAAGTAATTGTCAAACTATTTTAACGAAAATAAAATGGATTTAAGTAGCTTAAAACCAGCCTGCGGATCAACTCACCGGGAAAGACGAATTGGTCGTGGACAGGGATCTGGAAAAGGAGGTACTTCTACAAGAGGACATAAAGGAGCTAAATCAAGATCTGGTTATCATACTAAGATAGGTTTTGAAGGAGGTCAGATGCCTTTGCAGAGACGTGTACCGAAATTCGGCTTTAAAAATATAAATCGAGTAGCCTATAAGGCGATCAATGTTAGCATGCTTCAGGCATTGGCTGAAAGAGATAGCCTGACTATGGTGGATAAAGATGTGCTGGTAAATGCCGGATTGATCTCTAAAAATGATCTTCTGAAAGTATTGGGCGACGGTGCTTTGACAGCGAAATTAGAAGTTAAAGCGGATGCTTTCTCTAAATCGGCTGTTGCTGCTATCGAAGCTGCTGGCGGATCGGTAGTCGTTTTATAAAACGAAACGAGTTTGTAAAGTTCATAAGGTTCATAAAGTTCATAAGGTTGCGGGGATAGATAACTTTATAACTTTACTGACTTTATAAACTTTATAAACTTATAAATAGGAAAGAACTTATGAAGTTATTTGATACATTAAAGAACATTTGGAAAATTGATGAATTAAAAAACCGGATTCTGATGACTCTGGGATTAATTCTCGTTTACAGACTTGGTACAGAGGTGGTACTGCCAGGTATCGACCCTGCCGGATTAGCAGCATTGAAGAAACAGACCTCTACCGGTGTGTTGGGTTTGCTGGACATGTTCTCGGGAGGTGCGTTTTCTAACGCGTCGATATTTGCGTTGGGTATTATGCCTTATATCTCTGCCTCAATCGTTGTACAGTTGCTGGGAATAGCAGTTCCTTATTTTCAACGTATGCAGCGGGAAGGTGAGAGCGGACGGCGTAAAATCAACCAGATCACCCGTTATCTGACCATTGTTATTCTGATCTTACAGGGTTCTGCGTATCTTACCAACTTGCATGCACAGATTCAACCGGAATTTTTTGTGATAAAAGGTTTTTTCTTTACACTTCAGTCTGTTGCTATTTTAGCGGCAGGTTCAATGTTTGTATTGTGGTTAGGTGAAAAAATTACAGACAAAGGAATTGGGAACGGTGTCTCTATCATCATTATGATCGGTATTATTGCCCGTCTGCCTTTTGCTTTCGTTGCGGAATTAACTTCCCGTGTCGGACAGCAAGGCGGTGGCTTGGTAGCCCTCTTGATTGAGATCGTGTTTTTGTTCCTCGTATTCTGTGGCACGATATTATTGGTGCAGGGAACTCGCAAGGTGCCTGTGCAGTATGCCAAAAGAATTGTAGGAAACAAACAATATGGCGGCGTTCGTCAATACATTCCTTTAAAGATCAATGCAGCCGGCGTTATGCCGATCATCTTCGCTCAGGCGATTATGTTGTTGCCGATCTCGTTTGCTAATTATGCAGCTGCCGATTCTATGACCGGCTTTATCGCTGCTTTTTCAAACATGACAGGGTTCTGGTATAATTTCACATTCTTCGTGTTGATCGTTGCATTCACTTATTTCTATACGGCGATCACCGTGAATCCGATGCAGATGTCGGAAGATATGAAGAAAAACGGAGGTTTTATTCCGGGTGTGAAACCGGGTCGCAAGACTATGGAGTTCCTGGATACGATCATGTCGCGAATCACATTGCCGGGATCTATTTTCCTGGGGATTGTAGCTATATTACCTGCATTTGCCATGTTGTCCGGTGTGAACAACCAATTCGCCCATTTCTATGGAGGTACTTCCCTTCTGATTTTGGTGGGTGTTGTTCTGGATACATTACAGCAAATTGAATCACACTTGCTGATGCGTCACTACGACGGTTTGATGAAAAACGGTCGTATCAAGGGAAAAACTCCCGGTGGACCGGCAGCATATTAATGATACTGAACAACTGACAAAAGACAAAGGAACGGAAATAATTTCCTCCTTTGTCTTTCGTCCTTTGTCATTTAAAGAAAAAGTATTACTTTTGCGGCATGATTTTTTTGAAGACCGAGGAAGAGATTGAACTATTGAGAGAGAGTAACCTTCTGGTAGGGATGACTCTGGGTGAAGTGGCAAAACACATTCGTCCGGGGATTTCTACATTAGAGCTGGACAAGGTCGCAGAGGAATTTATCCGTTCACACGGGGCTGTTCCGGGGTTTCTGGGATATGGCGGTTTCCCGAATACTTTGTGTATATCGGTTAATGAAGAAGTGGTGCATGGGATTCCTTCTGCCAAACGGATTTTACAGGAGGGAGATGTGGTTTCGGTGGATTGCGGTACTTTGAAAAATGGATTTTACGGCGATAGTGCTTATACTTTTGAGGTGGGCGAGGTTGCAGAAGACGTGAAAAAATTATTACGTGTAACCAAAGAAAGTTTGTATAAGGGTATCGGGAAAGCTGTTGCCGGATTGCGTATCGGTGATATTGGCCATGCTGTGCAGTCGCATTGTGAAGCAAACGGGTTTTCCGTTGTTCGTGAAATGGTGGGACACGGTGTAGGCCATGAATTGCACGAAGATCCCCAGGTGCCTAATTACGGACGTCAGGGACAGGGTGTAAAGTTGAAAGAGGGGATGGTGATCGCAATCGAGCCTATGATTAATTTAGGTAAACGTCACATTTATCAGGATTCCGATGGCTGGACAATCCGTACTCGTGATAAGATGCCTTCTGCTCATTTCGAGCATACGGTGGCAGTGGGAAAGAATGGGGCAGATATTCTGTCATCGTTCAAGTATGTGGAAGAAGTATTAAATTCATAACAGGAAATTTTAGATTGTAGGTTGAATGACAATCTGAAATCTAAAACCAAAAGTAAAAAGTATGGCAAAACAGCCGTCGATAGAACAAGATGGAGTAATAACGGAAGCATTATCTAATGCGATGTTTCGGGTTGAATTGGAAAATGGGCATGTTATTACCGCTCATATTTCCGGCAAAATGCGTATGCATTATATTAAGATACTTCCCGGGGACAAGGTAAGGGTGGATATGTCACCTTACGACTTGACAAAGGGACGGATTACATTCAGATATAAAAACTAAATCCACTGTCTATTCCCGTTTTGGTTTTCTGGGTTCAGAAGATACTAAAAGGAGGTAAGCAGGGAATATTTGTGAATATTCAAATTTAAAAACCATGAAGGTAAGAGCGTCAATTAAGAAACGTAATGACGATTGCAAGATTGTAAGAAGAAAAGGCGTTTTGTACGTCATTAACAAAAAGAACCCTAAGTTTAAACAACGTCAGGGTTGAATCATTAATCTGTAAAATTAAAAAAGATTTATGGCAAGAATCGTAGGTGTAGATTTACCCTCAAACAAAAGAGGAGAAATAGCCTTGACCTATATCTTCGGTATAGGTAGAAGTAGTGCACGGACTATCCTGAGTGAAGCCGGCATCGATTATGATCTTAAGGTAAAGGACTGGAATGATGACCAGCTCGCAGCTGTACGTAAAATTATCAATGCAGAGTACAAAGTTGAAGGAGAGCTGAGATCAGCCGTTCAGATGAACATCAAACGACTGATGGATATTGGTTGTTATCGTGGTATCCGCCACCGTTTAGGACTGCCCGTAAGAGGACAGAGTACAAAGAACAATGCCCGTACGAGAAAGGGTAAGAAGAAAACTGTTGCTAACAAGAAAAAAGCAACTAAATAATTGAGTTGAATTATGGCAAAGAAGTCTACATCAAACAAGAAGCGGCTGGTTAAAGTAGAAGCCGTGGGACAAGCACACGTTCATTCGTCTTTTAATAACATTATTATCTCTCTGACAAATAATTCAGGTCAGGTTATTTCCTGGTCGTCAGCAGGTAAAATGGGATTCAGAGGCTCAAAGAAAAATACTCCTTACGCTGCACAGATGGCTGCTGCCGATTGCGCTAAGGTTGCATTTGATCTTGGAATGAGAAAGGCAAAAGTATATGTTACCGGTCCGGGAAACGGTCGTGAATCAGCAATCCGTTCAATCCATGCAAGTGGAATCGAAGTGGCTGAAATCATCGATGTGACCCCGCTGCCTCACAATGGTTGTCGTCCTCCGAAAAGACGTCGGGTATAATTTAATGAGTGAGGTAAGAAGCCTTTTGCCGATTGCCTTTAATGTAACGTGTAAATATAATTTGAAATTAAAATGGCTAGATATACAGGACCTAAGTCTAAAATAGCAAGAAAATTCGGTGAACCTATTTATGGCCCGGATAAGGCGCTGGAACGGAGAAACTACCCGTCAGGTCAGCATGGTTTGGCGCGTCGTAGAAGAAAAATATCTGAATACGGCGTTCAGTTGAAAGAAAAACAAAAAGCAAAATACACCTATGGTTTGTTGGAAAAACAGTTCCGTAACCTGTTTGAAAAAGCAGAACGTGCTGGTGGTATTACCGGTGAAGTATTACTTCAGATGCTGGAATGCCGTTTGGACAACACCGTTTATCGTTTAGGGATTGCTCCTACCCGTGCTGCTGCACGTCAGTTGGTGTCTCACCGTCATATCACGGTTAACGGAGGTGTTTGTAACATTCCTTCTGCAATGGTTCGCCCGGGCGACATCGTGGCTGTTCGTGAAAAATCTAAAGCACTTGAAATCATTTCCGATTCTTTACGTAGCAATCGGGTGGGCAAGTTCTCATGGTTAGAGTGGGACGCTGCCTCTATGAGCGGAAAGTTGCTGAATGTTCCGGAAAGAACTGACATCCCGGAAAACATTAAAGAACAGTTAATCGTAGAATTGTATTCTAAGTAAAAATTAAAAATATTTATGGCAATATTAGCTTTCCAGAAACCGGACAAAGTAATCATGCTTGAATCAACAGACAAATTCGGTAAATTCGAATTTCGTCCGTTAGAGCCTGGTTACGGAATCACTATTGGTAATCCGTTGCGCAGAATTTTGCTGTCTTCCTTGGAAGGCTTTGCGATTACCGGTATCAAAATACATGGTGTTGACCATGAGTTTGCCACCATTCCGGGTGTAATCGAGGATGTAACCGAGATTATCCTGAATTTGAAGCAAGTTCGGTTTAAAAGAAAAGTAGAGGATGTAGAGGATGAGAAGCTAACTGTTCTTGTTTCTGGGCAAGAAACTTTCACTGCCGGCGATATCAATAAATTTTTGACTGGTTTTGAAGTCCTGAATACCGATCTCGTGATCTGTAATATGGATACTTCGGTAAATTTCCAAATGGAAATCACCATTCAGAAAGGACGTGGATATGTGCCGAGCACGGAAAATATGCCAACCGATGCAGAGGCAGGTTTTATACCTATCGATGCAATTTACACACCCATCCGGAATGTGAAATATGAAATAGAGAACTATCGTGTGGAAGGGAAGACCGACTACGAAAGATTGGTTTTCGAGATCGAAACCGATGGTTCTATCAATCCTACCGATGCTTTGAAAGAAGCAGCTAAAATCCTGATTCATCACTTTATGTTGTTTTCAGATGAAAAGATCACTTTGGAATCTGAGGACAAATACGGTAATGAGGAATTCGACGAAGAAGTGCTTCATATGCGCCAGCTGTTGAAGACTAAACTTGTGGATATGGATCTGTCAGTTCGTGCATTGAACTGCCTGAAAGCCGCTGAAGTAGAAACTTTGGGTGAATTGTGCCGCTTCAACAAAAACGACCTGTTGAAATTCCGTAACTTCGGTAAGAAGTCTTTGACGGAACTGGAAGCTTTGTTGGAAAACAATAACCTGGAATTCGGCATGGATGTTTCTAAGTATAAATTAGATAAGGAATAACGAAGATGAACCATAAAAAGAAATTTAACCACCTGAGCAGAACCAGTGCACACAGAAAAGCACTGCTTTCCAATATGGCTGTTTCTTTGATTCTTCACAAGAGAATCAGTACAACAGTAGCAAAGGCTAAAGCGCTCAAAATGTATGTTGAGCCGTTGATTACCAAAAGTAAAAACGACAATCAGAATTCACGCCGCGTTGTATTCAGTTACCTGGGACAAAAAGAGGCTGTTACCGAATTATTCGGTGAAGTGGCTCCGAAAATTGTGAACCGCCCCGGTGGTTACACCCGTATCCTGCGTACCGGAAACCGTATCGGTGACAATGCTGAAACCTGTATTATCGAATTGGTTGATTACAATGCAACCTATACCGAAGTTAAACAGGAAGTGAAGAAAACAGCAACCCGTCGTCGTCGTCCTGCTGCTAAGAAAGCAGAAGCAACCGATGCCGCTGTTGTTGAGGAAGCTCCGAAGGCTACTGAAGAAGAAGCACCGAAAGCTGAATAAGTATAATCACTTATCCATGATAGAAGCGAACCTGTTCCGGGTTCGCTTTTTTTATTTTCTATTGTCGGTGCAGGTGGAATTTTATTTTTTTCCCGGTTTCCCTATTTCATTTTTCCCCATCCCAATTTGTTGGTATAGACGTTATTGTTGATACCTATATGTTATTAATAATATATATAAATTTTTACAATGAAAGTTAATTCTTGATTTTTCATTTCTTAAATATCATTCTTTTGTCGTAACTTGGATGTGCAATTTTGCGAAAGAACTTAAAATTAATAAAAGTAATGACACATATCGTTGATATTATAGGCCGGGAGATTTTGGATTCCCGGGGAAATCCGACTGTTGAAGTAGACGTTGTTCTGGAAAACGGAATCATGGGGCGGGCGGCTGTGCCTTCGGGTGCATCCACCGGAGAACATGAAGCGCTGGAATTGCGTGACGGGGACAAATCCCGTTATCAGGGCAAAGGTGTATTGAATGCAGTAAACAATGTCAACACCGTAATTTCCGATGCTTTATTGGGTATGGACGTAACGGACCAGACTGCAATCGACCGTATTCTGATTAATCTGGACGGAACGAAGACGAAGTCGAATTTAGGAGCTAATGCCATGTTGGGAGTATCTCTGGCCTGCGCTAAGGCTGCTGCTAATGCTTTGGAGATTCCTCTCTACCGCTATATCGGGGGCTGTAATGCCAAAGTTTTGCCTGTGCCTATGATGAACATCATCAACGGTGGCTCGCATTCCGATTCTCCGATTGCCTTTCAGGAATTTATGATTCGTCCCGTAGGGGCTAAATCTTTCAAGGAAGCTGTTCGCATGGGAGCCGAGGTTTTCCACACTTTAAAGAAAGTGTTGCATGATCGTGGCCTAAGCACGGCGGTGGGCGATGAAGGCGGTTTCGCTCCTGTATTGAAAGGAACGGAAGATGCTTTGGAATCGATCATCGAGGCGATCAAGAAAGCGGGTTATAAGCCGGGAGAAGACGTGATGATCGGGTTGGATTGTGCTTCTTCAGAGTTTTATAAGAATGGTGTTTACGATTACACGATATTCGAAGGGGCTAACGGCGCTAAGCGTTCTTCTACGGAGCAAGTGCTTTATCTGGAAGAACTGATCAATAAGTATCCGATCGATTCTATCGAAGACGGTATGTCGGAAAACGACTGGGACGGCTGGGAAATGTTGACCGCGAAGATCGGTGACCGTTGCCAGTTGGTTGGTGACGACCTCTTTGTAACCAATGTGGAATATTTGAAGAAAGGAATTGATTTAGGCTGTGCCAATTCTATCCTGATTAAAGTGAACCAGATCGGAACATTGACAGAAACGTTGGATGCAATCGAAATGGCTCACCGTGCCGGTTACACATCGGTTACTTCGCATCGTTCCGGTGAAACCGAGGATGCTACGATTGCTGATATTGCCGTAGCCACTAATTCCGGACAGATCAAGACCGGTTCAATGAGCCGCTCCGACCGTATGGCAAAATACAATCAGTTGCTCCGTATCGAAGAAGAATTGGGTGAAGACGCTGTATTCTTCGGTAGGCGTTTCAACAAAAAGAAATAAAACTTTATAATACAAATAAAAAGAGATTACCCCGTAAGGTAGTCTCTTTTTTATTTATCGGTCACCCGGATTCCGGAATGCCGGGGGCTTAGAATACGGATGTGTTGTGCCTTATGCGCAGCACGTAGCTTATAGCCATTTTTTTCGCTTGAAAAAGAACAGCATGACGATAGCAATAGCAAGCATAATCGCCCATAGGACGTAATAAGCATTCCGATAGTGCAGTGCGGGGATATATTCAAAATTCATACCATAGACCCCCACAAGGAATGTCAGGGGAATGAAAATGGCAGAAAAAATGGTCAGCACTTTCATCACATCGTTCACATTATTGCTGATGCTTGCATTGTAGCTGTTTTGCTGGTCGGAAACCATCATGTAGTATATTTCTATCGCTTCCAAAGCTTGTGTGACCAATCCTTCCAGGTCGCGAAGGTAAGCATAGGTACGTTCGTTGATCAGGTCGGAATCCGAAGTGACAAAGCGGGTCATCGCTTCTTTCACCGGGCGGATATTTTTACGGATATACGATAGCTCGGTTTTATAATGGTAAATGTCCTGAATAATCTTTTTGCCGCTGCTTAGCAGGAGTTTTTCCTGTTCTTCTATGGAGCTACCCAATTTTTCGATATTCAGGATATAGCTGTCCACGAGGGTATCGATAAGCGTATAGCACAAGTAATCGGGGGAGTAAGTCCTGATTTTGCTTAGTCCGGAATACAAGCGTTTGGTAACATCCTCAAAATATTTTGTATTGGTTTCCTGAATCGTAATCAGATAGTTGCTCCCTAAGATCATCGAAATCTGGTCGAATTCCGCTTTTCTTGTCTCCTTGTTGAAATACAGGGATTTCAGGATGATAAAGATATGGGTATCGTCTTCATTCATTTTGGGACGCTCGTCTGTGTTCAGAATATCCTCCAAAACCAGAGAAGGAATCGTGAATTTTTTACCTACCTGTTCGATGAGTGAAGTGTCGTGCAATCCTTCAATGGAAATCCAGGTGACATGATCGTCAGAAATATATTCGTTGATCTTGTCCAGCGATTTTAATTCCCCTTCTTTGAGATACTCGGCGTTGTATTGGGTGACATTAATACGGGGGTGGTCTATCTTTTGCCGCCCGATGAATATCAGCGATCCGGGAGCAGCTCCCTGAGCTTTTTGTTTGTCTTTTAAAAAACGAGCCATAATGATTATATTCCGTGAGGTATCTTAGTTGGAGGTTTCTGTTTTTTTCAATTCCACAGGGAAAGCTTTGGTAACCTCTCCGGTGTAGATGCTAAGATGCGGGAACGGGATTTCTATGTTCCTGGCATCGAAGGCTTTTTTGATACGGCGGCGGTATTCACGGCTGACAGACCATTGCATGCCCGATTTCGTCGTTATTTTTACTTTCAGGATCACGGCACTGTCACCGAATTGGTCTACTCCCCATACGTCAACCGGAGCGAGCATACGTGAGCCGAAGTCCTCGTCTTTTTGCATTTCTTCGCCTACTTGTTTCATCACTTCCGTAACCTTGTCCGTGTCTTCTTTATAGGCTACACCGATGTCCACGACGATGGCCGACCAGCCTTTGGTCATGTTGGAAAGCGTGTTGATCTTGCCGTTTTGGAAAATATGTACGACGCCCGAAGAATCCCGCAGGGTGGTGGTACGCATTTCTATTTTTTCGACAGTACCTGTGGTGCCGTTGATAATGGCGACATCGCCCGTGCGGATTTGGTCTTCCAGCAGGATGAAAAAGCCGGAAATAAAGTCCCGTACTAACTCTTGTGCGCCGAAACCGACGGCCAGACCGACGATTCCCGCACTGGCTAAGATGGGAGCGATGTTGATGTTGAATTTGCCTAATAGAATCAGGATAAAGATCGTCCATAAAAATATCCTGCCTACGCCGTAGATAATCCCGGAAAGTGTGTTGATTCGTTTCAGCCCTTCGTCGTTGTCGATGTCTTCGGCTTTGTATACCCGGTTTAGGGCAACTTTTTTAATTCGTTTCACTACATAATAGAGCAGGCGCATCAAAGCAATGAAAAGGCAAATTAAGATGGCGATAGAAGGAACCTGTACAATGGCCCAGTTCATCAATTTATGGGTAAGGTCATGCCAGAATGCTTTTTCTGTGATGTTGCTATGCGAAGGATTCCAAAAAACGGCTAAGGTGGTGACCCCTGTTTTTGCCGGGATACTATCGGCGACGATCATTCCGGTTGAGTCGTCCCAAACTTTATGTTTCAGGTGGCGGGGATTGATCTCGAAATTGGCATCGATTTCGGGAACGAACATAATAATCTCGTCGAGCGAAGGGATGAAATCCGTGTTTTCGTAGGCTTCGCGAATTTCACCGACGTTCGATTGAAGCCCGATTCCTTTTTCCGTTTTATAGCGATTGTCCTTGATGACGATTCGGGTAATCCTGGAGCCTTCATCATTTTTGGTTTGGGGGCTGGCGATAAGTAACAGCCGGTTTTGTTTGTCGTAAACGTAGAAGTTGTCCGAAGCATCTGCCGTCAGTTCGCTTTTCGTTTTTATTTTTTTGATTTGGTTTTCAGAAAAAAGATCGTTTAAATCTTTAATTGTCATTCCTTTTTTGATGAAGCCTACCTGGTTCGGAGCGATCAGGAATTCTTCTTTTTCCGTATCTACGGTTTGTTTATTCGTGGAAGGGGTACAACTGACCCCGATCATCAGGATAAATAAAATGATAAATAGGTTTCGCATAATAGGGCATATTAGTTTCCTACAAATTTACGGAATCCCGTGTCTAAAACCAATGTAATGCACTTGTTAAAATTTTAAAAAATAGGCGAAAATTTGGGCGACTGGAAGGAGGCCGGGGAGATCGATTTTGAAAGGAAGGGATAAGAACTGTATTTCGGCATTTTTTATTTTAGATGAGAAAAGAAATGATGTTTTTAAGGCATATATTTTGATGTATTTTTATTCTTAACAGGATGAAGATTTATTGAAACGTTTGCACAATCATTGATTATCAACTATCTCTGAATGTGGGAAAAAATGTGCTTCGAAACTTGTTTTGATGATTCGATTCGTTACCTTTACCATGTTTTACAACATAAAAATTCAAGAAAAAGTATCCTATTTTATCATGACTCAAGAAGCAAAAGTTATAGAAAAGCACGATGTTGTGATCCGTTTCTCAGGAGATTCCGGGGACGGAATGCAATTAACCGGACAGCAATTTTCGGATACCTCCGCCTTGTTTGGAAATGATGTGGCAACTTTTCCTGATTATCCGGCGGAAATCCGGGCTCCTCAGGGGACTGTGGGAGGTGTTTCCGGTTTTCAGGTTCATATCGGGGAAGAGCATATCACCACTCCGGGAGATTATGCGGATGTACTTGTGGCTATGAATCCGGCGGCCTTAAAGGCCAATCTGAGATGGGCAAAGAAAGCCGGGACGATTATTGTAGATACCGATGCTTTTACCGATAAGCATATCGAGCGTGCCGGATATACCGAAAATCCGCTGGAAAACGGTTCTTTGACGGATTATAATGTTATCCCGGTGCGGATAACGGAATTGACGATCGAAGCCTTGAGAGAAACCGGGCTTGACCAGAAATCGGTGCTGAGGTGCAAGAATATGTTTGCTTTGGGTATGATTTATTGGATGTTCGAGCGTTCTGTCGAACATACCGAAGCGTTTTTTGATATAAAATTTGGCAAAAGGCCATCGATTGCATCGGCCAATAAATTGGTGCTGCGTGCCGGATATAATTATGCGGCGAATGTTCATGCTTTGGCCGTTCATTTTAAAGTTTCCCCGGCTACGATAGAAAAGGGGAAATACCGGACGATTACCGGGAATAAGGCTACCGCCTGGGGATTGCTGGCTGCTGCCGAGAAAGCGGGTTTGCCTTTGTTTTGCGGTTCTTATCCCATAACTCCGGCTACGGATATTTTACATGAGCTGGCCTTACGGCGTGATCTGGGAGCGAAAACATATCAGGCGGAGGATGAGATCGGCGGAATATGTACAGCAATAGGTGCCAGTTATGCCGGGAATTTTGCCGTGACCACGACTTCCGGTCCGGGATTGGCATTGAAATCCGAAGCTTGCGGTTTGGCTGTTATGGCGGAGTTGCCTTTAGTGATTGTGGATGTTCAGCGTGGCGGGCCGTCTACCGGATTGCCTACTAAAACAGAGCAGTCCGATTTGATGCAGGCGTTGTACGGGCGTAACGGGGAGTGTCCCATGCCTGTTATTGCTGCCAGCACATCGGGAAATTGTTTCGATTATGCTTTTATGGCGGGTAAGATCGCTTTGGAGCATATGACTCCGGTTATTTTACTGACAGACGGTTTTTTGGCTAACGGGGCGCAACCGTGGCTGATTCCTTCTATGGCAGATTTACCAGCTATTCATCTCCGGGTGGCTAAGGAAGGCGACGAGTATCAGCCTTATGCCCGTGATCCGGAAACATTGGCGAGAATCTGGGCTTGGCCGGGAACGAAAGGGTTGGAACATCGTATCGGCGGACTTGAAAAAATGAATATTACCGGGAATATCAGTTATGTACCTGAAAACCATCAGGTCATGACCGACTTGCGGGAAGCTAAAGTAGAGCGTATCGCCCAATATATACCGGAACAGGAGGTGTATGGGAATCCCGAAGGGGGAGAAGTGCTGATTGTAGGCTGGGGAGGAACATACGGGCATTTGGTTTCTGTGGCGAAAGAGATGCGTTCGGAAGGGAAAGATGTGAGTTTGGCACATTTCAATTATATAAATCCTTTACCGAAGAATACGGGCGATATTTTTGTCCGTTATAAGAAAATCGTTGTGTGCGAGTTGAATTTAGGGCAGTTTGCCGGGTATTTAAGAAGTAAATTCCCACAGTATACTTATTTGCAATGCAATAAGGTGGAAGGTTTGCCTTTTACCGTTGTTGAATTGAAAGAAAAGATCAGTCATTTGATGAACATTTAAGTTGAGTGTGTATGATGGAAGAAATAAAATATACTCCGAAAGATTTTAAAAGCGATCAGGAAATACGTTGGTGTCCCGGATGTGGAGATCACGGTATTATAAATTCGGTACAGAAAGCGATGGCAGAACTGGGTTATCCCCGGGAATCCTGGGCGATTGTTTCCGGAATCGGTTGCTCTTCCCGCTTTCCTTATTATATGAATACTTACGGTTTCCATACCATTCATGGACGGGCGGCGGCAATTGCTTCGGGAGTGAAGAATGCCAACCGGAAACTGAATGTGTTGCAGGTTTCCGGCGACGGGGACGCTTTAGCCATCGGTGGAAACCATTTTATCCATGCTATCCGCCGAAATGTGGATATTACGATCCTGCTTTTCAATAATGAAATCTATGGATTGACAAAGGGACAATATTCGCCTACCACAAAGCTGGGGACTAAAACTAAAACTTCCCCGTACGGGACGATCGAGCATCCCTTTAATCCGGGTGAGCTGACCATCGGAGCGCAAGGTAAGTTTTTTGCCCGTTCTATCGATACCAGTGTTGCGCTTACGGCTGAAATATTGAAGGCTGCAGTTCGGCATAAAGGAACTTCGGTGGTGGAAGTTTTGCAGAATTGTGTGATTTTTGCCGACGGAGTACATGCCGCCATAACCGATAAAGAGGTCAGGGAAGATCGGCAATTGGTGTTGAAACATGGACAACCGATGATTTTCGGGAAAAATAAAGATAAAGGGTTGGTGTTTGCTTCTTCCGGAGAACTGAAAGTGGTGGAAATCGGAAAGGGAGGGGTTACGGAAAAAGATATTTTGGTGCACGATGCTCATAATCCCAATCCTTTTTTGCATTGGATGCTGGTGAATATGAATGCGCCTGAATTTCCTGTTGCCTTAGGAATTATCCGGGATGTGGAGGCTCATACTTACGACGAGGCTTTGGATGAACAGATCGCAGAGGTACAAAGCCAATCTAAAATCCGGTGTATGGACGATTTGCTGAATAGCGGTGACACCTGGGAAGTGAAATAGAAGTTCTTAGGTGATTTTGATACAAACCCGTCCCGGAATATTCTTTTCCGGGACGGGTTTATAATATGGGGAAATTCTATCCGGAATGCTTCTCTTGGATAGAGTTTGGGTGATAAAGGTAAATGGGGTATTCTTTACTGACCGGAAACCGGAAATTTTAGAATTTATACAGTAAACCGATATTGGCTCCGATGTTCATTATTTTATCGAAACCGATATTCCCGGGGGTATTCTCATCGAATTGATAAGAATCATCGACTTTAGGTACGTAGTCTACCCTTATTTTCAGGTCTAAATACACCTGTTCCGATAGTTCGAACAAAGAGCCTGCATTTAAACCGACACCGGGGGAAACGATAAACAGTTTTTTGGAAAGATCAGGGATGCCGTAGATGTCGGAACGGCGTGAAACCTTAACATTGGTGATGTAAGCTCCGAAATGGATACCGAGGTAAGGAAGTATGGTGCGATCCCAATTCGGCATGTAGAATGAGGCTTCCAATAGTATGGGGATTAAACGGCATTTGTAATCCTGATCGGTATTGTCGTTGCTTAGCAGGACTTTCGATTTAAAGGAATGGTAACCAGCCTCGAATCCAATGCCGATGGCATTGTTGATAAGGTATTTGGCTGAAACATTTCCCCCTAACCCATTTTTCAATATTTTCCCCATGTCGCCCAGGGGATAGGAATAACCTGCATTTATTCCCAGCAGGAAGCCATTATCCTGCCGATAATATTGTCCTTTCATTACGCTTGTCATGCCCAGCAGGCAGATCAGGCAGAAATACCATTTTTTCATATTGATGTTTATTATAGGTCTTTGTATGGAAGGAGGCCGTCGGAGAACATTATAGTTCTGCAGCTTTTTCCTGCCGGGAACCGATGTGTTTTTCCACTTCCCCTAATTGCTGTTTTGCGTATGAATCGTTTACCTTTACGCTCAAGGCTTTTTGATAATAGAATTTGGCTACGGCATAGGCTTTTTCTTTAAAGGCTTTGTCCGCTTTGCCAATATGTTCCTTGTATTCTTTTTGTACTGCCGCCAGTTGTTCGGCCTCAATTTGTTTGTCGATCTCTGCGATCTGTTTTTCTATGTTTTCCTTGTCGATCGGAAGGATGCTCATGGCTTTTTGATAGTAGAATTTGGCTGAAGCATAATTCTTTTCTTGCAAGGCTTTTTCCGCGCTGGCTTTGTTTTGGGTGAATTCCGCGAGTTTTGTTTTGTATTTGGCGGAATTAATGATGTTCGCAATTTCGATTAATTGCTGTTTGGGGTATTGTTCTCCCAAATTCAGGGAATCCGCCTGAGTGTATCTTATTTTGGCCAGGGCGTAATTTTCGATTTGGAAAGCGGCATCCCCTTCTGCAATCAGGCGTCTGTAATCGTTTTGCAGGGCTTGTCTGCGTATGGCTTCCTGTTTTTGCCTTTCCTGTTCGGCTGCCAA
Source organism: uncultured Odoribacter sp. (assembly GCA_900541415.1). GTDB lineage: Bacteria > Bacteroidota > Bacteroidia > Bacteroidales > Marinifilaceae > Odoribacter. Next base: position 62,720 of record UQJP01000006.1, on the reverse strand, counting down.
TTGCCTTTTCTGTTCTTCAATGGCTTCCTGTGTTTTGGCTATCCTGTCTTTCGGATAAGTTTCCTGTGGTTTTAAAGTCAGGGCTTCCTGATAAACGGCAAGCGCTTTCTGGTATTCTTTGTCGTTGAACAAATGGTCGCCTTGTAATAATAATTTTCCATAGTTACTATCCTGGGCGGCCTGCTGTTTTTGTTTTTCCGCCAATAGCCTGGATTGTTCCGCCAGTAGTGCGTTTATTTCCCGGATCCGGTCTGCCGGATAAGAATCCTTGTTGTTGATTCGGGCAGCTTCGGCATAAGAGTTTTTTGCGTCTATGTAGTTTTTGGCAGTAAAGAGGCTGTCGGCAGTTGCCAACAGAAGTTTATAGGTGCGTTCATTCTGTTGCTCTATACTTTGACGGGCTTTTTCCAGTTCAGCTTCTTTCTTCGCCAATTCGATGTGGGAACTGGCATCCCGGTCGGCTGGCTTGATTTGCAGGGCTTGTTGCCATTGGGCGATGGCATCGTTCCATTTTCTTTGCTCAAAGGATTCTTTTCCCGCATCCATGAATTTTGCAAACATCTGTTCCTTCTTTATCGACTCTGCATCCTGTCCCGCCAATGCCTGTTTTACATTCTTCTCTGCCTGGGCGATTCTATCCTTGATTTTGTCGGAATATTCTTTGTCGAATGTAAAATCGTCCAGTTCGTAATTATAAGCAAGGATAGCCACGGGCTGTTCGAAGATCGATAAGTCTACCTGATTCACTTGGGGAAGCAAATTAATGGTCAGTTTAATGGGAGGAAAGTTAGGATTGCTTTCAATGATCTCTCCCGGAACTTCGGTATTTACGCTAATGTTTTTCGTGATATATCCACTTTTTTCAAAGGTGATTTTATAGTCGGCATCCAATGCGAGTTTAATATCAAAGCGTCCTTTTTTGGAAATGTCCTGTTGTGTCAGTTTCGTGTTGTTTTTATAAATGATAATCCGTGCGCCTTCGGGAGAAGCATTTTCAATCGTGACGCTTCCACTCAATTGTAGGCTTTGGGCAAATAAGAATGAAGGTAAAAAGATAGAAACAAGAAACAACAGGTATTTTTTCATCACACATATTTTTTACAAAAATAACAATAAGGTGAAAACTAAATCGGTTTCCCCGGTTTTTTAACTTTTTAAGAAAAGAGTTGTTTAAGCGGAGTGGTTACTGTGGTAAAAAAGGGGGGATGGGATAATGATAGGATTGTCTGCCGCCTGTTTTCTCTCGACAGGTAAAAAGTTGATTTCCGAGCAGATGGGGTTTGACTGTTGAGGGGAGGGAAATGGGCGGGGTAAAAAAATACCCGGATAAATTTTATCCGGGTATTTAGTATGATAGCTTAATTTTATTTGCCGCTTTTTAATTTCGCTCTTTCGATATATTTTTCAATATCCCGGCCTTCCGGAGAAGCAGGAAATTCCTGATTGATCTTTTCATAGATTTTCAGTGCACCTGCATAATTGTTGCTTTTTTCAAGAGCTAAAGCATTTTTCATCAAGAAAACAGGAGTAGAGAAATCGTTTAATTTAGAAGCTGCCGCTTTGTTGTAGTATTCGGCTGCTTTGGTATAGTTTCCCATTTGCATATAAGCATCGCCGATGTTAGCTACGGCCATATTGTTCATTAATAAATCGTCGGATGAGAATTTTTTCAATGAAGCGATTGCATTTTCATATTCTCCTAAATAAAGATAAGAAAGGCCTGCATAGAAATTTGCCAGGTTTCCTGTCGGGGTGGAGCTATATTTATCGGCAATTTCAACGAATCCGAGAATGTTTCCGTCACCGTTCAGTGCCAGATTAAAAGAATCTTTTTCAAAATAATTTTGAGCACCGAAAATTTGGCTGGAAGCCTCTTTTGCTTTTGGCTCTGAAACCAGGTGCTTATAACCGAAATAACCGCCAATAATTATAACCAGAACAAGTAGAATGTTGATGAGCATTTTTTGATTTTTTTCAATGAACTGCTCGCTGCTGGTTAGTGCATCTTCCAGATGTTCAAAGCCATCCTCGTGTTTTACCTTTTCTTTTGACATATCTTTAATAATTATTACAAATTACAAAACAAGGGTGTAAATCCACCTTATTAGCGTGCAAAATTAGCGTTTTAAATTGAATATAGAAATATCCGGCGTTTTTTTTTAATTCCCCGGTTTTCAGCTTTTAATGGTAGCGGAGGTTGTATCTTGCCATTATATTTTTCCGGCGTTGCCCTTTATCCAAAAAAAAAGTAATTTTGTCCGGTAAACAAATAAGGCCGGTAAACCGGAAGTGGATGGTTATAAGAGAACTGAATATAATTAATTTTAAAAATATTGCCGAAGCAACTTTGACATTCAGTCCCGGTTTTAATTGTTTTGTCGGGAATAATGGCGTAGGCAAAACCAATATATTGGATGCGCTGTATCACCTTTCGATGTGTAAAAGTTACTTTAATTTGCCCGATTTGCAAAACATCCGGCATGGAGAGCCTTTTTTCGTGGTGCAGGGTAAGTATGAGCGGGAGGGGGAAGAATTGGATGTTTATTGCGGAGTGAAGCGGGGGCAGAAAAAGGTGTTTAAAAAAAATCAAAAAGCTTACGATAAATTGTCGGAACATATCGGGCTGTTGCCTTTGGTGATGGTGTCGCCCGAAGATGTTGTCCTGATCGATGGAGGCAGTGAAGAAAGGCGGAAATTGATCGATGGTATTATTAGCCAGTGTGACCGGGGGTATCTTCATCAGTTGATTCGTTACAATAAGGCGTTGTCCCAACGGAACTCTTTGCTTAAATCTTCCGTAGGAAAAGTATTGGACGTTGAAATGTTGAGTATCTGGGATGAGCAGTTGGCGGAATGCGGAGAAGTGATTATGCAGAAGCGTGCCGGGTTTCTGGCCGAGTTTGCCGAGGTGTTCCAATCTTATTATGAGTTACTGTCGTTGGGCAGGGAGACGGTGACGTTGTCTTATAAGGTTTCTGTAAAAGAGGGGGATATGCTTTCGGCTCTCCGGGCATCGCTTGAGCGCGACCGGATAATGACTTACACTACAACCGGAGCCCACCGGGATGACATCCTTTTGAATATCGGGGATTATCCGGTAAAAAAAATCGGGTCCCAGGGGCAGAAAAAAACGTTCCTGATCGCTTTGAAATTGGCTCAATATGCTTGGTTGCACCGGATGAGCGGGGTTAAGCCTTTGTTATTGCTGGACGATATTTTCGATAAGCTGGATGCCGACCGGGTAAATCAGATCGTGGCGATTGTCCGCGGGGATATGTTCGGGCAGGTGTTTATCACCGATACGAACCGGGAGCATATCGACGACATTTTGAAATTGCAGCATACAGAGTATAAGTTGTTTAAAGTGGAGCAGGGCGAGATTTTATAAATGTAAAGAAATGTTGTTCAATTTAATATTATATTTGCAGCACAAAGATGATCAGGGATAATAAGACGCAAAAAATAGACGAGCTGGTCGAGGCGGTGCTGAAGCAGATGGGGTTGTACCAGAAGTTTAAGGAGCGGGAAGTTTGTAATGTCTGGCCGGAGGTTGTGGGACAGATGATTGCTTCCCGGACGAAAAGTGTCAGCATTTCGGAAGGCAGGCTTTTTGTTGCATTTACTTCGGCTGTTGTGAGAAACGAGATTATGATGGTGAAAGACGGGTTGATAAAAGCGTTGAATGATAAACTGGGCGAGCAGATCATTAAAGATATTGTTATAAAATAGGGCACAACGGGCAGGTTGTGTGACAGCTATTTCCCCGGAATTGTAAAAAATAAGATTATGAATCTGATAGAATCGAGTGATATACTGAAAGCTTCAGGAAAACTGAATCGTTTGGGAGGGAATGTCGGGGGAAGTATCGTCGCCAAATTGGTGATGTACATTATGCGGCTGAATAAGATCAATAAGTTGTATTCCAATGTGTACGATGAGGACCCGGAGGCTTTTCTCGACCGATTGATCGAGGCTCTGGGGGTGACGATCGAGATTAACGAGGAAGATTTGTTGAAAATCCCAAAGGAAGGGCCTTTCATCACTATATCCAATCATCCTTTCGGGGGATTGGACGGGATTATTTTAATCAAGCTATTGAGTAAAATCCGTCCCGATTATAAAGTAATGGCAAACTTTTTGCTGAGGAAGATCGTGCCTATCAAGGATTATTTTCTGGCTGTAAATCCTTTCGAGGACCGGAAAAACATATCCAGTGCATCGGGCATCAAAGAGGCGCTTCGCCATTTGGAAGAAGGTAAGCCGTTGGGACTGTTCCCTGCGGGAGAAGTTTCTTCTTACAAGGCTGATTCCAATAATATTGAGGATAAAGAATGGGGGCAATCGGTGTTGAAAATGATAAAAAAAGCCAATGTCCCGGTTATTCCGATTTATTTTAAAGGGTCTAACAGCCTTTTATTCCAGTTGCTGGGATTGATTCATCCGATGTTGCGGACCGTGAAATTGCCTTCAGAGTTATTAAATAAGAAAAACAGGATCATCCGGTTGCGGATTGGTAACCCCATTTCCCCGGAAATTCAAAATTCATTCACAGACATCATGCAGTATGGTAAATTTTTAAGAGCAAAAACCTATCTGTTAGGGTCGTCTCTGGAGGTAAAAAAGTTTTTCCTGAAATCTCAAAAAGCAGAAAAAAACATCGAGCCTGTCGCTCCGAGTATCGATGTTGAGGTACTGAAAAAAGAAGTGGCGAATGTGACAGAAGATTATCTGTTGTTTTCCATGAAGAATTATTCGGTGTTTTGTGCACCTACCTTGAAAATTCCGAATATCCTGAACGAGATCGGACGTTTGCGTGAAGTGACGTTCCGGGCGGTGGGAGAGGGTACGAACCGGAGTATCGATTTGGATGAATTCGATTTATATTACTATCATTTGTTTATCTGGGATAACGACGCCAGCCGCATTGTGGGCGCATACCGGGTAGGTAAGGGGAAAGAGATTATCGACCGCTACGGGATCAAAGGTTTTTATATCAATACGCTTTTTAAAATTCGGAAGGATATGCTTCCGGTTTTATATGAGTCTATCGAATTGGGGCGTTCGTTTGTTATCGAGGAGTATCAACGGAAGCCGCTTCCGCTTTTCATGTTGTGGAAGGGGATTCTTTATTTCCTGATTAAAAATCCGGAATACCGTTATTTGATCGGTCCGGTAACCATTAGCGGTAAATATACGACGGTATCGAAAGAGCTGATTATGAAATTTATTATCCGTAACCATTGGGATGCAGAGCTGGCGCAATGTATCACTCCCCGTTGTAAATACCGGGTGGAAACCAATGATCCCGATGTGGACATTATGGTGGATGCCTCCGGTGCGGATATTGCCATGCTCGATAAGATGATCGGGGATATAGAGCCTTCGAGCGATAAATTGCCTATTTTATTAAAAAAGTATATTTCGCTCAATGGGCGGATTATCGGTTTTAATATCGATCCGAAATTTAATATGTGCCTGGACGGATTGTTGATCCTGGATTTGTTCGATGTTCCGATGAGTACGATCGAATCCTTGTCTAAGGAAATGAACGACGATACGATTTTGAATCGTTTTTCTCCGGATATGCCGGAACTTTGACCAAATTCCAGTAGGAAAGGTACCGGGGAAAAAGGGTGTAAAATGATAATAGAGCAAGGTTGGAATGGATGAGATGAGCAATTCTTGTTTTAAAAAAAGGAATTAAAATGTATGATGTCGTATATGTTTTCAGAGGAATCCTGATCGGATTAATGGTTTCCGTGCCATTAGGACCGATGGGGGTGCTGATAATACAAAAAACATTGAATAAGGGGGCATTAGCCGGCTTCGTTGCAGGAATGGGTGCTGCTTGCGCAGATTTGTTTTATGCGATTGTTGCGGCTTTCGGTTTGGGGTTTGTGATCAATACGATCAAAACCCACGAACTTATTTTGCAGCTTATCGGCGGAATATTCCTGATCATTGTGGGGTTGAAGATTTATTTCGACAATCCCCTGAAACAGATTCGTACCCGGAAAAGAGTGACTAAAACCGGACTTTTAGGAGATTTTCTTTCCCTGTTTTTCCTGACCGTATCGAATCCCGTGGCTATTATTGTGTTTATGGCTGTTTTTGCCGGAACTTCTGTTTTTGGAGATAATCCCTCTTTCAGGACGGAATTGTTTGTTTTGTCCGGCGTGATTATCGGAGGGGGATTGTGGTGGTATACTTTGTCGACCTTAGTGAATATTTTCCGGAAAAAATTCCGTCTCCGGGTGCTGATCACGATTAATCGTGTGGCAGGAGTTGTTATAACCATTTTAGGCGGACTTGCCATTTTGGCGGCTTTTGAGCCGTTCCGCTCGCTTTTGCCGATGGGGGCATAACGTTGCCGGAGGCTTGTGTTTCGGAGAGAAACGCTCTTCCAGCCGGAAGAGTTTATTTTGTAGCGGTGTTTCCTGTGCGGTGCTTCCAGTGCTGAGAATCTCCCCACAGGCCTAATTTTACTTCACATCCGCTTTTTTTCACACTTTCTATTAATTTGCGGGTAGATTCTTCCGCTCCTTCATCCATTCCCGGTTTCTTGTCGTATAGCCGATAATTGGCGCGATTCGTCAGGGGAGTGATGTTGGGCATGATTACATTGGCCCCGATTTCCAGAGCTTTTTCCCGTCCTGCCGGATCGATGGCTTGCAATGCCGTGGTGGCAGCGATGTTCAGGTCGGGAATAAGTATCCGCAGGCAACTCACCATGTGGAGTGCCAGCCGCAGTCGTTCCTGTTGCGATAATAAGAGGTGGCGGTATTGGTATAGAGGGGTGTCCGGGTGTTCCAGGTAGGGCCCCATGCCGACCATATCGATGTTTGCGGATTTGAAGAACAGCAGGTCGTCGGCCAGGTCGTCGGCAGATTGGAAAGGAAGCCCGATCATCACTCCCGTTCCGGTCTGATAACCTGTTCGTTGAAGCCGTTCGATACATTCCAGGCGAGTACGGAATGTATGTCTGGAATCGTCGGGATGAATTTTGCGGTAAAGATTTTCATTCGTTGTTTCGATGCGGAGCAGATAACGGTGTGCACCGCAGTCGAACCAATATTTGTAGGTGTCTTCCGATTGTTCGCCCAGAGATAATGTTATACCCAAATGGCCATTGCTCAGGCGTTTAATTTCCTGCAAAAGCTTGCCGATCCGGAGAATGAAAGCTTCGTCGTTTCTTTCTCCGCCCTGTAAAACAATGGAGCCGTAATTATAATCTCTGGCGAAAATGGCTGCCTGTGTAATTTCTTCATCTTGCAAGCTGTAACGTTGCGGAGATTGGTTTGATTTCCGGATTCCACAGTATAGGCAGTCTTTGATGCAAAGATTGGATATTTCGATCAGTCCCCGTAAATAAACTCCATTTCCGATTGCCGTATTGCGGATGTTCCGGGAAGTTTCAAACAGTTTTCTCTCTTCTTCTCCGCAGCAGGTGAGTAAATGTACGAGTTCATTTTTGTGCATATTCATGTAAGCAGGATTCCGTATAAGGTTGAGGTTGCGGAACAATTTCCGGCAACGAATTTATAAACAATCGGAACATGCACCAAAGGGTTGACGGGTTTTAAAGTTTAAAAAACAGAAATGTTGGAAAAAGGCCGTCGTATTTGTTTATTTTGTATTAAATTTCAGGAGTCTTTGCTATTCGTCCGAAAACTCGTCCGGGATTTTACGGGAAGATTATAATTTTATAAAACCTATATTCCGGTTAGTGACACATTTTTATTAATTTTGTGAACGGAATATAGTAAAAGGGGTGAAAGGTAAGTTATGAAAAAAGGATTACTGTTGTCATTTTTAGCCATTGTGTTTGTTGGTGCCATTATTTTCGGGATATGGTATATCAACGAATCGGGGAAAATGCGTTCCGGCAGTAAGGATGCTTTTATTCCGAATAATTCTGCTTTGATTATTCAATTCAATTCCAATGCCCGTTTATCCGGGACGTTGCAGAAGGCTTTTGCCGATGATATACAGGTGTTTCGGAAGAGCTTGCTGGCCCGGGTGGCCGATACGCTGATGCGGCAGGGGTATGTGGATTCCTTATCCCGTATCATGGCCATGCGTGTGGAAGGGAAGAAGGATGTTGCTTTGCTTTATGTGATGGATAACCGGGTAGTGCTTTCAAGGAACGAAATGGGCGATTTTTTGAAGCAGGCCTTTCAGGGGACAGAAAAAGCGAGAAAGTACGATAGTCATAAAATCTATACTTTAAAGCAAGGGAAAGAGGAAGTTTATTTTTCTGTTTGCGGAGGGATTGTGCTGCTTTCCGATTCCGATCTGTATATCGAGGACGGATTGAAACAGTTCGATCAGGAAGAGCATGAAAATTCTGCGAAACCCCATTACCAAAGCCTGAGTAAATATTTTTCTGCGGGAGCGGGGATAAATGTTTTGCTGAACACGGAAACTTTTTCCGATTTATTGCCTTTGGTGGTTCGTCCCGGAAAAATAAATCCGGTTGTGGACGTTACGAAATGTTTTAAGTGGGGAGCTTTCGACGGAGAATTCAGCGAGCGTGGGGTTTGCCTGAATGGTTTTGTGAGTTATGCGGGTTTACCCCATTCGTATATGCAGACGCTGGAAAAGCAGCAGCCCCGCGAAGTTCGTATCGACGGGGTTATTCCTGTCGGGGCGGTTTCTTTTGGTATGCTGAATTTGAGTAATATTCCGGCTTATTTTTCTGCTTTAGAGGCTTTCCGGTATAATGTGGGTTTAAAAGAAAAAGTTTTCGGACGTAAACAGCAATTGGAGCGGATGTTCGGACAGGGGATCGAGGAGGAATTGCAGAAATTGCTGTTGGGAGAGATCGCTGCTGTCACGATGGGATACCGTGGGGGAGCGGAGCAGGACGGTGTGGTAATCGCCCAATTGAAGTCGGGTAGTTTGTGTCAGGCTTTATTGGAAAGGATGATGAATGCTTATGCCCGTTTCGATGGGGGGAAGGCCGTGAACGATTATGTGAAAACTTTCCGGATGGATAGGGAAAAATCATTTGATTATTACGCTTTTCCGGCAGAAGATATGACTGCGGTGTATTGGGGTGATCTTTTCAACGGAATCCCGAACCGCTATGTGTTTGTGGAAGATAACTATCTGGTTTTTGCTTCTTCTGAAAATGCCGTAAAAGGATTTATCCGCGATTATGTGCACAGCAGTTTTGTGCGTGATGCGGAATGGTATCAAAATTCACGAACCCGTTTGTCGGGGAAATATAACTTAGCCTGGTTTGCCGAAGTGGGAACTGTTTTACCCTGGGTGAAGGCTATTTCTTTGGGCGATTGGCTGCAATATATACAGGCTCACGAAGATCGTTTGTCGGTATTCTCGACACTTGCATCCCAATGGTCGAACGAAGGGGATATGCTTTATAATACGATATTCCTGAGTACCGATAAGATTGAAAATGACGTGCGTCCTCATTTGTTGTGGCAAACGAAATTGGAGGCCCGGGTGAGCATGAAGCCGGTTCCGGTGACGAATCATGTGACGGGAGAACGGGAATTGTTTGTGCAGGACGATCATAATACGATCTATTTGATTAACGATGCAGGGCGTATTTTGTGGAAACAGCCTGTGGACGGGAGAATCAACAGTGAGGTATACCAGGTGGATGTTTTTAAGAACGGTAAGCTGCAATATCTGTTTTCTACCTCTTCGAAGATGTATCTGATCGACCGGAACGGGAATCCCGTGGGGCGTTATCCTGTGGCTTTCAGGGCAAAATGCCCTCAGGGGATCACGATGTTTGATTATGACGGAAACCGGGAATACCGGATTTTTGTGCCGGGAGAAGACCGGGAATTGTATCTTTACGGAATAGACGGAACTTTGGTGCAGGGCTGGGATTGCAGGAAAGCCGATAAGGAAATCGTTACCAAAGTGCAGCACTTTCGGGTAGATAATAAGGATTATATTGTTTTTGCCGATCGTTATCGGTTGTATATCCTTGATCGTAAAGGGAAGGAACGGATTAAGATTGCTTCCGTACTCGATTTGAAGGAAAACACCGATCTTTATCTTGTCGGTAAGGGTGATAAAGCCCGCCTGGTATTTGCCAATGCGGCGGGAGGGGTGCATACGGTGGATTTTAACGGACAGGAGAAGAAACTGGATTGTGGGGAAATATCGGCGGGTTACAGGATGAATGTGGCAGATTTGAACGGGGACGGGGTGGAAGATATTGTGTTTACAGATTCCGATCGTTTGTTTGTTTACGATCTTGCCGGAAAACTTTTGTATGATAAGCATTTGGATGCACGAAGCCTGGATTATCCCTATGTGTACCGTTTTTCGGCTGTGGATAGCAGGATCGGTTTGATCGACCGGGAACAGAGCCGGATGTTGCTCCTTTCTCCCGATGGAACGATGGCAAAAGGTTTCCCGATCACAGGAGATTCTCCTTTTTCTATTATATTTTCCGGAAATGACGGATTTTTCTTGTTTGCCGGGGCTGATAACGGTACGGTAATTAAATACAAGGTGCAGCGTTAATTCTTATGATGACTTTTTCATTTGAAAAATTTGTTATTCCAAATATTTAACACAATTTTGTGCTTTGGTGTAAATGATTAAAATTCTATGGTTAAATTCTGTTTAAATAAAGCATATACAGCAGTTCTGTTGTTATTGGCGTGTGTTTCATGTGGAGATCCGGATTTGTTCGATACGGATAAATGGTCGGATAATATCGAGGGGCTTGAGCCCAATGTGCAGTTAAAAGTCGCTCACGGCAGTTTTACTTTATGGGATTTGTTGATGGATACCACCGGGTATATTCAGAAAGTTCCCGATACCCAAAATCCCGCCGATACTTTGCTTGCGATCAAGTATACAGAGGAGGATATTTATAAATTGGACAATCTTTCCTCTATTTTCGATATGTCGGTAGGAGCTCTTTCTTTTCATTTGCCTGATGTTTGGGTTGATGGAGGGGGACAATCGGATCTTGAAGTGTCAGATGACCTGGTGTTGGATATTCCGGAGATGGATGCCGTTGAAGTGCCTATTTCGGATATTCCGGCAGGCTCTGAGGTGAAAGGTATTTTGGCTTCGGCACGTCTGGATGTTTCTATTCCGCGTGAAGACTTTACGTATGAGATTAAGGTTGAGTTTAATAATTTATTGGTGGACGGCGTTCCTTTTACGAAGACCTTTTTAATAGAAAAGGCCGATGGAAGCAATGGAGCGGTCTTGAGTGAAACGATGGATTTGCCTGGAATTTTCCTGGATTTGAAGGAAATGGACGGGATAAAGATGCAGGTGTCCGGAGTGATCAAGAAAGGGCAGACGATCTCGACAGGAATTACCATTGCCGGGGGAGTTATCGATTTATCGAATATCACTTTTATTAAGGCGGAGGGAAAGCTGAAAGCAGAACCGATGAGTGTGGACGGGTATTTTGATCTCGATATTGAGTTTTTGGATAAGATCGGCGGAAATTTCAGTTTTGCCGATCCGGAGCTGAAAATATTGGTTAAAAATAAAGGTATTGGGGTTGCCGCCAACCTGCAAATGGATTTTTGGGTGAAAGACGGGTTAGGAGCAAACCGTTTTAACGGGGGATTGTTGGAATTTCCGACAAACCGGGAATTAACGGAAAAAGAGGGGACAATGGTGTATCGCGGGGATGAATTGGCTGCATTTTTATCGCTGCCTCCTTCCGGATTGGTGTCTTATGAGGGACAAGTGACCTTGGGCGGTAGCGACGATTACAGTGATGTGATTTGGAAAGACGGGGCTGTCCGGATGGATGCGGAAATAAACATTCCGTTGAAATTGAGTGCAGAAGGATTGTTCTATCAGGATACAATCTCGGATATTTCTGTGGATAAAGATATTGCCGATAAGATCATGGCGGGGACAATCGTTTTGGCGGCTACGAATGGTGTGCCTTTGGAGTTGTCTGTCGATTCCCTGATTTTGGTGGATGAGGCTTACAGGCCTTTGACTAAGGTGGCCGCTACCGTGGGTAGGAACAAATTGGAAGCTGCCAGCGGAAATACTCCGGCTAAAGGACAGTTGGAATTTGCATTGAACAAGGAACAGGCAAAATTATTAGGGAAGACGGAGCATCTGTTGTTGGCTGTTAAGGCTGCGACTCCTTTAGAGGGTGGTGTCCGGAAAGCGGTTTCTATTTATTCGAATGCAAGTCTGGCATTGGATGTTATGTTGAAGGCTCAGATCAAATTGGATAATTTCGATTTTTAACAGGCCTGCGGGATTGTGGTCTTTTAACAAGATTCCGAAGTCCGGTTTATATAAAATTAGGGTGGCAAAATATTTTGCCACCCTAATTATTTTAGATTTGAGAGAAATATCGAAGCTGATCCCCGGTTTATTCCTCTTCTTCTGTTTCTTCTTCAATGGTAAGGAACTTGTCGTTGTTGTAGTCTTTTCCCGCTACCAGAATCACAATTTCTCCCTTTACTCCTTTTTGTGTGAAAAAGGCGGAGAGTTCTTTCAGGCTTCCCCGCTTAAATTCTTCGAACATTTTACTGATTTCACGGGCAACGCAAGCCGGACGGTTTTCACCGAAGACTTCTGTCATTTGGTCGAGGGCTTTCACCAGCCGATAGGGAGATTCATAGAAAATCATTGTTCTTGTTTCTTCAGCCAGTGCCGATAATCTTTTTTGCCGGCCTTTTTTCTGAGGTAAAAAGCCTTCAAAGCAAAATCGGTCACATGGAAAACCGGAGTTTACCAAAGCAGGAACAAATGCCGTTGCTCCGGGCAGGCATTCTGTGGCTATTCCTCTTTCCACACAGGTTTTGGTGAGCAGAAATCCTGGATCGGAGATTCCCGGTGTGCCTGCATCGCTTACCAGTGCCAAACTTTCGCCCCGTTCTATTCTCTCTGCAATGCGGTCTACCTGCTGGTGTTCGTTGAACTTATGGTGAGATAATAACGGGGTATTTATTTCGTAATGTTTCAATAGCTTCGCTGTTGTCCGGGTATCCTCGGCCAGGATCAGGTCCACTTCTTTTAATAAGCGTAAGGCTCTGAGGGTAATATCCTCTAAATTACCTACGGGGGTCGGGATCAAATATAGTTTACCCATTTCTTGTTTGTTAAAATTGAGGGATTTTATTTATAAGCATACAAAAGTAGTAATTTATTTGTAAACCTCGTTTTATTTCCTGTAAATACAAGGATTTCATTATAAGAGCGTTAAGTGCAATGGTTAAAAATAATCGAAAAAAAAAGGCATTTTTTTTGGTGTGAAACAAATTTGCCGTATATTTGCATCCGCTAAGCGAAAGATGGTCTGTTCGTCTAGGGGTTAGGACGCAAGATTTTCATTCTTGTAACACGGGTTCGATTCCCGTACAGACTACCAACAAAATAGCGAGGCCTACGGTCTGTTCGTCTAGGGGTTAGGACGCAAGATTTTCATTCTTGTAACACGGGTTCGATTCCCGTACAGACTACATAAAGAAGTTGAATTTTTATATTTGTAGAGATGGCAAATCATAAATCATCAGAAAAGAGAATTAGACAAACTGAAGCAAAAAGAACAGACAATCGTTATTACGCAAAAACCGCTCGTAATGCAGTGAAAAAATTGCGTACAACTACCGACAAAACCATTGCCTCTGAATTGCTGCCGAAAGTTGCTGCTATGCTCGATAAATTAGCGAAAAAGAATGTTATTCACGATAACAAAGCCGCTAATTTAAAATCGAAATTGGCTCTGCACGTTAATAAGCTTTAATTAGTTTGTCTTGTCAAGATATTGCAGGAGATGAGTAAAAACTCATCTCCTTTCTTTCATGCTTTTTTATTTCGTGAAAAAGTATTAAATTGTTGCCTAAAATGTTGTGTTATGGGTGGACAATATCTTTCAATGAAATCTTGGGCAGAAGAAGACCGCCCCAGAGAAAAAATGCTGCAAAAAGGCGTATCGATGCTTTCAACGAATGAGTTGCTGGCTATTTTACTTCGTTCCGGCTCTGACCATGAGTCAGCGCTGGATCTTTCCCGACGCATCCTTAAAGATTGCCATGATGATTTGAATCAGCTTGCTTTATTGGGGGTACGGGAATTGATGAATCAGTATAAAGGGATCGGAATCGCTAAGGCGTCATCGGTGATTGCGGCCATAGAACTGGGAAGAAGGCGTAAGCCGGAAATGAAAAAGAAGGCGATGTTTATCCGTTCGAGCCGGGACGCATACCATTACATCAATCCTTTCCTGTGTGATCTGGACCATGAGGAAGTGTGGGTAATCTATCTGGCGCACTCCAATCACATCCTGGGAAGCGAAAGGTTGTCGGCAGGCGGAATGAACAATTCGATCATCGATAGTCGCATCCTTTTCCGCAAAGCTATTAATATGAAGGCCTGTTTTATTATTTTGGCGCATAATCATCCTACGGGGATTCTAAATCCGAGTAAGCTGGATGAAATGATTACCCAGAAAGTCAAAGAAGCCGGAGAGTTATTGGATATTCGCCTTTATGACCATATCATTATCGGGCATGGGGAGTATTATAGTTTTGTTGATCAGGAGAAACTTTGAAGAAGGGGGATGGCCGGGAAAATGTTAATGTGCGGAGGAGAAAGAGCAGAATGTCGGGGAAAATGACACTATGTCAGCAAAAATTTAGGCATTGTGGCAGCTTTTGGTATTGGCAAGGTTTTTGTGTAATTTTGCTTTAGCAATTTTTATAGTATCCGGGAAGGGTATAATTACGTAGAACCTTTATCAACAGAATAATAATAAAAAGATCATATCATGTCGAAAGAAGTAAAGGATAAGCATTCAAAGGAAGAGTTTGCCGATGAAGGGCAACAGCATGTAGAAGAGCAAATGCAGGAAGAGCTTCCTGACGAATCTGCCAGAGAAAAGTCTAAAAAGGAAAAATCGGCAAAAGGAAGTGATAAAGAAAAACAGCTTGAAGAATTAGGCGAGAAGCTGGTTGAAATGAACGATAAATATTTACGTTTATCTGCTGAGTTTGATAATTACCGGAAACGTACCCTGAAAGAGAAAATGGAGTTGACGAAGATGGCGGGAGAGCAGTTATTGGTGAAGATTCTTCCGGTGATGGACAACTTTGAACGGGCGCTGAAAAGTATGGAGACAGCGACCGACGTTCCTTCGCTTCGGGAAGGGGTGGAGTTGATCTATTCCAATTTTAAAGATTTCCTGGCGCAGAACGGGGTGAAGGAAATGGATTGCCTGCATACTGATTTTGATGCAGACTTACAGGAAGCTGTGACTAAAATCCCTGCTCCTTCCGAAGATTTGAAAGGAAAAGTTGTGGATTGTATCCAAAAAGGATATATGATGAACGATAAGGTGATCCGTTTTCCCAAAGTAGTTGTTGGAGAATAACGTGGATTGCGAAATGAATGATAAGCCTTGTGTTTTGAGGATTTTTCCTTGTGACACGGGCTTTGTGTTATTTGGGTGTGATAATTACTGTGTGTGAAAACAATATGAGGTTGTGGCTTTGTGAAAAAGCGGAGACCTTTCATGAATCATAAATAACGATAATGGCTGAAAAGAGAGATTATTATGAGGTGCTGGGTGTATCAAAAAATGCGGATGCGGCAGAGATAAAAAAAGCGTACCGCAAGTTGGCACTTCAGTATCATCCAGATAAAAATCCCGGCAACAAAGAAGCCGAGGAAAAATTCAAAGAGGCCGCAGAGGCTTACGACGTATTGAGTAATGAAGAAAAGCGGAGAAAATACGATCAGTTCGGGCATGCCGGTTTAGGCGGCGCAGGAGCCGGTGGTTTCGGGGGCGGAATGAGTATGGATGATATTTTTTCGCATTTCGGAGATATATTCGGCAGTTTTGGAGGCTTCGGCGGTTTTGGTGGTGGCGGACGCAGTGCCCGCCGGGTGAACCGGGGAACGAATCTTCGGGTGAAAGTGAAGTTGAATTTGGAAGAGATCGCTACCGGAGTCGAGAAAAAAATCAAGGTTAAGAAATACGTTGCCGATACCCATTGCCACGGAACGGGAGCGAAAGACGGCACTTCTTTTTCCACGTGTACCACTTGTAAGGGTACGGGACAGATTACGCGGGTACAGAATACGATATTGGGTGCAATGCAAACCACTTCAACTTGTCCCACTTGTGAGGGAGAAGGGAAGATTATCAATGAAAAATGTGCTCATTGTAATGGAGAGGGAGTACAGCTTTCCGAGGAAGTGATCACCTTGAATATTCCCGCAGGAGTTGCCGACGGAATGCAGTTGTCTTTAGGTGGTAAAGGAAATGCAGCGCGCCGTGGCGGAGTGAACGGTGATTTAATCGTTTTGATCGAAGAAGAAGAGCATGACGAGTTGGTGCGTGACGGAAACGATTTGTTATATAACACTTTCGTAGGTTTCCCCGAAGCTGTGCTGGGCGATTCTGTGGAAATTCCCACCCTGGAAGGTAAAGTGAAAGTGAAGATCGAGCCGGGTACGCAACCGGGTAAGATTCTACGTTTGAGAGGAAAAGGTTTGCCGGATGTGAACGGGTATGGGAAAGGCGATCTGCTGGTGAAAGTGAACGTATGGATTCCTAAAAATCTCTCCAAAGAGGATAAAAAAGTGGTGGAGGATTTGAAGGAGCGTTCTTTCCTGAGGCCGGAAAAAATGGAGAATAAAAAAGGATTCTTTCGTAAGATGAAAGATTTTTTTGAGTAAGTTTGGGAAAAATTCACTGAATGATAACCCTGACTCAATTAGAATATATCGTTGCAATTGACGAATATCGTCATTTTGCCACCGCTGCCGAAAAATGTTATGTGACGCAGCCCACCCTGAGTATGCAGATTAAAAAGCTGGAGGACGATCTGGGTGTTATTATTTTTGACCGTTCCCGTCAGCCTGTCGTGCCTACCGATATTGGGGCGAAATTGATAGAGCAGGCCCGCCTGACGCTTGCGTCAACGGAACGTATCAAGGAGATTATCCGGGAGGACAGGCAGGAAGTGGAAGGAACTTTAAAAATCGGAATTATACCGACTTTGGCTCCTTACCTGTTGCCTATTTTTATCGGGCATTATATCCGGAAATATCCGGCGATAAAGGTGGAGGTGGAAGAACTGGTATCGGAGGAGATTATCCGCCGTTTAAAGCATGACCTGATCGATGCAGGGCTTTTTGTCACTCCCTATCCTGACGAGAAAATACAATGTTGCCCGGTGTTTTATGAAGAGATGCTTATTTATGCCCATCCTGACCATGAATTGCTGAAAAAGGAGAAAATCGAGGTGAGCGACATTGCCAGTTCCGACATCTGGATGTTGGGTGACGGGCATTGCTTTCGGGATCAGGTGATTAATTTATGCGAAATGTCGGGGATGCAGCATAAAGTGTTACCTTTTGAATTTGAAAGTAATTCGCTGGAAACCCTGATGCGGATAGTCGATAAAGAGGGAGGCTTTACCCTGATACCGGAATTGGCTACGCAATATATGCCTGAAGGTAAGAAAAAACAGGTACGGGCACTCAGCACTCATAAACCTTTACGTGAAGTTAGCGTAATTTATTCCAGGTATTACACCAAACATAAGCTGATCGAATTGCTGTGTGAGGAAATCAGGTCGGTTGTTCCGGCTCACATGCTGGAACAGGGACGAGGCAGAGTGGTAGAGTGGAAAACCGATAAGCAATAGGTCAAAGCGGCAGTTTTTAATTTTGTATGCAGAGGATGGATTTGATAAAAAAAAGTTTTGGAGAAGCCTTACAGGTATTGACCGATTTCCTGGCAGATTCTGCGAATCTGGATAAAGTGGAACAGGCGGGAGAGATGCTGGTGGAGATGTTTCGTGCGGGAGGAAAGGTCTTTAGCTGCGGAAACGGAGGTTCGTTGTGTGATGCTATGCACTTTGCCGAGGAATTTACAGGACGTTTCCGCAATGACCGGATGGCGCTTCCGGCAATTGCTATTGCAGATCCCTCTCATATTACTTGTATTGCCAATGATTACGGTTTTGAATATGTTTTTTCCAAATATATAGAGGCTCACGGAAAGGCTGGAGATGTCTTGTTGGCAATCAGCACTTCCGGTAATTCCGCCAATGTCCTGCGTGCGATCGAAGCTGCTCATGAAAAAGGGATGAAAGTGATCGGGTTATCCGGAAAGTCAGGAGGGCAAATGGCTGAAAGCTGTGACGTGTCGATCATTGTGCCCTGGCATTCATATTCCGATCGTATTCAGGAAATACATATTAAGATTATCCATATCTTGATAGAATACGTAGAAAGTAAACTAAACTTATAAAAGAAACGTTCTGTTTCATTTGCAATTAATAATCTGATTATGGGAAATAAAATTAATGACCCGATAGCACGCTTAATGGGGTTGCGCTATAAATCCCATCCCTGGCATGGGTTGGAAGTAGGAAATCAAGCACCGGAAGTGGTGACTGCTTTTATCGAAATGGTTCCTACCGATACGGTGAAATATGAGTTGGATAAGGTGAGCGGTTATATTAAAATCGACCGCCCTCAAAAATATTCAAATGTTGTGCCTGCTCTGTACGGTTTTATCCCGCAAAGCTATTGCGGTGATCTGGTGGCAGAATATTGTATGCAGCAGACCCACCGGACGAATATTGCCGGAGACGGAGACCCTCTGGATATTTGCGTGTTGACGGAGAGAACAATCGCGCATGGCGATATTATTGCCAGTGTCCGTCCTATCGGGGGATTCCGGATGCTGGATGGTAATGAAGCGGACGATAAAATTATTGCAGTCCTCAAGCATGATGCCACCTATAATGTGTATAACGATATTTCCGAATTGCCTCATGTGGTGGTGGACCGTATGCGGCATTATTTCCTGACTTATAAAGATATGCCCGGAGATGAGTGCCAGCATAAAGTGGAGATCACGGATGTGTACGGAAAAGAGGAGGCTTATGAAGTGATCCGCCGCAGCCTTGAGGATTATAAAAACCATTTCGAAGGATTGGAAGATATTTTAAGCCGGGTATAAACCGGATAAGGTCACATCCTTTGTATGTGGTTGAGATGATTTTTTGTCGGATTGGAAATTTGGTTTTCCTAAGATAAATTAGCCGGAATGTTCAAATACAGAACATTCCGGTTTTATTTTGTTGCAGTCCTGTTTTTATGAGGGGATTAATTTCCCCAGGATTCTTTGTCGAGGGTGCGGTATTGGATGGCTTCAGCGATGTGTTGGGGGGATATGGTTTCACATCCGGCGAGGTCGGCGATCGTTCTCGATAGTTTAATAATCCGGTCATAAGCCCGGGCAGAAAGTCCGAATTTTTGCATGGCCATTTTCAGTAAAGCTGTGCATTTTTCGTCCAATGGGCAGAACTCTTTTAAGAGGGTGGGATTCATCTGGGCGTTGCAATGTATGTTCTTCCAGGTTTTGAAACGCTCTGTCTGGATGTTCCGCGCCCTGACCACTCTTTCCCGGATGGTTTTGCTATCCTCTGCTTCCTGGCTTCCTGTGATTTTATCCAGCTCTACGGGCACCACTTCAATGTGCATGTCGATTCGGTCGAGCAGAGGGCCGGAGATTTTTGACAGGTAACGTTGTATCATGCTTCCTGTGCAGGAGCACTCTTTGGTGGGGTGGTTGTAATATCCGCAGGGGCAAGGGTTCATCGAGGCGATCAGCATGAAGTTGGCAGGATAATCTACGCTGCATTTTGCCCGGCTGATCGTGATTTTCCGGTCTTCTAAAGGTTGCCGCATCACTTCGAGAACAGAACGTTTAAATTCAGGTAGCTCGTCCAGAAATAAGATGCCGTTGGAAGCGAGTGAAATTTCTCCGGGATGCGGGAATACGCCTCCGCCGATCAGAGCAATGTCCGATATGGTGTGGTGAGGGGCACGGAACGGACGGGAGGTGATCAGGCCGTTACTTCGTCCCAATTGGCCTGCGACGGAGTGTATTTTGGTGGTTTCCAGCGATTCTTCTATGGTCATGGGAGGTAAGATTCCGGGTAGCCTGCGTGCCAGCATGGTTTTTCCGGCTCCCGGACTGCCTACCATAAGCAGGTTGTGGGAACCTGCCGCGGCAATTTCCAACGCCCGTTTCACATTTTCTTGTCCTTTTACATCTTTAAAGTCGTAGAACGTGAAGTCTTCCCTTTCCGGGGTTTGGGAGGGGCTGAACCGGACGGGAGAAAAATCCTGTTCTTTTTTCAGGAAAGCGACGACTTCCCGGAGGTGTGAGAACCCGTACACACTGACATCTTCCACCACGGCTGCCTCTCCGGCGTTTTCGATGGGGACGATGAGTTTTTTGAATCCTTCGCTCCGGGCATTGATTGCAATGGGAAGTACGCCTTTCACCGGGACAAGTTTTCCGTCGAGCGACAATTCTCCCATGATGATAAATTCATTTAACCCGGCATGGGGAATCTGTTCGTTGGCTGCCAATATTCCGATGGATAGGGGCAGGTCATAGGCAGAGCCTTCTTTTTTTACGTCGGCAGGGGCCATGTTGATAATCACCCGTTTGCCGGGAATACGGGAACCGATTTCCCGAAGCGCGGAATCGATGCGCTGCTGGCTTTCCCGAATGGCATTGTCGGGTAGCCCGACGATAATGAATTTCGCACCGCAAAGGATGTTCACTTCTATGGTGATCGGAATCGCTTCGATTCCATCAACCGCTCCACCAAAGACTTTCACTAACATAGCATCTGAATTGAAAAATTAGGCTATACAAGTTAAGTCCTTTTTACATAAATACAAAGAAATGGTAAAATAAAATTAAAAAGTGTATATCCCGGACTTCTGCTGCAAAGCCGGGGAATCGGTTATTTTTGTTTTTGGATGACTAATTCGAGATTTTCCCCGTCGAATACGGCGTAACTATCGTAAGTAATCCAATCTCCGGTATTGATGTAGCGGGAACCGGGCGATAGTTCGAGATCGATAGGTAAATGACGATGTCCGAAAATGAAGTAATCGAAGTGCCGAAGGGATAAGGTGTTGCGGCAAAAACGGACAATTTCTTCCTGTTCTTCGCCCCGGAATGAATCGGCTTCGATGTGTCCGTTTTCCAACCGGGAATGGGAGGACCATTTTTGAGCCAACAGGATGCCGAGGTCGGGATGTACCCACCGGAATGCCTTTTGTAGGAAACGGTTATGAAATATATGATACAGGAATAGATACCCCTTGTCTTTCGAATTCAGGGCATCGCCGTGACCGATCAGGAAGTGTTTCCCGTTAATGTTGAAGTATTCGTTTTTTGTATGGAGAATCACCCCACATTCCTTAGGCAGGTAATCGAAAGCCCAAATATCGTGGTTGCCGGTGAAAAAATGCACCGGAATCCCGGCATCCGTAAATTCGCATAGTTTGGCCAGAAAACGGATGAAACCTTTGGGGACGGATCTTTTGTATTCGAACCAGAAATCGAATATGTCGCCCAGCAGGAAGAGGGTTTCACAATCGGGGCGGATCTGTTCGAGCCATTCCACCAGACGAATTTCCCTTTCCCGGTTGTTTTTCAACACCGGAGCTCCCAGATGGGCATCTGAAAGGAAATAGATTTTTTTCCCTTTGGATAAAGACAATGAGATTTCTTGTGTCGGAATGTTTTTATTTTCCAGTTTTTTCCCCATAGCCTCTCTGCTTTATTTTAAAAGGTCGTTTAAGCGGTCTTCCAGCCTTCTGCCTGTTAAATCTTTGCCGACAATCTCGTATTGGGGATTAATGATAAAGTTTGCAGGGACAGTCCGTATATTCCAGCGGCGGGCCACTCGGCTTTTCAGGGCATCGGCATCCCATACGCAATCCCAGTTGATTCCGTATTGTTTTACCAATCTTTGCCATACCAGGCGGTTTTGGTCGAGGCATACCTGATAAATCCGTACGCCTTTGTTGCGGAACTTGTCATACACTTTCTTCATTTCGGCGGCATAGGCCTGTCCATCGGCTCCTCCGAGCACAGAAAAATCCAGTACGATAAATTTGCCTTTTAGCGAGCTTAATGCGAGGGTGTCGCCCTGACTGTCGGGGAGTTTGATTTCTGGTAACGAGTTTTCGCTATTGGCGATGAGGTTTTGCAGGCGTAGGATGTTATTGTTCTTTTTAATTAAATCGAGATGTTTTAGAATGGCTTTCGTGTATTGTGACTCCGAATACATGGCCTTTAAAGCAGAGGCAACGACCTTATAAGAGTGGAGGTTTTCTTCCGGAGTCAGGATGAAATTGTCGTTGTCGAATTTTTGGTATAGTGCATAATAGGAGGCAGGAGAAACGGCATGTTTTAAGATGAAATCTTTTGAAAACTTGATTTGCCGGCTTGTCACCGTGTCCCATTCTGTTTCAAGGTGTCCGCGTACCGAGTCGTAGGCATTTCCTTCGGGCAGGGCATTATAGGCTTTCCGTAAAGAGTCCATCGTTTGACGTGTGCGGTTTAATTGGTAGTTCAGCATTTTCAACCAAAGCGAACCTTCGGAACCGTCTACCCAGTAATTGGTGCTCAGGTCTTCGAGATTACCTTTCAGTTGAATGTGTGTGTCGGGTTCTCCGAGCAGGGTTACAAACGTGTTTTTACCGATACGGAGGTTATAGAAGGTGGGGCTGGTAACTTCTCTTTTAAAGGTGAATTGCCCTTTCCGGTTGGTTTCGGTGGAATCGACCACAACGGACTGGTCTACGTTTAATTGTTCCAGATATACTTTTTGCTTGGCGGCATTTTGAATTTCTCCGTCGATTTTCATTTGGTCTTTCCGGGAGCAGGAAAAGAGTGTAATTATCGCTAAGACAGATAAAAGGAGCTTTTTAACTTTCATGATATATTCTTGTTATTGTAGCCGATTAAATTGTCCCGAAAGTACACTTTTTTTTCGGCATAGGCAAGCGGCCTGTAAATAGGGGATAGTGAAAAAACGATCGGAGGTTTTACGAAACAGATAGAAAATATTATCTTTGCAAAAGATGGTAAATATGTTTTCCGGAATATTGCGTTTTGGGGTACTTTTAATTGTAAGTACTGCTTTGATCGGTGTGAATATTGCACAATTATCTTGTATTTGTTGCGATTCTACATACCTTCAGGTGGAGTTGTTGCCTCAGGAAAAGACTTGCCAATGCGGGACAGAGAAACCTTGTCAGGGAAAAAGCTGTTGTCCTCAGGAACAGGAAAACTCCCGTCATGATTTTTATAAAGTAGCCGGTTTTTCCCAATTAGTGAAAAGCGCGTTACCGGATATCGTGTTTTTTTACCCGAATGTGGGTGTTTTCGATTGTCTTACCCAAGTTCCCGATATAGAGGAACGGTATTTTTTATGTCCTGAGATTATTCCGGATTTACCACCTTCTCCGGAATTGTTATGCACTTACCGTTGTTGATTTACAATTGATTTCAGTTTAAGATGGCAGATTTCTTTGCCATGATATTCAATTGTATCATATAAACGTATTATTATCGATGACAAAATATATTTGTTGTGTTTTACTGGCATTTGTGTGCGTGGATGTTTGTGCCCAGGAGTTAAAGGGCAAGGTAATAGAGCAAAACGGCGAAGAAAAAACAGGGATACCGGGAGCGAATGTGTATTGGCTCGGAACGAAGAGTGGGGTGGTTACCGATACAGACGGAAGTTTTAAGATTGTCCGGCACTCTGTTTCGAATAAGCTTGTGGTGAGTTATATGGGGTATAAATCGGATACGCTTCAGGTGGAGCCTGCCGAGCAGAATATAGAAGTGATACTTACTTCCGGTAAGACTTTGGATGAAGTGAAAGTCACGGGGCGGGCGAGTACGACTATTATCAGTACCCGGGGACCTTTGATGGAGCAATTGATTACCGGGGAAGAGTTGTGCAAGGCAGCTTGCTGTAATTTAGGTGAAAGTTTTACCACCAATGCTTCTGTCGATGTGGCTTACGCGGATGCGGTGACGGGAGCGAAGCAGATTCAACTGTTGGGGTTGACCGGAAAATATGTGCAGATGATGACCGAGAATTTGCCTAATTTCCGGGGTGTATCTTCTCTTTACGGTTTGAGTTATGTACCGGGCCCCTGGATGAGTGCTATTTCCGTTTCCAAAGGGATGGGATCGGTTACCAATGGTTATGAGGCGATTGCCGGGCAAATCAGTGTGGATTATAAAAAGCCACGGGATAGTGAGAAAGTTTTTGTAAACGGGTATTACAGTAGCGAGGGAATGGTTGAGTTTAATGCGAATGCCAGTTTGCTGCTGAATGATAAATGGAGCACTGCGCTGTTGATTCACGGCGACTGGCTTACGATGGAACATGATGTAAATCATGACGGATTTTTGGATATGCCCGCTAAAACGCAGTATAATGTGATGAATCGCTGGCAGTATAAAACCGATAAATGGAATATCCAGTTCGGGGGAAAGTTGCTGGACGAAGATCGGCTGGGCGGACAAAAAGGAATCAAAAAGAGTATGCGGGGAAATTACGGGGGAGAAAATCTGTATGGGATTGGAATTGAAACCCGCCGTTATGAAGGTTTTTTAAAATTGGGGTATCTGATGCCTGAGTATGCTAACACCAGTATGGCTTTGTTGGTGAATTACACGGATCACGACCAGGATTCGTGGTATGGGGCGCGGAATTTCGATGTCCGTCAAAGGACGGTGTTTGCCAATTACATTTTCCAATCGATATTCGGAAATAATGAAAATCAGCAGTATTCCGCCGGGATTTCGTTTAATCATGATTTTTATGATGAATCTTTCAATGATTTTCTGGCAGTTTCACAGCAAAAGACGGCAACGGCCTATTTTGACCGGGAAGAAAGTGTTGGCGGGGTATTTTTCCAATATACCGGAACATTTTGGGATAAGCTGACGATTATGGGAGGATTGCGCTATGACTATCATAATTTGTATGACGGGTTTGTCACTCCCCGTTTTCATATCGCCTATGCTCCGAACGATTTGACGATGCTGAAGGCTTCGGTCGGTTTGGGTTACCGCACGGCCAATGTGCTGGCGGACAATAGTTATTTGCTGGCATCGGCATCACCTATATATGTGAACGGGCGTTTGCTGGCCGATTATCCGGAGGAATTGAAACGGCTGGATATGGAAAAAGCCCGGAACATAGGGGTGCAGTTCAACCGGAAGTTTTTGGTGTTCGACCGTATGCTGAATATCAATCTGGATTATTACCGCACCGATTTTCTCCGGCAAGTGGTTGCCGATAACGAAACCGAGGCCGGTAAGGTGAATTTTTATAATCTGGACGGAGATTCTTATTCGAATTGTTATCAGGCAGAGGTGAAGTATGAGTTGTTTCCCCGGCTGGATGTTACGGGAGCTTACCGTTATAATGACGTGAAGACCACTATCGGAGGGCGTTTGCTCCGTGCGCCTTTGCAGAGCCGTTCCAAAGGGTTGCTGAATCTTTCTTATGCAACGAATTTGAGAAAGTGGCAATTTGATTTTACTACGCAGTTTAATGGGCCGGGGCGTATTCCGGGGAATGGACCGGAATCCGGAGGTGATTTTGATTCTTTCCGGATTATGAATGCCCAGATCAGTAAGTTTTTCCGGAAATGGAGTATTTATGCCGGATGTGAAAATATCGGGGATTTTACACAAAAAAATCCTATTATTGCAGCAGATGATCCCTGGGGGAGTGATTTCGATTCTTCTAAAATATGGGGCCCTGTGCATGGAAGGAAGTTTTATATCGGGCTTAGGTTCGGATTGGAAAGGAAATAATCGGAGGATGGCGAGTTTATGCTGTGCATGGATAGACTGTTTTATAGAATTTATTAACTCTAAAAATAATAGTGAAATGAAAGCGATGAGATTTTTTTTAATATTGGTAGTCGGCTTGTCGGTGGCAATGTCCGCACAGGCTCAGAAAAAAGGAGAAAAAACGGTGGTGTATAATGCCACGATGCATTGTGGGTCATGTAAAGCGAAGGTGGAAAAGAATATTGCTTTTGAGAAAGGTGTGAAGGATTTGAAAGTGAATCTGGACGACCAGACGATCACCGTGACTTTCCGGGAGGATAAAAATAGCGCGGAAGGGATTAAGAAAGCCATTGAAAAACTGGAAATTCCGGTGAAAAGCATGGCGGAGGGACAAGCTAAAGAAAGCGTAAAGGGCGAAAAGGATAAGAAAGCTTGTAAAAAAGAGTGTGAAGGCGAAAAGAAGTGAGGTTTTATCCGGTTTCTATCTGGTCGAAGGGCTGCAACCGTAAGGGGGCAGCCCTTCGGTTGTTTATAGCGGAGATGTTTTTGACCGGGTATTATAGTGTTGAGCGACCGGGACGGCTGCTTCCATTTGAATTTGAGGCGTGTGTGATGGCTTGTAAGTAAAATCCCCGCTCCGAAGGCCGGGGCGGGGATTATGAGGTCACACCAATTTTTATTATAGGTCGAGGTATTTACCTTCTTTGTCGAATGCTGCCAGGGCGGCATTCACCATCGGAGTATCTTCTTTATAAGTTACTCCAAACCATTTGGCATCGGTTTTCAGCACTTTCACATCGGCAACTTTGTCTTTGATCATTTTGTCGACCACTTTCGGGATGTAGAATTCCGATTTCAGGTTGTCTTTGTTAGCCGGGTAAAATTCTACGAATTGTTTTTCAATCTCTGCAAATACCTGCGGAGTGAATCCCCAGAAGTTCATGGATACCAGGTCTTCGGGATCTAACACTTTGCCCGTGTCGCTGTCTTTGATCGTTCCGTCGGGAAGAACACCGATTTTCGTACATTCGGTTACAGAGGTCAGGTAGCCTTGTGCATTTGCTTCACACACACCTCTGGAAACTGTTCCGTTTTCAGAAAGGGTGGAAGCCAAACGGTAGCCTACCAGGCAAAATTCGTTTGCACGGGTACTTGCTGCCAGAAAATCGTGGGCTTTCACGAAAGCGTCGCTTCCATAGAAATCGTCTGCATTCAGGGCTGCAAAAGGCTCGTCGATCACATCTTTGGCACACCAGATGGCGTGGGCCGTTCCCCAGGGTTTTTCACGCTGGATGGGGGGCATACCTCCGGGAAGTTTGTCCATGTCCTGATAACAGTAGGCGGTTTCAACCAGGCTTTCTGCATATTTTCCGACAAAGTCTTTGAATTCTTTAGCAAAGCTTTCGCGGATTACGAATACGATTTTATCGAATCCGGCATGTACGGCATCGTAAATGGTGTAATGCAATAAGGCTTTCTGGTGCGGTCCGAGCGGGGTGATCTGTTTCAAACTACCAAACCGGGAGCCCATCCCGGCCGCCATGATTAAAAGGGTGGTTTTATTTTTCATATCTTGAGATATTAAATGAAATCTTCATTCCATAGGGGTATGGAATGAAGGTTTCGTAAGTTGAGTTTTTATTTCAGTTCGTCACCGTGGGTGTGGACATATTTAGCGAACACTTCCATAGCTTCATATTCAGCCATGCCTAATTTGTTGTAAATATTTGCCGTGTTCCGGTTCCGGTCTTCAGCTCTCTGCCAAAATTCGCGGGGGTCGTCTCCCGGGAAAGCGGGGCCGTTGTTCTGAGAGCCGTGTTTGTAGATCGATTTCCGTTTGATGGATAATTCTGCCGGGCTAATAGGCACAGCCATATCTACTTTTTCGATTTCCCATTCCATCCATGCTCCACGATACCACCAGGTGTTGCAATCTTTGAACCAGTCGTCGCCGTCAACAACATTGTAGGCACGCAGGATGGCGTCGAGGCACACTCCATGAGTTCCGTGCGGGTCGGCCAGGTCTCCGGCTGCATAAATCTGATGAGGTTTCACTTCCCGCAGCAGTTTCACGATGATGTCCACATCGGCTTGTCCAAGCGGATTTTTCTTGATGCTACCGGTTTCGTAGAACGGTAAATTCAAGAAATGAACGTGGTCTTCCGGAATGCCTAAATAACGGTCTGCGCCCCGGGCTTCTGCCCGGCGAAGAGCGCCTTTGAAAGGCAGTAATTCTTCCGGTTCGTCATCTCCCGGTTTGCGGTTTGCAATGATTTGTTTCACTTTTTCGAAAGCGGCATCCATGGCTTTGCTGTCGCCGCCGATCAGGCGGGTGAACGAAGCTGCGATGTCCATTTGCTGATAGATATAGTCGTCGAGCACGGCGATGTTACCAGAAGTCTGGTAAGCCACGTGAACATCGTGTCCCTGTTCAACCAAACGGGCGAAAGTACCTCCCATCGAGATCACGTCGTCGTCCGGGTGCGGGCTGAAAATCAATACCCGTTTCGGATACGGGGTAGCTCTTTCAGGACGGGTGCTGTCGTCTGCATTGGGTTTACCTCCCGGCCATCCGGTGATGGTGTGTTGCAGGTCGTTGAATACCTGAATATTCACTTTGTTTGCAGAGCCGAATGTTTTTACCAGGTCGGTCATTCCGTTGCTCGCGTAGTCTTTATCTTCTACTTTCAGGATGGGTTTGTTCACTTTTTGGCACAACCAGATCACAGCTTTGCGGATCAGTTTTGCGTCCCATTCCACTTTGCTTACCAGCCAGGGGAAGTTTGCCCGGGTCAGTTCTTCGGCTGCACTTTCGTCGATAACGAATTGCACGTTCGGGTGCATTTGCAGGAAGGTTGCCGGCACAGAATCGGAAATAGAGCCTTCAACCGTAGCGCGGATGATCGGTGCTTTCGCTTCTCCCCATGCCATCAGGATGATTTTGCGGGCTTTCATAATTGTACCTACACCCATGGTGATGGCTTTGGTCGGAACGTTTTCAATGCCGCCGAATTCGCCTGAAGCGTCTTTCATCGTCAGGTTATCGAGGAATACCATACGGGTTTTAGAGGTAACGGGTGATCCCGGTTCGTTGAATCCGATGTGTCCCGTGCGTCCGATTCCCAAAATTTGAATATCCACTCCTCCGGCTGCTTCGATCTGTTCTTCATATTCCCGGCAGAATTTATCCACTTCTTCGTTTTTCAGAGTTCCGTCCGGGATGTGTACGTTTTTCGGATCGATGTCGATGTGGTTGAATAAATGATGATGCATGAAATAGTGGTAACTATGTACGGAGTCTTTCGGCATCGGCATATATTCGTCCAGATTGAAGGAAATTACATTTTTGAATGATAATCCTTCTTCTTTGTGCATTCTAACCAATTCCTGGTATAGTTTGATGGGTGAAGAGCCGGTGGCCAGTCCCAGAACACATTTTTCTCCTTTTGCAGCTTTGCTGCGGATCAGTCCGGCAATTTCGTCGGCTACGGCTTTTACTGCCGCTGCCGGTTTTTCGTAGATCTGAACAGGCACTTTTTCGAACCTGTCAGCTCCTTCGCCTTTCGCGATATAATTTTTTGTTACCATAGGGATATTAATTAAGTGTTTGTTTTATTTTTTTGTTTAATAGAGTGAGAAATCACAGTCCGCATCGTAATACAGGTGTTTCATAACGACCATGAGCGTACCCAGAATCGTTGCCTGTGAATTGAGGTTACTCATCTTGATTTCGCATTGGTTTTTCATTCGTGCCAATGTGTATTTGTTTAGGGTTTGCCTGATCGGGGCGATGATAAGATCTCCGGCATCCGTGATCTCTCCTCCGATAACGATCAGTTCGGGATTGAACAGGTGGATGAGGGTGGAAATCCCTTCTCCTATTTTCTCTCCGGCATTTTGCAGCAGTTCGATAGCAAAAATATCGTCCTGTTTGGCCGCTTTGATAATCGTTGCCAGGGTGATTCCCTGTTCGGCATTTGTGGAAATGGCTGTTTTCACTCCGTTGCGGATGGCTTCTTTTGCTGTTTTTACGATTGCCCTTCCGGATGCCACCGTTTCCAGGCATCCCGCTTTGCCGCAATAGCAGGGAGCTTCCAGCCCGGAGATGCGGATATGTCCGAATTCACCTGCCATTCCTGTAAAACCGGAGTAGGGCTGGGAGTTGAGGATCATACCTAAACCGATACATTCATTGACATTGATACAGAGGGCATGTGCCGCGTTTTTAGCGACGCCGAAAGAATGTTCGGCCATTGCCATGATGATCGAGTCGTTATCGATGAATACCGGCATTCCTAACATATCTTCCAGAATTTTTTTCACATTGACCTCCGGATCGTCATACGTGAGATAGGTATACGATGTACCGTTGCTGTCGATCAGTCCCGGCAGGGCGAGTCCCGTGACTTTGATCTTGCTGTACGGCACTTTTAACTCGGCCAAAGTCTGGTCGATTTTCTCTTTTATATACCGAAGGGTTTCTTCGTTATTCTTTTCTTCCAATATGGAAGGATATACTTTGATTTTACCGATGACTTCTTTACGAAGGTTGAATATGGCCACTTTCAGAAATTCCCGACCTACATCGACTCCCATAATATAGGCCGCATCCGGATTCAGGGAAAAGATATGCGGCCGTTTACCACCGATAGATTGTCCCTGTCCACGATCGGTCACCCAGCCTTCTTCGATCAATTCTTCAATGATCCGGCTGATCGTCGGGGTCGTCATGTTTGTCAGACGGCAAATTTCCGGTTTGGATAATTCGCCCATTTTATACAAATATCCTATTATGTCCTTTTTTTGTTGATACCTTTTTTCTTTTAAACCCGGTAGTGAGTTTTTATTTGTTATTTGCATTTTAATGGCACGTTGCATTTTAATTTTTGCCGCCTGTGTCTGTTTCTTCCCTTTTCTATAAGGCTTCCGGACAAAGGCTGCTTTTACTATCTCCCAAATTAGTCTTACAAAACTAATAAAAACTTTATAAAAAAATTATCAAAGCGGTTTTTTTTTCAAGCTTTGTTTTAAATGTTATGTTTTTTCATTTTTGTTGTTTTTCGGCCTATAAATGTTTGTTTTTATTTTGTTGATATAGAATTATTTACGTATTAAAGCGGGTTTTGTTCCACCTTATCGTTGGCTGTCAGTTCCTTTTTGGGAATCAGGAATTGCCAGCTCTTATCACCTGGCGATACGGAGAGGGTTTTGCACAGGTTTTCTTTGTGATTGGAATACCTGCGGTCGAGGGGCTGTCCGAGCCTTTTAAGGTCCAGAAAACGGAAACCTTCTCCCCAAAGCTCTATTCTTCTTTGCAGGAGTATTTCAGATAGTAAGTCTTCTCCCCCGGAAGCAGGGCGGAGGTATTGTGGATTACGGGAACGGGCAAGGGTATAGAGTGTGTCCGCCGCGTCCGTTTCGTTCAGGTGTGCTTTGGCTTCTGCCAGAATGAGGTAGAGTTCGGACAGGCGCATGAAGCAGATGTCTGCCACGGAACTGCCGGAGTTTTCAACTTTGAATTTCCGGTTCATATAGGGTATCCGGGTAAATGTTGCCGGAAGCGTATAGACTTGTCCGGTGGGATCCCACAAATCTTTCCGGATGTCGGTGTCGGGGATTTGTTCGTAGAGGGTTTTGGATATGGCTTTCGGGTTTGTGCGTATTTGTGTGGAATTGCAATTGTAGGACATAACCGCCATAAATCCGTGATAGTAGGTGCTTTGTTCCGCAGTTTGCTCGAAAGCCCATAGCCATTCCGGATTGTCGGCCGTATTGAAGCCCTGTCGGTATTGTTCGGCTGTCATTAAGCTGCATCCCGATTCCCGGATTGCTTCGGAGGCGTAGGTTTTGGCTGTTTCCCAGTCGTGCATGGCGAGAGCGACACGCGCCCGGAGCCCTTTGACAATGGCTGCCGTAAAATGGCATTTCGAAGGGCGTATGAAGGTGTTGTCCGGCGATTCCAGCAAATCGACCGCATTGTCGAGGTCTTTGATGATCTGGGAATAAACGGCGGCTACCGACGAGCGGGGTTGCTTTCCGGCCGTGGAGGAAAGGACCAAGGAAACGGCGGGGGAGTTGTTGCCGGAATGGGGGTCGTATCGTTCCCCGTAGAGCTGGGTGAGCCAGAAATAACTTAATGCCCGGTAGGCATAGGCTTGCCCTTTGATCATCTTTTTGTCGCCTTCCGGCCCTGTTGCCGCGTCGGTGTTTTCAAGGATCATATTGGCGTTGGCAATGAATTTGTAGAATAGATGATAGGCGAAGAAAGGAAATACCCCGGTTTCATCCCGGTGTCCTTTCCATTGGTATTCGGCAATCCAGTAGCCGTTCCCGTTCGAGGTGAGCACAACGTCATCGCCCAGCATTTCCATAACGATCATCAGGGAGGGATAGCCTCCGTAATATTGTTGCGAGGAATATTGCATGACCATCGAACGGTGTATGCCGTTCAGGGCTGCGTAGGCTTTTTCGGTGGTCGAGAATACAAAACTCTCGTCGTAGGATGAGGTAGAAGAGGTGTTGAGGAAATCTTTATCGCATCCGGTGGACAGCAGTAGCAGGATGAATATGATCGTGATATTTTTCATGTGTTTATCGTTTTCTTTTAATGGATTACCTGATTTTTTTTGTTTTTTCGATGGCTTGGAACGGCCTGCTTTTGTTTTCCGGGTTGTGTTTAAAATTCCAGGTCGATTCCGAAAGAAAAAGTTCTTGCCGGGGAATAATCGTTGGCAGAAATGCCTGTGAAACGATATTGCGGGTTCATGCCTTTCCGGTGGGTCAGCATGAAAAGGTTTTCGCCGCCGCTATATAACCGTATGCCTTTGAGATGGAAAAATTCCGGAATTTTCTCCGGGAAAGTGTAGGACAGCGTCACGGATTTCAATGCCAGATAGGAGGCATTCGTTAGCCATTGGCTGGTGGCAATGGTCGAGTTATCGCCGTTGCTGCTGTCCAGCCGGGGAACGTCGGTCCGGTCACCCGCTTTTTCCCAGCGTTTCAGAATATCGGAATGGAATGTTCTGCCATACAGCCCTGAATGCATCAGTCCTGAATAGGCGTTGTCGTAAATTTTTCCTCCTATCCGGTAGGTGAATTTGAATGCGAAGTCCAGTCCCTTGTATGAAATTTTATTGTCGATCGCTCCGGATATTTTGGGAATGGCCGTGCCGCAGTAGTAAGACGTGGCTTTGTTTAGGTCGTTGGTTGTGGTTTCGCCTGTGACCTTTCCGGCTTCATCGGTTATATCCATCCGGTAGAGGGCATCGCCGTTTTCCGGATCTACCCCCGCGTATACGGGCAGAAAATAGTCATAGATGGAATGCCCGGTCATGCGTTTGTGGTGGCCTGCACTGATCTCTTTTTGCGGGAGCGAAGTGATTTCATTTTTGAAATGTGTTGCCTGAATCCCGATTTCCCATTGAAATGCACGGGCAACAGGAGTTCCGCGGAGGGTGAGTTCTATCCCTCTGTTATACATGGAGCCTGAGTTTTGCCATTGGGTGAGCACTCCTCCGGAAAGAGGCTGCGGAACATTGAAAAGCAGGTCGTCGGTGGTCCGTTTGTAATATTCGATGGTTCCGCTGATGCGTTTCAGGAAATTGAATTCGATGGCGATGTCGAAGTGCCTGTTCAGTTCCCATTTCAAATTCCGGTTCCCGGCTGCCGTGTTCTGAATGAATCCGGGCTCATTGCCGTTGTTGTTGATGGAGTATAAATTTTGCCACGGAAACCAGGAGTCGGTATTGTCGTTCCCGGTTTGCCCGTAAGAACTGCGCAGTTTCAGCAGACTTATCCAGGGGAGCGCTTCCATGAATTTTTCCCGATCGGTCAGCCAGCTTACCCCGACCGACCAGAAGTTTCCCCAGCGCGCGTCTTGGTGGAAGCGGGATGAGCCGTCCCGCCTGTAAGAAGCCGACAAAAAGTAGCGGCTACCGTAATCATAGCCGAAACGTAAGAAATAACCTTCTGTGCGGTATCGGCTGCAGTAGGAAGACAGGTCGACGGTTTGGGTGAAATTTACAAATTCGTCGTTTCCCGAAACAATTTCTCCTTCCCGCTTTCCGAATAGCAGTTTGTAGGTGTTGTTGTAGCTTTCGTGTCCCAATAAGGTTTCAACCCGGTGGCCACCCCATGCCCGCCTAAAATTCAGTAGTTGGCTGAAATTCACCAGATCGTACCTGTCGTTTGTCCGTTTGGCGCGTCCTGTTCCCGCAGCACTGCCTACTTCCGGGTTTTCATATTCGGCCACCAGATTGTTGGTTAGGTCGTAGGAAGCATTGAATGTAAATGTAAGTCCCTGCCAAAGGCGGACTTCTGCAAACGCTCTGGTGTTTAGGGTGTTTTGTTTCCGGTTGTTGCTGTTTAGTTCTGTTTCCGCTACGATGTGATGTCCCGGATAGGCTTTTTCTCCCCGGTTCGTCCATTCATATAAAGGCTTCCCGAATGAATCGTAAAGGCTTTCCCCGGTAGCCGCGTGTTGGTGGATGGGATATATCGGGGCGATATATCGACTGAAAAAGAACGGGTTGTCATATCCGGTGTTCGTTTCTGTGTCGAGATAAGAGGATTCCTGTAACGCTCCCGCTATGCTGATCCCCGTTTGCAGCCAGTTGTTCGGCCGTGTCGTTATGTTGGCCCGGGCTGTGGCCCGTTCTAATTCCGATTTGAGTAGGTAGCTTTTGTCGTTGGTATAGCTGACGGACATGTAGTAGGTGGTGGCGTCCGTCCCTCCGCTTGCCGAGAGGGCATAATCGCCCCGGTTGCCTGTGCGGGTCATGGCATCTTCCCAGTTCAGGTCGTCCGGGTAGAGCAGGCGGGCATCGGGATGGAGCTTTCCGTCTGTTCCTACCAGTTCCCGGTTGGGGACATTGAAGGGGTTGTTCGCTAAGATGTCGGTGATGCTTTGTGCATCGGTGCTTCCGTAAGAAGCGATCTGTGAAGCCTGATCGATCGGTTTCGGGTTGTTTTGGTTATAAACCATCGAATTACGGTAGGCTTCCCACATCAGGGGATAGTAGGTGTAGGCATCCACCCGGTTGTATTCGGGGATGCTCCGTGAAGAAAATCCCTGGTTTATTTTGACATTGAAAGTCGATTTTCTTTCTTTTCCTGCTTTGGTGGTGATGATGATGACGCCGTTTGCACCCCGGCTACCGTATAGGGCAGCCGAAGCTGCATCTTTCAGGACGGAGATATTATCGATGTCTTCCGGATGTATGGCGGAAATCTCTCCGGCATAAGGAACTCCGTCCATGATGAATAGGGGTGCGGCAGAGGCGGTAATCGATCCGAATCCCCGGATTCGCAGGTCGGGAGAAGCTCCCGGCTGTCCGGACCCGGAAGTCATTTGTAAACCGGGAATATTTCCTTCTAATGCTTGTAATATATTGGTTATCGGGCGCGATTGGAAGGCATCGCGCCGGATGGTTGCGGCAGAGCCGGAGTAGGAGGCTTCCGGGGTTGCCCCGAAAGCAATGACAATGGCTTCATCTGCGCTGAGGTAGTCCCGTTCCAGGCGGATAACGGGAGACGGGTTGTTTTTCACCCGTATGATTTGTGTTTTCATTCCCACGAACGAGATCACCAATTCGTCCGCCGGGTGGGTCAGGATTGAAAATTCTCCCTGTAAGTTTGTTGCAACTCCGGTCCGCGTCCCCCGGATGACGACGGAGGCTCCCGATAGAGGGTTGTTGGTTTCGGCGTCTTTTACTATGCCTGAAATTTTTAGTTGTTGAGCATAACTTTCAGGTATTCCTATTGTGAATAGAAACAATACCACTCCCATGATTGTTTTCATAAAAAAATTGATGTATAAATTGAAACTTATTCGATGTTCACTAAACCAGCGCGCAAAATTATATATTAAATATTCATGAAAATGTTAAATCGGAATGACAGATAATTTTTGAATTTCTTGTTTCAATGGTTTTTATGGAAGAACATTCCAGAATTGGATGAGTGTGATGTGAATTTTAAACGCGCTAACGTTTTCAAAATCCCTAATTTGCACAAAAATGTATTTCATGTTAAGATTTTAACAACAGAGAGGAAATAATAAATTTTTATATATATTTGTGAAACGAATCATCGAACACAACAATAACCTAAATATACTAACATGATGAATGTCCGTTTTAAGACGGATGTTCTTTTTAAATTTACTACAGATGAATGCAAAAGATGTATTAACGGAGTTGAAACGACGGTTTCCGAATGAGTCTGAATATCATCAGGCTGTGGCAGAAGTATTGACAACTATCGAGGATGTTTACAATCAAAACATTGAATTCGAGAAGAGTAATTTGATCGAGCGTTTGTGTATTCCCGACCGTATTTTTTCGTTTCGGGTGACCTGGACGGACGATCAGGGAAATGTACATACGAATATGGGTTACCGTATTCAGCATAATAATGCTATCGGGCCGTATAAGGGAGGTGTTCGTTTCCATTCATCTGTGAATCTTTCTATTTTGAAGTTCCTGGCTTTTGAACAGACTTTTAAAAATTCACTGACGACTTTGCCTATGGGCGGAGCTAAGGGAGGGTCGGATTTTAATCCCAAAGGACGTTCCAATGCCGAGATTATGCGTTTTTGCCAGGCTTTTGTGCTTGAATTGTGGAGAAATATCGGGCCGGGTACGGATATTCCAGCCGGAGATATAGGCGTGGGGGGACGTGAGGTGAATTTTATGTATGGAATGTATAAGAAGCTGGCGCGTGAGAATAGCGGTACTTTTACCGGGAAGGGGCTGGAGTCCGGTGGGTCGCTGATCCGTCCGGAAGCGACGGGCTATGGGAATGTGTATTTTTTACTGGAGATGCTGAAAACCCGGAATGTCGATTTGAAGGGGAAGACGGTGGCGGTTTCCGGTTCCGGTAATGTGGCTTTATATACGGTGCAGAAATTGAACGAGCTGGGAGCGAAGGTGGTGACGATGTCCGATAGTAGTGGTTATATTTATGATCCGGACGGAATCGACGATGAGAAGTTGGAATATATGATGGAGTTGAAGCTGTTCTACCGGGGACGAATCAAAGAGTATGCCGATAAATACGGTTGTAAATTTGTTGCCGGAGGTCGTCCGTGGGGAGAAAAATGCGATATTGCTATGCCCAGCGCTACGCAGAACGAGTTGAACGGGGATGAGGCTAAAACTTTGGTGGCTAACGGTTGTATTGCCGTGTCGGAAGGGGCGAATATGCCTTCTACGCCGGAAGCGATTACTGTTTTCCTGGAAAATAAATTGCTTTATGCTCCCGGAAAGGCTGCTAATGCCGGAGGTGTGGCAACTTCCGGTCTTGAAATGTGCCAGAATGCGCAGAAGATCAGTTGGACACGCGAGGAAGTAGATGCGAAGCTGAAAGAAATCATGAAGTCGATCCATTCCCAGTGTGTGAAATACGGTTCACAGCCCGACGGCTATGTGAATTATGTGAAAGGAGCTAACGTGGCCGGATTCATTAAGGTGGCGCGTGCTATGATGGATCAGGGTATTTTATAAAATACCGGGTTTTTATGGAGAGCTTTTAAAAGAGCATGTAGAACAGAGAGCATGAACGGTGCTCTTTCCGAATAGAAAATATCCGCCTGTTTAGGGCGGATATTTTATTAGATGGAATTTCCAGTTCCGTTCTTCTATTGTTTGCCTGAAAGCGTGTGGCGCACGGGAATAAAAGTGGCTGTTTCGGATGCAGGCATGAATGCTTTTCCGGGATTCCGTATTTTCGGTTTTCAGACTTTCGGCTGTTTTCCTGCCAGTTGTCCGCAGGCAGCATCGATGTCCTTGCCTTTGCTGCGCCGCAGGTTTATCACCATGTTGCAGCTTTCGAGAAAACGGATAAATTCGTCCCTTCTTTTGTCGGGACTGTGCCGGAATCCGCTGCCTTCCACTTCATTGTATTCGATCAGGTTGATTTTTATGGGGAATTGGCGGCAATAACGGGCTAATGTTTTGGCGTCTTCCAGGCTGTCGTTTATGTCTTTCAGAAGCAGGTATTCGAACGTGGGGCGTGTTCCTGTTTTTTCTACAAAATATTTCAGGCTTTCTGCAATGTCGGCCAATGAGTAGGCTTTGTTCAGCGGCATCAGGTTTGTCCGGGTGTTTTCATCGGCAGAGTGAAGGGATACGGCTAAGTTGAACCGGGCTTCATCATCGGCGAGTTGCTTTATTTTATCCGGGATTCCTGCTGTGGAAACCGTGATCCGGTAGGGCGACATGGCCAATCCGTCGTTTGCCGTGAGGCGTTCGATGGCTTTCATCACGTTATCGTAGTTTAATAAAGGCTCGCCCATACCCATGAATACGATGTTCGATAGCGTAAGTCCCTGTGCTTCGGCGGCGGTTTTGGCCGCTATCACCTGTTCGAAAATTTCGCCTGCGGTGAGGTTTCTTTTAAATCCCAATGTCCCTGTTGCACAAAATTTGCAGCCTAATTTGCAGCCAACCTGTGAGGATACGCATACGGTGAATTTCTGGTTGCCGGGAATCAGTACGCTTTCTATCACTTCCCCGTCATATAGCCGCCAGGCGGTTTTCACCGTTCCGTCACCCGCAGTTTGGGCCAATTGGGGGTGCAGGCTGTCGAAAAAGAAAGCATCGGACAGCAATTCTTGCGTTGTTTTGGAAAGATTGGTCATTTCTTCGAAGCGGGTTGTGCCCCGTTGCCAGATCCATTGCCAGATTTGTTTGGCACGGAAGGCTTTTTCGTTATGGGTTGTCAGAAACTCGGTGAGTTCTTTTAGGGATAATTCCCTGATATTTTGTTTTTCCACGTCGGTCGTTTTTATTTTATGTGGGGCAAAGATACGAATAAGCTGTCGAATAATTCATGGAAACCGGGTTTGAAAAACGAAAAGAATATGCCTGGAAAGTGTGAATTATCGGTCTGCTGGATTTAGGGTTTTACCTTGATTTTGTTGTTAAAATATCCTGAAAATCCAATAAACAGAGGATTTAATTGTATATTTGCGCTTACGTGAATTTGAAGTTATGAAAGGTTACAAGGCTCTTGAAACGTGTGGTGTAACTGTGGTAAAATTATCAATAAATAAAAATCAGTAAGTATAGAAATGAAGAATTTATTAATTATTGTGTTTGTATTGCTTTCCGGGGTTGTGGCGAGAGCTGATGAGGGAATGTGGTTGTTGTCGAAGTTGAAGGAACAGAATATCGATGAAATGCAGAGGATGGGTTTTAAATTGACAGCCGAAGATATTTATTCCGTGAACCAGCCGGGAATTAAAGATGCCATTGTGGGATTAGGCCGGGAAGGGCGTCCCTTTCGTCATTTCTGTTCCGGGGAACTGATCTCCCCGCAGGGGTTGTTACTGACCAATCACCATTGCGGATTCGATGCTATACAGTCGCATTCTTCCGTAGAACATAATTACCTGGCCGATGGCTTTTGGGCTTATAAAATGGAAGATGAACTGGCCAATCCCGGTATTACGGCTTCAATCCTGGAACGGATGGAGGATGTGACCGACCGGGTGAATGCCGTGCTTCGTGACGACATGAGCGAAACGGAACGGGCTGCTGCTATCGATAGTGTTGCATCGAAAATCGTGAAAGAAGCAACCGAGGGAACCGTGTTGAGCGGTCAGGTTCAGGCGATGTTCGAAGGGAATCAGTTTTTCCTGTTTCTTTATACGATTTATAAGGATGTCCGTTTGGTGGGCGCACCTCCCCAGAGCATGGGTAAATTCGGTGGAGATACCGACAACTGGATGTGGCCACGCCATACGGCGGATTTTAGTATGTTCCGTATTTATACAGCGCCGGACGGAAGTCCCGCCGCTTATTCCAAAGATAATGTGCCTTTGAAGCCGAAGCATTATTTGCCTGTTTCCGCCAAGGGGGTAAAGGATAATGATTTTGCCATGATTATGGGTTTCCCCGGTTCGACGGATCGTTTCACCACCAGTTTCGGATTGGAAAATACGATGAATACGACGAACGATATTCGCTATAAAGTGCGTA
The DNA here is from genome assembly GCA_900541415.1 of uncultured Odoribacter sp. GTDB lineage: Bacteria > Bacteroidota > Bacteroidia > Bacteroidales > Marinifilaceae > Odoribacter. The sequence continues at coordinate 23,093 of UQJP01000006.1, read as the reverse complement.
CGGAAAAGTTGAAGATTATGGGCGAAGAAATGGCAAAGAGCCCTAAAACCCGTATCCAGTATGCATCGAAACATGCCAGTTGCGCTAACTACTGGAAGTATTCTTTTGAGCAGAATAAGGCTTTGAATAATTTGAAGACCAAAGAAAATAAAATCGCTATCGAGCAGGAGTTCACGAATTGGGTGAATGCAGACGCGGGACGTAAAACGAAATATGGCGATGTGCTGGCTACGATACAGAAGGCTTATGCCGATATGTCCAACTATTCAGCCGCAACGGTCTATTTGCAGGAAGCCCTGGGCGGTCCGGAAGCTCACCTGTTTGCTTATCGTTCGGGTAAAAAGTTGAAAGATTTGTGTGATAAGAATATCAGTGCGGAAAAGAAAGAGGAGATTAAAAAATCGTTGCAGGCATCGGCAGCCGATTTTTATAAAGATTTTAACACGGAACTGGATGCCCGTTTGTTCGCTGCCCTGTTCAAGCTTTATCATGACCAGGTTGCCGGGGATTTACAGCCCGAAGTGATAGCACTGATCGATAAAAAGTATAAAGGAGATTTCGAAAAATTCGCACAGGATTTGAAAAAGCAGTCGGTTTTCATGAGCGAAGAGGCTTTTAATGCTTTTATGGAAAAACCGGATTGCAAGAAACTGGAAAAAGATTTGGCTTATATTGCCGGGAAATCTTATTTTGAAACATGGATTAAGCTGTCAGCCTATTCGAATGAAATGAATACGAAGCTGGCTAAAGGTAACCGTTTGTTTGTCCGTGGCCTGATGGAGATGAATCCGGAGAAAGCGTGGGCGCCGAATGCCAATTCCACCATCCGGCTGACTTATGGAAAGGTGAGGAGTTATAAGCCGAGAGATGCTGTTTTCTATGATTACTATACCACTCTGGCCGGAGTGTTGGAGAAAGAAGGCCCGAAAGGGGGAGAATTTGAAGTTCCTGCCAAACTGAAGGAGCTTTATGCGAAGAAGGATTATGCACCTTACGGAGACGATTATCTGGTGGTGAATTTTATTACGGATAACGATATTACCGGAGGAAATTCGGGTTCCGGGGTAATCAATGCCAACGGAGAGTTGATCGGGGCTGCTTTTGATGGAAATTCCGAAGCGATGTCCGGAGATATTGATTTTGAAGAAAACTTGCAGCGGTGTATTAATTTGGACACCCGATATATGCTGTGGATCGTGGATAAATTTGCCGGGGCAAAGAACCTGATCGATGAAATGACTATTGTGAAATAAAGAAAGGAAGCCTGTGCCCGGCGGTATGGGTTTCCTTTTCCAGATAAAGTTTGACTATTAAACCCTACTATTATGAAAAATTTGGACTGGGATAAATTATCCTTCGGATATTTGAAGACAGACTACAACGTTCGTAGCCATTATAAAGACGGGAAATGGAGTGATCTGGAGGTCACCGATTCGGAAATGATTCCCGTGCATATGGCGTCTACGTGTTTGCATTACGGTCAGGAGGCTTTCGAAGGATTAAAAGCGTTCCGGGGAAAAGACGGGAAAATCCGGATTTTCCGTTGTGAAGAAAATGCAAAGCGTATGATCAATACGGCCGAGTATGTGATGATGAAGGCTCCGTCGGTGGAGTTGTTCACAGAGGCTGTGGTGAAAGCCGTGGAATTGAACAAAGAGTATGTTCCGCCTTACGAATCGGGAGCGAGCTTATATATCCGTCCGTTGTTGATCGGTGTGGGGCCGCAGATGGGGGTGAAGCCGGCTGTTGAATATATGTTTGTTGTGTTTGTTGCTCCGGTAGGTCCTTATTTTAAAGATGGCTTCAAACCGGCAAAGGTGATGATCGAGCGTACTTATGACCGCGCAGCCCCTCATGGTACGGGACATATTAAAGTGGGTGGTAATTACGCTGCCGGAATGGCTTCCGGAGAGATCGCCCATGATAAAGGTTATTTCACCGCCCTGTTCCTGGATTCGGCAGAGAAAAAGTATGTGGATGAATGTGGCCCGGCCAATTTCTTCGGAATAAAGGCCAATACTTATATCACACCTGCCTCTCATTCCGTTTTGCCTTCCATTACCAATGTCAGTATCATGGAATTGGCAGAGGATATGGGTTTGAAGGTGGAACGCCGCCGGATTCCGGTGGAAGAACTGAAGACGTTCGAGGAGTGCGGGGCTTGTGGAACGGCAGCCGTGATTGTACCTATCGGGGAAATTGACGATATAGAGGAGGGACACCAGGAAAAGCTGATGTTCGGAAAACCGGGAGTGCCGGGAGAATGGTGTACGAAATTGTACCACCGTTTGAGAGGTATTCAGTATGGGGATGAGCCGGATAAGTTCGGTTGGGTGAAAGTGCTGGATTGATAATCGGATCATTATTTTATAGGTCCCTCTGCCATTGGGCAGGGGGATTTTTTTATGAATTTTCCGATGGAGGGTATTTTATGGGCGTTTATTCCCGGGAGAATTGAAATATTTGGCGGGATTCTTAAAAAAATAACTTAAATTTACCTTGATATTGTTAAGCGGCTTATCGTATAGTCTTTTTTTATCCATTAATATTATTGAATATGGTTTGTCCTTCAAAAGATTTTTTGAAATTCGGGTTACTTCCCGTAGCTGCAGTTATGCCTGTGTTACAGACAGTAGCAAAAGAACCGGTTAAAAAACCGAACATTGTGGTAATCATGGCAGACGATCTGGGGTATGGTGATTTGAGTTGTTATGAAGCGACTGAAATCCAGACACCGGGAATCGACCGCCTGGCAGCCGAGGGGTTAAGACATTGCAACGGCCATGCTTCTTCCGCCACCAGCACCCCCAGCCGCTTTGCCATGCTCACGGGCATGTATCCTTTCCGGGTGGGTGCGGCTATCCTTCCGGGAGATGCTCCTATGCTGATCAAAGAAAACATGGGAACTTTTCCTAAAATGTTGAAACAGGCAGGATATGCTACCGGAGTTGTCGGGAAATGGCATTTGGGTTTGGGAAGCGGCAATGTGAACTGGAATCAGCACATCTCCCCTTCGCCGAATGAAATCGGATTCGATTATTCTTATATCATGGCGGCGACGAATGACCGCGTACCGACCGTGTATGTGAAAAATGGGAATGTGGTGAACCTCGATCCGAACGATCCGATTGAAGTGAGCTATAAGCACAATTTCCCCGGAGAACCTACCGGAAAAAATAATCCCGAATTGTTAAGGATGCATCCCAGCGTGGGACACAATATGTCGATCACGAACGGAATACCCCGGATCGGGTATATGCGGGGAGGGAAGTCTGCCCTTTGGGTGGACGAAACCATGTATGAAGTGTTTTTGGGAGAAGCGAAGGATTATGTGAAAGCGCATAAGGACGAGCCTTTCTTTTTGTATTACGCTTTACACCAGCCGCATGTGCCCCGCCTGCCCAATGAGAAGTTTGCCGGGAAATCAAAATTAGGTCCTCGCGGGGATGTGATTTTGGAGGCGGATTGGTGTGTGAGCGAGTTTTTGAAATATCTGGATGAACTGAATCTGGCGGATAATACCATTGTTATTTTTACCAGTGATAACGGGCCTGTGCTCGACGACGGATATAAAGATCAGGCTGAGGAATTGAATGGAAAACATACACCTGCCGGACCTTTCCGGGGATGGAAGTGCGATCCTTACGAGGGGGGCACCCGTATTCCGATGTTGGTGCGCTGGCCGGGAAATGTCCGGGCAGGCTCCACTTCCGATGCTTTGATCTGTCAAATGGATTTTTGTGCCAGCTTTGCCGGTCTATTGGGACAGGATTATCCTGCCGAGGATGGAGTAAGATTGGATAAGGCTTTGTTGGGAAAATCCAAGAAAGGACGAGAGTCGCTGGTGCTGGAAGGTTATGGGCGGAGTATCTGGATTAAGGAAGGAGATTGGGCTTGTGTGCCTGCCTATAAAAACTGGAAAGGAAATATGACTGCGCCGGAGCTTTACGATTTGAAAAAAGATGTGGCGCAGAAACACAATATCGCAGCCCAGTATCCGAAACGGGTGCAAGAAATGACGGCAAAACTGGAACAGGTGCGGAACAATAAAAAATAAGTTTATTGCCGGGGGTGTGAGCCACGTTAAACGAATAGTAATTAAAAATAAGCACGATGAAGACAGGTCTTTTCATGTTAATCTGCTGTTTGGCATTGTTCGGATGTAAGGAACAGCGTTATTCCCAAATTATAGGGAAGGTACAGGACGAAAGTTTAAAAGAAGTGACTTTGTATAGGACTGTGGACGGAAATATACAGTCTTATGCAACAACCCAGGTGGGACCTGACGGGACTTATGGTTTTTTGTTCATCCCGGAACAGGAGGGGTTTTATGCCGTGGGAACAGACCGGGTGCATTTCCCCGTGTGGTTGAAGGCGGGGGATGTGGTGGGATTGAATTTGCAGGGACTTACAGCCAGCCTGCATGGGAAGAATACTCCCGAAAACGAGATGCTTTATCGGTGGGAGAGCCTGGCGGACAGTATTCGTATAAAAGCGGTGTTGTTCGAAAAGGTGAGAAGTAATTATAAAGATTTTTTCCCTATTTTCCCGGAATTTGTAAGCAAGGCTCAGGATTTTCAGAAAAAGGTGCAAACCGGTAATAAGGAGTTCGATGAAATTCTGAAAAAAAAGATCGGATATGACATTGATTTCTATGCCATCATGTTTCTGCAGACGCCGAGGACGGAGCATCCGCAGCAGGAAGATTGGCCGGAATATTACAATCAGATTCTTTCCGAAGAGAAGTTTGCCAATGATGAGGTTTTACAATTCCCCGACGGTTACCGGATGCTGTCGTCTTATGCTTCTTTCTATATCCGGCTTCACCCCATTCAGCCTAAAGATGCGGGAGAGTTGGTGGAGGGTATGCTGCGTGCCGTGAAAGACGATCGGTTAAAAGGTGAATTGGTTATGAACCATTTTAGCCGGAGTTTAAAATCTTACGATGCTTTTCTGGAGATGCAGGATCGGTTCGGCCGTTATCTGGTGACACCTTCCCTAAAAGCAAGAAACGAGGAGTTGGGGGCGAAGGTATACGATACGAAACCGGGAACAGTGGGAGCAGATTTCACCTATCCCGATGTGAAGGGCAAAGAGGTTTCTTTGTCTGATTTTAAAGGTAAGGTTGTGGTGGTGGATGTGTGGGCCACCTGGTGTGGGCCTTGCCGGAAGGAAATACCTTCTTTGAAGAAGCTGGAAAAAGAAATGCACGGGCAAAGCGTTGTTTTTCTCGGTGTGTCGGTCGATGAAGAAAAAAATAAGCAGAAATGGCTTGATTTTGTGAAGGAAGAACAATTGCAGGGTGTGCAGTTGTTTGCCAGCGGATGGAGTAAAATTGCCAAAGACTACCAGATAAAAGCTATTCCGCGTTTTATGGTTTTCGATAAGGAAGGTAAGATCGTTTCGGTGGATGCTCCCCGCCCTTCTAATCCGGCCTTGAAGGAAATGATCGAAAAGGCTTTGAAAGAGTAGCAGAGATAGCGGTTAAACGATAAATCCCCGGAATTTCTATTCCGGGGATTCTTCATTTTGTGCCAAATGCTTTTATATATGTTATTGGTTCAGTAGCTGCCTGATCGCTTCGTTGCTTTTACTGTCGGCTTGCTTTGGGGCATTGGGAGTAAACAGAGCATCCAATTCGTAAGGTTGTAGTTCGGTGGAGGGGTTAAAGTCCGGAGAGGCCACATAAGTCCGCACGGAATGGAATAACTGCCGGGTGGCTTGGCGTTTCTCCAGGTCTTTTTCCGGATCTACACATAACACAAACAGCTTGCCTTTACCGACGCGTGCTTCAAAAGCGATGCCCAATTTCCGGTTTTCTTCATAGGTGTCTATGCTTTGGATTACCGGGGTGATGGATTTTAAGTCGTTCAGTTCCAATGCTGTTGCATGGTTCAAAATGTCCCACCATTGCCAGTCGGCATAAATTCCCGTGGGAAAATCGTGAAATGCCGGGTGGGAGGCTTGTATCAGAGTTCCCACAATCATCGGGTTCCAATTGAACATGATCGGATTCCAAAAGTGGCTGGCAAAATGGGTTTTTCTGCCCGGAGCCTGTTGTGGGGTGAGCAGTACATTTTTTCCTTGTTCCAGCGAGGCTTTGACCGAGGCATCCCAATTCCGGGCATAGATGTAGCCTTCCTGCGAGGAGTCCTGTTGCCGGGGATATACCCAAATGTCCCACTCGTTCCGGTAATGTTCTAAAGACACTTTTAAGGTCAGCTTTTGAGGGCGGGCGATGGATAGGAGCGGCACTTCGACCGTTCCCAGCGTATCGGTTACGGCACAAGGAATTGAAGAGGTAGATATTGTGCCTTTCCCGACGGTTTGTCCTTCCTGGTTGTCCAATTGCCAGCGTAAGGTGTTTCGTTTTATGGGAGAAGCCCCGTAATGATATATTTCAAGCTGGGCATGAAATTTTTCATCGTTGGTATATACCCTTTTCGGGAAACGTGCCAGCAGCACCGTGGGGGCACAGGATTCCCTGAATTTTTCGGGAGTTACCAACCCTTTGCTTTCCCAGAAGGCATCAAGGATGCCGACAAATGCGCTGCCCTGTCCCGGAAAATCCGACAGTCCGAGAAGCTGGAATCCTCCGGAATTGGGGGTGCGGAGCAAGGATTCGTTCACTTCTTTATATTGCAGCACGGTATGTGCTCCGGTGGCTTTGAAAAAATCGTCCGCTTGTTGCAGCATGCCGTTTTTGGCGAGGCGTTCCCGGAACACTTCAAAATTCCGGGCTTCCAAAACCCCGGTGTATTTTTTTATCTCGTTAAAGTTCGGGTACATACACCTTTGTCCGCTTTCGTGGGCGATGACCGGGACATCGATGTCCGATTCTTTCCGTTTGTCCCATTGGGTAGAGGGGATGCCTTCATACACGGTAATTCCTCCTTTTGAGGTGACATGCGACACGTAGTATTCATCCGAAGGGGTATGTGTCCGGGCGGTGGAAGCCGAATACAGGCGACGGTTGTCATATGCCTGTGCTTTTTTCACCAAATCTTCCAGCACATTGAAATTCCCTTCGTTTTCGTTGCCGTTACACATAAGGATAAATGACGGGTGGTTTCCGTATTCGTCGAGCAGGGCGTACATCTCCTTTTCAAAGAAGTCCCGGCGGGAAGGATATTTTCCTACATCTTTAATCCACATCGGCAGTTCGGCCTGGAGGTATATTCCTACTTCGTCCGCCGCGGTGAAGGCAGCTTCCGGCGGACACCACGAATGGAAACGGATGTGGTTCATGCCATAGTCTTTCACGGTGCGGAATATCCGTTTCCAGTCTTCCATTTTTGTCGAAGGGTAGCCCGTTAGAGGGAAAACGGCACAATCGAGCGCTCCGCGCAGATGGATGTTGCGTCCGTTCAGGCGGATGTGGTTTTTCCCTTGTTCCACTTGCCTCATGCCGAAGCGGAGGGTTTGGACTTCTTCTGTTTCTCCTGCCGTCAGGCGGGTTTCCAATTCATAGAGGTTAGGATTGAATTCGTCCCATAGCATCATGTTTTTTCCCACAGGAAGTTCTTGCGATAGTTTTTGTTCTTGTAAGCTCACCGGGACAACCGACGTGTGGACAACTTTTCCTTGCGGGTCGCGCAGGGTGTAGCGGATTTCTCCGGAGCTGTCCCCTGCCGTATGGAGTTGAAGGTCTATTTTTACTTTTTGATTTTTCACATCGGGATATGCTTTGATCCGTTCGATGTACGAGGGATTTTTAGCCACCAGTTCCATCTTGCCGACAATTCCGTTCCAATTGGTTTGGGTGTATTCGGTGGTTCCGTGATTCCATTGATCCATGGGGTATTTTAGCCGATTATCCACGCATAGGGTGAGGGTGTGGATGCCCGGAGACAGGTGTTGGGTTAAAATGAAGCGGTTGGGGGTGGACAACCGTTCGTCGACGGCGATGTATTTACCGTCGATGTATAGGGTGGTTTCCCAGTGGCAACGTTCCAGTTCCAAAATGATTTCTTTGCCTTTCCAGGAGGTGGGAATATCGATTTCCCGCTGATACCATGCCGGGCCGCAATATTCGAATTTCCGCGTCAGGCGGTCGACATAGCGGGCTGTTGTCCGAATCCCTTTGCCTCCTTCGTCGGTGGAGCCGGGAAGGGTGATGGTTTCTGCCAGTTTTGCCTGATAAAGTTCCGAGCCCGGCGTTTTCCCGAATCCCATCGGATCGAGCTGGAAACGCCATATCCCCGAAAGGTCTATTTTATCTTCCTGCCGGGCATATAAAGGGCAGGTGAAGAATAGGGCGGATAAGAATAGTAGTAACAGATTCTTTTTCATTTTGAATGTTGTTGAGGTTATTGCTCTTTATGTCCGGAAATTTTCACACCGTGAAGTTCTATCGTTATAACTGCCCATATAAAATATGGACAAAATATACGAAGTCCGGTAATCGGTAAATGTTTTTCCTTGTTAGGATTGCCCGCTATGAATATTGCAAAAATAACCGGATAAAGAGATATAGGAAATAGATTCTCATGATAAAATAATGGATTATTTTATGATTTATAGGAGTTGGAAAAATAGACATCCGCTCTATCCGGGAGGGTATTGGGACGACGGTCTTCGATGGTAAACCGTGTATCCGGAGATAAAAAAGCTGTTTTTAAAATAGGATTTCCCTGAATTTTTGTATATTATTGTTTCTATATAAAAAACAGCAATTATGAAAATGTCCTATTCAATAAATAGCCTGAGCATAAGGCTTTGTTTTTGTGTTTTATTGCTGGCGGCCTGGGGGTGCCGGGAAAAGAAAATAAATTATCCGGCTTATCCTGTCGATCTGGACCGGGTGGAGCAGCCTTCTGTTTTCGATGTGTTTTCCCGGGTGGAGGTCTATCCGCTGGAAACCACGGAGAAAAGCCAATTGGAAACCATAGAGTGGGGGATTCACCATAATAAGTTTATTATTTTGGATAAGCCGAGGGGACTTTGTTTTTGTTTCGGGCCGGAAGGAAAATTCAGGTATGTGGTGGACAATAAGGTAAAAGAAAAAAAGAATCAGGCTAAAATGCCCGACGGGAGTAAACCGGTGAGTATCCTTTCGCCTTTGTCTTATTATTATAATAACCGTTGGTATTTTTACCGCACTTTCGAAAATCTGGTTTATACGCAAAGTAAGAAAGGGACTGAAATTCCTCTTTTTCGCTGGGATTTTGGGAAATATAACGATGAGGAAGGTAATTTGCCGGCTTTTCCCGTACACTCTCCGGTGCGGGCAGCAAAGATTCAGCGGCAGTGGATGGAGGAGAATTGTAATTTTGCATTAAGCGAGGGAAAGCAAAACGATCGTTATATCTATTTATCGATAGAACGGCTTTTTAAAAAAAGGGAATTACCGGGAACGGAACAATTTACCCATTTACTTTGGGATAAGTCTTCGGGTTCTTATCAGCTTTTTGACCGTTTTGCGGAAGGCGTGGAATTGCCTAAAAACACCCGGATGAACGATACTTGTATGCTGGCACTGGTGCCTTATGCCGAACGCGACCGATATATCCGTCCGGAATGGCTCGGCCCGGAAGATGCGAAGCGTTACCAGCAGATGAAACCCGGGGACAACCCGATGATCGTGAGATATTATTTTAGGGAAGACGCTGAGAATTAAATAATTATTGTCGCGCCCGATTATTTTCGAGAAAATTGTTTGCTTGTCTACGAAATTTTCGTAGATTTGCGAAAGGATCGTAATTAATAGATCAGAATTATGGAGAAACTTACTTTTCAGGAAGAAGAAATCATGCTTATTATCTGGCATGTGAAAAGCGGTGTAATCAAAGATTTTTTGAACAAGTTGGATGAGCCACGTCCTCCTTATACGACGGTTGCATCTATTGTAAAAAATCTTGAGAAGAAAGGATATGTGGAGGGAACCCGTTACGGAAATACCTGTGTGTATAAGGCTGTGATCGACGAGAGCGAGTATAAGGCTCGTTTTCTTTCAGGGGTCGTGCAGAATTATTTTGAAAATTCATATAAAGAGATGGTGACTTTCTTCGCTAAAAAGCAGAAAATAACCGCAGAAGAGTTACAGGAAATTATCCGCCTGATTGAAAAGGAAGAATAGGATTACCGGATGTTAATCGAAAGCTCATGAGAGATTTTTATATGTATATATTACAGGTGAATGCGGGTTTAGTCGTGTTTTATTTGCTTTACCGCGTTTTAACGGCAAAGGATACCTTTTTCGGAATACACCGTTTTTTCCTGCTGTCGGTTTTAGTTCTGGCTTTTACCTGTCCGCTGGTTACGCTTGCCGAATGGCTGAAAGATAAACAGCCATTGCAGGCGATGATCGTCGATTATTCGGAGTTTATCGTTCAGGCTGTGGCCTTCCCGGAAATATCGGCAGAGGAAAAAACTGCATTTACCGCCGATCAGGTTTTATTGGCGATATGGGGTGTCGGGAGTGTGTTGTTGTTTTTGCGTTTTCTGGCACAATTGGGATCGATTGTCCGGTTGAGGTTGTTGGGTAAAGTCCGGTATTTTGGCGATACCCGGATTATCGTATTGGAACACGATACAGCCCCGTTTTCGTTTTTTAACTGGATTTTTGTGGATCCCCGTTGTTATCAGGAAAAGGAATTGCAAGGGATACTCATTCATGAAAAAGTCCACGTCACGCAGGGGCACTCCTGGGATACCCTGATCGGGGAAGTCCTTTGTATATTCTTTTGGTTTAATCCCGGTGTGTGGCTTATCCGCCGGGAAATTCGTCAAAATCTGGAATTTTTGGCGGATAAGGGAGTGCTTTCTTCCGGTTATGACCGGAAAGATTACCAATATCATTTGCTTCGTTTATCCAATCAATCGGCTGCAGCACAAATTATCAATAATTTCAACGTATCACAATTAAAAAAACGTATCATGATGATGAATAGAAAGAAAGTCTCAAGAATGAGGCTGGTGAAATATGCCATGGTACTTCCGGTGACAGGTTTGCTGATCCTGGCGGGTAATGCCCGTACGGTTGCGGAGGTTACCCGGGAGGCTGTCGGGCAGATTGTCCCGGCGGAACAGGGCGTGGCGGGACATATCGTTCCGGCGGAAGATAATTGGAAAATAAAAGGCCGGGTGACGAATGAGCAAGGTGAGAATATGTCCGGGGTGACTGTTACCGCTAAGGTCAACGGAAAGGTTGTGACTGCGGTGGTGACTAATCCCGGAGGAGAATATTTTATGAGTGTGACCGGGGAATCCGTGGAGCTTCATTTTTCTTATCCGGGTATGGTGGCTCTGCATAAAACGGTGAAGAAAGGCACTTCCACGTTGGATGTGGTCCTGAAAGCGGGAGAGGTAACCACAACCGCTGTCCGAAAGGAGGTTGAGGTAGAATCCGTTCCGGCTTCCACGGATTTAGCTTTGGATCAGGTCGTTGTAACGGGTGTTTTTACCGGGAATGATGATAAAAAGCCGGCTGTTGCCTATACCGTGCTGGAAGAAGTACCCCAATTCCCCGGAGGAGAAAAAGCCGCGGCTGAATTTATAGCCCGGAATGTCAAATATCCTCAATATGCCGCAGAGAACGGAATACAAGGAACAGTGCAGGTGTCTTTTGTTATCGACAAAGATGGGCATGTTTCAGAAGCCAATGTGTTGAGAGGGGTTGACGGATCGCTGGATGCGGAAGCTGTTAGAGTGGTGAGAACGATGCCTCAATGGAAGCCCGGTAAGAAATCGGGAAAAGCGGTGAATGCCCGGTGCAGTATGCCTATTACGTTTAATTTGCTTCAGGAAACGCCGGACGGAATGAAACCTTTGGGGGTAAAACGCAGCGCCGTCAGTGTCAGTTCTTCCAGCGTGGCGGGGACTACTCATGCCGCGACGGCTGTAACGGTGAAAGCCGGACAGGAGGATACTTATTACGTAACGACCAAAGATTCGGACGATGCTGCCCAGTATGTTTCTTTTTCGGTGTCGTCTGCGGCAGGAAAATCCCAGTCGTCCGTATCTCCGGCACTTTACCGGGGAGCGGTTTCCCAAATTAACCTGGACGATCAAATCGTGATTTTAAATGGCAAGTTGGTGGAAGACGTGAAGGAACTGCCACAGGATTTATCGCAGGTGGAAGAACTTTCTATACTTAATACGGAAGGGACTATCCGGAAGATGAATAAAAAATATGGGAAAAATGCCAGAAGCGTTTTGATTATAAAATCGAAATAAAGGGTCTTTATTGGATGAAAGATGATTTCCTTTAAAGGGAATAATTATACAAAGAGCTTTTCGGCCCTGTAAGCCTTTAAATTATAAAAATGCAAAAAAATATCCCGGAGGTTAGGACAACCTTCGGGATATTTTATGTGCCGGAGAATCGGGTGGTTTATTTCGTATTGATAATCACTTCTGCCGCAGGGAAATATCCGATTTCTTTTTCTAATTTGCTTTGCGGACGTATTTGCAGGATGGAAAAAGGATCTATCCGGAATTCGTTTGTCTGTTCTCCGTCGATCACCAGTATGGGTTCATTTACTTTTTTCAGGTTGTATTTATATTCCAGTCCTTCGTATTGGAAGGTAAGGATTCCGTCTTTGTAACTCGTAAAATTTCCCAGTTTATCTTTGGAGGTGATTAAAAGGTATGATTTCCGGAGATCGTCATTGGAACGGACTACTTGTACGTTGCCGATGTTTTCCGGCATTTTGATTTCTCCTTTCGGTAGTTCTTTTCCATCGACGACATACCGAATATCGGAATTATTGGAGTTGATTTTAATTTTTGTTTTTCCGTCTATGTTTGAAATTTGAACGGAGCTGCTGGATATGTTTCCGCCGGACATATTGAAAAGGGAAGAATCCATGCCGGGCATACTAAAGCGGGAAGCGTTGAATAAGCTGTCGAAATTCGGGAACATGCTTCCGAACGGAGTGTTGAATATTCCCGGAAATCCGCTAAAATCCGGCATGCTGAAATTCTTCCTGAATTCCTCGGTGAGTTTATCGAAGTCTACATTACCTGTTCCGTTGAAAAATTCCTCCGGGAATTGTTGCCGTTGTTGCTCCATTTGCTGCTTCATTTCTTCCAGATTTTGCCGTTGTTGCTTCATCTGTTGTTTCATTTCTTCCAGGCTTTGTCCCTGGGATAATCTGGCGGAATTACCCGGAGCGAGGGAAGATAATGAATTTAAGCCTTTTATATTTAGAATGCGGGGAAGCGAGGCGATTTGCTCCGGCTGTATTTTTCCGCAGAGTTCGATGATGTCCAGACGGTCGGGGGATTGATTCCACATCACCATAGAGGTGATTTGTCCGTTTTTGCTTTGGGAATAAATCAGTTGTTTCCCCGAAGCGTCCGTATGGCTTTTGATAAGCTGGTATTTGTTCGGGGAATCCAAAACCGCTTTGAACTGTGCAGTTACTTTGGTTTCCATATCCGGATCGCAGGCGTTGAGGTCGAGATTGAGGATGTTTACGGCATCCAAATTCTGAAGGGCTTCTTCGGCCTCCGGTGGCAAATGTTGTTTTTTGTATAATCCGTATAAATTCTTGTTTAACTGAGTCACTGTAACACAATTTTTTTCATGGTATTTGGACATCAGTTTGGTCAGTTGCGCCTGAGTTCCGAAAGGAAGGGCAAAGGCAACTAAGATAATCCATACTTTTTTATTCATGGCGATATAATTTTTAGAGTTTATAATCGGAGGGGGCTGTCCTGATTTATTCGATGGCAATAATCAGGTCATTGTCTTCGTATACAATTTTTTCTTTTCCGGTTATTTGCTCATTCAGCACGTTGGCAATGACGCGCAGAGCATCCTCGAATCGTTCCCGTTGCACCTGTTCGGAGAGTTGTATCTCGGTCGATGACGGGGCAGGCAGAAATGCGCGTAGCCCGATAATGAGCAAGAGCGTGGCGGCAATTCCTCCGGCTATCTGGAAAATACGCCGGGAATGGCGGGTTTTCCGCTTCCCGATGCCGTGACGTATAGCCTGGAACACCTCCTCCGGACAGGGGGCTGTGTCGCCCCCGTACGACAGGGCAGGTTCGGAGGGTAGTTCTCCTTTCCGGTAGGTGGTTTTGAGGGCTTGTTCGTCCTCTAAGGATGATTCTCCCCGGTAGTATCTTGCTAATTTATTTTCAATTGGTTCCATAAATTCTTGATTCAGTTTTCATACAGAGAAATGTGGTATTGCTTTACCAAGATTTCTTTCACTTTGTTTCTCGCCCTGGACAACAACACCCGGATGTTGTTCAGGCTCAACCCCGTGATCTTAGCGATTTCTTCGTATTCCAGTTCTTCTATTTCCCGGAGAATAATCACTTCCCGCTGGTTGGGCGGGAGGGTGTCGATGATTTTTCTGACCGCTTCGGCAGTTTCTTTCTGGGCGATTTGCTGTAATAAATCGGTTTCATGTCCTCCGTTTTTCAGAAGCTCCGCTTCATCGTATATCGGTTTTTGTTTTTTCAGCCAGTCCAGCCAGAGGTTGTGAGTGATCTTTAACGCCCATGCTTTTATATTGCCGACTCTGGAAAGTTGTTGGCGGCTATCCCATAACCGCAACATCACTTCCTGGGTAAGGTCGGCGCTGATGGTCCGGTTGCCTGTAAGGTTCAGGGCATACGACCAGATGTTTTGCGCCAGAGGCAGGACGATATGATTAAATTCCTTTTCCGTCATCATTCATAAAGACGATTCATGTCTGATTTTATTACAAAGAAAACCTGATTTTTTTATTTTTTGTGTGAATAAAAGTGATAGGTGTTTCCGGTAAAGTTTAAAAAATCTGAAACTCCCGGAATACAAAACAAGGATAATGAATGTTCATTATCCTTGTTTTGTATCCATATAGGCAGGGTTATTCCGGTAGCTCCGGTAGCTCCGGGGTACTGGGTAGTTCAGGCCGGATGGCCGGGGAAGTATCTTCTTTTTTCGGTTTTCGGGATTTGCCTTGCATCAATAAATAGAAGTTAGGGATGAAGAGTGTGCCGACAAGAGAGGTCATGAGCATTCCTGCAAATACGGCAATTCCCAAAGAAATCCGGCTGGCGGCTCCCGCCCCTGTGGAGATCACTAAGGGGAGCGTGCCCAAAATGAATGCGAAAGAGGTCATCAGGATGGGGCGTAAACGGACGCGTCCCCCTTCGAGGGCGGCTTCTTCGGCCGATTTTCCCGATGCCCGGTAATCTCTGGCGAATTCTACGATCAATATTGCATTTTTAGCTGCCAGGGCAATCAGGAGGACAACCCCGATCTGGGTGTAGACACTGATCGGGAGATTCATCACAACGACGCCTATCACAACGCCGAGCAAAGCGATGGGAAGTCCCATAATTACGGCGAAGGGGTCTTTCCAGCTCTCGTATTGGGCGGCAAGGATCAGGAACGCTACAAGGATCGCAAGCACAAAGATCAGAGAGGTGGTTGAAGAGGCGTTGATTTCCTGATAGGCCATCGATGTCCATTCGTAACCGAAAGAATTACCCGCTTTTTCCTGGATTAGTTTCGCCATGATGTCGATGGCTTCGCCGGAACTGTAACCGTCGGCGGCAGAGCCGGAAAGCAAGGCGGAAATATAGGTGTTGTAGCGGGTCAGGTTTTCTGCCCCCAGGCGGTTTTCTACGGTGGTGAAGGCACTCATCGGAACCATGTCGCCTTTGGAATTACGTACGTTGAGCAGGCGCAGGTCTTCGATCACCGCCCGGCTTCCGGCAGCACCTTCTACTTTCACCTGGTAGGTACGCCCGAATTTAACGAAGTTGTTTACATACGAAGAGCCTAAGAAGGTGCTGATGGTATTGAAAACATCCCCCAGCGAGATCTGCATGAGCTCTACCTTGTCCCGGTCGATGTTCAGGTAGTATTGCGGTACGCTGGCGCTGAACATGGATTGCACGGAGGATAGTCCCGGTGTTTGGCTGGCACCGAGCATGATTTCGTCCGTCATTTTTTGCAATTCCTGCGGGCCGTAGCTGTTAATGTCTTCGAGCATCACCTCGAATCCGCTACTTTCTCCCAGTCCGGGGATCGAGGGAGGCAGTACGGCGAATGTGCGGGCTTCCGGGATTTCCATATAGGCCATGCCGTTAAATTCGCCGATAAGCGATTGGGCGCTGAGGTTTTTGGTTTTTCGCTGATCCCAGTTTTTCAGCATCACGAATATAGTTCCGGCGTTGGAAATGTTGGCATTGCTCATCATCGAGAAGCCGTTGATCGTGATATACGTGTCGATACCGTCCATCCGGTTCAATATGTCGGAGGCTTTTTGTAGAGCCGTTGCCGTTTGGGAATAGGAAGCTCCGTCCGTCAATTGCATGAAAGCGATAAAATATCCCTGGTCTTCTTCGGGCAGGAAAGTCCGCGGCCATTTCATGAATCCCCAAAAGGCAAAGAATGCCATAATCAGGAATACAATGAAGGTAATGACCGAATGTTTCATAAAGTGTTTGATAACCCAGGTGTAGCCACTGGTTGTTTTATCGAAAAATCGGTTAAATGCTTTGAACAGGAAAAATCGACTGGGTTGCTTCGGTTTCAGCAGCAAGGCGCAAAGTGCCGGGCTAAGGGTCAGGGCGTTGAATCCACTGATTACGGTGGAAATGGCGATTGTCAGGGCGAATTGCTTATAAAGCTGTCCGGTGATGCCGCCGATAAATGCCGTAGGGATAAATACGGCGAGCAAAACAAGGACGATGCCGACCACCGCTCCCGACACTTCTTTCATGGCTTCGATCACGGCTTCCTTTACGGTGGGGTATTTCCCGGTTTCTATAAGGCGGTAACTGTTTTCTACAATAATGATTGCATCGTCTACCACTAATCCGATGGCCAGCACCAATCCGAACAGGGTGAGGGTGTTGATCGAGAATCCCAGCATGGCCATAAAAGTGAATGTACCGATCAGGGATACGGGAATCGTAACCAGCGGAATCAGCATCGCCCGCCAGTTTTGCAGGAAAATCAAAATCACCAGCAGCACCAGAATGAAAGCGGTGATGAGGGTGTCGTATATACCCGCGATAGAAGCGTTGATAAATTCCGTTGTGTCGAGGGTGACGCTATATTCTACGCCCTGAGGGAAGTAGGCGGATAGTTTGTTCATTTCTTTTTTCACCCGTTTCGATACGTCGAGAGCATTGGCTCCCGGCAACTGATAGACGGCGATTGCTGCCACCGCGCCTCCTTTCAGGGTGGCGGTGGTGCTGTAACTTTCGCGTCCCAGTTCGATTGTCGCCAGATCTTTAATCCGCAGGTATTTTCCGTCGGACAGGGCTTTTACGATGATGTTTCCGAATTCCTCTTCATCGACCAGCAAGCCTTTGGTTTCAAGGGTATATTGATAGGCTTCTTTTTGGTTTAAGGGCTCTGCCCCCACATTTCCTGCGGCCACCTGAATGTTTTGTGCCTGTATGGCCGCCACGACATCGGCGGGAGTGACATTGCGGATCGCCAGCTGGTCCGGATTTAGCCAAATGCGCATACTGTAATCGCCCATTCCGAACAATCCCACATTTCCCACGCCTTTCACCCGTCCCAGATCATTGGTGATGTTGAGGGCGGCGTAGTTCGAGAGGAACAGGGCATCGTATTCCGGTGTTTGGGAAGTAAGCGACAGGAACATGACCACATTGGTCGATTCTTTGGTGGTGGTTACTCCAATTTTAGTGACTTCCTGCGGAAGTGTGCTCAGGGCCATGCTCACCCGGTTTTCCACCAGCACGGTGGCCATATCGAGGTCTGTCCCTACTTCGAATGTGATGGTCAGGGAGTAAGAACCTGTGCTGGATGAGGTGGACGACATATAAAGCATGCCTTCCACGCCGTTCACCTGCTGCTCGATGGGTGTTCCCACCAGATCGGCAATGGTGGAGGCATTGGCTCCCGGATAAGATGCCCTTACCACGACGGTAGGGGGAGTGATTGTAGGATACTCCTCAATGGGTAAACCTATCAGGGACACCAGTCCGGCTATTACGATCAGGATCGAAAGGACGGTGGCAAAGATGGGACGGTTGATAAAAAATGTGCTGAACATATCAGATGTTTATGGGTGACCTATTTTTCTTTCATACGGGAGTGAAAAGATTTGTGTTTCAACATTGAAAAAACGGGTAGTCAAATAAAGTGGAGAAAGTTTGAAAAAACGTTTTTTAAATATAACTTTATAAATTATAAACAGTTGTGAAAGATGTATTTTATGAGTAGATATAGAGTTGTAAAAATTTTGGCGCTGGGCATGGTGTTTGTTTGGGCAGCAGGATGCCGTATTGAAAAGAGTTCCGATCATCCTGTTTTTCATCTGACCAAGGTGTTGAAAGGAGAAAAAAAGGCGAAATTGAGCGATATTGCGGATAGCGTTCGTTTCGTCGCTTTAGAAACTACGGATATAATGATTTCAGCGAGCAGGGAATAGCTTATTTACAGGAACAGGGAATCAGTTTACAGGAGGAGGATAATCCTGTAATCCGGTTCGTGTATCTGAAAAAATAAGTGATGCCGGGCGTAAACAGGGTTTCTATTTCTTTTCAACGGGTTTCACGGTCATGCCGGGACGTACGCTCATCAGGGCTTCCACCACATAGCGATCGTCTGCGGTGATTCCTCCGGTGATTTCCCGCATTCCTCCTGCTAATACGCCTACTTGTAACGGGCGGAGGACGATTTTATCGTCCTTATCGACGATGTATACAAACCGTCCGGCCTGATTTGTCCCGATGGAGGTTTCAGGAATGACCAAAGCCTGGGGAACCTGTTTGTAGGGTACTTTCACTTTTACATACATGCCGCTTAATAATTTTTCGTCGGAATTGGGGACGATTGCCCTGACGGTTACTGTTCCGGTTTGTAAATCCACGTTAGGGTCGGTGTAATCCAAATCCCCTTTCCAGGTTTTGTCCGGATTGTTTGCGTCTACCACATATAAGGGCAGGAGCGTATCGGTTTTCTTTCCAACCGGGTTTACGGGGGGTAAATTCTGAAATTCGGGATAAGCCATATTAAAATAGGCATACAGGTTTTTGTCCCTATACATCGTAGCCAAAGTTACCGGCTCCACCGATCCCCCGACAAAATTGGCCTTGTCTACTAAATTCCGTGAGACCCGCCCGTCGAAAGGGGCTTTGATATAACAGTAGTTCAGGTTTGTTTGTGCTGTGCTGAGCTGGGCTTTGGCATCCTGAAGGCTTGCCAGTGCAGCGTGGTAATTGGATTGTGCCTGAATATAATCGATCTCGCTGACCGCTTTTCCGGGAAGGGCTTCTTTCATTTTTTCGTATTGCGATTTGGCATAGTCCAGTTTTGCCTGCATACTTTTCATTTGTGCCCGTGCTGCATCCAGCTGGTCGAGGTAAGGCTGGGGTTCGATGACAAAGAGTGTTGTCCCGGCTTTGACAAATTGTCCCGGAATAAATTGTATCTTATCGAGGAAACCCGATACTCTCGCCACCAGATTTACGGTTTGTACCGCTTCGAGGTAAGCCGGGTATTCGTATTCATAGGTAACGTCCTGCCGGAGGGGTGTGGCTACCCATATTTCGGGGGTAGGCATTGCGCTTGCCGCCGTGTTTTGTTTTTTGTGTTTACAGCCGGATGCCAGCAGAAGCAGGATGAACATGGAGTATAATATCGGTTTCATAAGGTTTCTTTTTATGGTGTTGAATTTATTTTACGGTTTCGGGGATATTCCAGCCTCCTCCCAGGGCTTTGTATAGCTGGATCATATAGAGAAGTACCGAGCTTCTGGAGGATACCAGCGTATTTTCGTAACTGAACACATTACGCTGGGAGTCGAGAACGCTCTGATAGTCCGCCAAACCTTTCTGATACAGGTCGACGGCATAATCCAGCGTGAGCTTGATCTGTTCCAGCGCTTGCCGATCGGCATCCAGTTGGCGGAGAGAGCGGTTATAGGCGATGATGGCATCGTCCACCTCTTGCAAAGCGGTGAGCAGGGTGTTGTTATAGTCGTTAATACCTTGTTCCAGTTGTAATTGTGCCGTACGTGCGGTTTCCACCAATTCCCTGCCGCTGAAAATCGTCCATTTGACTGCCGGACTGATTTGCCAGCCTAAGTTTTCTTTTTTGAACATTTTTTTGAAATATTCCGAGCCATAACCGAAGCTGCCTGTGACATAGAATTTGGGCCACCAGTCGGCTCTGGAAGCACCTGCCGCAGCGGCTAAAGCGTCCATCGTCCGTTCTGCCGCCCGGAGGTCGGGACGACGGCGGATGAGGTCGGCAGGGATTCCGGCCACCGGAACTTCTGCCCCCAAAGGAAGGGGACGGATTTGTAGCAGGCTGTCGCGTAGCGTGGCCGAATATTCTCCGGTCAGTACGGAAATAGTGTTGGCCTGGCTGTAAATGGCCGCTTCAATGCCGGGAATGGTTGCCTGGGTTTGCAGCCAAAGTCCGCGGGCTTGTGCGACGGTTAATTTGGATGTCAGGCCTGCCTGTAATTTGGTTTCGTTCAATTGTAATATCTCTTCCTGCGATTTCAGGTTGTGGCGTGCCACTTCCAGCTGCTCCTGATAAGTGCGGAGCTGTATGTAAGCGGTGGCCAGTTGTGCCGTAAGCGACACCATGACCCCCCGGTAGTCCTCCTGCGAGGCGAGGTAGTATTGTTTCTGTGATTTTACATTTTTCCGGATGTTCCCGAATACGTCCAATTCCCAGTTCATAGAAAGTCCCGCCTGTCCAATCCGGCTGTACATGTCGGTGTGGTCGATTCCCAGACTGCTTTTTTCCGGCGTGTAGGATGCCGAAGCGCTGATTTCGGGATAGTAGGCGCTTTTGCTGATGCGAAGCCGGCTTTTGGCCAGTTCGATGTTTTTCACGGCGTTCGAGAGATCGTAATTGTTAGCCACCGCTTTTTGAATTAAAACGGTGAGCGTAGAATCGCCGAAGAGTTGCCACCAGGTGTCGTTGCTGGGTAGCTGTTGTTGTAAATTCATGACGGAATCCTGTTGTGCCGTCAGGCGCAGGGTGAAGCATTCCAATAATAGAAGCAGGATAATAATACGTTTCATATTTTTGCTATTTCATAAATGGCTATACGAGAACCTTTTGTGGAATGTTGTGGAATTATTTGTTCTGTTTGTAGAATAAATACCCAGAAATCCGGGATTCGGCAGAAAGATGCTGTTGTGTACTGTATTGATTATTAGTGTTTTGTTACTTTTGTTGAAATTTGGAACACATTTTATATTGTTTTCCGTATCATATTTATAGAATGAATCAAATATAGAATAGCTTAAGATGAGGTGTAGAAATTTTGTGGGATGGGCAGTCTGTGTTCTGCTTGTCACATTTACCAGTTGTAAAAAAGAAAAAGTTCAGGAGGGAATTCCGGTGGTTGTGGAGAAAGCCGGAGTTCAAAATGTGGAAATTTACGGAGAGTATGTGGGGCGAATCCGTGCCCGTCAGTTTGTGGAGGTAAGGGCGAGAGTGGAAGGCTATCTGGAAAAGATGCTGTTTGAGGAGGGAAGGCGGGTGTCGCGCAATCAGATTTTGTTTATCATTAATCAGGATTTATACCGCGCCCATGTGGATAAGGCTTCCGCCCAGTTGAAGAAAGACCAGGCGCAGGAGTTGAAAACCGCGCGCGACCTGGAGCGGTTGCGTCCCCTGTATGAGCAGAACGCCGCCAGCCAATTGGATTTGGATAACGCGGTAGCCGCTTATGAAAGTGCGAGGGCGAATGTGGCTATGAGTAAGGCGGATTTGGCGCAGGCGGAATTGGAGCTGGGCTATACAATCGTGAGGTCGCCTATCGACGGATATATCGGGGAACGTTCCGCAGATATTGGGACGCTGGTGGGACCCGGTTCCAAATCTTTATTGGCGACCGTGGTTTCGAGCGATACCGTTTTGGTGGATTTCAGTTTGACGGCTTTGGATTATTTACGTAGCCAGCAACGGAATGTACGTTTGGGGGAACAGGATGCGACGCGTTCCTGGCAGCCATCGATCACGGTGACATTGGCGGATAATTCGGTATATCCCGAAAAAGGGCTGGTGGATTTTGCCGAGCCGCAGGTTGACCCGAAGACGGGAACTTTCGGCGTGCGTGCGGAGCTTGCCAATCCTGACCATAAGTTGCTGCCGGGACAGTTTACCAAAGTGAAATTGTTATTGGATGTGGGGGAAGACGCGATTGTGGTTCCTATCCGGGCGGTGGCGATCGAGAAAGGCGGGGCGCATGTGTATGTGATGCGGCGCGACCGGACGGCGGAAAAACGGTTTATCGAAACGGGACCGGAGTTCGGGAATTTTATTGTGGTGGAACGGGGACTCGGGCCGGATGAAATGATTGTAACGGAAGGTTACCATAAATTGACGCCGGGAGTGTTGCTGGCTCCGCAGGCCACTGCCGGGACGGAAGTGCAGAAAGAAACGGTGGCGGACAGTGTGGCCGGAATACCGATGGAAGAACAAGCAGAAGTTTAAAACGGGAAAAATATGAAGATGTCTTTTTTTATAGACCGCCCTATCTTTTCGGCGGTACTCTCTATATTGATTGTTGTGGTGGGATGTATCGGGCTTTTTTTGTTGCCCGTGGATCAATATCCCCAGATTACGCCCCCTATGGTGAAGATCTCGGCCTCCTATCCGGGGGCGAGTGCCCAAACGGTTTCGCAGGCGGTGGCCACTCCTATCGAGCAGGAGTTGAACGGAACGCCGGGAATGCTGTATATGGAATCGAGCAGTTCTAATTCCGGAGGTTTGTCGATCAGTGTGACGTTTGACATTTCCACGAATCCGGAATTGGCTGCCGTGGAAATCCAAAACCGGGTGAAGTTGGCGGAATCGCGTTTACCTGCCGAGGTGATACAGAATGGAATTTCTGTGGAAAAGCAGTCTTCGAATCAGCTGATGACTTTGACGCTGACTTCGGACGATCCGCGTTTCGATGAAATTTACCTGAGTAATTTCGCGACTATTAATGTGCTGGATATTATCCGGCGTATACCGGGAGTGGGCCGGGTGTCGAATATCGGTAGCCGCTATTACGGCATGTGTATTTGGGTGATGCCCGACCGTATGGCGAATTTCGGATTGACGGTGAAGGATCTTCAGGATGCCCTGAAAGACCAGAATCGCGAATCGGCTGCCGGGGGAATGGGGGAACAACCCGCCCCACGGCATT
>UQJP01000005.1 GCA_900541415.1 uncultured Odoribacter sp. | reverse complement strand
TATAAATACTATTTTATATTCATTTAAAATAACAACATAAGATTATAAAACTTAAATTTATTTCTTTGATTTTATTACTCATAAAAAACACTTGCCAACAATAACAGCTACACAGGAGTGTAAAAAAGCCCCCCAAAGGAGGTTTTAAAACTAAATTCAATCAATTATTTCCGTTATACAGATTTATCACAGCCGGGAATTGCTCATGTTCAACATAAACAGTAGCATAAATACATGAATCATCCTCACTAACAATAAAATTTTCAATCTCGTAAGGTGTTTCTATACAATCAACAGGTATTCCTTGCCAATCAAAACGATATATTGTTTTAGGTAGGCTTTGGGGATTTGTTTGGCCGATCATACTTGCATAAATATACTTTTTACTTGCAGCTAAATGACGGAATCCATATACAGTTTCTGGTACTGGTAAATAGAGACTTCCTTTCTTCTCAAAAAGAGGTTCATAGAAAAAATGTCGTTGTTCTAATTGAACACCTTTATTGGAGATCGTGAATATTTCCATTATACCTCCTATAAGTGTTGCCCTGACATATCTATTTCGATCAGGATCAAAAGTACTACATGACCAGTTTTGAAGAAAAAGATTCCAGTCTTTTACTGGTGATACGATTTCCGGGTAAGGCTCATTATCTTCTATTTTATAATCCCCGAGACTTGCAATAAGAAGCCTATTATTATAACCATGACTTATAAATAAAGAATCTTTATAAAATGAGATGTGATCTTGTTTAGCCAAAGCCTGATTTAATGCTATTTCCTCATAAGGAAGATCGGAACCAGCTAATATTTCCGGAATAGAATAACAGAATAATTTATGTTTACCATAATCATGAACATACAAATCCTTTGTCTGTTTATTGATACTGATTTGTGTCGGAGTTATTAATTCGCCAGGGCCTCTTCCTTTTCTGCCGCTTGTACAAAGTAATTCCCCTGTATTTATATTAAAAATATAAATATACTTGTCAAACCGATAGTCTGCCATGATTAGCAAAGAATCAACCACATTTAACTGTTCAGCATGACTAAATATGACAGTATCATTCAAAATTTTTCCATTAGCCTGATAATGGTTATTAAATTCAGGAGCCTTATATATAATGGTTTTGTCTTTACAACTGGAACAGAATAATAATAGTAAAAAAATATGTATTATGATCTTCATATATTACAATTTATTTCCAGGGATTGAGTACTCAATCCCTGAAGTTTGTTATAAGAACGAAGTATTTCCACATTCACAAGCACCAGTGACATTTTCAGCAACGGCTTTCGGTACTCTTGGCGAAGGATACCACACTGTTTTACAATTATTACAGTAAACAGAACATTCTACAATAATAACTACAGATGAAAAACAATCACCCTTGATTGTAGAATTCCCTGTTGACTCTGTTTTTGCCAAAGCTTCTACATTTTCAAATAATAATCCTGATCTTAAATTTGTCGAAATAGACTTTTGAAAAACAACGGTTGTTAATACAACACATAAAATACACGTAGTTATAAACAATACTTTCTTCATAATAATAAAAATTAAGTTCAACAATACAAACTTAACAATTTATTTAAAAAAACAAATAAAATTGATTCTATAATTTTCCATTTTGATAATTTTATATATAAATATTTAAAAGTAAGCAGGCATGATAAAAGACATAACTACGATCGTTTCCTATTGCCAAGACCATTTTATTATTAAAGTTTCAAAAGTTATTTCGTCATATTTATCCCCACGCAAAAGATATAGCTGTTTATAAAAAGAATCTCTTAAAAACATTTTATTTTCGCACCTATGCATCAATGCCGTTGATTGTCGATGTGTTTATCTTAATTTATTTCGGTACTCATCAGTTAGATTATACATATATATACATTTCAGTCATTTTTCTTTTATGTTACACCTTGTACCATTAATTGCATTTATCCAATTCAATTTTGTTATAGTCGAAAAAGATGAGTTAATTATCCGGAACAGCGTATATACGTTCCTAAAACGCAGGTATAGAAAAGACAACATCGTGAAGGTTCTTATCGGTCAAGGCGCACACGCCATTGAACCCTATATACAGACATTCACCCCGCAAAAGAAATCAAGGAAATTCATGCTTATTTTGTTTTCAAGGGCGAATTTGAAAAAAATAGTAAGTCACCTGGAGGAATTAAATTTTCCGGTTGAATTCGACCTGAATAAATAGCAGGGAATCGGTTTGCAGGTAGGAGATTAAAAAAGCGTGGGAGCAGTTCTGTTCATCTCGTAAGAGGCATCGCCAAACGCCCAACAGAAAACAAACAAACAACCAACCCACGCTATACCTGATATATTGTCCATAATATACGGCAAGCGAACGTCTATGTTGTTTAATCCTTTCTGTTAAAAGACTGGCGATTTTCTTACGAAAGAGAAAACAAAACGCTTCTATAACCAATATGTCGGTTGAAGCAGAGCCCTCTGCAACAACGCGACAAAGATAGTTAATTTTTTACTTCTGACAACCTCCCCGAAAGCGCCGGACATAAAATAAACGGGTATATAATCCCGGTCATCCGCTGCATTTCTCCATTGGAACAGGCATGCGGAATTTTATAAACAAAAAAGCCGGAGAGATTTCTTTCCTCCGGCTTTTTCCATATTTTCAACATCCGTATCCCGCTCCTTATCTTACCAATAGCAATGCACCCTTTTTGACATACTTCGGCGGATTGCTCTTTTCACGGCCACGGGCAGTCACAATATAATAGTAAGTTCCGGGAGTGGCGTATTTGCCGTTGATTCGGCCATCCCATCCTCCTTCCGGATCGTGCCATTCATACACTTTACGTCCCCAGCGGTTTAAGATGATCGCTTCAAACGCTTCCACGGAAAATGCCTGTACACAAAACACATCGTTTTTACCGTCCCCGTTCGGCGTGAAAACATTAGGCACATTAATCAGGGAAATCACCACATTGATATATTTAGGCGCTGTCGTATCCCAGCACTGATTCTGTCCTTTGGTATTGATCGCCTTCAACTGCACTTTATACATCCCCGGATGCATATAAGTATAATTAAAATCCCTTTCGGTACGAATCCGGTTGTCCAGCAGGCTGTCCAATAGCGTCATACCAAAATCTTTCATATCCGCCGTATCCCGGTATAAATACCACTCATATTGCTGGGCGTTCATACTCTTGTCCCGAAATTCCACTTCCAAAGGAGCCTGTCCGGCTTCCATTCCCACCACACCTTCAACCTTCACGGTATTCAGCAAACGGGGCTCTTCCATTTCGGCAACAGGAATCACGGAAGTGTAGGGCACTTTATCGCTAATCCATTCCAAACCGAAACGGTCGACCACTTTCACGCAGTAATCCGCATTCTCATAACGGTCGTCCCGATTCCGGTCTCCAACCGCATCAGGTATTTCCAATTGGTGCGGGGCATAATCACCGCCCGGAAACTGGATAGGTGTTTCCCGGAAATCCATACTCCCCCGAACAGCACGTCCCAAATAATACTCCGCACTTTTGCTTCCGGGATAAATGCCGTTATAACGCACAGGCTCGAAATCATTGATCCGGATTTTTATTTCCTGGCAATCTTCCGGATTAATCAGCGTCACCGTAAAAGGGTTCACATATACATAAAATACCCTGAATTCCATCGTCACCGGACGTACTCCTTCCTTTGTGGCTTCCAGACGGTAGAGCCCGCTTGCCTGAACAGCAAAATTCAACGTAGTGGAATCGCCGGAATAGGTCACAGGCTGCGCCTGATTATCGATCCAAAACGAATATTCCCAACGGGGATTCCCGTCGGGTGTAAAAGTTCCCTGTCCCGAAGGCCGGGAATCATTTTCATCCTTAATGGCATAAAAAGGTTTGCCGTCATACGAATTTTCCTGTATGTGCCCGACAGGGAAACCCGATATTTCAAGCGTTTGCCCGGCCAGCCTGACAGAAGCACTCAGGACAAATAAAACCAATACAATTATAAATCTCATTATTTTTCCACTTAACATCCATATCCTAAAGGTCTGACAACCTTTACGCTTATCCGTCACAAATATAAACATTCCCTGTTCTTAATTGCGGTATGGAGATTAATTTTTAATTTTGCAATCTATAAAAGGCCTACATAAATTATCCAATTAAAATC
Source organism: uncultured Odoribacter sp. (assembly GCA_900541415.1). GTDB lineage: Bacteria > Bacteroidota > Bacteroidia > Bacteroidales > Marinifilaceae > Odoribacter. The sequence goes on along the minus strand of UQJP01000005.1, from coordinate 137,694 downwards.
ATTAAGGGTGAATTTTCTAAATGAACTAAACGAGAGCCAGCGGGCAGCCGTGGAGTATACCCAGGGCCCGGCCTTAGTAATTGCCGGGGCCGGGTCGGGAAAAACAAGGGTGCTGACCTACCGCATCGCCCAGCTATTGAGCCAGGGTGTACCCGCATATAAAATCTTAGCCCTGACATTTACCAATAAAGCCGCGAGAGAAATGCAAAAACGTATCGCCGAGCTGGTGGGGACTGAAATTGCAGCAAACCTGTGGATGGGAACTTTTCACTCTATTTTTTCCAAAATACTACGTTTCGAAGCGGAGAAATTAGGCTATACTTCCAGTTTTACGATCTACGACACACAGGATTCCAAAAATCTGATCAAGGCAATTGTCAAGGACATGAAACTGGACGATAAGGTATATAAGCCCAATGTGATCTTAGGCCGGATTTCCATGGCCAAAAATAACCTGATCGTTGCCCAAAGTTACGCCCAGAACAGCCGGATACTTTCAGAGGACACTGCGGGGAAACGCCCTTTGATCGGGGAGATATACAAGCAATACCAGCAACGCTGCAAGCAAAGCGATACGATGGATTTCGACGACCTGCTGCTGCAAACGAATATCCTTTTCCGCGATCACCCGGAGGTATTGGCTAAATATCAGGAGAAATTCAATTATATTTTAGTGGACGAGTACCAGGATACGAACTACTCCCAATACCTGATCGTAAAAAAATTGTCCGACATACACCGGAATATCTGTGTCGTGGGCGACGATGCCCAGAGCATTTATTCGTTCCGGGGGGCAAGGATCGAAAACATCCTGAATTTCAAGAACGATTATCCCGATTATAAATTATTTAAGCTGGAACAGAACTATCGTTCCACCACCACCATTGTCGATGCCGCGAACAGCGTCATCAGTAAAAACAGGGAACAGATTCCCAAAAAGACCTTTTCCGAAAATGAAGAAGGGGAAAAAATAATCGTCATGCGCGCGCTTTCCGACAAAGAAGAGGGTTTTCAGGTAACGAACGAAATCTTTAAGCTCGCCAATTATGAGCAGCAGGAATACAGCGATTTCGCTATTCTTTACCGGACAAACGCCCAGTCCCGTATTTTGGAAGAGGCTTTGCGCAAACGGAATATCCCTTATAAAATATACGGGGGACAGTCTTTCTATCAGCGTAAGGAAATCAAAGACCTGCTTGCTTATTTCCGCGTTGCCGTAAATCAGAACGACGAAGAAGCCCTGAAAAGAATTATCAATTATCCACGCCGGGGAATCGGCGATTCTACGGTGGAAAAGCTCCGGGAAATTGCCTTGAAATATCAGATCAGTATATGGACGGTACTTTGTAACCTGAATAAAGTAGCCGATACCTTTAATTCCGGCACGCTGGCAAAACTATCGAAATTTGCGGCAATGATCGACCGCTTCCGGGAACAAATCCCGAACGAAAACGCTTACGACATTGCTTATGTGATTGCCCGCACCTCCGGCATTGTCGATGATCTTTCTGCCGACGAAACTCCCGAAGGCGTGTCCCGCAAAGAAAATATTCAGGAACTTTTAAACGGTATCAAGGATTTTTCCGAAACCGCTTACAAAGAAGGGAAAGACGACAAACTTCCGGCATTTTTGGAAGGAGTTGCGCTATTGACCGATCAGGACGGAGAAAAAGAAGGCGACCAAAATAAGGTCACACTGATGACCATTCACTCCTCGAAAGGATTGGAATTTTCCAACGTATTTCTGGCAGGAATGGAAGAGGAATTGTTTCCGGCACAGCAATGTGTGGCTTCACCTTCCGCCCTCGAGGAAGAGAGGCGCTTGTTTTATGTAGCCCTTACCCGGGCGGAAAAACGGGTTTTTCTTTCATACGCCACAACCCGGTATAAGAACGGGCAAGTGGTATCTTCCCGTCCTTCCCGTTTTATTGCAGAAATCGACCAGGAATACCTCGACGGGTATATCCCGTTACGGGAAGAGCCTTCCGGCTTCAAACTACGCACGGCTCCCGGCAATCTGGCAAACCGGACATCCCCGATCACTATTCAGAGGCAAGCCCCCGTAGAAGTACCGGAAATAGACCGCAGCAAACTCCGGCCTATCGATTCTAATCAGGTAGTTCCCGGCATGGTGATTTTCCACCCTACCTTCGGAGCGGGGAAAGTGGTCAATATCGAAGGCTTAGGGGTACAAAAAAAGGCCAAAGTCCTATTCGCAGAAGGAGGGACACGGGTTCTTTTGTTAAAATTTGCAAAATTATTCACACAACAAGATCAAACATAACATCTTAATAAGCAAAAAAGCCTATATTTGTAGCACTCATTCTAACAAAGAAAGACGATCCGGTCGATTTTATCTTCAAACTTTCCCGGAACTTTCCCATAAATAAGGATTACAACAATAAGAAATAGACGTTGTTTTATATGGAATACAACACCCAAAAGAAAAAACTGTTACTCCCAGAATACGGTAGAAACATTCAAAAAATGGTCGATCATATCCTGACAATAGAAAACAGGGACGAACGAAACCGCGCAGCTAAAACAGTCATAGACGTTATGGGAAATCTCTATCCGCACCTGCGGGACGTTCCTGACTTCCGGCATAAATTGTGGGATCATCTGGCTATTATGGCGGATTTCAAACTGGACATCGATGCACCCTATCCTTTGCCTTCCATAGAAAAACTCAATGAGAAACCGGAGAAACTGCCTTACAGTTCCAACCGCATCCGATATAAACACTATGGTAAATTGGTGGATAAGCTGATCGATAAGATTCGTGAACTGGAAGACCCGGAACAGAAGCGGGCCTTGATCGTCCTGACAGCCAACCACATGAAAAAATCGTTCCTGACCTGGAACAAGGATAGCGTGGAAGACGAACAAATATATAACGATATTAACACTTATTACGGCAGCACCGTAATCTTACCCGAGGGGATGACCCTTTCCAACCCCAAAGACCTGTTGCAAAAGAAAAGCAAACCCAGTTCCAATAAGCCGCAGCAGAACAACAAGAACAATTACCAGAAAAACAATAACAAGAACAATAATAATAACCGCCAGTATTACAAGAAAAAGACAGACTGATGCAGGTGGTTACCATATTGGGAAGTAATTCCGGGGATAAATACCGGCTTATGGAACAAGCTATAAGCCTGTTAACGGAAAAAGCAGGAAAAATGATCCTTGCTTCTTCCTATTACGAAACAGCTCCCTGGGGATTTGAATGTGAAGAAAATTTCCTAAACCGGATCGCTGTTTTCGAAACGGAATTATGCCCCGAATCTTTTTTACAAGTCGCATTGGACACAGAAAAGCAGTTAGGCCGGAAGCGTTCCGCCAACGGTCCCCGCTACACCTCCCGTCCTATCGACATCGATATTCTTTTCTATGGGACGGAAGTTATCGACACTCCCACCCTCACCGTACCTCATCCCCGCCTTGCGGAACGGAGTTTCGTACTGACACCGTTATATGAAATCCTTCCCAATTTCATCCATCCGGTATTCCACAAAAGCATCCGGAGCTTATGGGAAGAATGTCCTGACAGACTGGAAGTCCGGAAAATCGATCCGTCTTCTGAAAAAGCAGAAAAAGATAAGAAATAAAAAAGGGCTTTGAGTGAAGCCCTTTTGAATTCTATTTTCATCCATTCCTCATCCGATACGGCGAATATCTGCCCCGATCGCATTTAGTTTTTCATCGATATTTTCATATCCGCGGTCGATCTGGTCGATATTGTGGATCGTACTCACGCCCTGAGCCGAAAGGGCAGCGATCAACAAAGCAATACCTGCACGAATATCGGGAGAAGTCATTTTGGTTGCCCGGAGCTGCGATTCATGATTCTGCCCGATCACCGTAGCCCGGTGAGGATCGCAAAGAATGATCTTCGCCCCCATATCGATCAGCTTATCCACGAAAAACAAGCGGCTCTCGAACATCTTTTGATGAATCAGCACACTTCCTTTCGCCTGGGTTGCCACCACCAGAAACACACTCAACAAGTCGGGAGTCAGCCCCGGCCAGGGAGCATCGGCAACGGTCAAAATCGAGCCGTCGATAAAATCTTCTATCATATAATGTTCCTGACGGGGAATATACAGATCGTCGCCTTTTTCTTCTATCCGTATCCCCAAACGGCGGAACGAATCGGGAATAATTCCCAGCTCCTGAATATTCACGTCTTTGATGGTGATCTCCGAACGGGTCATAGCAGCTAACCCGATATAACTTCCCACTTCGATCATATCCGGCAGGCAGCGATGAGTGCAGCCCCCCAATTCCTCAACGCCTTCAATGGTCAGCAGATTAGAGGCAATCCCGGAAATCTTCGCTCCCATCGCGTTCAGCATCTTACACAATTGCTGGATATAGGGCTCGCAGGCTGCATTATAAATCGTGGTTACCCCTTCCGCCAATACCGCCGCCATAATAATATTGGCCGTACCGGTCACGGAAGCCTCGTCCAGCAACATGTAGCATCCCTTCAATTTCTCGGCGGAAGCCCGGAAACATTCTTCACTGCTGTTATAATCGAAAGTCGCACCCAATTTTTCAAATCCAAGGAAATGGGTATCCAACCGCCGCCGCCCGATCTTATCTCCACCCGGCTTAGGAATCACGCCGCAGCCATGAACAGCCAAAAGCGGCCCCAAGATCATGATAGAGCCACGCAGGCTGACCGCTTTTTTATAAAAATCCTCTGTTTCAAAATAACCGAAATCAATATCCGAAGCCGTGAACGAAAACTCACCATGTGCCGGATGCTCCACCTTTACCCCCATTCCCTGTATCAGCTCGATCAACTTTAAAACATCGAGAATTTCGGGAACATTCGTAATCGTCACCGTTTGCCTGGTCAACAACGTGGCACAGATCACCTGTAACGCCTCATTTTTTGCACCCTGGGGGCAAAGCGTCCCCTTTAATCTCTTTCCTCCGGTTATGGCAAATTTACTCATATACAAAACATTTGAATAGGCAAACCACTGCAAACAGCGGCTTTACAAAAAACACTCTTCACTCTTTCAATTCAGAAGCAAACAGGGCTTCCTTCCGGTCAAATTTAACAAAAAACACTTGAAAACAAAAATATCCTTTATTATATATTGCCTTGAACAAATTATATGGCTACATTTGTAGTTATAGTTAAAAAATAACCTAAATTACTCTGGAAATGAAAAGTTTCTTAAAGTACACCCTTGCAACAATTGTCGGCTTCTTTATTGTTAACATCATCCTGTTCATTCTGTTCATGGGAGTGATCGGAACAATTGCCACGTTATCCAACAAAACAGCTCCCGTAAAACCCAATAGTATACTGACCATCAAGCTGGACGGAGAAATCTTCGACCGTACGTCCGATAATTTCTTCGAAAATGTGGATTTCCTGTCTATGACAGCGAAAAACAACTACGGATTGAACAATATCCTGAAAAGCATCAAGAAGGCAGAAACCGACGACAATATCAAAGGCATCTATCTGGACTTAACCGAAATACAAGGTAACTTCGGAGCATTGGCCACAACGGAAGAAATACGGAACGCCCTGCTGCAATTCAAAGAAAGCGGCAAATTCATTTACAGCTACTCCAATTTGGGTTACTCACAAAAAAGTTATTACCTCGCCACTGCTGCGGATAAAATCTATGTCAATCCCGAAAGCCCGCTTTTGTTGGCAGGTATGAGCAGCAGCATCTCCTTCTATAAAGAAACTCTCGAAAAATTAGGCATCCAGCCGGAAGTGGTGAAAGTAGGAAAATTCAAATCGGCAGTCGAGCCCTTTATCTCGACGGAAATGAGCGAGGCAAACCGCCAACAGGTGCAAAGATACCTCGATTCTTCGTGGGGGACGATCGTAAAGGGCATATCCGAAAGACGCCACATTTCTATCGACTCGATCAACACCATCACGAATAAATTCGACATTTATACCACAAAACAATTCTGTGACTGGGGCTTTTTCGACGGAACATTCTACGAAGATGAAATGCTGGAGCTTTTAAAAAAGGAAACCGGCACCGACAGCAAAGGCAAATTGAATACGATCGGCCTGAACGATTACCGCAAAGCCCCGCAGACTCCTGCCGCAGCCAGCAAAGACAGGATTGCGGTTATCTATGCCCAAGGGGAAATCGGGCTGGAACAATCGAACACAACGATAGGGCCTGAACTGGCCAAAACCATCCGTAAAGTGCGGGAAGACGATAAAGTAAAAGCCATCGTACTCCGGGTAAATTCACCGGGCGGAAGTGCCCTGACCTCTGAAATTATCTGGCGGGAAGTGGATCTGGCCACCCGGACGAAACCGGTGATCGTTTCCATGGGCAATGTAGCCGCATCCGGAGGATATTACATTTCCTGCGCTGCCGATACTATTGTAGCCGACCCAACGACCTTAACCGGGTCTATCGGTATTTTCGGCATGTTTTTCAGTGGAGAGAAACTGATTAAAGATAAAATGGGTATCCATACCAATGTAGTGAAAACGAACGACCATAGTGATTTCGGTGGCAGTTACCCGTTACCGATCCCCATCAGCAGCCGTCCGCTCACCACCTATGAAAGGAACGTCCTGCAAAACTATGTGAACCAGGGATACGAAACTTTCCTGAACCGCGTAATGGCCGGACGGGGAATTTCGCACGATTCTCTGGACGCAATCGCACAGGGACGGGTGTGGACCGGGGCAGACGCTTTGAAAATAGGATTGGTCGATGTGCTGGGAGGAATGGACGATGCCATTAAAATCGCAGCGGCTAAAGCCGGGCTTGCCGAATATAGCCTGTCGGAATACCCGGCAGAAAAAAATCCGGTAGAAGAATTACTGAATACCCTAACCGGCTCGGTAAAAATGCGTATGATGAAAGAAGAAATGGGACCTTTCTACGAAACCTGGACAAAAATAAAGAACATCACCAGCCAGCAAGGACTGATTGCCCGGATTCCGTATGACGTAGTACCGAACTGATCTGCAAGACAGATTGCCAAATGTGCAAAAACGACAGCTATGGCCTTAAAAAAAGTCTTATTGTTACCATTTAGTTTCATCTATGGAATGGGGTCCGGATTCCGGAATTTCCTGTTTCATATCGGAGCGCTGAAATCCAAAAGATTCGGTGTCCCCGTATTATGCGTAGGTAACATCACTGTCGGAGGTACGGGAAAAACTCCCCACACCGAACTGATCATAGCCGAGTTACAAAAAAAATTCCGGGTTGCCTGCCTGAGCCGGGGCTACAAACGTAAAACCTCCGGTTTTATCCTTGCCGACGAACACTCCACGGCCAGAGAAATCGGTGACGAGCCGATGCAGATTAAAAAGAAATTCCCTCACATCACCGTGGCCTGTGATGCCGACCGGGTGAGAGGAATCGAAAGATTACTGGCTTTGCCCGAACCGCCCCAGGTAATCGTTTTAGACGATGCTTTTCAACACCGTTATGTACAAGCCGATAAAAATATCGTACTCGTAGACTATAACCGTCCCGTTTATCAGGATATGCTACTCCCCGCAGGACGCCTCAGGGAAAACACCGGAGCGCTAAAACGGGCCGACTACATCATTGTCACCAAATGCCCTGCGGGCATTCAGCCCATCGAACGCCGGATTCTTTCAAAACACCTCAAGATAAAGCCTTACCAGCAACTATACTTCACAACAATGGAGTATGGGGCAATCCACAAATTGTCTTCCAAAGCGAAAGAGGCGGCATTGAATCGGGATAGCTCCATATTATGTGTAACAGGCATTGCCCGCCCGGAGCCCTACGTGGAATACCTAAAAACCTTTACGGAAAATGTCACGGAACTTCGCTTCCCCGACCATCATTTCTTTACGGGAAAAGATATTCAACGGATCGGCGAAGCTTTCGAGGCTTTAGGGGAAAAAGACAAGTACATTTTCACCACCGAAAAAGATGCCGTCCGGCTTGCCGCCTGCAACCTTCCCAAAGAGTTAAAGCGACATATATATTATATACCTATTGTTCCGGCTTTTATTCAAAAAGAATGTTCAATATTAAAAGAATTATCAGAATATGTTAGGAAAAATCAAAGATAGCGCAGCATATATCTCTCGTTATCTGGATGGAGAGAAGTATGAAATCGGGATCATTTTAGGAACCGGATTAGGAGAACTTGGTAAATCGATCGAAATCAAACACACCATTCCATACGCCGCCATACCGAATTTTCCGGTATCTACGGTGCAAGGACATAAAGGGAACTTACTTTTAGGGCGCTTTGGCAACAAAAATGTGATAGCCATGCAAGGACGCTTTCATTTCTACGAGGGCTATCCGATGCAGGAAGTGACCTTCCCGGTCAGGGTATTGCACGAAATCGGAATAAAGCAACTTTTCGTATCCAACGCCGCCGGAGGAGTGAATACCAGTTTCCTGATCGGCGACCTGATGGTAATCACCGACCACATCAACCTGTTCCCGGAACATCCGCTACGGGGCAAAAACATCGATGAACTCGGCCCCCGTTTTCCGGGTATGACCGATGCATACAGTCCGCGTATCATTAAACTGGCAGAAGAATGCGCTCAAAAACTGGACATCAAATTGCAATACGGAGTTTATGCGGGATTGCAAGGACCTTCTTTTGAAACCCCTGCCGAATACAATTGGATCAGAGTGATCGGAGGAGATGCCGTGGGCATGTCTACCGTGCCGGAAATCATCGTAGCCCGCCACATGGGTATGGAATGTTTCGGTATGTCGGTAATCACCAACAGCACCGCTTCCCCGGAACTGATTAAAACCAACCATGCAGAGGTACAGGACATCGGCAACACGGCGCAACCCCGGATGACCGCCCTGTTCCGCGAAATTATCGCACACCTATAAAGAAGAAAAACGAACTGTAATCCCCAATGGATAAGACACAAGGCTCAGAATTCAAGATTGAAATTCTGAGCCTTTCCTATTTGAATAAATTTTTATCCGAAAAGCAGGCCGTTTCCCGGCAACACCTTGAATTTCCCGTTTAATTCAGAATCATTTCAATGATCGGCACCAATATAGCGGTCATAATCCCCATCACCCCGATAGCCAAACCACTGATCGCGCCCTCGATCGTGCCTAACTCCATCGCCCGTGCCGTTCCCAGGCCGTGAGCGGCAGAGCCTAAAGCAAGCCCCCGGGCAATCTTGCTGCTAATCCCCAGCTTTTCCAGCACGAAAGGCCCTACAATCCCCCCGAATATACCTACAACGATCACCACCACCGCAGCAATAGAAGGAATCCCGCCGGATTTTTCTGCAATACTCATTGCAATAGGCGTCGTCACGGATTTAGGCTCCAGCGAAACAATCAACGCATGGTCTGCCCCGAAATAACGGGCAATAAAAATCACACTCAATATTCCGGTGACACACCCCACAAATACCGAAGTGATAATCGAAACGGCATTTTCACGTAAATGGGCTACCTGCTCATAAAGTAAATACCCCAGCACAACAACCGTCGGGCCTAACATGAAACTGATGATACGGCTTCCTTTCTCGAACGATTCGTAAGAAATTCCCAGCACATGGGTAATAATCACCAAAACAGGAATAGAAACCAGAAGAGGATTCAGCAAATTCAGCTTCGTCTTCCGGTACAGCCACACCGCCAGCAGATAAACCCCTATCACCAGCGTCAGTATAAATATTTCGGAATTCAATAAAGAAGTCATATTCGTTCGTCGTTTACTGTTCTACCTGCTTACCGTTCTGCCTTCTCTTTTCAAACCATTGCTGCACCACCGCCACCACAACCAATACCACCACCGTACTCACCCCGCAGGCCACTAAAACCGCCTGCCAGTATTGGGAAAGTATATCCATGGAATTGATGATCCCCACTCCGGCGGGTACAAAGAAAAGAGCCATATTATCGCAAAGGAATCGGGCTACCGGTTTAATTCTGTCGGGTTTCACAATCTTTAAGCACAAAGTCGTAAAAAGCAAAATCATCCCGATCACGCTTCCGGGAATAAAACCATGAATCAGCCACCCCGCCAATTCTCCCAAAGCAAAGAACAATAAAACAATAAAAATACCTGCCAACATCTGTTATCTGATGAAATTAAACATAGAGAGTTAAAAGCCGTTAAGTCCCCCAACCCAAAATTTTTCCAAAAATATAGCTTTTTATTTCCGGCTACTCCGTTTTTCCCTATTTTCCCCTCATGAATCAACGGAAACGTTCTATCCTCCGGATCACGGATTTTCGCGTAAAAAAATACCTGTGCCGAATCTTCCGGCAGCCAGTCCCGCATAACGGAACGAGAAAAAATCATGAGGATGGCACATCGTGCAAATACCCGCCTGCTCGATATGCTCTGCTTCGACACCTGCTTCCTGCAATTGCAAAGAATTGATGCCCCCCAGGTCTACCTGATATTTACCGGGATTTTTCCCCTCTTCCACCTGTCCGGAGTACTGGGATTGAAAAGCCTTGGCGACCTCTTCCCCCACTTCAAAACAACATTTCCCGATAGAAGGCCCAATCCCCGCTAAAATATCACCGGGATCGCTTCCATAAAGTTCCCGAAACAGCTTCACGGTTTTTCCCACGATATTGGCCTCCGTTCCCCGCCAACCTGCATGCACGGCAGCAATTACCCGGCATTTCGGGTCGTACAGGAGCACAGGCACACAATCGGCCGTCAGCACCATAAGGCATATATTCACCTCATCGGTCATCAGAGCATCCGTATCCGGCAAACGGCTCTCATTGTCGTAAGCCCCCCGTCCGGCATCCCTTCCCGTCACCACGGTAATCTCAGCCCCGTGCACCTGATTTCCCACCACCAGCCTGTCTAATTCAAACCCGGCATTCCGTCCTAATTCCCGGCGGTTAGCCACAACACGGGCGGGTTCTTCATTCCCCAGAAAACTAATATCTTTTCCCCCCGACGATACAAAATGGGAGATTTCCCGGCAGGCAGCAAGATGATTGAATGTATAAAAAGGAAAAGTCCCCCGGTCTATCTTTTTCATAACAAGCTGATTTTATTCTGACAAAATTAACCTTTATCCTTCAAAAGCCATGCTCCCCCTCCTATTAATTCTCTTCCGGCTTTCCCCAATCCATCCGTACACCTCCGGAACAGTAGCACCGATAAAGGATTGCTGCCGAAAACCTGTTTTGCTTTTCTTTCGTAAAACCCACAAAAAAGCCATGTGGGAAAAATTAAGTGAATTAAGACAGAAATTTCTGGATACCCCGGAACTCTACACGAAGGTTTACAGGAACTACATCGTGCAACGTTTTCTTTACGAAACCTTAAAACTGGCAGGGAATCCGCTGCCTGAACAAGATTTCACAGAAATCATCACCACCTCCAAACGTCCCCGTTCGATAGAAGGAACAAAAGCCTACGATCTCTGGCAAGCCTGGCTATTCATCGTCCAGGCAGCCGAAGAACGGGAAAAAATGAACTTAACGTTTATTCAGGCCATTGCCGAAAAAGTAATGAAACACACGGGGAAAGAAACGACCACCTCGGTGGGGCGATACGATAGCTCGCTGGGCGATTTCAGGTTAGGGGAAGATTATAATGAAGTATACCCGTTGGCGGACTACCGGAAAATCCCCGCGTTGTTAGCCCTGGCCTGCCGGGAGGCGAACGCCCGCCTCGACACGGACAACGAAACACAAGCTTTGCAACTGGCCACCAGTTTCATGTATGATTTCGTACACATCCGCCCTTTCGGGGCAGGCAATCTGGAAACAGGGTTACTCGCGATGAACTATATCCCGCTATACCGTAACGAGCCTTTACTCATGTTATATGCAGACGACCGCCCTCAATTTCTGGATGCCGTGAAAAGAGGGAAGATCAGCCAGACACCGGAAATTTTTGAAGAATTCATGGTCCGGCAGCAAATCAAATTCTTTGAAGAACAGTTAGACACCCTGCACGCTTAAACTTCAGGAATCCCCATCGGCACATTCTTCTTCCATTTCCTGTCCTCCCCGTTTTTCAAACCATATTCTAAGGATGAAATGGCAGAATAAAAAAAGTTATGAAATTTCTTTGTGATTTATAATGAATGATATATCTTTGCGAACCGATAATGAAAGGAATAATTATAAAATTTATCATACAATGAAAGAGGGCATACATCCTGAAAATTACAGATTGGTAGCGTTTAAAGATATGTCTAATGGAACGACTACTATCACCAAATCGACAGCAGCAACCAAAGAAACCATCGAAATCGACGGTGTTGAATATCCATTGGTTAAATTAGAAATTTCAAACACTTCTCATCCCTTCTACACTGGTAAAGTGAAATTAGTGGATACAGCAGGACGTGTTGACAAATTCATGAACCGTTACAAAGACCACATGGATAAAAGAAGAAAATAAATTTAATTATCCTTATAAAGACGCCGCTGCACAAGCGGCGTTTTTTTATGGCATAATATTTGCGCTATAAGGGATAGTATACTATTTCACAGGAAAAACCGACAAAATGTCAGTTACCGGAGAAATAAGATTTCTAAGCTAATTTAAAAGAGAGGACAAAAATGGACAAAATAAATTTAAAAGCAGTGCTATTAGAGAATATGGGGGAGGATTCTTCTGAATTTTTGCCCATTATGGGGGATGAGAAAGAACTGTTGAACGACAACCTGCAAATTCCTGACACTCTGCCAATATTACCGCTTCGGAACACGGTGTTGTTTCCGGGCGTGATCATTCCGATCAATATCGGCAGGAGCAAATCCCTGAAACTGATCAGGGACGCTTACAAGCAAAGTGCCCTGATAGGCGTTATCGCCCAGAAGGACACCAATACGGAAAATCCGGTTATGGCCGACCTGTATTCCATAGGGACAGTGGCTTCCATTCTGAAAATACTCGAAATGCCGGATGGGACGACCACGGCTATCATTCAGGGGAAAAGGCGTTTCCTGCTGGACGATATTCTTTATGACGAACCTTATCATGTGGGTAAGATCATCATCAAGCAGGAAGAAGGCATGCCTGAAAACGATCCGGAATACAATGCAATTGCAGAATCGTTGAAGGAAATGGCGACCAAAATTGTAAAATACTCCAGCCATATTCCCAACGAAGCAGGCTTTGCCCTGAAAAACATCGAGAGTATGCTATTCCTGATCAACTTTATTTCTTCGAATACCGATGTGGATTACCAAAGCAAGCAGGAATTGCTGGAGATAGACAGCCTGAAACAGCGGGCTATCAAATTGCTGGAAATTCTGAGCAAGCAAGTGAGCCTGCTGGAGTTGAAAAACGATATTCAGAAAAAAGTAAAAATAGATATTGACAAACAGCAACGGGAATATTTCCTGCACCAGCAGATGAAAACGATCCAGGACGAGTTGGGCGGAAATCCCACCGACGAGGAGATCAAAGAGCTGGAAGAATTAGCCAAGTCTAAAGAATGGGACGATAAAGTGAAGGAAACTTTCAACAAGGAATTAAACAAGTTGAAAAGGCTGAATCCTTCCTCTCCGGACTATTCCGTGCAGTCTAATTACTTACGCGAAATGCTCGATCTGCCGTGGAATCATTATTCGGAAGATAATCTCGACCTGAATCATGCCAAAGAGGTTTTGGATGCCGACCACTTCGGACTAGAAAAGGTGAAAGAAAGGATTTTGGAATATCTGGCTGTATTGAAACTGAAATCCGACATGAAGTCACCGATTCTGTGCCTTTACGGCCCTCCGGGTGTGGGTAAAACCTCCCTGGGAAAATCGGTGGCCAAAGCCATCAACCGCGAGTTTGTGAGAATGTCGTTAGGCGGCCTGCACGATGAATCGGAAATCCGGGGACACCGGAAAACCTATATCGGAGCCATGCCGGGACGGATTTTGCAAAACATCAAAAAAGCAGGAACTTCGAATCCGGTATTCATTCTGGACGAGATCGATAAAGTGGGAAATGATTTCCGGGGCGATCCTCAATCGGCTTTGTTGGAAGTACTCGACCCGGAACAGAACACCAATTTCCACGATAATTTTCTGGACATCGATTACAACCTGTCGAAAGTGATGTTTATAGCCACGGCGAACGACCTCAGTACCATAGCCGGCCCGCTGCGCGACCGTATGGAGATTATAGAAGTCAGCGGTTACCTGCTGGAAGAGAAACGAGAGATCGCTAAACGCCACTTGATTCCCAAGCAGTTGGAAAATCACGGAATCACGGCAGCAAACGTTACGATCCCCGACGAGATCATCGATACGATGATTGAAAAATACACCCGGGAGTCGGGCGTGAGAAGTCTGGATATGACCATTGCTAAAATCATGCGCCACGTAGCCCGCAAAGTAGCGATGGATAAAAAGTTCACCGTGACCGTAGACGAAGCTAAACTCAAAGAGTTTTTGGGTAGCCCGATCTTTTCCAGAGAAGAGTATCAGGGCAATGAATTGCCGGGAGTGGTGACAGGATTGGCATGGACAGCCGTAGGAGGAGAAATCCTCTACATCGAATCCAGTTACAGCAAAGGGAAAGGACATTTAAGCCTGACCGGAAACCTGGGTGAGGTGATGAAAGAATCGGCAACACTGGCGCTGGAATACATTAAATCGCATTCCAAAGAAATCGGAATCGACGATAAAGTATTCGAAGAAAACGATATTCATGTGCATGTTCCGGCAGGAGCTGTGCCTAAAGACGGTCCGTCTGCGGGAATCACGATGGTTACCGCTCTGGTATCTTCGCTCACCGGACGCAAGGTGAAAAAAGCCATTGCCATGACCGGAGAAATCACCCTGAGGGGAAAAGTTTTACCGGTAGGAGGAATCCGTGAAAAGATTTTGGCAGCGAAACGGGCAGGAATCAAAGAAATCATTCTGTGCAGCGAGAACCGGAAAGATATAGAGGATATTAAAAAAGAATACCTGAAAGGATTAAAATTCCACTATGTAGACAAGATCGAAGAAGTGCTGAAAATCGCTATCCTCTGATTTTTCCAAGAGAATTACAATTCTGAATTTTATATGTAAACGTGCGAATGCTTCCCATTCGCACGTTTTTTTATTTCTCTTTCCCCAACAAAACACCATCTCCCAATACCGGATGTCAGGAATGACGGACTTTCCTATTCTGAAAATTTAAAAAAACAAGGCTATATATTAAAAAAAAAGCCCATATTTTGATAATTTAAACCTAATCCCTTACATTTGTACAAATTAACTAAAAAAAACGAACGTTTTTTTTAGTTAACGTAATAGGCATAAAACTTTTTCAAACATCCCTCCTCTCCAAACGGCTATCTTTATATTATTCAGCACAATACATTTTACCACTTTTCTTTTCATCTACTTTAAGTTTACACTTTTCTTCGCCTAAACAAACGTTCCTTTTATTAGTAACGACGAAACACCAACAACTAAAGTAGATAATTATGAGAATTTTAACTGTAATCTTGTTGCTATTTGCAGTCTTTGCATGTAGTGACGAATGGAAAAAGAAAGACGAGGTGGCGGGGGACGGATTAAAAAGGGGAACACCCTATGAGATTCTGGAAAGCAGGGGTAATTATACGATCTTTCTGGAGGCGATCAATCGCATCGGCTATCGGGATTTATTGGACGGCAAAGGATTGTCGACGCTTTTTGTTCCGGACGACGATGCTTTTGAAGCTTATTTCACAAAGCATGCTATTTCTAATGGTTTGGACGGAATCGATTCCGTGAATCTAAGCCTGTTGATAGGCCAGCACATCATGAGATTTGCTTACCGTCGTCAGGAACTGACCAATTTTCAACCTCAAACGGGAATGGAAGATTTGCCCGGGGTGAACTACAAGCACCCCACGGTAGTGACGCCGCCTATCCGGACTTTTTATAATGAAAAAGTAAGAAGGGATGTAAAAGTATATAGCAATACCCGCTATTTACCGGTGTTCGCATCCAGTCTGTTCTCTTCATTGGGTATCAGCGAAAGCTACAATTACGAATATTTCTACCCCAATTCAACCTGGGGGAGCGAACGGGGCATAGCCGCCGCCAATGCCCAACTCACCAGTGACGAAATAGAAACCGACAACGGCTATTTGTATACGATAGATCAGGTCATCGAACCCCTTCACACGGTTTATGAAGCCATGGAAAACGACGAACGTTTCTCCACGGTTAAATCTATTTTCGATAAATTCCTGACTTTCACCTATAATGCAAATGCTTCAAAGAAATATGCCGCAGTCGGGGACTCATTGTTTACGATAGGAACCGAATCGACAAAAAATTTCCCGTTATCGTGCCTGGCAGATGAATGGACAAGCAACTCACCAGTGACGAAATAGAAACCGACAACGGCTATTTGTATACGATAGATCAGGTCATCGAACCCCTTCACACGGTTTATGAAGCCATGGAAAACGACGAACGTTTCTCCACGGTTAAATCTATTTTCGATAAATTCCTGACTTTCACCTATAATGCAAATGCTTCAAAGAAATATGCCGCAGTCGGGGACTCATTGTTTACGATAGGAACCGAATCGACAAAAAATTTCCCGTTATCGTGCCTGGCAGATGAATGGACAAGCAACGGAGTGTGGGAAACGCCCCAATTTTCAACGGCTTATAATGCCTTTATGCCGACCAATGAAGCGATGGAGAAATTTTTCCAGGAATACTGGAAAGATCCCCAAACCACTCTTCCGGATCAATACGATTCTTATGAAACCATGGATAAATTACTATTATATTATCTGTTGGAAAATCATATTTTAGTGAATAATCCGGCTTTCCCGGATCGAATTAAAGAGGTTATCCGCAATTCCTGGGGATATAAATACACTTTCGATCCGGATGTGGATGTCGTAGCAAAAGAGATGTGTGTGAACGGGGCTTTTATCGGAATCAATACCGTGCAAGCCCCAGCCATTTTCAATACGGTTACCCGGCAGGTTTTCCAATCTCCGAGCTACCACATGTTTGCCTATATGCTGGCTAAATCCGGATTACTGCCTTCACTGGCAAATACCGAAGCCGAGGTAACCCTGTTTATTCCCTCGGATGCCGCTTTGGCGGAAGTCGGATATACGCTGAACAATCCGGGAACGACTCTTGAAAATGTCAGCATCCTTCTAAACGGTTCTTCTGTGGCCTCTTCCGCCTTAACCGATTTTGTGAACAACCACATCCTGCCTTTCAAATTGACGGATGATATTCTGAACGGCACTCCTACCTGGTACGAAACTCAAAAACAAGGCAGCTACATTCAGATCGGAGAAGGAAAAATCCTTTTGGAAGACGCTTCGGCTTCAGCAACAATTGTCAACAATTATTCGAAAAACGACGCTTATGAAGTCAGCCGAACCTTATCGCCGGCCCTGACCACCTGGCTGGCTTTAGTGGAAAAGGACGCCGCCTATACCTATTACACCTGGCATAAAGCACAGTTGAAAGAAAAGATCATTAAATCGAGTAATTATTTCCCGGGCAGCCAGGCAAATCCGCTCACCCCTTTCGCTTCCAACCGGGGAGTGTTCTTTACCTCGCATAATAGCTGGGGCATTCCGGGACAAAACGACGTTCCTGAATCGAAAGGACAAAGTGCCACATCAGGTCAAAAACTACCTATGACAGAATGGCTGGCCAAACATATGGTCAGGCCGGATGAAAATCCAAATATGAAATTAGTCGATTTTCAAACGGGTAACCTTGTGGGGAAAAACTATCAAACAATCAATAGTGATGTTTCAATTCAAATATTAGACGTGAAAGTCTGCGAAGACATCGCAGAGCCCATATCCGGACAGCTGGAAACCGAACTGGGACGAATGAAACTCACCATAGAGGTAACCTCAAAAGATAAACAAACCCGTACAGCCGTGGCGTATGGCCCGCACCTGGCCTCTGAATGCGTTTTCTTTGTAATCCGGAATCCAGAAGAAAGATTTGTATATAGTGAATAACGTAAAAATAATATCATAATGAATCAGATAAAATATATAGGTCTGCTGCTGGCGGTGTTATGCTTATGCCTGGCGGCAGAAGCCCAGACCTTTCTTCGGGGAACGGTAAAAGATTCCAGGGAAATGCTTATCGGCGTGAATGTTGTGGCTCTGAATAACAATAACCGTGTTGTGGCCGGGAGTGTAACCGATATAAACGGAGAATACACCTTAAAGATTCCCCAGACTTCCGAGAAACTGACCATCTCTTTTTCATTTATCGGTTACACCACCCAAAAGCTTCCTTATAAAGGAGAAGCCCGGATGGATGTAAAACTGGAGCCCGATGTAAAAATGATGGACGAGGTGGTGATAAAAGGCAATGTAGACCGGAATGCCATGGGTATCAGTTATAAAAATTCCACAGCTTCGGTAGAACGGATGGAACTGGACGTTTTAGAATCGCCGGCCACGTCCCTGGAAGAAGCCTTACAGGGGCGTTTGGCAAATGTCGACATCATAGCATCGTCAGGAGCTCCCGGTAGTTCAATGTCTATTCGTATCCGGGGTATCAGTTCGTTGTCAACTTCTTCAGAGCCTCTCATTGTCGTGGACGGTATTCCTTATGAAACAACCATTGCCGAAGATTTCGACTTTGCCACCGCAACAGAGGACGATTTAGGGGCTTTAGCCAACATTTCTCCCGCAGACATTGCGAATATCGAGGTTTTGAAAGATGCCGCGGCCACAGCCATCTGGGGATCGAAAGGAGCCAATGGAGTACTGCTGATCACAACCAAACAAGGAAGTGTGGGGAAAATGACTTTTTCAATCGGAGAGAAAATGACCCTTTCCTTTGAACCCAAAGGTATGGAAATGCTAAATGGATATGAATACGTTTCCTTGATACAGGAAGAACTTTGGAATCGCGGTCTGGAAACCACTTTCCAATCTGTGAACAGTTTAATGAACGACGACCGCTTAAATTTCAACCCTTCTTATGAATATTACCGGGAATATAATCAGAACACCAACTGGTTAGATGAAATCACCCAAAATGGTTTTACCAGCCAGACGGATTTTGCTTTATCCGGAGGAGGGGAACGGGCCACCTATCGCTTTTCTGCCGGCTATCAGACGGAAAAAGGAACAACGATCGGCACATCGTTCGATCGGTTGAACACTCGTTTAAACCTGACCTACAAATTCTCAAACCGTTTCCGCGTGGTTACCGGCCTGGCCTTTGCGCAGGGAGTCCGGGATAAATCTTATAGCGACGATATTCGAAACGTAGCTTACAAAAAAATGCCGAATATGAGCCCCTATGTCATGGAAGAAGACGGAGTGACACGGACTTCCGCTTATTTTGTCCCGGTGGAAACGGATTTACAATCTTTATATAATCCGATCGCCATGGCGAATGAGGCCACGAACCGCTCAATCAGCCGGAATATCAATCCGAAGATTGAAATATTGCTGGACATTCTGCCCACATTAAAATACACCGGAACATTCGGGTATAATATAACGACAGAAGACCGTGAAAAATTCCGGCCGCAAAGTGTGGGAACAACAGCTGATAAAACGGTTGCCAATTACAACAATTCAGAATCCTATTCGTCACTTCAAACCTCGATGTACATTCAGAATAAACTGATCTACAACCTGAATTTCGGCGCAAGGAATCATGTTGTGCTGACAGGGATGATGGATTTAAGCGATCAGGCCACACGTACCCGTAACACCGTAACCTATGGCGGAGGGTCTGAAAATCTGTCTTCTCCGGTAACTTCAGGAAACATTTCAACCTTTCAGGCCTCCAGCACAGCCACCCGTAGTTTCGGAGCCGTGGTCAATCTGCATTACGATTATGACAACCGTTACATTTTCGGAGCTTCCTACCGGAGGGACGGAGTGTCCAGAATGAGCCGGAACACCCGTTGGGAGAATTTCCCAAGCGTTTCGGCAGCCTGGCGTCTGGATAACGAATCGTTCATCAAGCAAACGGGAATTTTTTCCACCTTAAAACTACACGCCAGCTGGGGATACAACGGTAAAGCCCCGGATACGGCCTATCCGTATTGGGGAAGATATACAACCGAAAATAATTATGGCACACTGGGTACGGTTGCCCCGACAAGCATACAATTGAATAACCTGAAATGGGAAAAAGTGGAGAAATTCGATATAGGTCTTGATTTTTCATTTTTAGAAGACCGTTTGAATTTCAACATCGATTATTACCGGAACACCACGCATGACCTGCTCCAAAAAAATATCAGTGTGGCTTCTTACATCGGTTACACCAGCATACCTTTCATCAATTCAGGAAAAATGAGGAATGAAGGCTGGGAATTCCGGGGAAGCTATAACGATATATTGAAATCGAAAACGTGGAAATTAGGAATCAACTTCAACATTTCCGGCAACCAGAATAAATTGCTGGAATTACCCCAGAATGTGAATTATATGCAATACCCTGACCAAGCCACTAACGGGGAGTATGCCATCACGCTGGAAGCCGGAGACCCTATGGGGTCATTCTACGGTTTCCGTTATCAGGGAGTATATAAAGATGAAACCGCAACTTATGTGCACGATTCCAACGGGAATTTAGTATATGATATTAGCGGCCAACCGGCACGGATGTACCACGAAGACCGCCAAGTGCGTCCCGGAGATGCGATTTATCAGGACATCAACGGAGACGGAATTATCAACAAACACGACATTGTGTATTTAGGAAATAGCATGCCGAAAGTAACCGCAGGTTTCGGTTTTAATGTGGGATATAAACAATTGACGTTACGCGCCTTCTTCCATAGCCGCTGGAAATATGATGTGGTTAATCAGGCCCGTATGAATGCCGAAAATATGAGCGGATACGACAACCAAAGCGTATCGGTCCGTAACCGCTGGCGTTTTGAAGGGGACGAAACGAATATTCCCCGCGCCCTGCACAAGGGGGCCAACCACTACAATTGGCTGGGATCCGATCGTTTCGTAGAGGATGCCAGTTTTATCCGGCTGAAACAATTATCGCTGAGTTATAATCTCCCCAAACGGATGCTGACCATGTTAGGGGTATCTAAATTCAGCATCGTGGCTACGGCTTACGATTTATTTACCTGGACCAAATATTCAGGGCAAGATCCGGAAGTGGACATCCGGGGAGGTATGACAAATACCGGAAAATTCCAGGTGATGGGAGTTGATAATGCTAAAACTCCCCGTCCCCGGAAAGTAATGATCGGTATAAACCTGGAATTTTAAATGAAGACAACCATGAAAAGAAATATCATTATAACGATCGGCATATTACTACTGTTATCAGGTTGTAATAATTGGCTGGATTTAAAGCCCGAAGACGACCGGGTAAGCGATCAATACTGGACATCAGAAGAAGATGTCCAAACAACACTGAACTCCTGTTATAACCGTTTCCGGAATTGCATCCCATATTTTGTGATTTGGGGGGAAATACGGGCTGAAAACCTGAATGTTGTCAGTCTAGATGCCACGTCCGACATTGAGCTTATTCACGGACAGGATATTACCTCCGAAAATGAATGGATAGAGTGGGCCACCTTTTATGAAGTGATCAATTCTGCAAATTCCGTTATTAAATACGCACCGGAAGTGTTGAAAAAAGATCCTCTATATACAGAGGATGAAATGAAACTGGATATAGCGGAAGCCAGAGGATTAAGGGGATTGGCTTATTACTATTTAGTGCGCGCTTTCCGGGAAGTGCCCTTAGTGACCGAACCTTTTGTTTCAGATGAATACGGGTATGTCATGGCCAAAAGCCCGGAAGACACCATTTGGAATCTGGTTGTCGAAGACCTTTATTCAGCCTTGTCATTACCCAACACCCACACCACGAACAATTCAGAAATCTGGCAGAACAAATGCCGGTTAACCGGCTGGGGAGTCGCCACGATTTTAGCCGAAGTTTATTTGTGGACGGGGCAATACTCCCTGTCTAAGGAGCTTTGTGAACTGATTATAAAGAGTAATAAATATGAACTTGAAACCGATTGGTTCCGGAATTTTTATCCCGGAATGACAGATGAGTCCATTTTCGAACTCTATTTTGACGGGGCTAATTCACAAAACAATTCTTTGTTCTCGTGGTTTAACTTCAACAACACAGGCCATTATTACGAAATAAACAGCTCTTTGCCCCAGGAATACGACGATATGGACGAACGCGGGGAAGGAACAACCTTTGTCAGTTCGAAAAGTTGCCTGTGGAAATATTTGGGAACCGGAACGGCCAACACCAGCGCGGGCAATACCCGCCCAAGCAACAATCGTTCTCCGAACTGGATATTCTACCGCTATGCGGACGTATTTCTAATTCATGCAGAGGCTTGTGCCATGTTGCCTGCCCCGGACTATGAATCCGCAGTGAACTCATTGAACGAAGTTCGTACACGTGCCGGACTGACAGGATTAAGCACCACCGATGCCTATACCCA
The DNA here is from genome assembly GCA_900541415.1 of uncultured Odoribacter sp. Classification (GTDB taxonomy): domain Bacteria; phylum Bacteroidota; class Bacteroidia; order Bacteroidales; family Marinifilaceae; genus Odoribacter. The sequence goes on along the minus strand of UQJP01000005.1, from coordinate 115,315 downwards.
GGAGAGTTTCCTGACCTTATTGCTGGAGGAAAGAAGAAAAGAATTTGTGGGTGAAGGGAAACGATGGTTCGACCTGCTGCGTTTGGCACGTATAGATAATTTTTCGAAGTTCAAAACCATGGTCGTGAACATCCTGTTAAAGAACATCTCATTGAATGAACGGCCCATCTACCAAACAAAGCTATCCAAGACCGGAAGTTTTTACTTTCCTATCAATAAGGACGATATTGACAGAAGCGGGGGATTGTTAATACAAAATGAAGCTTACCAATAAAAGCAAACTGGCATGAAAAAATATTTAATCATAATCATAGCAATCATGTTACCACTCTTCGGGTGCGAAGATGATAATAAAGACCGGAAGTTCATGGCTTTCGATGAATTGGTCGTATTGGATTACCTGGCAGAAACGCCTCAATATACAGCATGGAACAAACTGATATTGCAGGCCGGAATGGGGGAAACTTTCCGGCTGAGCACAACTCCGATGACGTGTTTCATCGTGAACAACGAAACTCTGCTAAGTTATCTGAAAGAGAAATACAATATTGACCGGGTTGAAGATCTGGATGAAGAAACGGCAAAGACTTTGGTGAAATACCACACCCTGCCGAATACAACGATGTATCTGTCATCTTTTAGAAACGGCAAACTGGCCGATACCACAGCCAGCGGCGATTATCTGGCCTGTTTGTTTACTTCAGGGGACGATGGAGCTGTATACCTGAATCAAAAGTCTAAAATCATCAATTACGACAAAGTGATGGTGAATGGCATCATCCATGAATTAGACCATGTCATCGATCCGGTGGTAAACACTTTTATGGACTACCTTCAGGCTCATTCCGAGCGTTATTCGATCATGAACGAGATGATTAATGCATGTCCCGATTCAACAAAAGCCTTATTTTCCCAATTACAGGATAATAGTGTGAAAAACATGAAATCCAGAAGGACGCTCTTTGTGGTGCCCGATGAAATATATCATGCTAAAGGGTATGCCGATTTTGCCGAATTGAAGGCAAAATTACCTCTGAGCGATGAAGAGGTGGAACAATATGTGCGTTATCACCTGCTCAACCGCGAAATGTACGGGAAAGACATCATCCAGCGTCTGGAATACGGGTCTGTAACCAAAGCGGGGGACGGCTCCAGTTCGACCACCCATCAATTGGTGGACAACAAAGGAGTGGCACTGGAAACGATGGCCGCCAATAAATTAATACTGGCTAAAGACGACGGGATTATCGATATTCTTTTCAACGAGGACGCTACGGATGGAGGTGTGAAATTCCTGAATGAAACGTCTTATAACATACCTTTGAAAAATGGGGTATTGCATGAATTAGACGGTGTGCTGAAAATGGCAGAGCCTTCTTCCATGATTACTTTAGTTGAATTGACCGACTATGTGAATTTTGAAAAAATATCCACTTACCGACAAGAAGGTCTGGGTAAAACCCAAACCCTGATGGCTGCCGACGATTACGCCCCATACCTAAAGTGGGAATCTACGCCCGTGACCAAAGGGGATGCTGTGGCTTACATCGTGTTCACCGAAGGATCTTACAACTTTAAAGGAAACGGATTCCTGAACGGAGACTGCCTTTATATTTCCCCGGGCCCGGTGGGATTTGTAGAATTTATCACCCCTCCCATTCCCAAAGGCACTTATAGCGTATGGCCATTCTACAAGACAACGAAAAACACAGGAGGTAAATACAGGGTATCGATAGACGGAAATACCATTGGAGGTGAATTTACAGCTTACACTCCGGGATACGACAATTTCTGGATCACCAAATTAGGAATGGTGACTTTCACGGAAACAAAATCCCACACCATCCGTGTGTCCGTCGGATCCCGTCAGGGCGAAATGCTGCTGGATATGTTTATTTTAGAACCGATAATTTGATATAATCATGATACAAAACAAGTTAGCTACATGGTTTATGTTATTTTCACTGGTAGCCTGCACCCCCAAATGGAACGACCATTATGAGGTGGGACAAGCCACAGTGACCAATCAAACCATATTAGAATATTTAGAAGGATGCCCGGAATATTCCAAATTCACGGCCTTACTTCGGGAAACCGGAGCCGACACAATTTTTTCCGGTAATACAGAACTGACCGTTTGGGTTCCTTCAAACGATCAGGTGCCCGATTTATCCGGCCTGTCGGATTCATTACGGATATTAACCGTTAAGAACCATATCTCTATATTGCCCTATACCACGGTGAACATGGAAAATCAAACCCGGATAACTTCTTTTTCAGGAAAGAAATTAGGCATATATTCCGATGACAACATCAGTTTCCGGATAAACAACTGCCGATTGGTGAAAACGGACATGATTTGCAAAAACGGAGTGGTACAGGAAATCGGAGGATGGCTGGAATTGCAGCCCAATCTGAAAGATTATTTACAATCGTCCACTGAATATACGATTTTACAGGAGTTGATAGAAGCGAAACAAGACACCGTGTTCGACGAAAAAAACAGCACCCCCACGGGGGAAGTCGATGCCATCGGCCGTCCGCTTTACGACTCGGTTTTCCTGTATGTCAATCGGTTTTATAATCAAACGAAACTGGATCGTGAAAATCAACTTTTTACTTTATTGCTAACCCCGGACTGGGTGTTGCAGGATGAGATCGGGAGTTATTATAAGGCGCTCCGGGATTATACCGGAGAAGCACCGACGGCCGAGGATTCCCTGACGCTCAATAATTGGCTGACCCGTTCTATTCCTTATTCGGGCTGTTATTCCGATTTCACGGCAATAGATAAAATTTATTCGATGTATAACACGGTTTGGTATCCCCGCTACCAGCAAACGGGAAATATGATGGAATTCTCGAATGGGCTGGTATGGCAAGTGACAGACTTATACATACCCCGCTCTATGATTTTCCCGTCGGACGGCTCAGGCCAAACCTATCTGATGAACGACATTTATTCCAAAAAAGCCGAATCAATCGTGATCCAGATAACGGGAGACAATCCCGATGATCCGGTTACCGATACGCCGGTTGTGGAATCCAGCCGCGAGAATGGCTATAAGGTTACGGTCCCTCCGATCGATGCCAGCAACACCGCTCCCTTCAACACCGAATTGAGCTGGACGTTAGGCAAAACAACCCTTTCAGGAACTTTCCGGCAAATCACACAGATTCCGGGAGAATATAAATTTGAATTTGTATTTAAAAAGAGCGACGACCTGACGACAGATTTTGATATTTACATCAATGACGAATATGTGACGCGGGTAAATATGAAAGATTATAAAGATGTCACAGCCGGAACGTCGATCACGATAAACAAACGGGTTACCATCGGCAGTGTCTATGCAGAAACGCCGACCCAGATTTCGATGCGCGCTGTGGGCGGAACCGGAGGGACACAGGCGCTATCGGTTTATTCCATATTCTTTCAACCAACTGCTAATATTTATTAATGACTTGCGCTATGAACATGAGAAATTTTATACTGGTATTATTGCTATTTGCCGTAAATCTGGTTTATGCGCAAGAGCAAAAGAAAATAGAAATCCGGGGGAAAGTATTCAATTCCGCATCTAATTCTCCTTTAGAGGGAGTTTCCATATCTGCGGATAATATGACTAAATCGGAACTGACAAATGCCAAAGGAGAATTTATGCTTTCAGTGAACGGAGTTCCTCACCATATCATTGTAAAGTATCCGGGCTTTCACGAGGAACAGATATTACTGTACGGGCGCACTTTTCTTACCGTGTATTTGATTCCCTTAACCGTTAAAGGCTATCCGGAAGAAATTGTATTACCGCTAAAGAAAAACCGGAGCGACGAAAAGACCGGAATTTCTTCTGTTGTCAGCGTGGACGAGACAAACCGTGGACACGTATTCGTTGATGAACTTATGGCGGGAACCCTACCCGGAATCCGGGCTTTACAAAAAAGCGGGATGCCCGGTGAAGGCAATTTTATCTCCTTACGGGGCACACATTCACTGACCGGACAAAACACCCCTTTAATTGTCATGGACGGGATGCCCATACTGACGAACCAGGAATTATCGCCAGCCTTTACGGGTTATTCCAGAAACCTACTGAACACGGTTTCCATTAAAGAGCTATCGGACATCACCGTAGTAAAGGGATTCGATGCTTCAGCCTACGGCTCAACAGCTTCGAACGGTGTGATTTTGGTAAATACGGAACATGCTCTGGACATGGATACCCGGGTTGAAATAGAAACCGTCAATGGAGTGAGCTTCGTAGGGCGCACTTTGTCATTGCTCGACAGGAATCAATTCAATCAATACCTTACCCAATTGGGACTGACCCAATATAAAGGAGACGAGCTGTTGCAGGCTTTCCCGTTTTTGAAAACAGGATCAAAAGATTACACCTATCAAAATAACACAGACTGGCAAAAAGAAATTTTCAAACCGGCTTTCACCACAGAGAATCTGCTGAAAGTGAAAGGTGGTGATGCTGTTGCCAAATATGCTTTAATGGGAGGATATCTGAACACAGGAGGCATTATGGACGGCTCTAAATTAAGCCGCTACTTTTTACGTTTTAACGGAGATATGCAAATGTCGCGTAAAGTAAGTATGTTCACTAACATGTCTTTCAACTATCTGCAATCCGTTATCCATGAACAGGGAATGATACCTGAAGTAAACCCCTTGCTGGCAGCCATTTTAAAGCCGTCTATCGAAAGCCCGTATAAAAAAGGAACGGCAGGACAAGACCTGTCCGTTTGGGCACCGATCGATTTGTTCAGGGTAAGTAATCCCGCCATGTTAGCCAGAGAGGTTACCGGAGAAAACAACCAATACGAAACAATGGTAAACCTGGGCGTAAACTATAACATCGGTTACGGGTTTTCACTGAAAGGGCTTGCCGGCATTCATTATTCCTATGCCACGGACAAGTTTTTCATTCCGGGGGTTTCAACAGAATCTATTTTACCGCTGGAAGGCGGAAGAGCTGAAAACACGGTCCGGGACGGAGTAAGTAAAGCGTTTACCTATTATGGAAACATCGCTTTAAATTACACAAAAACTATCCATAAAGACCATGAATTGACAGCAAGTGCCGGAGCACAGCTCTTACGTTTAAACCGTATCTATGAATTTGCCAAAGGGCTGAACACTGCCACCGATTACAACCAAAGCATCAGCAGCGTGAAAGACGCTTCGGGTAAAAACCTGAGTGGTTACGATAACTTATGGACTTTCGGCAATTACTATTTAAATGCGACTTATGCTTTCCGCAAGCAATTATATGCCGGAGTGAGCGTATCGGCGGATGCAAGTTCTGTCACGGGAGAAAACAGCGCCTTATTCAGTTTTTATCCGTCGGCCAATCTGGCATGGAGGATGAAAGGTGCACCTTTCCTGAGAGATTTTGATTTTGTGAGCGATTTGACTTTACGGGCAGAGTTTTCACGCAAAGGAAATGCAATGATGCCCCCCATGCTGGGAGAATACTACTACGAAGGTGTGAATTTTGAGACGATGGGAGGCATTGTCCGCGGGAACATTCCAAACAATAAATTATCCCAGGAATATGTTGACGGTGTGAATCTGGGACTGGATTTCGCCACAAGGGGCCGGAAATTCGCTATTTCGGTGGACTGGTTCCGGGACGAGACGAAAGACATGGTAGTCCGGCAATATTTGGACGATAATTTCGGCTCTAAGTTCCGTTATGTCAATTCAGGACGCATGGTGAACCAGGGGATAGAATTCAGCGTCAATGCCATTGCTTTGCGAAGAGGAAAATTCGAATGGGCGCTGGGAGCAACCCTATCCCGGAATAAAGCAGAAATAAAATCATTGGGAGGATCGAACGAATCGGTGATCACGTTAACGGACGGCGGACAAATCGTTACCCGTGTCGGAGAAAGCCCCTATGCCTTCTACGGATTACAGGCAGAAGGAGTGTTTTCCACAACGGCAGAGGCTAAAAACGCCGGTTTAAAGAACTACAAAGGCCTGAATTATGCGGCGGGAGATATGCATTTCACAGACCAGAATAAAGATGGTGTGATCAATCAGGAAGACCGGGTGATTTTAGGGGATGCCACCCCTGATTTCTACGGGGGATTTTATACCTCGTTCCGCTATAAAAACTTTATGCTGAACGCACACTTCACCTATTCTTACGGTAATAAAATTTATAATGCCGTCCGCCGCCAGGGCGAAAGCATGAAAGACTATTTCGGCCAGACGCAAGCCGTATTGTCAGCGTGGAGATACGAAGGGCAACAAACGGACATTCCCCGCGCCGTATATGGCGATCCGATGGACAATAGCACCTTTTCGTCCCGCTGGATTGAAGACGGATCTTACCTGAAATTAAAGAACCTGACGTTGAATTATGAATATCCGGATAAGTTTTGGATTTTCCAGAAAATGCAGGCGTATATATCGGCCGACAACCTGATTACCTGGACTAAATATCTGGGTTATGATCCGGAATTTGCCTATTCATACGATCATCACATGTTAGGTGTAGATTACGGAAAAGTTCCGGGTGCCACCACCATTAAATTAGGTATCCGGCTTGGTTTCTAACATTGAAAACAGAAGAAAAATGAAAATAAGAATATTTTTTGAAAAACTGGCTCTGGTCATCATGGCCTTATCCATATTATCCTGTGAAAAATTACTCAAAACAGATTCCGACATGAAGCTGAAAGCAGAAGATCACTATTCTTCTATTGGCGAAATTTACGGGGCTTTTATGGGATTGTACGCTTCTTTTGCCAAAACGGCCGAAAAAACAATCATTCTTTCCGAACTGAAAGGGGATTTATTAAAACCCACCCAGAACGCTACCGAAGATTATTGGCGGATATTCCGTTACGAAGCCAATCCGGATTCCGAAGTCAGCCATGCGAAGGAGTACTATGACGTGGTAATCAACTGCAATGATTTTCTGACCCGGGTCAGAAAATACAATCAGGAAGTGCCGGGAGATATTCCCGCGAATGTCTACAAAGGGATGATTTCCCAGGCCATTTGCCTAAAGACATGGTGCCTGATGACGGCAGGCAAATTGTTCGGAGAAGCAAAATTTTATACCACGGCAGTAGGATCAGACAATGAAGAAAGCATGTATCCTCTGACTCTGGAAGAATTACCCGTTTTCCTGCAAACCTACATGCAGGGAGGAGAAGACGGTATCGATGCTTTCCAGAATTTAGACTGGACTGCCGTACTGGGAAATACCAATTCAACCCTGCTTTGCCGGAACATGTCGGCAAACGCTTTATATGGAGAATTAGCCTTATGGGCAGGGCAGTATCAGGAGGCGGTGAATTATTTCCTGAAAGCACTTTCCCCGGATCAGGATGTGTATAGAAACCTGTCACGTTACGGCAACTCTTCCTGGTCGGAAATCTTCACCGTGGAAGCCAATTCAACCAGCCAGTATGAACTGATCACCACAATTACCTTCAACGCTTATTATCGTCAGGAACAGCAGTTGAAATACTATTTCTCGAATGAAGCACCGAATGTGTATTATTTCGCACCCACCCAAAAAGCGGTGGATTATTTCGAGAACGAGCGGATGAACGCATCGTCTAACTATCGGCTGGGGGATTCCCATCGGGGAAGCGGAACAACTTATATGCAAAGCGGATCCGATTATCTGGTCACCAAATACAGTCTGAAAGTTTCCACCAGTGAATTTTTCAGTGACGCTTACGTACATATTTACCGGGGCGGAGGCGTCAGCCTGATGCTGGCTGAAGCACTGGCTTTCTCAGGCAACTACGACGCAGCCCTGGCTGTCCTGAATGAAGGTATTGCCACCGATTATTATAAAAACGGAAGCTGGCAGGAACCTTTTACCGATTTGTATACCACGTTTTCGTCCGGCTGCAAAGGAGTACGTAGCCGTGTCAGTCTGGAAAGCCTGGATCCTTCGGAAATATTCGACCAATGTGTAACAGGAGCCGATTCCCTGAAAGCAATGTCGGGTCAGATAGCCGATGAGGTGGCCCGGGAACTGGCTTACGAAGGACAACGCTGGTTTACCCTTATCCGCATGGGAAGAAATATGGGGGACACAGAATTTGTGGCCGACCGCGTGGCCGGAAAGTTTGAAGAAGGCGAGGCAGAACGCTACCAAGCAATTCTGAAAAATGAGAACAATTGGTTTATTAAATAATTAAGTATGGCTATGAAAAGAATATTTCAAAAATCAATACTTGTTATCGCATGGATGATAGGCATATTACTAAGCGGATGCGATAAGGAGGGAAAAAACGGATGGCTATACTCCGAAGGACAGGACTTTAGCCCTATTTCGAATCTGACCGGAGAAAGCGGGTATGGATATGCCCTGTTACGTTGGGATTTGCCGGAACAAGCAAGTCAACTGACCATGATCGACGTTAGCTGGATAAATACCGGGAATGAGGTAGAATATAAGAAGCTGACCCATTTCGAAGATTCATTGTGGCTGGAGCTGGAGATGAAAGATTACAATTTTAAAGTCACTTCTTGTAGCATCGACGGCAAAACTGTGACCGACAGTATACAACTGCATGTTTTGGATTGGAGGACAGAACCCGTGGAAGTGGTGCAGGGCATGGTGACCAGCGTCATTGAAAATGGGATTTACCTGAAATGGGCAGCCAACAACAGCCGTTCTTTTGCTAAAACAACTTTTAACCTGTATGATGCCGACGGGACTTTAAATTCTTCCCTGTCACGTACCAAAGAGGAATCGGTAAACGCCGAGTTTACCGATCTGGAATACAATACGCCCTACATACTGCGTTATTATTCGGAGAATATCGCCGGTATTCACACCGACACCGTAGAATACCCATTTACCACCGATAAAAAAGCTCCTGAAATGCCTAAAATCCAGATTTTGGATCATGCCGGGGAATTGGATGGACTGGGACACGAAATAACAACGACAGTTTACGCTTATTCCACTGAAATACAATGGGAAACTCCAGAGCCCGACATCGATTCCATCCGTGTGTCATTCACCGGATATGGCGGCAGTGAATATACATTCACCTTCGAAGCCGCCAAGTGCGAAGGATACCTGACCCTTCTGCCCGGAGGAACCGTAGCCCTGTCGGTATATATCAAGAGAACGGGTGAAGATGAATGGTTAGGGCCGAAAGCGCAGACGATAACCACCAAAAATCCGAACGACACCTATGTATTCCGGCCGAAAAACGGACCGGATAACAACTCTAAACTCGGAGAAGCATTCGGAGATATTAGCGGATTGGGATATTCGGCAAGTAAAGCTTATTCCTACGCCACCTTTGTCGAGCAATGTTCGCTGAAATTCGAAGTCCGCAAGAAACCGTTACTATTGGATGAACTGGAATTGTTCCCGACCATAGAAACCCTGCTGATCGGGGGGACGGGACAGCCTACCGGCGGTACGATCGGCGCGGCACAGGGACCTCCCAAATTAGAAGAATTTATAAAAGCGGTCAATCGGCTAATTCGGTTGAAGACCATCCAGATCAACGATAGCTATCACGCTGCAATGAAATTGCAGTTGGTAGAGGAATTTACCAACAAGGAAAAATATCCTCATCTCACCGTAACCGATCCGAGTGGTAAAGAACTGACCATTGTGAACGGCTCTGTGACGAAAAAGTAATGCATATACTGATTAAATGAATGATATGAAAAATATACCGATACTCATATTACTGTGGGCCGTGATTTTCCTGACAGCCTGCAACGATAACGACACGGTGGCTCCGGTCATCATAGGAATGGAGATAACAGGAGACGATCTTTCGGCAGGAGATTCCCTGATGTATGATACGATTTCCCGGACTTCAGCGCTTCAGGTGCTGGTGTCCGGCGAATGGAATGCCGATCTGGCAGAAAACGTGGATTGGTGCGGTGTCACCCGCAGTATGTTGCCGGGAGTAAACCAATTGCTGGTGAATGTGGCTTCTAACCAAACTCCGGAAGAACGATCCTGCCAAATATCGGTGACCGGGAACGGACAAGAACGGACATTAACCGTGTGGCAGTTAGGGTCAAAACCAGCTCTGAAAGTCGCTCCCGAACAATTCACCACCCTGACAGCCGATTCCAGTGTGATCCGTTTCCGGGTCATTACGAACGTGGTCTTCGACGTAACGGTGACCGAAGGGGAAGAATGGATTTTACCTTTGGAACAAACCGGGGCAGACACAACCACCTTCCGCTTTGCTATCCGGAACAACGGGGCTTCAAATCGTAGCGGAAAAATCGTTGTAGAGCAAAAGGGAGGCGGCCTTATCAAAGAAATCCCTGTCTTCCAGCAGGCCAGAAATTCCGATTACACTCCCGGAGATCCCAATTCATTAGGGGAAGCGGTGAAACTGGAGATAAACAATGCAACAGCCGTAAGCGTACTCGCACCGGACAATCTGGATTACCACTATGGAGCGGCTTCCATCAAAAACTCCTACGACGGGATTTACACCAATCAATACAACTCATTACAGGGAAGTGCAGATATATTTCCCATCACATTGACTTATTACCTGAAAGATGCTTCATCGGTAGACTACATTAACTATTATCCCCGCCAGGATGGTAATGGAAACGGACATTTCGGTAAATTCACACTGGAATACCAGGCCAATGGCGGAAGTTTTGTAAAATACGGAGAGTATGATTTCGAGGAGAAAACAACCTTGTCCACCATACTGCTTCCCCAAACATTAGAAAATGTAACCGCTATCCGCTTTATTGTAAATTCCGGGGCTAATAATTTTGTGAGTTGTGCAGAAATGGAATTTTATAAAAAGCCAACCTTGAGCGCTGCTGCCGACTTGTTTACGGACAAAACTTGCTCTGCCTTGAAACCGGAAGTAACACGCGCACAGATTCTGGCCTTGTCGGATGAAGACGACAGTTTTCTGAAACAATTGGCTTTGAGTATTTTAGATGGGAATTATCCCCTGGAGCGCGTGGCTACTTACCAGCCGTATATGACTGTGGAAACTTTATCCGGGAAATTGAAGACTTCGGCTTACAGCAAGTTCGAAAACCCTACGGGCATATATTTCGAAGCCAATGAACGAGCTGTTATTTTTGTGGACGACATTGATTCGCCCGTCTCTTTATGCGTTATGGATTGGACGAAAGAGGGAAATGAAACCAATTCCTACTATACCCTGACTCCCGGCCCCAATGTGCTGACGATCACAAACAAAGGACTGGGCTACATTTCTTATTATACGGATAATTACGAATCGGCTCCTGAAGTGAAAATTCATATCGCTTCGGGGATGCTGAACGGCTATTTCGACCTGGAACGGGGAGATCAGAACACCTATTGGCAAACCTTAGTGGAAAATGAAAAGACAGCCGAATGTGGAATATTGGACATCCGGGGGAAATATGTGCAACTGGCCTTTGACAAAGCAACTTTATCGGCCAAAAATCCGGATCGGGGACGTGAAATGATACAAGAGTACGATAATATCATCAAGATGGAACAGGACATTATGGGAATAGACCAGTTCGACTGGCGCACCACGAACAGGATGTTCGCCCGCCGGAGTTACAGTGGTAACCCGAACGCCAACAGTTTGGGAGTATCTTTCCCCTCTTTGAATGTTTCTCCGGAAAACATCCGTTCTAACAGTTGGGAAATCGGACACGAATTCGGACACGTAAATCAGGTACGGCCGGGGCTGAAATGGCAGGGAACCACAGAAGTGACCAACAACATTTATGCAGCCACGGTACAATATCATTATTCACCGGACAACCTCCGGCTCGAACAGGAAAAAGTGGGCGACGGAGCAGGCGGAGCCTCTATGGTGGGAAACCGATTCAATTGCTATTTCAACAATGGAATCATCGGCGGACAAAACTGGCTGTTCCAGAAAGGACAAAATAACCCGAATCCGGAAACCGGAGCAGGCGACCTGTTTGTGCGGTTGTGTCCGTTCTGGCAATTGCAGCTATATAACAAGATGGCCGGATTAGGGACAGAAGATTTTTATCCCCAGATAATAGAAATTATCCGTAAAACAGATGAAACTGGCCTAAGCAATAAAGAATTACAGTTCAATTTTATGCGGAACACCTGTAAAGTGATGAACGCGAATATGCTGGAGTTCTTTGAAAAATGCGGAATGCTGAAACCCTATGACCACGATGTTTCCGATTACGGAGGCGTAGTTCATCTGACGATCACTCAAGAGGAAGTGGATGAATTTAAGGCAGAGATTAACACAATGGGGTATCCGGCGCCTGCTTCCCCCGTGATTTATTATATTTCCGGGAACAGTGTGGAAGCATTCAAAAACAAAGCGGCAGTCGTGGGTACAACAGGAGAAGGAGTTTCCGGCAGTGGCTCATCCCGTCTGGTAACCGCTTCTGCCTGGAAAAATGTAGTTGTATTCGAAACGTATGCCGGAGAAGAATTGGTGAAAGCCACTTTACCGTTTACGAATTATGCCGACAAATCCGCAACCACGGTAACCTATCCGGACGGTTCCACCCGAATTGAAGCGGTGAGTTGGGACGGAACACGCACATTGGTTTACGGAACCAGATAAAATAGTATCTTTAGGTTAACTATCAAAACAATCATTATGAATCAAACTTTAATATTAACCGGTGTAGTGTTGGGAGTTAGCGCAGTAGAGGCCGCAAACGCAGTAACACCTGCAAAGGAGAAAAAAGCCCCGAATGTGGTTTTCATTATTGCCGACGACTTAGGCTATGGAGATTTGAGTTGTTACGGACAGGAAAAATTTCAAACTCCGAATATCGACCGTTTGGCACTGGGAGGAATGCGGTTCACACAATGCTATTCCGGAACAACGGTGAGCGCACCTTCACGTGCCAGCCTGATGACGGGGTTGCACACCGGGCACTCTCCGATCCGGGGCAATAAAGGCGTGAAACCGGAAGGGGATATGTCTTTACCTGCCGGAACGAATAATATTTTCCAGGTATTTAAAAATGCCGGATATACAACCGGATGCTTTGGGAAATGGGGTCTGGGGGCTCCCAATGCCGAAGGAGATCCCAATGCCCAGGGCGTGGACGATTTCTTCGGGTATAACGGACAATTACAAGCCCATAATTACTACGCAGACCATTTGTGGGACAACGGAAAGCGGGTGGAACTGACGGGCAACTATAACGGCGGTTTCGAGTCGTATACGCAGGATTTGATTCATGAAAGGGCTTTGCAATTCCTGGACAAAAACAAGGATAAGTCATTCTTCTTATTTTTACCCTATGTACTTCCGCACGCGGAATTGATTGTTCCGGAAGACAGTATCATACAAAAATTCCGGGGGAAATATCCGGAAAAACCTTTTAAAGGATGTGATTCAGGGCCCATGTTCCGCAACGGAGGTTATTGTTCACAGAAAGAACCGCACGCCACCTTTGCGGCAATGATCTATCGTTTCGATGTATATGTGGGACAAGTGGTCGCTAAATTGAAAGAATTGGGGTTATATGAAAACACCATCATTGTGTTTTGCAGCGATAACGGACCTCACAAAGAAGGAGGAGCAGATCCCGATTTCTTTAACAGCAACGGAATTTTCCGCGGCTACAAACGGGACGTATACGAAGGGGGCATCCGGGTTCCGTTTATCGTTCAATGGCCGGGAGTGATCCGGCAGGGAGAAACCGATTTTATGTGTTCTTTCTGGGATATGCTACCGACTTTCGCCCAATTAACGGGAGTGAAAGTGAGAAACTGCATCGACGGAATCAGCCTGATGCCTTTGCTGACAGGTAAAGGTAAACAAAAAGAACATGAACACTTTTATTTCGAATTTCACGAAGGAGGAGGACGGCAGGCCTTGCGCAAAGGCAACTGGAAACTGATCCGCCTGAATGTTTCCAAAGACGAAAGTAAAATAAAAACCGAATTGTATAATCTGGCGGCAGACCCTTCGGAAGTACACGATTTGGCGGCGGAACGCCCGGATAAAGTGCAGGAATTACTGACAATTCTGAATTTCGAGCACGTTTACGATCCTAATTGGCCTTTATTGAAAGAAGAGCATCAAAAGACAAAAATGAATAAATAAAATAAAAAGGAGCTATCTGAAGTTTCAGCATCAGATAGCTCCTTTTTATTTACAAGATAGACTTAGCAATCGTGTACAGGTAACCGAATTTATTCGTTATAATTTACGGCAGTACCGCTGGCGGTCACCATAAGCATACTGTTCCCCACGGTTTCATAATCGAGATCGATACCGATGACGGCATTTGCTCCCATTTGGCTGGCCTGGTCAGCCATTTCCTGTAAAGCCGTATCTTTGGCTTTCCGGAGCACTTCTTCATAAGAGGCCGCCCGTCCGCCGACAATATCGCGTATGCCGGCAAATAAATCGCGGAACAGGTTTGCCCCGATAATCGTTTCGCCGGAAACCACCCCATAATAATGGGTGATCTGTTTTCCTTCAATGGTATTCGTTGTAATTAAAAGCATAGGCTTCGAATTTTTTAAAATCAATATTTATTGTCGGCTTCATCCAATTCCTTTGTGTCCATCGGTTTGCGGGTCATGGAACGCCAGGCATACCAAATGTAAGCGATGACAACAGGAACGATGATCGACACATAAGACATCGTTTTCAGGGTATACAAAGAAGACGAAGCATTATAAATGGTGAGGGATGAATTGATTTCTGCGGACGAAGGATAGAAAGCCGTGTTGTTAAATCCCACAAGGATAAACAAAGCGACCACGGTCAGGATTGTGCCGCTTCCCGAAAACCAGATGCCTTTGCGCCAATCCGGGCAAACAAGGGTGCGGATGATGCCATAGAGCACACAGACCACTCCAACAACAAAAATCAGGGTATTGGCAGGCATTTCCAACAAATTGTAAAAATATTTATAAGGAACCAGTTCAACCGTTCCTCCATCACTAATCCCATATCCACTACCGCATAAAATCAAACCCAGAAACAATAAAAATGTAACCACGAAAGGAACGGAGTTATAGCGCAATTGCCGGAGGCTTCTTTCACGGATCATTTCATTATCGATCGTAGGAATAAAATAAAGACAGGCTAAAGTTCTCGCCAGAAAAAACACGGCAAAAGCCAGTGTATAGTTAGTAAATACGAACAACGCATCCAAACCCCGCCAGGGAGTGAGCCATTCCACATCATGCATCGTTCCGAGCCGGAAAGGCGATCCGGTGAAAAAAGTGGCAACGGCAGCCCCTAAAAGGAAAGGAGCTACACAACCGTTAATGATGAGGAAAATCTCATAAGTGCGCGTGCCGAGAAAATTATTGGGTTTATTCCGGTATTCATAAGACACAGCCTGCAACACAAAGCAAAACAGAATCAGCATCCACACCACGTAAGCTCCGCCGAAGCTGGTGGAATAGAACAAAGGGAAACTGGCAAAGAAAGCTCCGCCGAACACCACCAGCGTTGTGAAGGTGTATTCCCATTTATGCCCGAGGGTATTGACAATCAGGTCGCGTTCCGCTTTATTTTTGCCGATGGTATACAGGAGGCTTTGCCCGCCCTGAACGAACAGAAGGAATACCAAAGCCCCACCGAGAATGGAAATAAGTATCCACCAATAATGCTGTAAAAAATATAGTGACATAATTTCGTGCTTTAATCAGTTAATATGATCGAACCTTTTTCTGAAAATCCAAAATCTATAAAAGACCTTGCCCGCTTACATTTTCTTGATCTGGGTGAACATGATCTTCAATTCGGCTATCAGCAACAGGGTGAATAATACAGCGAACATCCAAAATGTAGTCACCACCCACCCCGAAGCAATCCGGGTGACAGCGACATTCGTGGGCATCAGGTTTTGTACCACCCAGGGCTGCCTTCCCACTTCCGCAACAATCCAGCCGCATTGGGAAGCCAGATAAGCAAGCGGCACACAAACAATAGCGATATACGGGAAAAAGCGAAGTTTATCGAACTTCCTTTTTTTGGCATACCACCACGAAAAAACGAACAGTGCCACAAAAAGCATTCCCAGTCCCACCATAATACGGAAACTATAAAATACCAACGGAACAGGAGGAATGGCATCATAAGGCGATTCCAGATAGCCGTATCCGAAATCGGCATAATTATCACGCAACACTTGCAACTGTTGATCTGCAAGCGTATCGTTTTTTTCCTTCACAGCCTGTTTATAGCCTTTCAGGGCTTCGATAGCCGTGCGTCCGTTAGCCATACGTTGCTCTATGGAAGGATAGGTTTTACCTTCGAAAGAAGTATATCCGTTAAGAATGTCGTTAATTCCGGGAACATAGGCGTCAAAATTATGATAGCCCAGGAACGATAGTAATTTCGGGATGGCTATTCCATACCGGGTTTCCTTCATGCGGGTGGTGGGCAACGTGTCGCTGTCCGTCAACACCCCTATCACGGTCAGGGCAACGCCTTCGTGCCCGTCGTTCAACGCCTCCATAGCAGCCAATTTCATCGGCTGGGTACGGGTAACATCCTGCGCGCTGCTGTCGCCCGTATAAATAGTTGCCAGAATACTGAAAACGCCGAAAACAGAAGCCAGCAGGATGCTCTTCCTGGCAAATTCGTAGTTCCGTCTTTTCAGGATATACCAGGTGCTGACTCCGATCACAAAACAGGCAGACAGCGTATAGGCAGAAGTAACCGTGTGGAAAAACTTGCTCATAGCCGTAGGCGAAAACAGGATCGCCCAGAAATCCGACATTTCATTACGTGCCGTCAGCGGATTGAATTCCATGCCTACGGGATTTTGCATCCAGGCATTAGCCACCAAAATCCACAAGGCAGAAATATTCGAGCCTATAAACACCATCCAGGTGGCTGTCAGGTGAAAACCTTTGCTGACCTTGTTCCACCCGAAAAACATAACAGCGAAAAAGGTGGCTTCCAAAAAGAATGCGAATAAGCCTTCGATCGCCAGGGGAGCGCCGAAGATGTCGCCGACAAACCAGGAGTAATTGGACCAATTGGAGCCGAACTGAAATTCAAGAATCAGCCCGGTGGCAATGCCGATCGCAAAATTGATAGCAAACAGTTTCATCCAGAATTTTGTGGCTTTCAGCCATTCATCGTTTCCTGTCCGCACCCAAAGAGTTTCCATGACAGCCAATAAAAACGACAATCCCAACGTGAGCGGGACGAACATATAATGGTAAATGGCGGTCATTGCAAATTGCCAGCGGGACCATTCCACCAGCGAAGCTGCTGTTATTTCAGAGGTCATAGGCTAAGGTTTTGTGGTTAAATTATCGAATACATGATTACTTTTCTCTTCATCCGTTTCATAGTGGCTGTTCAGGTAGTTGGGCATAAGAAGCAGTTTGAAGACAATAAACATGACCAGCAGTTTTGCAATAACGATCATGCATAATATCCTACCCCAGCGAGGCATGGTGCGGAGCCCGTCATAATAGATACTTTTAAAATATCCGAACATGATAAGATAAGGTTATTTATTATCTGAAATCAACGTAATAAAATTATAAATGTTTTTAATACGCTGACTTTTTCCTCTTCTTTTTTTACATCTTCCGTATAAGTTTTTGTGAATAGCCTGATTTATTGAGGATAAAAGTTACAGCTATATCGACAAGGAGTGTATTAATGGGTCTGGAAAAGAAATATTTTCCGGGGCTTTACCTAATTATATGATAAATTATATAAATTTGATGAACGAAGAAAATAACATAGCCCGGATCGATACGGGAAATAAAATCGGCGGAATGAATACATTTACAAAATACTTTTTGGGAGTAGCGGCAATAGTTATCGTTGTATTCTTTTCCTGGTATTTTTTTTCCATCATAGTATATGTGCTGGTGGCCGCCGTGATCTCTTTTATCGGTAAGCCGATCATTGACTTATTGGGAAAAATCAGGATCAAAGGGCACCAGTTGCCCCGGGGGCTGAAAGCGGGTATAACCCTGCTGTGCCTGTGGGCTTTGTTTATTCTCTTTTTCAGCACCATCATCCCGCTTGCTATGCGGGAATTTCAGTCTTTGGGAAATGTCAGTGTAACCAATATCGTCAGTGAACTGGAAGACCCGATCGAAGATGCCGGGAATTTCCTGAAACATTATGGATTGATCGAAGAAAACGAAGATATTCAAAACTATATCTCCGAGCGTTTGAGTTCGGTTGTCAACATCACAAAAGTAAAAACTTTGTTCGGAACGGTTGCAGGCACACTGAGCGACCTGTTTGTAGCCCTTTTTTCGATCACATTCATTTCTTTTTTCTTTTTGAAAGACAGTAAGCTATTTTCCGGAATGGTGTTGGCCATTATTCCCTATCGTTATGAAGAACAGGCAAGGAATGCGCTGGATTCTATCCAGAAACTGCTGATTCGTTATTTTGTCGGCCTGCTGTTCGAGGTCTTCGGCGTGATGACCCTGAACACCATCGGATTGTCGATCGTAGGACTGGGATTCAGCAACGCCATTGTCATCGGTTTGATAACCGGAATCCTGAACGTCATTCCTTATATCGGCCCGCTGATCGGGGTTATTTTCGGATTGTCGGTCGGGGTGGTACTGAATTTGGATATGGAATTTTATCACCAGTTGTTGCCTTTACTAATCTATATGACCATCGCACTATTGCTGACACAATTGATCGACAATGTTGTATTTCAGCCGCTAATCTACGGCAATAGCGTACATGCCCATCCTTTGGAAATATTTTTAGTGATTTTAATGGCGGGAAGCATGGCAGGGATTCCGGGTATGATTCTGGCAATCCCCTCCTATACCGTGCTTCGCGTAATCCTGAAAGAATTTTTTAATAAATACAAGTTAGTGAAAAAGCTGACACAGAGCCTGAATGAGTAGCGGGAACCAATTAACACAAGCCGCTTTATGAAAAAGATATTTCTTTTATTTCTCCTGCTTGAATGCTGTGTTGCAGCCCATGCCCAGTATGGTGGAGAATTTGTGCTGGGAGCCCGTCTGAATTACGTAGGAGGAGGGCGAGCCATTCAGGACTGGGGACGGAAAGACCTGGGATACACATTGAAATTCACAGTATCTCCGGGTTATTTCATACTCCGCCAATGTTGTGTGGGATTGAATCTGGGATATGAATACATGACCGATGACAAGGGACATCAATACACCCTGGAAAGCCTGCCTTATATACGCTATTACTCAAAAGGGGAAGTCCTCCGTTTTTTTCTCCAGCTTGAAACAGGGCCGGGATGGGGACAAAGCATATTGAAAGCCGATCATGACGGGCGGCATTTCCTGTGGACAACCACCCTGAAACCGGGACTATACATACGAATTAAAAACGGCTTTGCCACGGAAGTAACTCTTTCCACTCTGGAAAATAGAAATATCAACATCCACTCTGACAGTAAAAACTTAAAATTCAATCGCTGGGACTTTCAACTTTTGTCCATTAGTTTCGGAGTGTCGTGGATATTCGGATATTAAAAAGGGCAGCCCATATAGAGCCGCCCTTTCATTTTATCGGAAAAACGGGATAATTACCGTTTTCTAATCGGAGTAAGTACCACATTAAAGGTATAATCAGCGTATGGCATCTGGTATTTCGGCCATGCCCAGGCACCCCAGCTATCGCGTCCGCCCAATCCCAACTGTCTTAAATCGAACGACAAAGTTGTCAGGTCGCGTGGTTTCAATTCACCGGAATGACGCTGTGCTTTCCGCACTCCATCATCCAGATCTTCCTGCAAATAGTTCAAAGCGGAAGCCGAGAAAGGCACATCGGAACGGATCATCAGCCCGCGTCCGTCAATATCGGTCAGTTTCCACCAACGGATGTCCGTTTTCGTTCCGGATTCCTGAGGACGGATATAGGGGAAATACTGGTCTTTCACCAACTGCTGATAGCGCCCTATATTCTGGCTGAAATGGCGGTCGCTGTAATTTTCAACAGGACCACGTCCGTAATAATCGATACGGTCGAACTGTCCCGGCATCACCAACTGCATACCGAAACGGAACAGGTTCGGCATCTTTTCCTTGCTCTTATCCACGGTCATCGCTTCCGAGATACGGATTTCACCCTTATAATTGATCTCATACGTCATCTGCAACTTAGCCGACAGCGCAGGCATATCATAGTTCACAGTCACCAAAGCATTATTACCCTTCTGCTCCACCTTGAAACCGGTTTTCTTCATTTCCGGCTCTTTCCAAACCCGGAAACGGTTCTGCAAATTAGCTCCCATATCATTATCGGTCGGGGCACGCCAGAAATTAGGACGGAGAGAATAGCCATATTCGATCATATCCAGCCCATTCATGGAAAGTCCTCTAATCCACCCGCTACGTTTATCGAAAGTCACTTTCGTTTCATCCGTCGTAAAGACAACATGCACCAAATCCTCATCCACCTTCACGGTTTGATTGTTCTCTGCGATAACAGCATTGAAAGCCTTATAAGGCACAATCGTCATCTGGTCTTCGGCTTGCAACCAGCCTGCGGGAATCAGTTGTTTCGCCCGTTTCAGCTTATAAGCCACATTCAGCAACAACTCTTTTCCGTTCAGACCCTTCAGGTCATAATTCAATTTCACCTGTTTGGTTTCTTGCGGAGCTACATTCAGGTCGGGCACAACACCCGTCAATACAGGCTCTCCCTCGGCCAGAACCTGCCATTCCATGTAATAGTCGGAAAGATCGGTAAAGAAATTTTCGTTATATACATTGACAAGGCCCTGCTGCAAATCTACCGGAGTAGTCCAAATTGACTGATACATCTTTTTCACCTCGGTCATGGTCGGATTCAACACACGATCCGGATTGATAATTCCGTTACAGTTAAAATTGTCGTCTGAACCGTCATACAGGTTAAAATCACCACCATACGTATAGATCATCGAGCCGTCTTTGCTATATCCTCTCAACCCCTGATCTACAAAATCCCAGATAAATCCACCCTGCAATTTCGGATATTTGCGGATCAAATCCCAATAATCTTTAAATCCTCCCTGAGAATTACCCATGGCATGGGCATACTCACACATGATGAAAGGACGGTATTTCTTATCGTTTTTCGCATAGTTTTCCAGAGTTTCCAAAGCTGAATACATCGGACAAACAACATCCGTGTGAGCGGCTTCCCCGGCACGCTCATATTGAACGGCACGGCTGGCGTCACGCTCTTTCACCCATTGGTAGCAGGCCTCGAAATTAGGACCGTCTCCGGCTTCGTTACCCAACGACCAGAAAATAATGGAAGGATGGTTTTTGAAAATTTCCACCATGCGCTGGTTTCTTTCCAGATGAGCTTTTTTATAAGATTCCACTTTTGCCAAAGTCCTATCCCCATAACCCATACCGTGCGATTCGAGATTCGCTTCACAAACCACATACAATCCGTATTGGTCGCACAATTCATACCAAAGAGGATCATCGGGATAATGGCAGGTACGCACCGCATTCAGGTTATTTTCTTTCATGATGCGAATATCCTGTAACATCCGTTCTTTAGTCACGACATAACCGGTCAGCGGATCCATTTCATGACGGTCGGCACCTTTGAAAAGCACCGGTTGTCCGTTCACCCAAATCTGTCCCAAATCCTTTTTCAACTCAATTTTACGGAATCCCACAGCTTGAGGAATCACCTCGATCACCTTACCGCTATTACTCTTCAAAGTCACCAACAAACGGTACAAATTCGGATCTTCGGCACTCCATTTAGCAGGATTGCTCACTTTCATCACCGTATGGATATTGCCTTTCCCGTCGGGTTTCACCGTCACTTTTTCCACCACATTCCCCTGCTGGTCTTCCAGCACCAGGTCGGCCACAGCCCCGCTCCGGCTTACCGAAGCCGTGATGTCCAACGTCCCGTCTTTATAGGACGCATCCAAATCGGGCACAATAAAAATATCTTCTATATGCAAAGGATTCCGGGCATAGAGATAAACATCCCGTCCGATACCGGATAAACGCCAGAAATCCTGGTCTTCCAGATAACTGCCGTCACACCAGCGATACACCTGCATAGCGATCAGGTTTTTTCCCGGTTTCAAATATTTGGTAATATCGAACTCGGCGGCCACTTTGCTATCTTCACTGTATCCCACATATTTACCGTTCACCCAAACATAAAGATTCGAAGTGGCAGAACCCACATGCAAAAACACATCCTGTCCCTTCCAGTCTGCCGGTAAATCTATCGTGCGGCGGTAAGAGCCCACATGATTATTCCGGGTTTCCACCATCGGCGGATTCGGACGAAATTGATTCGACCAGGCATAACCCACATTTTTATATACCGGATCGCCATAGCCGTTCAGCTCCCATAAACCGGGAACAGGAAAATCCACCCAATGCTGATCTTCAAAATCCGTTTTATAAAAATTCACCGGACGTTCGGTTTGATCCTTTACCCAGTTAAATTTCCACAAACCATTCAATGACAAAAAATTGGAAGCATTTTCTTTCACCCCTTCCACGGCACATTTTTCACTCGGATAAGCGAAATAAGACGCCCTTGCAGGGGCACGGTTAATCCCATTTACACCCGGATCAAGCCATTCTTTTTGCTGAGCCAATGCTGTCATTGATAAGCACACACCCAAGCATAATAAAATTTTTTTCATAAATCGAGTTTAATTATTAAAATTAGATTTGTTTCTTTGCCCGTTCAAAAATAATAATTAATCTTTCAAAATAAAGTGGAATAAGCATTTAAATAAAAAGAGAAAAACAAATAAGCCGAAAACCATATTGTTCCCGCCGGGCTTATCCGATAAATGTCCACACGCACCTCTTTCCGTCAATTCAAACCGTATCTTCCACTCAACATCCTACCAATCAACAAGCTGCAACGCTCACGGCAACACAGGCAAGATAGATAAAATAGGTGAAAAATAAAAATCCGGAAACCTCCGCCATCCACGAAATATTCCGTTAAGACACAAATATTAAAAATACTTAAAAATAAAACAACATAGCAGGCAGAATGATCTTTCCTTTCCCGAAAGGCGTGTTTCCTGAAACAAAATTCCCGTAGATTTCGAATGTTCAAACCTACGGGAATATATTTCAAGCACGACCGGACACGCCGTTTCCGGTTACTCCATATAGCTGGAATTATCCCAGCAATGCGTGCATAACTGCTCTTTCGGCAAACCGATCGCTTCCACCAGATCGTCCAAACGCTGGAATTGCAGGGAATCGAGCTGAAGATGCTGGCTCATCACCCTCACCATCTCCTTATATTTATCGGAATCGGGATTGGAATAAGGCTCCAAAATCTCGTCCGTAAGCTCGGAAGTTCCTTCCAGATCGCGGATCACCCGGCGGGCAAACAAATCGAACGTAGAACGCGAAGTGGAAAAATTCAGGAAACAACAGGGATAAATCAACGGAGGGCAGGCAATACGGATATGCACTTCCTTCACACCGCATTCCTTTAATTTCACCACATTGTCTTTCAACTGAGTTCCACGTACAATCGAATCGTCGAGAAACACAATCCTCGATCCCCGGGTAAACGCCTCGTTCGGCAGCAACTTCATTTTCGCTACCAAATCCCGCATACTCTGGTTTTGTGGCATAAAGCTACGCGGCCAGGTGGGGGTGTATTTCACAAACGGCCTTTTATAAGGAATTCCTTTCGCATTGGAATATCCAATGGCATGCCCTACCCCGGAATCCGGGATTCCGGCAGCGAAATCAGCTTTCAATTCATCCCGTTTCGCCATAGCAGCCCCGCAACGATAACGCGCATCTTCCACATTGATTCCTTCATAATAAGCCGAAGGATACCCGTAATACACCCATAGGAACGAGCAGATTTGTTTGCGGCATCCCGGAGCAATGATAGGAGTGATTCCGTCTTTCGACACCCGCACCGCCTCGTGAGGCCCCAAATCCCGCACAATGGAATAACCCAGATTCGTAAACGACGAACTTTCGCTTGCCACCACATAACCGAATTCGTTTTTACCGATGATAATCGGCGTACGCCCGAATTTATCACGTGCGGCATAAACGCAGCTATCCGTCAGAATCAGGAACGAGCACGACCCCTTCACCATTTCATACACTTTCTCTATCCCCTCTTTAAAAGTCTCCCCTTTATTGATCAGGATGCTGACCACTTCGGTGGGATTGATCGAAGAACCGGACAACTCCGCAAAATGAATTTTTTCTTTCAACAACTCAGCCGCGATCTCATCGAGATTATCAATGCGCCCCACAGTTACCACAGAAAAACGTCCCAAATGGGAAGTCACGGTAATGGGCTGCGACTCCATATCACTGATAACCCCGATCCCCAAAAAAGAACCGATAAACCGTTCCAGATCGGGCTCAAATTTATTCCTGAAATAGGCACTTTCAATACTGTGGATAGACCGAACAAAGTCTGTTCCGTTATAAAATGCCATACCGGCTTTTTTTGTTCCTAAGTGAGAATGGTAATCTGTGCCGTAGAATACATCGGCGACACACTCTTTGCGCGATACGCAACCAAAAAATCCGCTCATAAATAAAAATGATGTTGAAATTTATCCGACAAAAATAAAACAAATTCCAAAAAATCCTCCTTAGCTGGAAACACTTTTAAAAAATGAAAAACAAAAACGCCACACCCCACCCCGCACAACAGCCGTCTTTAAAGAGAAAACAACAGTTCCGCCAATAAATAATATTCATTTTCACGATCCGTAACCCGCGTCCACATTCTTCCTTTTTTTGTCTGGCCAGACAATCGTCCGCCCCGGTATCATCCACTCCGGATTCATTTCATCGTTTTTCTATCGATCTTCTCACACATTACTCTTGCACTTACCGCTTTATTTAAATTATTTTTTTATAATTTTGCATTCCATTACAGAAAAAACACAATAGCATGAAACGTTTTGATTTTCAACCTGTACTATTCAGTGCAATTAAAAATTACAACAAAGAGAAATTCTTTGCCGACCTCATGGCAGGAATCATCGTTGGGATTGTGGCTTTGCCTTTAGCCATTGCTTTCGGTATTGCTTCCGGCGTAAGCCCGGAAAAAGGATTAATCACGGCCATTATCGCCGGATTCATTATTTCGTTTTTAGGAGGTAGCTCCGTACAGATCGGAGGGCCTACCGGAGCTTTCATCGTGATTGTATATGGCATTATCCAGCAATTCGGATTGGAAGGACTGGCCATCGCCACCGTTATGGCAGGGATCATTCTGGTGCTGATGGGAGCTTTTAAACTGGGAACAATTATCCGTTTTATCCCCTATCCAATTGTTGTCGGTTTCACAAGCGGTATCGCCCTGACTATTTTCACCACTCAGATCAAAGACCTGTTCGGATTGAACATGGCATCTGTTCCCGCCGATTTCATCTCAAAATGGATGGCCTATTTTAAAAGTTTCGACACGATAAATTTACTCTCCCTCGGAGTGGGCATCGGCAGTATACTGCTGATTGTGGTTACCCCGAAATTCATAAAAAAAATACCGGGTTCACTGGTTGCAATCATTGTGATGACCGTTGTCAGCTATCTGCTTCGTCATCATGCGGGGATTACGGGACTGGAAACGATCGGCGACCGTTTCGAGATTAACGCTTCGCTTCCCACTCCCGGAGGACTGGCATTCAACATTGAAACGATAAACCAGCTTCTACCCGCAGCTTTCACCATTGCCGTATTAGGAGCTATCGAATCGTTACTGTCGGCCACCGTTGCCGACGGGGTAACCGGGCAGCAACACAACTCCAACACGGAACTGATTGCCCAGGGAGCCGCCAACATTATCACCCCGTTTTTCGGGGGGATTCCCGCCACCGGAGCGATTGCCCGTACCATGACCAACATCAACAACGGGGGACGTACCCCCATAGCAGGCCTGATACATGCCGTGGTGCTATTGCTGATCCTTTTGTTCTTAGGCCCGCTGACCAAACACATCCCTATGGCCTGTCTGGCTGGAGTTTTGGTGATCGTTGCCTATAACATGAGCGAATGGCGGACTTTTAAATCGCTGATGAAAAATTCGAAATCAGATGTGGCAGTGCTATTGACCACCTTCCTGCTGACCGTGATCTTCGACCTGACTATCGCTATCGAAGTGGGCTTGCTGCTGGCTCTGGTATTGTTCATGAAACGGATGAGCGAAGTAACCCATATCACGGTTTCTAAAAATGAGATAGACCTTTCCCACGAAAGCGAAATTATCCATGAAGAAGAAAAATTAATCGTTCCGAAAGGGGTAGAAGTATATGAAATAGACGGCCCGTTCTTTTTCGGTGTGGCTAACAAATTCGACGAATGTATGAAAACAATCGGCGACAAACCCGACATTCGCATCATCCGCATGAGAAAAGTTCCATTTATGGACACAACGGGACTTCATAACCTGGAAAGCCTCTACCGCCTATCGGCGAAAGAAAAGATCAAAGTAATCCTTTCCGGGGTAAATGAACAGGTACACACAACGCTTAAAAAAGCCGGATTCACAGAGGTCATCGGCGAAGCGAATGTTTGCAGCAACATACACGAAGCCCTGAGACGAAGCGAAGAACTATTAAAACAGTAACCGGAAATTCCAAAGTTACCCATCAAAACAGACTGCCCCAAAAGTTTTATATTCACTTTTGGGGCAGTCTGTTTATCTTCGTGTCACGCAAACGGTCAGAAACCGAAACCATCCAACTCTATCTCCTTCTTCTCTGCTTCTTTAAAAGGAACAGCTTGCTGGTGAACAGGATTCCCTTCAATATAAATAGCCCGGAAAGGACGCACGGGGCAAACATATTCACATCCGCCACATCCCACACAAATATCCGGATTTACAACAGGAATCGTCAATCCGTTTTTATAAGGCTGCATGCTCACCGCCTGGGTCGGGCAATGTTCCGAACAAGCCCCACAACTGGTTCCTTGTGTATGGACAATACAATTTTCTTCCACAAACACCACACGTCCCATCTGTAAAGTGTGCTTCTCCTGCTTTGTCAGCCTGAGCAATGCCCCGTTGGGACACACTTCCGTACACACCGTACAATCGAAATTACAGAATCCATGCTCAAAATCCATCATAGGTTGCATCATCCCTCCCACACCATATTCCATAAAAGCAGGTTTCAGCACTCTCGACGGGCATTTCGCCACACAAAGGTGACAGGCCGTGCAATGATCCAGTAAATGAGCGGCGCTCACAGCCCCCGGAGGGCTCAGCGGATGCTGTTTTTTATAGGCTTTGTTTCCTTCTATGGCAGCCACACCCTTTGCCCAGGTTTTTCGGGGCATCATGGCCAAAGCAGCCACACTCAGTGCCGCCACGAATTGCCGTTTTCCGGCATCGTTTCCTGAAACAGGCTCCGTCGCTGATTTTTTCCACACAGGACGATAAGAAAGGGCCTGCTTATGGCAAGAAGTCAGGCAATTATAACAAGCCACGCAACGACTGCCGTCGACAACCTTACTTTTACTATC
This sequence comes from uncultured Odoribacter sp., assembly GCA_900541415.1. Classification (GTDB taxonomy): domain Bacteria; phylum Bacteroidota; class Bacteroidia; order Bacteroidales; family Marinifilaceae; genus Odoribacter. The sequence continues at coordinate 87,905 of UQJP01000005.1, read as the reverse complement.
GATGCAAGACGACTTGCATTTTCTTTCACACAGCCCGCAACTCACACAAGCCTCCCGGTCGATCCTCACCCGCCAGAGAGACCAACGGGATACGACTCCCAATACCGTCCCCACCGGGCAAATCGTATTGCAATAAGTGCGCCCGTAACGATAAGCCAGAAAAGCCACGACCAGAAAAGTGATAAGTCCGGTCAACAAAGAAAACAGGCTCAACACATAAATATCCGTATGGTATAAAGAATAATTATCGAAATAATTCAGAATAGCAGCACCCAAATTATTCATTCCCATATACACCGGGCGGAACACATTCACGGTCATCCGTCCGAAAGCACCGTAAGGATCGAGTAAACTCAACGCCACAGTCCCTCCCAAAAAGAAAGACACGACGACACCCCCCAGCACAAGATAGCGGAGCAGTTTTTTCTCCCGGCTGAAAGAATAGCGTTTTTTCCGGTTTATCCGGCGGGCAAACCACGCCACCACATCCTGCAATACCCCTAACGGGCAAATCACCGAACAATACACCCGCCCGAAAAAAAATGTCAGCAACAAAAGTAATCCCAAAACCACCAATGTGCCGGACAACAAAGCCGGAACAAACTGGATACGGGCAAGATTAGGGAATGACAGGGACAACACTCCCACAAAATCCAGAAAATAAAATGTGATAGCGGCAAACATAAGCACCGCAACCGTAATACGAATCTTTTTCAGCATCTTACATCTTTATCCTTTTCACATTCAGGCTATCAATATCCATCGTCCCGACTTTTAATTCCTGACCTTTGGCAAGATGCCCCACCACGTCGAGCGGCATGCTTTCTATCTGGTTGAAAAACTTCGTTGCAGCAGTATCCACAGCCACAATATCGGTAGAAACAAACAAACCTTTCGGGGACACAACATCGGCAGCCGATTTTCCTCTCGGCCCGTTGGTTTTCATCACCCGGTAAGCATCCACCACATTCAAGACGGCAGGTTTACTCAAAGTGCATATATCGGCAATACATTGCTGCAAATCATTCCGATGGAAAAAACCTCTGTCCCACACAATTCCCATGTGGTTTTTCATGGAAATCGTCATCTTGGCCCCTCCATGATTTTTCAGCACCGGCACATTGATCCACACATCGCAATCCAAAATCGCCGTATGGATTTTTGCCTTCTTCAAACTTTTACCCTGAGGCAACTCCACCTCCCGGTAATACGATTCCTCATGCGCCGGAACTACCTTTGCCCCGGCAGCTTTGGCAGCATCCTCAATCCCGCTGTTTTTATAACATTTCCGCCAATCGTCGCAAGTATGGTCGAACACAACCACCTCTTTCGCGCCGGCGGCAAAACATTCTTTTATGATTTCCACCACCAGGTCGGGATTGGTGTTTCCGGCCAATTCCGGCACTTTATCCCAACCGATATTAGGCTTCACCACCACCTTCTGCCCGTTTTTTACAAACTTTTCCATTCCTCCGAACTCCGCAATGGCCTTACGGAACATTTCTGCGGGCTCACCTCCCATCACAGCCACCAAATCACATCCGGAAGTAGAAGCAGGCAAAGCCTGAGCAAACAAATCCATAGAGTCGCCCCACTTCAAAGAAGTGGCCAACCCTGTCAGGGCTACTGTTTTTAAAAATTCTCGTCTGTTCATTTTTCAGATGTTTTTATGTAAATGCACCTCCTATCCCACACAAACCCCGCCGCCATGCAAAATTTTTCAATCATTTCCGGCAAGCCGCTCAATCGATCCGCCAGGGAAACCGGAAACACAACTCGTCATACAAACAATAATCGGCCTTCCCGTTCACCGCAAAAGTTTTCACCTTAGCAGCTCCGGCCTCCTCTAAAAGGGAACGGGCATAATTCAAGGTTGTTCCGGTCTTTACCCGATCTTCAACTAACAAAACCTTTCTTCCGGCAACGTCGAACTTTATAGCTTCCAACAATTGAGGCCGATCGAAAAGCTGCTTTTGCGAAGCGTCCCTCAAATGTAATTTCAACAACTGAATTTCAATATCCAATTTCTGATTTAAAATCGCAGCAGGAATAATCCCCCCGTTGGCAATCGCCACAATCAGGTCGAAATCCTCGTCGAAACACACCCTCTCAAACCGCGATAAAACTTCCTCGAAACTTTTATATCTCATATTTTGCCAGCAACTTTAACACAAACCATCCTCCCACAACCTGCAAAAGCATACCCGGAAATCCAAGACGGAAATCCTGCAAAGCCGCAGACAAAGAGCCGCTGATTCCCCATTCCGCCATTCCCCCGGCAATTTGATAAATCAAGACCACCAAAGAGATATGCCACAAAGATAATTTCCCGCTTTTCAATGCAATCCACGACGCAGCTATCGCCAACAAAGAAGATTTCACCAGCAGCACCGGCAACATGCCGGCAGGCGGCATCCCAAACAACAGATGATTGCACAAAGGAGAAAGCAAAGCCGTAAGTAACCCCACTTTTATTCCGAATTTATAAGAAGCGATCAAGGTGAAAAAATAGATCGGCAACCATATTTTTCCTCCATCGGGAACCAAATGGCAAAGCTGAGGCAACAGTATATTGCCCGCAACAAAAAGTAGAGCGAACAAATAAGTCCTGTAATTGGTAATCGTAAGATTAACAGCACGAAATGAAGTAATTGCCTGCATAATAAAAATATTTAGATTAGAAAATAGATTTTCAAATATAAATAAATTCCACAAAAATTCCCTCTATCATAAAAATTAATTATTTTTGGAAAGTATGAAAATCTTAGGAAACATTATCTGGCTTGTCTTCGGAGGCATCTTGATTGCGATAGAATATTTTATCTCAAGTATCGCATTGTTTATCACAATCATCGGAATACCTTTCGGTTTACAAACACTCAAATTGGGTATATTGGCCTTATGGCCATTCGGCAGCCAAATCATACACAAAAAAGCCGCACACGGCTGCCTGGCCATTTTCATGAATATTATCTGGTTTTTCGTGGGAGGAGTCCCGATATTCCTAACACACGTCGTTTTCGGCCTGCTGTTCCTCATCACAATTATCGGTATTCCTTTCGGATTACAGCACTTTAAACTGGCGAGCCTTGCCCTCACCCCTTTCGGGCACGACGTAAAATAGGCATTCCCCTACCGCACAATTATTTCTGTTCCGGAAACATCAGGGCATTCACGTTATATCCCCGGGCCCGGGCACGCGTGAGTATCCGGGAAATCGTTTCCTCCGGAAGTCGCGGAGTGCGGCTCAATATCCATAAAAAACGGGGAGAAGAACTACCCACCAATACCCATTCGTAGTGTTCCGGCTCTAATTCCAAAATATAATAATCACTATAAATAAAAGGGAAAAACGAAACCCGTAACTTCCCCGGCACAGCGGGATCGGGCAGGTAAGCCTTTGCTTTCGCGGTCTTTAATTTTCCACTCAGCTTTTCCTTATATCCCCGGTTCACCACCCTGATTTTTCCGTTCGGTTTCAAGGTATACTCCGCCGTTGCCCCGACCAACCCTCGTTCAAAACGGTGATCCATACGGGCAATCTCATACCATACACCCATATAGCGGTTTAAATCCACCTCTTTCACCGTGCGTGTATCTATTTCCGATCCAGTCATAAACCATGATAATAATAAAATGACATTCCAACCCTCCATCATCTTCCTGCTTTTCCTATTTCTACGGAAAAATAGAGCCGTTGGATACTTTATCTTATTATTTCTTACAATTAATATTCAACATCCGATAGATTTCAGGGTAAGTGCTTTCGGATGGGCTGACCATTCCTGCTTGCTCCCTGAAGTTTCCAGAGCCGTTGGATACTTTATCTTATTATTTCTTACAATTAATATTCAACATCCGATAGATTTCAGGGTAAGTGCTTTCAGATGGGCTGACCATTCCTGCTTGCTCCCTGAAGTTTCCAGAGCCGTTTCGCATTTCAGAGTTCGTAATTCCTTGTGAGGATTCAAACAATAGATTAAACAACCCCCGTTTGTAGCAAATCATTCATAAACAATTATATTAAAAGTGGATAATGTCAAATCCGGTGTCGGATAATTGCTTGTCTCATTCTGATCTTTTTAGCGGCTTTATTTGTATGTCTGGAAGCAAGATATTAGGGAGTGATCTACTTATGATTATTCTTTTTATCTCACTCCACAGTCAACCTGAAACGGCATTTTTCTGCGCCCCCCAAAACGGTTTCGATTATTTCCACGCTGATATTCTTATCGGGCAACAAATTTCCGATAATATACAATATGCTTTGACGTGAACATTCACAATGTGATACATCCTTTACTTTTCCGCTTGCCACTTCAGGACAAACACACGCGGGATACCCAATTTCATAAACATGCCCCTTTTCTATTATTTTTGCGAAAAGCCATTCTGTATTCCCATATCGTTTGTATTGTTCGTCTAAACAGCAACCACATTCTTCAAACTGCTTTCTTTGCATTGGCAATATCGTATCCTTGACACAATTTATCGCCTTGTTTTTATAATTCATTTTATCTTCTTTATTAAATTCGTTATCGATTCATGGATTAAAATATTTCATACATTTTTCTTCGTAACGGGGATATAAATATCCGTTACCAACTCCGAAGCCGGCGTTTTCTCTGGCGTATTGATATAAGTTTCAAAAGTGAACTGCTCCCGCAAATTATAATCACTCGTTGGTAACCAGTCAAGGTAGATGTGGCGGTAAATCCTGTGTAGTTCATGATACAAGCCTTTAAAACGAAAGATAGCATATTCTCCTGAAGGAATTTCATAAACGCCAAAGCCTTTGGGTATCTCAAAGGATCGTTGTAAGGTTACCCCAATCATAAAACGGCTTTGTTCTTCAAGCGTAATATATGGACAATCAAGAGTCAAGCTCACATATTTACATCCTTTTGAAGGCAGTTCGTATTTTTCGGAATATTGCAACAATTGCTTCCATAGAATAGAAAAACTACGACTGACATGACGTGTCCTTTCTAATTTCAAGTATGCGATTCGGATGCCTGATATTCTTTCAATACTTGGCTCAATTCGTATAGGATTCTTTCGTTCAGGACTGATGCCTGAATGTCTTTTACGAAATTCAGGTATGGAACAATGAAAATAACTTTTGAACGCCCTTGAAAGTGTATGTTTGTTATGATAATTAATTTGAGCAAGAAGTTTCGGAACACTTATATCAGTTGTTATCAACTTAAATGCAATATGCTCTAATCTTAATCGCTGAATATAATTACCAATATTTTCGCCACAAACTGCTTTAAAAAGCCTGCGGAAATGATACTTGGAAATAGACGCAACCTGTGATAGTTTGTCAGAATCAAGCTCGTCAAATAAATGACGATTAATGTATTCCTGAACTTTTATGACCAATTCGTATTGTATATGGGCAGTATTGATTTTCTGCTTCCACCTCTTAATATGCGGAAGCCGCCCGGACATAATAGCTCTCAATTCTTCCGATGTGTAACTAATGCCTGTCTCTCTATAATATTCTTCAGGAAAAAGTCCCCAAAGATAGATGAGATAATCCATTGAAAAGTCATATAATTTAACCCCGTTTTTCAAACAATAGTCGCAATATTCCTTATTCTGCTCTAACCCAAGATTATTATAATCAATCTCTAAGGGAATTCCACAAGTTTGGCAATATGCTGTTTCAGTATTGATTTTCATAAACTTTCGATTATTTAAGCGCAAAGTTACTCAATAGATTACGCAAAAGGTTACCATAAATAGCCTTCTTTTGTCTATGTAAGAAAATTGTGCGCTTCTACTTTTTAATACAAACTAATAAAACAGGGGAATTAAACAGAATTTTGAATGTGCTATGCAATACCATAACTCAAAGTTTTTACAGATTGCAAAATCAGTTCACTTTGATTTACAGCAATTTATGAACAACAACACAAAAGAAAGACAAACAAAGACTTATCGCCAGTTTACACTTTTCACTTCGGTAATGACAGGGTAATCGAACCTCGTCGTACCTCTGCCTATGGCAGTCTTTTAATGCTCAAAAGAATAGTCAAGCGAAGAACGTTATCAACACATGATCAATCGGCTGTCCTCGCCTGGCCGATTTCGGCTTTTTGATTAGAGATTATACAAAAAGAATACTGATTCCCACCACAAAATAAACCAAAGCCTCCACCATATTCATCACAAAAGAAAAACGGGGATTCGACATCAGGCGGCGGGACAACCGTTCCGCCAAAAAAGCAACGGTTGAAAACACCAGAAAAGCCTGCACCATAAAAATCGCTCCCAAAAACAGCATCTGAGGAATGGGATTGGTTATGCCCGGCTCGATAAACTGAGGGAAAAAAGCCAGAAAAAAAAGAATCACCTTAGGATTCAGCACATTCATCAAAATCCCTTTCCGGTATAATTTCCCCCCGGTACCGCCAGCCAATTCAAGCTGAATTTGCCGCTTTCTGCCGATAAAAGCCTTAATGCTCAAATAAATCAAATAAGAGGCTCCTGCAAATTTAAGTATAGTAAACGCGATGGGAGAACTCAACAGCAACAGAGATATTCCGAAACTCACAGCAGCGACATGGGCTATCAATCCGGAGCAAAGCCCCGCAGCAAAGACAATCCCGGCACGGCATCCCCGGGTGATACTCTGGGTGATCACAAAAAGGATGTCCGGTCCGGGCATAAGAGTTAAAAGCACAGCCGTTGTAATAAATCCCCAAATATTCATGGTTTCCTTCCTTTAAAATTCATCGTACAAAATTAAGTCTAATCATGAAAAAAACTATTTTTGTAAAATATTAAAATTCAACAACCATGATAGCAATTATCGTATTAGGCGTACTCCTGATTTATTTCATTGCCGTTTACAATAACTTAATCAGGAAAAGCAATCAAGTGTCCAACGCATTCGGCTCGATCGATGCCATGCTGAAAAAAAGGTTCGACCTGATTCCCAATCTGGTAGCCACCGTGCAGCAATATGCCCAGCATGAATCTGCCACCCTCGGCAACCTCACCGAGCTACGTTCCAAGTCATACAACACCATGACACCGGAAGAAAAAGCGGCTTTCGACCAGTCCTTTTCGCAAGCCCGCCGTAACTTCTTCATGGTTGCCGAAAATTATCCTGACCTGAAAGCCTCGGCAAATTTCATCCAGTTGCAACGAGCCTTAAACGAAACCGAAGAACAACTGGCCGCCTCCAGGCGTACGTATAATGCGTGTGTTACAGACTATAACAATTCAGTCATGACCTTTCCTTCCAACATCATCGCCAATATCGCTAATTTCAAAACAAAAGAGGTATTGGTCATCCCGGAAGAAGAACGGGCTGTTCCCCATGTGAAAAATCTATTCCAATCCTAATTTCCCGTCCAATAAAAAATGGAACAAGATTTCTGCACTCTGTACGAATCGCTAAAGCCGGCACTGACACAACTGGAAACCAAACGGCTGGAATTAAAAGCCCGGGGGACTAAAAACGGAAGCATCGGCCTGGGCATTTGTTGTCTGCTGGGCATTGTTATCAGCCTATGCACCGGGATGAACTGGATTTGGTTTCTGGTCTCGGCAATCGTGGGCGGAATAGCCTTTTTCTATTGCATCCAGAGTAAAGGCGGAGAACTGACAAGCCTCTACAAGCGAAACATCATCTCGGACATTCTTTCCCGGCAATGCTCCGGAGCTACATTCGAGCCGGACAAAGGAATTACGGAAAACACCTTTGCCGGCAGCGGATTATTCGCCGTAAGCCCCGACCGTTACCACTCGGAAGACCTTATTTCCGGGAAAATCGGCTCCACTTCATTCCTCTGTTCCGAAGTACATGCGGAAGAAAAACGGGTGACTACCAACGGGAAAGGACAAACCCGTACCACCTGGGTAGATATATTCAAAGGTTTTTTCTTCATCGCCGATTTCCAAAAAGATTTCAAAGGACAAACCACCGTATACCGTAACTCCTGGATCAAACTCCGTTTCGGGGAACAACGGGTGAAACTGGAAAGCCCGGAATTTGAAAGCAGTTTCGATGTCTATTCGAACGATCAGGTCGAAGCCCGCTATTTGTTAAGCCCCAATATGATGGAGCGGCTTTTGGCTCTCGACCGGAAATTCCCCGGAGAAATCACCGTCAGTTTTCGAAATTCCAACGTCATCATAGCCATCCCGGACGGAACAAACCACTTTGAAGCAAGCATCTGGCAATCGATGCTAAACAACGAAAACCTGAAACGCGAATTCAACACCCTTTGCCTCCTTTTAGGCATTGTAGACGACTTAAACCTAAACGTCAGAATATGGAGTAAAGAATAACTCCCACCGTATTTTTACGTTCAAATTATAAAAATCGCCTATGATTCTCGATATTATCTTCCTCATCGCAGGACTTATCGTCCTGATCTACGGAGCCAACATGCTGGTAGACGGAGGGTCTGCCCTGGCCCATAAACTGAACATATCCGCCATGGTTATCGGCTTAACCATCGTGGCATTTGGAACTTCCACCCCCGAATTAGTGGTCAACACCCTGTCTTCAGTAAAAGGCAGTTCGGCATTGGCTCTCGGCAATATATTAGGCAGCAATATTTTCAACATACTGGCTATTTTGGGAATCACAGCCATTTTCGTCCCCCTGAATGTGCAAAGGACTACCACCTGGGTGGAAGTGCCTTTAGCCGTATTTGCAGCCGTATTGATATTGCTTATGGCCGATGAAAACCCGCAAGGTACGATCAGCCGGGTAGAAGGAATTTCCCTGCTCTGCTTTTTTGCGGTCTTTTTGCTCTATACATTCATGTTGGCGAAACACGGAGGAGCAGGCAATGGGGAAGAAGTGGTCATAAAGCCCTACTCCATAGGGAAGGCCATCCTGTTTATCCTGCTGGGGTTGGCGGGATTGATCATCGGAGGACGCCTGCTGGTGGACGGAGCCGTAAACATCGCCCAAAGCCTGGGAATATCGGAACGAATCATCGGCCTGACAATCGTTTCCATCGGCACTTCGCTTCCGGAACTGGCCACCTCTGTCATTGCCGCCCGGAAAGGAAATGCAGACATAGCCATCGGAAATGTGGTAGGTTCCAACATTTTCAATACGTTCCTGATACTGGGAATATCAGCCACCATACATCCCGTGGAAGTACCTCCGGGAAGCTGGACAGACCTGATTGTAAACATCCTGGCAGCCGGATTGCTCTTCCTTTTTATCTTCACGGGGAAAGGCAGAAAAATCAGCCGCTGGGAAGGGACTATTTTCCTTGTGCTCTACATGGCCTATCTGGTCATGCTGCTGACCGGACACACCCTATTTTAATCCCCGGGAACACGGAATTCCTAAAAAAATATAACTGCAAACGGATTCCCGGCGAAAACATTAAATTTGTATCCAATAAATAAAACAAGATTAAAAAAACGTGCCTTCCGGATTTTTTAACAACCGGAGAAAACGGAAAAACACATTAAAAACTACACACACATGAAAAAAGGTTACATTGTATTGATCGTGATCGCTGTCGTGATCCTCAGCATTTTCTTTTGGTTCCGGGGCAGCTATAACGGAATGGTTAGTATGAGCGAAACCGTATCTTCCCAATGGTCAAACGTAGAAAATCAATACCAACGCCGCTTAGACCTGATTCCTAACCTGGTAAACACCGTGAAAGGATACGCAGCACACGAACAGCAAACGCTGGAAGAGGTGGTCAATGCCAGAGCCAAAGCCACCCAGACCCAAATCAATTTTGACCAACTGGACGAATCTGCCATAAAAAAGATCAATAACATACAAGGCGAACTGTCGTCAGCCCTGTCCCGCCTGATGGCTATTTCAGAAAGCTATCCCGATCTGAAAGCCAACCAGAATTTTCTGGAATTACAGGCGCAACTGGAAGGCACGGAAAACCGGATCGCAGTAGAACGTCGGAAATTCAACGAATCCGTTAAAGAATATAACGCTTACATTCGTCAGTTTCCTAAAAATATGATTGCCGGAATGTTCGGCTTTGTCCCGAAACCTTATTTCGAAGCAACTGCCGGAGCTGAAAACGCCCCCAAAGTTGAATTTTAAGTTCACGGACGGACATTCCCCCGATGCCTTATTCCCAATGGATAACCCCCTGGAATAAGGACGAAAACAGCATTAGCCATCCTTTAAAACAACTGCCATGTCTTTGGAAAAGTATTTTACACAAGCACAAAAAGAAGCTATGGTTGCCGCCATTCAACAGGCGGAGAAAAACACCTCGGGTGAAATACGGGTGCATATAGAAAAACACTGCAAAAAATCGCCTCTTGACCGGGCAGTTGAAGTATTCTCAGAACTGAAAATGCATAAAACCGTCCTGCGTAACGGCGTGTTGATCTATCTTGCGCTGGAAGATAAAAAGTTATCCATTATCGGAGACGTAGGCATCAATACCAAAGTTCCCGGAGATTTTTGGGACGGGATAAAAGATCGCATGGTAAAAAACTTTCGGGCAGGCAAAATATGTGAAGGGATATGTGAAGCCATACAGGAAACAGGCAAGCAACTGAAACAATATTTTCCCTGTCAGGAAAACGATACGAACGAACTACCGGATGATATATCATTCAACGACCAGAAATAAAATGCGAAACATGAAATATACCCTTATTCTCATCACCCTATTACTCAGCCTGACCGGATTTTCGCAGGATTTTCCCACTCCCATGTCGCCCAAACGCATGGTGAACGATTTCACGGGCATGTTTTCCCGGCAGGAACTCAACGTTTTGGAACAAACCCTCCGGAACTTTAACGACACCTCATCTACCCAAATAGCCATTGTTACAGTTCCCTCCCTGCATGGGTATGCACCGAACGACTACGCACAAAGGCTGGCAGAACAATGGGGCATCGGACAAAAAGGGAAAGACAACGGCATCCTTTTGCTGGTCAAACCTAAAAGCGGGAATGAAAAAGGACAGGTAGCCATTGCTGTGGGGTACGGGTTGGAAGGTGTTGTCCCGGATGCCATCGCATCACGCATCATCCGCAACGAAATCATTCCTGAATTTCAGAATGGCCGATACTACACCGGAGTAGCCAAAGCCACGAATATTCTGATGAAACTGTCGGGTGGGGAATATACAGCCGATCAATACGCCCGGAAAGGAGGCGGCTCAGGCTGGCTGATCCTAATACCTTTCGCCGTTATCTTTATCGTTCCTCTATTCATCCGGCGTCACAAAGGGCACACCACAGGAAGCCACGGAAGCGGAGGTGTTCCTCCTTTCTTCATCGGCGGCATGGGAGGCGGACGCGACTTCGGATCTTTCAGCGGGGGCGGAGGATCTTTCGGAGGTTTCGGAGGAGGCAGCTTCGGAGGAGGAGGAGCCAGCGGAAGCTGGTAAGCCTGCAAACCATTCTTAAAAGGGAAAATATAAAAATTTACCCCATACATAATCCCGTGAACATGATCTATGCCCGCGGGATTATTTTTTACAATCTCCTGGAATTTAATATGATCCCCCTTCTCTAAAAGAAACAATCCGGCTCTCCGAAAAAATCGAATCTTTCTTCTTTCCCTATTTCCATTCGATTCCCCAAACTGCAAAATGGTAAGCCCTATACAGCAGGAATTTCTATGCGGTCTTTTTCATTTTCCCGTGGCAATCCTTATCTTTTTTCCGATTATTAGAATAACTTTCAAACTCTAAAAAGAGTATAACACACAAATAACCTTAAAATAGAGAGATATGGAAAAAAAGAAACGTCATATTGAAGCCGGGACACCGCAACCGGACCCCAAATACCATATTGAAATCACACCGGACGGTCCCTATCTGGTGTACGGCTCTCCACATTTACAACAGGAAATACTTGAAATGAACGAGGAAAACATTCCCTGGCAATATGCCAAAGGCGATGAATATTCCACGGAAAACGAACCTACGGCCCTCTGCCGCTGCGGACATTCACACAACCACCCCTACTGTGACGGCTCACACACAACGGCCAACTGGGATCCTACGCTTACTGCCGACGACCGCCCCCTGCTGGAAAATGCCGACCTATACGACGGCCCTACCGTACAATTGGCGGACAATACCGATTATTGCGTTCATGCCCGGATTTGTATGGCCCGCGGAAGCGTGTGGCAACTGACAGAAGATTCAGGCGATCCCGAAGCCAGAGATTTAGCCATTCACGAAAGTATGTATTGCCCCTCGGGACGGTTAAAACTATGGGATAAATACGAAAATAAATTCTTCGAGCCTCCGTTAAAACCGGCTCTCGGACTGATTGAAGACCCACAGGAACGGTGCAGTGGCCCGTTATGGGTGAAAGGAGGTATCCCGGTGAACGGACCGGACGGCACTCTATACGAACAGCGCAACCGCATCACTCTTTGCCGGTGCGGAGCTTCCGCCAACAAACCTTTTTGCGACGGGACACATTCCACCATCCGCTTTCAGGATCACTTACAGGAATGCCACCGGACAGAAGAAGACCTGACGTAAAAATGACCGGGTAAGCACAATAAAAGATCATTATAAATCGATAGCCTGAGGCAGTTTATCACTACCTCAGGCTATCGGTTTTATAAATATGGGATAAGATTATCCGAAATAAATATGACACATGAAAAAGATTCACCCCCCCTTCATCTCCGCCAGCAAACACAGGGCAAAACCCAATCATTCCAAAGATATTTTCCAACCGCTTTCTGCTCCGGCTCACCATTGAGTATACGGCCGTTTAGAGAGCATAGCGTTGTAATAACGCTTATCCCCCGTCACTTCCTCCCCCAGCCACTCCGGACGGTCGAAATGCTCGGCCACAGATTGCAGTTCGACTTCTGCCAAAACCAACCCTTCATTTTCTCCGTGAAATTCATCCACTTCAAAAACATGCGCCCCACACTTCACAAGATAGCGAATTTTATCGATCACCCCCGGCTCGCAAAGTTTCATCAACTCCCGGGCTTCGTTTACAGAAATTTCCTTTTCCCACTCATATCGGCTCACTCCCGCCTCGTCGGCAATCCCTTTGATAGTCAGAAAACCTTTATCCCCCTTCATCCGGACTCTTACCGTCCGTTCAGGAACAGACGACAAATATCCCTGTGCAATCCGTTCCGAAGCATAAGCCGAAGATTTAAATTCCCCCCGTACTAAAAATTTCCGTTCTATTTCCTGCGCCATGATTTAAACGATATTCTTTTCTTTATACGCTTCCAAAACTAAAAACGCTCTATTTATCTGTCTTTATCCAAGTCAGTTTATGCCATAAAGCTTCCAACGGTCCCTGCTTATGTCCTTGCAACCACCACTTACAGAATTTCACCTGAATTAAGAACAAGCATATCCCAAGCAACGCACTCATAAAATACCCCCAATAAGGAGATGCATACAGCCCGAAAGGAGAAAAGAATATGGCTCCCAACACCGACTGTCCAATGTAGTTTGTCAGACTCATACGCCCGTACCAACGTAAATTATCGGTCAATTTTTGGAAAGATACTTTCTGGTAGAGAATAACAAAAGAAGCCACCAGCACCACAGTAAAAGCGAATTTCTGCCACATATCCAAAACCACCCCGACCGTTTGCTTAATGGTTGCCACCTCACAACGATCGTACAAGTCCACTTTCAAGGCGTATAAAGGACCGAATAAAATTGCCCCCCATATTAAAGCCGTTGTCCAAAATTTATAATTCCGGTCGTTTGTTTCAAACAAACGCCGACGGCCCAATAAAAATCCCAGGAGAAACAACCCGGCCGTCTGCAAAAAACGTCCGTTTTCAATAGCCCAAAGTAAACTGGCAGCTTGTCCGGTTGTGATATTCACCCATAAAGCTTTTAAAATATTCCCGGAATTGACCGCTTCTCCTACCACGCCATATAAAGCACCGTTCATCTGCTGCGGCAAAACATAGGAAGCATCGCACAGGCTCCGGAAATAATAAAACCATTCCACAGGCTGGCACAGCAACACCACCGCCAATATCAACACGGCCTTATCGCTCCACTTGCGCACCAGAATTAAAACAATTCCCACAATAGAGAACAGCAATAAAACATCCCCACCGGGAAAAAAGATGGCATTGAGCGTCGCAAAACCGACTAATAACAACAAACGCCATAAAAAACGCCAGGCAAAATCCTTCTGCCGGAACTGCTGGTTATTGAACTGAATAAAATAGGTCAGCCCGAATAAAAGAGCAAAAATAGCATAGGATTTCCCCGCAAAAAGAGAGAAAATCACGGTAAAACTACCCGCATTCAACGCGTTCAACCAGCCAGGCAAAGTCTGCGGATCGGGATACACAAAAAAGAGGAAATGTTCCAACGAATGAACCAATAAAATAGCCATTACGGCAAAACCCCTCAAGGCATCCACAACGTCAAGCCTCGAAGATTTAAACGAAGATGTTGAATTCATTAAATCTAATATTTTATTAAACAAATATAATTGGTCGTTTGTTACGACACCACCCGGAATCTATTGACTCCAAATATAATGTAAGCCGGATTCAAAACCAAACTTATTCGCCATTATATGCTCTTAACAATAAAAAAGGGAACTTTACAGCTCCCTTTTATTACGACTTTAAATTTACTTCTTCTTCGAAGACTTAGGCTTTGCAGCCTTTTCAGGCTCGGTTTCCGGCTCTGCGGCAACCGTTTCCTTCTTCGTTGCAACCAGGTATTTTACCACAGCATACTTCGCAGCGGCAATTGTTTCACGATTCACTTTCTCGATCACACTCCCCCGGGCTATATCCTCGGTAGTCACATATCCTTCCATCAACAACAACTGTACGATCATGTTATTGATGTTGGTTTCTTCACTGTATCCGTCGACGATATACAAAGAATCCATGTGTTCGGCAAATTCCTGCGCAAACTCCGGATAGTTCGGTAAACTCATCAACTCCTCGAAAGTTTCGCTGAAACTGTTCAACTCGATATTCAGATTCGGGTTCACCAACAAAGGACTAAACTCATGTTTCGGATCAACCGAGGTGAAATCAACCAGATTGCTTAAATCCACTTTCTTCGTAATATCGTCCATCCGGCGGTAATCCGCTTTACGCATGTTTTCCAACTGATAGATAAAGAAATTATATCTCCACAATTCGGAGCTGTTCATTTCTCCGTGGAAAATATGACGATACTTCTCGTTCAACAAACGTTTCACGCGGATCTTTCCTTCGTTGATCTCCGGGCGGGTAACACGTACCTCCTGAATTAATTTTTTCAATTCCATAGCGGCTTTCTGAGGTCCGGTGATCTCCCGGCCTTTTTTACCGATCTCGGTGGAAAGCACCCCGCACTGGATGTTCTGAGCCTTCCCTTTACCGTCTTTACCGCCCCGCATCACCCGAATCAGATTAAATACAGAATCCAACTGTCCTTCTTCTGCAATGAAAGGCTGTCCGCCCGGCGTACTTGCCAAAGAATCGAAAATAGAACTGAACATCTTCCGGTCGACTTTCATCTCCTTCGTTTCACCCTCACCATACGTCAGGCTGGCGATGAAACGGTTTTGGATCATATCGAACGAGATCGTCCCGATCTTATAAACCACTCCGTCCCGTTTGAATTGTTTTCCATTGAAAATGGAATTTACAATCTCGGTAATATTGATCTTATCCAGCAACTTAAAGGAAGAGGCCAGATAATACTGTTTTTCATTCTCTACGTAATCCCAATCCAGCACCACATCCAGATAGTTACCGTGGCGCGCGATCACATCCACAATATTCTTATCGGCTGTATAACGTTTCAGGGTACGCTGGAAATTCGGGCCATCCTGACTGGTAGCTTTCTCTTTCCGTTCGCCGTGCGAATCGATATACAGCATAAAGTTTTCCGGATTGTCTACCCGGGTGATCCCGGCTTCTTCTTTCGAATAATTTCCGGCACTCAGCATAATATCGATCTTATAAGGCATGGAAATATCACACATACCGCTTACCGTACTCCGGGAATTTAAGTCCTCCACATTACTGTCGGCGCTGCTTTCGAACAAGTACTTATAGTATTTGATATAATCCGGATCGAAATCCGTTGTACGCGAGAAGTCACCCACCTCTGTACCGATGCCATAGAGATTCCCCTCCGCATCCTGAAATTCGTGGAACATATCCCCGGCGATCAACTTCACGGAACGAACGCCTTCCAGATTATTCCGCAACCATTTCAAAATAAAGGCAGCGATCATTTCCGATTTACCGACACCGCTATCCCCGTTGATCTCGATCACGAAAATACTACCGTCGTTTTCTTCCACAGCAAACAGGGAACCATGACGCGGATTACCGCCGATTTCCTTGATCTTTTCATTGATTACCGTGAGGCGCGGTTTTTTCACATCCCCGAAGTAATCCACTTTTTGCTTCAGCGGCGTTACAATCATCTTGATATTTCCGTTCGGGCCTTTAATGTCGAAATAGCCGATCTGCGGGAAAGAAATCAATTTTTCAGGAGCCCCCAGGAAACTGATCACATCCGGAACGAAATTTTTAATATCCTTGATACTGATGTCCTCGGTGTAATTCAGGCGGTAGTTATCCGTCAGGTACTTCATATACCCTTTCTGGAAAATCACCAACTCTTTCACCATACCATGTTTCACCACTTTACAACGGTAATCGTCAGAATCCATGTTAGCGATAAAACGCGATAAACGATGGGCGAAAAAAGAAGAATCGGGACGCAAATCCAGCAGTTTCAGATAGTCGTTCGGACCGACTTCCTCGATCTGTGACTTATCACGCGATTCGATACGGTCGATCTTGTGGAACGGGTATTCCCGTTTTTTCGCATCGGTTACGATACGGGTATGCTCCTGCACAGGCTGTTCCGACGAAATCACCCCGCATTTCTCCATCAATTCGTTAATCCAGCGAATGCTGCCGTTATTATAAGTTTCCAACACCTTATTTTCCATTTCAAAACCTTTATAAATGGAAATACCGTGCTGCACCATTTCATTCACGCTGGAATTTTGCTTCATGAAAGCTGTTTCAACCAATCGTACTAAAATATGGCTGTAACGTTTATAATAATCGGTACCTTTCGTACGTTTGATCATGCTGATATAGAACAACACCACTTTACGGCTCACCCGGTGGATTTCATCCTCTGCCACCTTGATGTCCTTACGGCGCATGATATAGTTGTTAATATCCTTCAATTGCGAAGGCATGATCTCCGAAATAAATTCCTCGGTGAACATACGGATTTCACCGTCTTCGGTAGCCTCGATCTTATCGCTGAAATATTTCAGTTTATCGGACACCAGACGATAGAAAGAATGATCGTTCTTCAACAGATAGAGGAACAAAATCTTATCCGTCACCGACATATCCTCTTTGCTAATCCCGGCAGAAATGGAATCCATAATATACCCCATGCATTTCTGTGAAAGCAAAGTTTCACGGAACTCCGGCAAGGCACGCAACTTATTGATAAACTCGTCTACCCAAATTTGTAAATTCAGATCGCTCAACTTAATACCGATCACTTCTTCGAAAGTCTCCCCGGCAACACGCACAATTTCCTTGCGGCTCGGCTCCAGACTTTCCTTTTCGAACGGTAAATTGAAATGCAATAAGATTTCACGGATATACTTCTTGATGATCACATTGATACCTTCCAGTTTCGATTTATCGAGTTCCGGATTCCCGGTAGCGTCGATCGCCAAAATCTTCACCTTGCTATCCGAGAAAAGAATATGTTCCATTTCGATCAGAATCTCACGCATCACATTCTTCTCCATCGGATCGTCGAGCACATTGTGATTCGGCTGGAAAGTTTTCTTATTGGTGATGTATTTCAGAATCACCGCTTTACTGTATTTCGAGCTAACGGTATTGAAATCGAGATCGGCAATAGCCGGAACTTTCTTATAAATCTGAGCCAACAGATTTTCATACACCTTTGTGAAAGCGGCGCTCTTGATAAACTCGAACACATCCCGGCAAGACCCGATCTTGTCACCATGCAATTCGATCACGGAATTCACAGAGCGGTCGATCGTGGTGATGCTAACCCCGCTCCGTTCCGGCGAAGCATGATACAGGGTGCGAATATCCCGAATTTGCAAAGAAGGAGCTTTATCCTTTTTGTACTTAGCCGACAAGGGATAATCGGCAATAATATTTTCAATCAACACTTTAGGTTTGCAATCCTGGAATATTTCAGCCAAAATGGTATGGCTTTCCACCTCGTTATAAGCCGGATCGAGGCGTTTCCCGGCAAAAATCGTCCAATATTTCAGGAAAATAGTAAACCCATCCTCCAGCTCATATTTGAACACTTGTTTACTCTCTGCCGTATCCGACAAAAATCCGCCGATAGCAAACCGCACCAATCCGGTAGGATAAGGCACAGCGGCCACACCCCGGTGCAGGGCAAGGAACTGGCAGAAACACAACAGGTCGGCATAAGAAAAACCTTCCCCTACCCGGAAATTGAACAAGTAAGAACCGTCGGACGGCAACCAGGTTACATCCGTTCCCTCGAACTTATCGATCACCTTCTGGGCCACCTCTTTCGCCCATGCCATGCGCTGCATGGATTCCGTGCGGAAATTTTTATTTACCCGGAATTTATTCAGGTTTTCCACCAGCCGTTTCTGGTAATACACAAAGAACGGTTCATTGTGGTATTTAAAGTCATCCGGTAATCCCAATATATCCAGCTTATCCAGCGACACCAATTCATCCAGCAGAAAGATGTATAAGGGGCTACCTTCAAAACCCGCCGTCTTATGCAACTGGCGGTTAGCCACACTATTGGCATTCGATTTTTCAGTCCTGCCGATCTGGTCGTTGATAAAACGTATCAGCGTATCCTTAATCTTAAAGCGGGAAGCGTTCTTCGGCAGTTCGCTTTCCATCGTATCCTTGATCTTTTTGGCAACCTGCGCAATTTCCAGCAAATTATTCAACATCAACAGGGAATTGTTATTCCCGTGTGCACTTGAATTATGCTGGCGAACAAAGGCAGCCACCGCACTCGCTTGCGGAGTTACGGCCAAAGCCCCCAAACGGTCGCCCGTGGCAGAAAGATTCTTCGTCGTTGAAAGCGAAGACACCGCACGGATATTAGCCTGGGCGTTGATATTATTGATAATATAACGGGAAATCGTCCGCCATTTCGGCATATTGTTATCGATCACCTTCACGCTGTCCGCATAAGCCTCGTCCAGAAAAAGAGTGATCTTGCTGGTATTCAGCAAACGCAGGAAATTGTTTACCGCCTCTGTATTGAAATCGGTGTATCCGGTAGGATTATTCGGGTCGTTGATCAACACCGTCGTATTTTCACAAAACAAATCCCAAAGGCTTCCGCTATCGTCGAACAATGCCAAAGTCGATTTAATCCGTTGCAACTTCTCGGTCAGCCGTTCATAGGCCAAACGTCCGTCGGCCAGATTCTCGATCTCTATATCGAACGGATTAATATCGAACGTATCGTCGGGCAACAAATCCTTGTATTCCCAAGCCTGCATGGCATTGTAAATGATGTAAGGCTTCGGCTTTCCGTTCGGGTTGAAAAGCAGGTCACGAATAATCATCTGCACGGAATCCGACACGGAAGTTTGTTCCAGATTTCCCAAGGCCGACAAAAATTCCTTCACGATATTCTGATCGGCCACCGATAACGCCCGGTATTTCTCGCGAATACCCAGGTCATTCAGGAAATTGTCATAGCGTCCCTTGTTATTCGCCTCATTATCCACTTTCGTGATATAGGTCTGGTATTTTTCAAGGAACAGATTAATTCCGAAATTTTTATGGAAATGATTTATCAACGTCCGTTCATAATTGCTCGGAATAATGCTCAGGATTAATTCACAAGCCTTATACACTTTATCGTCCAGACGATGAAGCGGTTTTTGCAACAAATATTGTCCGTAGGTACGAATCTGGTTACGTCCGCCTCCCTCCAGCACACTCAACACTTCGATCTGCGGGCTGTTGGAATAGAAATACTGGCGAATGCGCTGCTCAAATTCCTCGATAAGCTCTTTCGTCTGAATCTGGCGTTTTTCTTCTTTATGGCAATTCTCCAGGAAATAAATAAAATCCCTCAACTTTTCAAGCGAATATTTATCCTGAACGATCTTCCGGGAAAACATATCCAATTTAAACACATTCAGGCGTTTAATCTGATCGTCGATCGTCCCGATCTGCTCGGAAAGAATGCCGCTGATTTCCCGTTCATATTCTTTGATCTGAATCTCGATCTTTTCACGGAACTCTGCCAAATAGGAAGGATTTACATTCTCTAAAATCAAACGTAAATTCAACTGGGTATTCGCCGGAGAACCTAATTTTTTGGTGTGTACTTTATTCAGGGTATTGATAATCCCGTTATGGAAACAGAAAACTAAAGAAGTGTTGGAACTGCGCGACTCGCGGGAATCGTCCACAATCACCAAACGGGTAAGCAACGGAAACCATTTTTCCCCGGAAAACGGATTCACCCGCATATGCCTTGCTTTCACCACAAACACGGAAGTGGTATCCACCTCCATCTGCTCATACAACTCCTCTGCCGACGGATTTTCAAGCACCTGAACGCTGTTCTTGCTGAAAACATCCCCCCGGATAAGGCTCACGGCTTTATCGGCATTCCCGGAAACCACCGTAGTAATCATTCCGTTCAGCCCCTTGAAATTCACCGCCCAACGCATCCGGTTCAGGAAATCGGCTTTCTCGGCTCCGGTCGTATAATGCGTGCTCTGGCTGATCATCTGTTCCAGAGTATCCATCAGGTAGTTCCAATGTGCCTCGTTCAAATCTCCGGTCACTCCAACAACATCGCGGTATTTACGCAAATCACGTATCTGCCCGCCCAACTGCACCTGAGAGATAAACTCAATATGGCTGCTTCTCACCGGAGGCGTACCCACCGAAAAATCGTGCGTATCCTTTATATTTTTCAGGAGAGCCTTAGAATCGGGGTTAACCGCTTCTGTATCCAAAAATTCATTGATCTTCTTCGTAAACTCACCTCTCCGTCCGCTCAATTCAAAAGCCTTTGAATTGTTGTGCGGACAAAGCATCAACGAAACATCGGTATATCCCGGAATATCTTCACGGAATTTCAGCAAATAACGGTTAATTTCCGACTGCTGTGCGGTTGGATCGTCCGGTTCTTCAAAACAGAGCTTTACGAAACTTGTCAGGTTATCGTAAATATGACGAGGCAGGAAAATCTCTGCTCTCTCGCCCAACGACTCATACAAATTTAAAAGTTGGCGGGCTTCATTGCTTAAAAACGCCCTCGGTTCTCCTTTGATTTTCATGTGTTGTCAGTTTGTCGAAAGTTTTGATACATAAGGATCCACACCAAGAAACACCTCATCTCTCAAAACTTCATCCATATTATTGTTTTATTTTATCCGCTAAATCACAATTTGTAAATACTTCCCCTCCCTCTTGACGTCACAAAATAAAAGCCCGCTTTTCAGCGAGCTTCTATCTTTATATTTTCACCTACCATATGCCAACAGAAGCCCGCGACGTAATTCTACGTTTAAAATTATCATCCATTAACTTCATCATTGACATCATATCAGTGCATCATTACAAATCGACTACAATATTATGAATTAATATTTTAAAAGTAAAGCGTTTGTTAAAGATTCCCGAAAATATTGTCGGAAAACGTTTGTGGTGTTTAAAATCAAACAAAAGAAGGCAAAAACAAACACAAAACTTTACAAACACATCCCCCATTTTAAAACAAAAAGTTCCATCACCCGAAGGCAACAGAACTTTTATCCGATTTTTCAAGAAACAGGATTGAACGTTAATTCAACTCAACGTTTAGCATACATCTTCTCGTAATATTTTTGATATTCACCGCTGGTTACGTGATCCAGCCATTCCTGGTTATCCAAATACCATGCGACGGTCTTTTCGATTCCTTCTTCAAACTGAAGACTCGGCTCCCAGCCTAATTCATTCTTCAATTTGGTGGAATCTATCGCATACCGCAGGTCATGCCCAGCCCGGTCTGTCACATAAGTAATCAACTTTTCAGAAGTTCCTTCCGGATTTCCCAGCAAGCGATCCACCGTCTTTATAATCACCCGGATTAAGTCGATATTCTTCCATTCATTAAATCCTCCGATATTATAAGTATCCGCAAGTCTTCCCTTATGGAAAATCACATCGATAGCCCGCGCATGGTCCACCACATACAACCAATCCCTCACATTTTCACCTTTCCCATATACCGGAAGAGGCTTGCCGTGCCGGATATTATTGATAAACAAAGGAATCAATTTTTCCGGAAACTGATAAGGGCCGTAATTATTGCTACAATTAGTTATAACAGTAGGCAAACCGTAAGTATCGTGGAAGGCCCGCACGAAATGGTCGGACGATGCTTTAGAAGCCGAATAAGGAGAATGAGGATCGTATTTAGTGGTTTCTGTAAAAAAAGTTCCATCGAACTGCAAAGCCCCGTACACCTCGTCCGTCGAAATGTGGTAAAAACGTTTACCTTCATAATTTCCATCCCAACAAACTTTCGCAGCTTGCAACAAAGAAAGAGTACCCATTACATTCGTATTGGCAAACGTGAAAGGGTCTTTGATAGAACGATCCACATGGCTTTCCGCAGCCAAATGAATCACCCCGTCAATCTGATATTGCTGAAAGATCTCCACCACCTTTTCGAAATCACAAATATCAGCCTTCACAAACGTATAATTAGGCTTATTTTCAATATCTGTTAAATTAGCAAGATTTCCGGCATAAGTCAGTTTATCCAAATTAATGATATGATACTCCGGATACTTCTCAACAAACAACCTTACTACATGTGAACCAATAAATCCGGCTCCACCTGTGATTAAAATATTTCTTTTAAATTCCATATAGAAACTTTGTTTAACTTCTTTGTATGATTAATAAAATACATGTTTAAACATAACTCTTTTCAATTTCTTATTGGTCTAAAACTAATCATGTAAATATTTTAGTTCTATTTACTGAAGAAATCTAAAATCCATTTTAGCTTCTGACGACAAACAGAGATTCACTTCTTATCACCTATTAGTTACCTCCCTAACAGAAACCATCCTCTTATATTCATTCGCTATGCTTTATTTTTTCTTTCTAATTCCCGAACTACTTTCAAAAGATACTGCCCATATTGATTTTTTATCATCGGCTGGGCTAACTCTACCATCTTATCCGGCTTAATCCATCCCTGTCGCAAAGCAATGCCTTCCAGACAAGCAATTTTCAATCCTTGTCTTTTCTCGATCACCTCGACAAAAGTAGATGCTTCGCTCAAGGAATCATGCGTTCCGGTATCTAACCAGGCAAATCCGCGTCCCAATAATTGAACTTTCAATTCCCGATCGCATAAAAACTGTTGGTTCACAGTTGTAATCTCCAATTCACCCCGGGCAGACGGCTTTATGTTTCTAGCCACGTCAACCACCTTGTTAGGATAAAAATAAAGTCCGACAACAGCATAATTCGATTTAGGAGAAGTCGGTTTTTCCTCTATGCTCAACACATTTCCTTCCCGGTCGAACTCTGCCACCCCATAGCGTTCAGGATCATTTACCCAATAGCCAAACACCGTAGCTTTCCCCCCTTGCTCGGCATCTTTCACCGCTTCATGTAACATCTTGGTAAATCCCTGACCATAAAAAATATTATCCCCCAGCACCAGACAAACGGAATCATTACCGATGAACTGTTCTCCGATAATAAAAGCCTGTGCCAATCCGTCGGGACTGGGTTGTTCCGCATACTCGAATTTTACGCCATAGTCAGAGCCGTCTCCCAACAAACGTTGAAAACCAGGCAAATCATAAGGAGTGGAAATAATTAAAATTTCCCGGATACCGGCCAGCATTAATACCGAAATAGGATAGTAGATCATCGGCTTATCAAAAATCGGAAGTAATTGCTTCGATACCCCCTTGGTAATAGGATATAAGCGTGTGCCGGATCCTCCGGCCAAAACAATACCTTTCATAAATTACAACATTATAAATTTTTACAATTTACTTTTAACAACCTCGACCCTTTCCCACACAGACAACTTATAACCAACTCCTTATAATATTTTTATAAATAAAATGCCTAACTTTATTAGGCATTATTCTTACCAAAAATCTCATTAAAACATTTTGAGAAAAAGTGAAAACATTAATCAAGCCAATATCTAAAAATCTACGTTGTAAACGAATTTCGCTTTTTGCATACTTCCAACCTCCCCGACGAAGTATCATTTGAGGGTTACTCCTAAAGAACAACAGACTCTCCTGAATATTGTACATAGGAAAACCTTTAACTACCAACCTTGCCCAAAGATAATAATCTTCAAATAAATAAAAATCCTGATAATTTCCGACTTCTTCTATCACACTCTTACGAAACATAACAACAGGATGATTAAAAGGACATCGTCTCTTACAAAATTTCATCAGTTTTTCACTCTCCTCTGGCAGTCTCCGCACAGAAACAACATTATCTATCGTATTATAAAATTCGTCAACCCAGGCTCCAACAACAGCAAATTCAGGATGTTTCTGAAACACGGACTCTTGCTTTTCAAAACGAGTCGGCTTCGATATATCATCACTATCCATCCGGGCAACTAACTCATTGGAACAATTTTTTAACCCTGCATTAAGAGCCTTCCCCAATCCTACATTTTCAGGAAGAGCAATAACTTTCATTAAAGCAGGAAATTCCTGGCAATACTGTTCAATCACCGCATCAAGTTCTGGATTAAGAGGACCGTCTTTCACTAACACAACTTCCTCCGGTTGCAGCGTCTGATTGAATACGCTACGCAAAGCAATATCTAAGTTCTGAGGCAGTTCACGATAATAAACTGCCATCAAAACAGATACAGAATTACTCATTTAAGATATTTTCTAATTTGGAAATAAAATATGGCTCTATACCAAAGCCTATAGAAGAGTGAATTTTTACTTTTGCCTGTTGCACCAGACACATTATTCGAATGTTTACGATAAAGATGCAAGACTTCCTCTATATAAAAAACCTTTCCCCGCTTTAAAGCAATCATTCCGATCCAATTATCGTGTAAAAGTAACTTTGAAGGGAAGGGTAAAACACTATTCAACAATTCTTTACGAAAAGCCATACAACATCCGTAAAAAGGCATCCGCAATATATTTTTGAATAAACTACAGCTAACTGGATTCACCTTAAAGTAATTTTCCTGAATAATATCTCCTTTCGAATCTATAACCGAAAAATTACAATAAACTAAAAGATGATCAGCCAAAGCATTTTTCATTTTCTCAACTCGTCCGCTAACCCAAATATCATCTTGATCTGCAAGAAATACATAATCTCCACGAACTTGCCTAAGAGCATTACCAAAATTTGCAGCTGTATAGATATGGCCTGCAGAACGACTGCTGACATTTTTTTTATTATGATAAAATATGCGAATCCGAGAGTCAGCGAAACGACTGATTATATTCAAAGTTTCATCGCTACTACCGTCATCCGAAACAACAACTTCGTCTTCATCATCCAACTGCACCAAAATACTCTCAAGTTGCTGTTTTATATTCTGTTCTCCATTATATGTGGCAATACATACAGAAATCATGTACTCTGAAATCTTTTAAACGAAATGACTTTGCCGACAAGAATAAAAAAGTATCCAAAAACGATCCAATAAATAAAGTTTGTAAAATAAAACTCACTTACATTCGAACCAATCATTTGAATCAAATTACCACCCATTAAAGCAACTATTGCCTGCTGGGAAATTGTTGTTAATTTTACAAATAACAGAATAAGAAAAAAGAAAAAGAGGGTAATAGCATAATATAACCCACCAACAATTCCAAATTCTGACAATACCCGAAAATAATCGCCGTCAGGCACAAGAGCAAAAGCACTTTCAGCACCGTCGGCCCGAGAAGCGATTTGCCCCACTTGTCCCACGCCCACACCTAAAGGATAAGACTTAAAATTATCAATACCGGCTTTCCAAAGAAAATCTCTCTCAGAACCAGCCGTAGTCAATTCAGAAAAACGAGAGGTGATAAAACCCAAATCAATTCCCAAAATAGAATCGACAAACCAAAAAATTCCCAAAACCAAGACTATAGCCACTAAAATAAAAGAAAACACTTTAGCTAATTTGAAATTTTTAAGTAATCCCAGGACGTAAACGATCAAAACAAAAAAACCGCCGACCCATGCACTACGTTGTGCAGAAAATATCAAACAGATTAACATCAAAGGCAAATAACGTCTGGCAAAAAAGAACGACAAAATAAAACCTGTCATTAATAAATTTCCAAACCCCAATGACCCGGAAACACTCGCCATTCGTCCAAAAGCAACACCTTCAACTAACGTATTTACAATAGGGTTACTTGCAGAAGTGATCCGGAAAGGCGGATAAAGAATAATGCCAATAATACAGTGCACAAAAATTACCCGAATCAATACCTGAGCAAAATATTTAAAATCCATACCTTTCGCCAACACATAACCTGCCATCGGAATAATATCCATAAATATTCCCATAGCAATCCCGGTTTTATTTACGTTGGGAAATAACATCCAAGCCACACTCTGTAAACCCAGATAAATTATCAATAGTAAAAAAATGGTATCGATTTTATAAATCCGGATCTCGCTACGCCACCTATAAAGCATATAAACAATAATAGGCAGGCATCCCAACATCAATAACTGATTACCCAGAATTTTATAAATTCCAGGCAATAAAGAATACAGTAACAAAAACCAGAAATCTGTTCCCCAGAAACCAGATTTTACCCTATCTTGCTCCTTATTTGCTGATAACGATTGCACCATTGATTATTTTGTACAAACTCTATATTTTGTTGGTCCGATTTCTTAGGCTGAATTTTCCCTTCTATTACATTTCTTGCCAAAATGCTAAACATATCTTTATCATCATACAAATAAACATAGTCTTTGAATTTCTGACTTTCACTGTAAGCAGGGGCTATTACAACACGATTAGCAAAAATATATTCATAAAGTTTCACCGGATTTACAGAACGAATCAATTCATTTATCTTGAACGGCATGATTAAAGCCTTAGCATAAGACATTAATTCAAATATATTATCACGAGCAACACTACCAACATAATACAATCTGGAATGTTCTACTTTTTCTACATCGACAGGACCAACAATTACAACATTTGCTTCAGGATTCTGCTGTAACATGTTTATAATACAATCCCAATCAAACCAAGCAGATACGGCTCCTATATACATAAAAATATTATCCAATTTCCTAATCATTTCAAAATTCGGAGAACATTCTCTTTCCTTATTAACCGGTAACTGAATAGCGTTATTAACAATCGTAATCTCCCTTTCGACTCCGCTTCTTGCTATAATTTTTTGGCTAAGATATTCGCTCGAACAAAAAATGAAATCGGCCCTTCGCATCAAATCTTTCTCTGCCCGCGTATATTTTTCCAGTAAAGCAGGATTATTACGAACTGATTCAAACTCTAATTCATCATCCATACAATCCCATATCACCTTTGTTTTCGATGATAATAAACAAGATATAGCCGGGTATAAAGTCACACTTGTAAACCACACATATTTAAATTGACTTAATCTAGGAGTTCCTAACCAAGCCAACCAACAATTAACCACATCTAAAAAAGAAAAATATTTCAATAGAGGAATTTTTTGAAAAGGCAGTTGCCAAAAACCCTTTACAGGAAAAATTGGCTTTATATGACTTATCAGGTTCCGTTTGGATACTTTCAAAGGATGTTTATACACAACTTCAACCTCGAAATCCTGAGACAAAGCTTCTGCAAGGAAATGAGGACGTTGCTTTATCCATGCCCATGGAACATGCATCAAATACAAAAGTCTTTTATCCTTCATTTCTCAAAAATTCAACTATTCTCTGACAAGCTCTACCATCTCCATAAGGATTTTTAATCAAACTCATCCGGTTGTAACGCTCTTGATTATTAATTAAATCCATACATTCCGTAACTATTTTCGAACGATCAGTACCAACCAATACAACTGTACCAGCCTCTATCGCTTCCGGGCGTTCTGTCGTATCCCTCATTACTAAAACCGGTTTTCCCAATGAAGGAGCTTCCTCCTGTACCCCACCACTATCAGTCAATATGATATGAGCTTTGTCCATTAACCAAACAAAAGAAGGATAACTTAACGGAGAAGTTAAGAATACATTAGTAATTCCCATTAAAATATCATGAACTGGCTTTTGAACATTAGGATTTAAATGTACAGGATACACGATCTGAATATCCTGACACATTTGTGCTATATCGCGAAGTGCATGGCAAATATTTATAAAACCTTGTCCAAAATTTTCTCGTCGATGTCCTGTCACTAAAATTATTTTTTTGTCAGGAATCAAAAATGTTTTCAAATTCCGGATTTCTTCATTGGTATAACCGATTGAATTGACCTTTTTGACACTCTCCTGTAAAGCATCAATAACAGTATTACCAGTTACGCCTATATTCTTTGTGCCTATACCTTCCCGCAATAAATTATAAGCAGCTTGTTCCGTGGGGGCAAAATGAATATCTGCTAATCTTCCTGTAATTTGTCGATTCATTTCCTCCGGGAAAGGAGACCATTTATTATAAGTTCTTAAACCAGCCTCAACATGTGCAACTTTACATCGTGAGAAATAAGCAGCTAAGGCTGCTGCCATTGAAGTAGCAGTATCTCCATGAACCAATACATAATCAGGTGCAAAATTATCCAAAACCACCTTTATATCCACTAAAATATTAGCAATCAAACCATTAAGAGTTTGATCGAGTTTCATCAAATTTAAATCGTAATCAGGAATTATTTCAAAAAAGTCAAGAACCTGATCAAGCATCTGCCGATGCTGAGCAGTAACACATACTTTTACACCAAATTCGTCCTTATATTTCAAAAACTCCTTAACAAGCGGAGCCATCTTGATCGCCTCAGGCCGAGTACCAAAAACCAATAATACTTTTTTCATTATATTAATTTCCTATTTTCAACCTCATTTACATACACCAATTAAAACTTCTTTCTATATCTCTATAACTAAACCAAACTGTAAAACAAACAAAAGATAAATTCTTATCGTTTCTTAGTTCCCCACTCACTTAGCCTCACAAAAAGACAGGACACAACAAACATATTTATCGTAAGATTCAAAAATGAAAAGAAAACAAAAGAAAAGAGGTATAGTTTAAGAGAGACAGCACTAACATTATTTATTTTCTCATAAATAAAAGCTTAATCATGACGATACTCTTTATTGCCAAAATTTTAGTCAATTCAACATCTGACCAATTTCTCTTCCAAAGCGAATAATATATATTCCATTGAGTTCTATGATTCTTTACTTTATCAACCTTACTCGAGACTCCCCCCATGTGCATCCGATAAACTCCCATAAAACTATTGAAACTAATACCCTTCCCTCTCTTTAATAAAGAGTAAAAAAGATGAATATCCCGAAAATTTTTATATTTACTTTCAATGGTCAAATTACGCATAGAACGGCGATATACTGTCGTCAAGGGATGTGTAATCCATGTTTGAAAAAATAATTTTCGCGTTATCTCTAAATCTTCTCCATCTTTATAATATAATGCTGCATAATCATCAGACCAAGTCCCATTCTCCTGGTTATAGCACTTAAAACGATGACAACAAAAAGCATATTCAGCGTTCATATCCAGAAAATCAACCTGTTTTTGCAATTTGAATGGTTCAGTCCAGTAATCATCCCCTTCACAGATTGCAATATACTCACCCTTGCAATTTGCCATGCACAACGCAGCATTAGCACTCATTCCCAAATTTTTTTCAGGTAATAACAGCTTAATTTTATCGGGATAACGTTCGGCATATTGTCTACATATTTCACGTGTACCATCCGAACTGCAATCATCCGAGATAACTAACTCAAATGTAAAATTAGTCTTCTGAGCCATAACTCCTTCTATTGCCTGAGCAATATAGGGAGCATGATTGTAAGTTATCATCTGTACGGATACACGAGGAAAAGTTGTATCATTAACTAATGCCATAGCTTTTACCTATTACTTCTTCTAATACCTGATAGCGGGCCGGCATCTGCACATCATCTTCGATCAACCTCAACATTCTTTTCTGACCTTCAATTTGCAGGTTACGAAGTTTTCCCGGCTCCCTTACATAGCCGATTATTTTTGCCGCTATGTTTTTAGGATTATGATCTATTATCTCTATTTGGATTCCCGGAGTAAAAAATTCATTTTGTCCCAACTCATCTGTTACAAACATCGCAGCTCCTTCCATAGCAGCGATTCCCACCGAACCAGTTGGAAATCCGTCGAAAGCACCGGGATGAAGCACATTCGCGCGGTTGGGAGAAAGTATAATATCAACACCTGCAAATATTTCACGAAGTTTCTGCATTGATTGTAAACCATAAAAAGTAATAATATGGTCGAGTTCACCAACATCAACATCCGAAGTGTCATAATTACCTATAACATGTACCTTCAAATTAGGAATTTCATGTACCAAAATTTTACATGTTTCAATAAATAAATCATACCCTTTGTCAATTCCCTTCGGCATATATTTGGCAGCACAAAAAGCAATATCAAACGTATCCCGATTTTCTTTACGAAATACTTTACCTTCAACTTTGTAAGGAGAACCTGCAACGCGTACAATATGCTCTTTAGAACATAACCCTTTTTTTAACAAGTACTCTTCAACAATATTCTGACTTACAATGACTTTATAAAAATAAGGAGACCTAAAAATACGACGTAATGTCTTATCACTTTCAGGCTGTTCAAACCAAAAGCCACCTCCCGGATAAAGCGTAAAAACAAAGGGAATCCGGTTAAGTTCAATAAAACGTAAAAACGTACGGGAATTATGCAAAAATATAAAATAAGCACACCGCGCATGAACAGCTTCGTGACGAAAACGATGTATTCTATCCACATGACTCGAAATCTTACTATATTGATGCAGAAAATTATCGAATTCGGGAGCAGAACTGAAAACCATTGTTTTTTGCCACCGATTCATATATTTTTCAAATTCCAATACACGAAACAGTGTCAAAGGCGATGGAAAAAGATCATCGAAAATCACTAAATCCAACTCCTCTTTCATATAAGGAGACCCCCCCATACGTCCCCACATCACTTTTATATCATATCCAACATTACGTAAGATACGTACCGCTTTACGGTAAGCACGCCATAAAAATCTGAAAACCGAATTCATTTAGTTTTATTCAGATTTTGGTATAGCTATTACTTTTTCTTTAAATCGATGAAAAACGGTCGAATCATCAGCCACATCTTTATCAACAATCATACCCGCCTGAATCATATTACGATTTCCTATCGTTACATGCGGGACAACCGTACCCCGTATGCCAAATGTATTATCGTTTCCAACTGTAACATGTCCACAAAGTAAAGCAGTAGAAAATGCATTATTATCGCCCACCTTACAATCATGGCTTAGAATACTACCCGAAGTAAGAATATTGAAATCTCCCAATTCCACATTTGGCCCGATCATACACATTGGATTAATAACATTTCCTCGTCCTATCTTAGCAGTACGAGCCACCATTGCCGTATGATTTATCAAAGTAATAAATTGTGCATGACGAGATTCAAGTGTCGCAATCACCTTACGCCGGAAACCTATATTAGCAACTCCAAGTACGAAATAGTCATCTGCGGCTGGCTGATAGGTATCTAAATCACCAATTACAGGTTTTGTAAAGCCATACTTTTTATAATAAGCATCAATATTCTGAGAATATTCCAAATATCCCTTAATTTCTATTCCAGCAATCTCACCAAAAGGAGTATCCTCTATATTAGAAGTGATCTCAGCTGCGACAGCACCCGTACCGACTATTACAATCTGTTTTTTCATAATGCTTTTTCTAAATCGTATTCATCCAGCTCAAATGAGGGACCATGCCCGGCATAAACCGTCAGTCCCCGACCTTTCAGAGTAGATATATATTTAATAGTCGAAAACAAATCCAACTTCGATGAAGTTGGCAATTTCACGACTGTTTTTTCATCTTTTATTAAAGTATCACCCGTGAACAGATTACCTTCAACTTCCATTAAAATACCGGAAGAGCTATGGCCGGGAGCACTCATAAACTTAAGTACATGATTACATAGTAATAAACTCTCTTGCTTTTCCGGCACAATCAGATCAGCCGGAGGACAAACAAATCCCTCCTGATTATAATATAACGAACAATTCTTTTTCTTGTCAATAATCATTTCCGAACACTTTTCGCTACAAACAATTTGTACCTGCGAATAAAGTTGTCTTAAATTATTAACTCCCCAAATATGGTCAAAATGGTGATGAGTAAGTATTATATATTGCGGGATAAGAAAATTTTCCCGTAAAAAAGAATATAACGAAAAATCGTTTTCCGTCCCCGGATCAATTATAGCACAAACTGAATTGTTTTGGGTATAAATCACAAAACAATTAGAAGTAACCGGGTGATTTGTGATTCTCTTTATTTGCACTACTTAACCGGTAATATCTATAGTTCTCCCCCCATCCACGGTTATTTGCTGCCCGGTTATCCAACGGGCACTATCACTCAGCAGAAATTCCACTACACCGCAAATATCTTTTGTTGTCCCCAATCCCAATGGATAGCTCGCCTCCATCCGCTCAATCAACGCCTGATCCTGATACATATGTTCTGTCATTGCCGTTCGAACGCCTCCTGGTAATACACTATTAACCCGAACTTTAGGCGCAAGTTCTACCGCCAGACAACGCATCAATCCATCAGCCGCAGCCTTCGAAGAAGCATAGGCAGAAAAAGCCTTTGCCCCAAAACTACTGATATTGCTCGATATTATTACAATGTTTTTCAGAGCTCCTTCGTTGACCTTCTTCTTTGTAAGTACTTTGGCTATTATCGCTGCCGCTGTAACATTAACATTAAATGAATTTTGAAATAACTCAGGAGTAATCATCTTTAGTGGAATAGTCTTCATATATCCTGCCGAATGTACAAATGCAGTAATAAAACAACCATTTTGGGTTATGAATTGTCCCAAAGATTCTTCAATACTTTCAACTCGTGCTAAATCAGCTTGGAAAATCAAGTGTCGCCCGTTTTTATCACACATTTCTACCGTCTGTTCCAATCGTTGAAGATCGCGTCCACATAAAACAATATTATAAATACCTGACAGTCGGACGGCAATTTCACGCCCCATACCAGACGATGCCCCCGTCACTAATAAATATTTTCGTTCCATATCGTTATTGTGCTGTAAAACCTCCATCAATACTAATTATTGCCCCAGTAACCCATTTCGCCATATCTGACAGTAAATAAGCTACACCAGCTGCAATATCTTTAGGTTCACCCCATCCCAACGGATGCATACGTTCGATGACTTCTTCATAACCCGGATCAAAATTATGATTTATTTGTGAAGCCATCGATGTTTTGACAAAACCCGGAGCAATACAATTAACCCTAATCCTACGGGAAGCGAGCTCTATCGCTAAAGCCTTAGTCATACTTTGCACAGCTCCTTTGCTCATAGCATAAGCAACATTAGCTGCCGACCCCACTAATCCATATACAGAAGAAATCAAAACAATTGCACCTTTTTCACCCGCGTAAATTCTTTTGTTAGAAAAAATTTTAACTAATTCCAAGCCGGCGATTGAATTAATTGCAATCACTTTTTCCACCTTTTCGCGATTTAACATCTTCAATGGAGCAACATAAGGAATCCCCGCACAATGAACCAAACCATGCAATTTACCGTTTCGTGATACATCCTGAAAAACAAGATCAGGTAAACTCTGAGGTTGTGACAGATCTGCAACCAATATTGAACATTGGCCTACACATTCTTTCTGTGTAGCGACCAGAGCTTCGTGATTAATATCAACCAAAAGCAAATTTGCGCCTAAAGCAGACAGGTACAATGCAGTTTCACGCCCCATCCCCGAAGCCGCACCTGTAATCAGATACCTACGACCACCAAGACCTAAAGGATTAATCATTTATTACTTTTTAATCAGGTTATATAATCCTTCAATAGTAGCAGCTTGCTTAATTTGATCTGCAGAAATTGTTACTCCGTAAGCCTCGTCGGCTAAAGCAATTATCGATAATTGAGCTAATGAATCCCAAGCCTCAAAATCAACCAGTACATCTGTTGCATTGACCTGATCCTCTTCCAGGATTTCGGCCATTTGTTCCAAAAATTCTTGCATAATTTAATAATATATTATTTGATTAAAATCCATTTTACCTATCTTCTGTTCAATGGCTCCCCAAGTAAGTCCTACTCCGAAACCTGCAAAACAAACATTGAACGTTTCGGCCCGTAACCTCTCCCCAAGATTATAACTAATATTAGTCGGAATACTGGCACCACTGGCATTACCAAAGTTTTCAACAATGTTTGCCGGCATTTTTTCACGTGCAACCCCTATTTTATCAGCCAGTTTATTAAGCATAAATTTATTGGGTTGATGAAAGAGGTAATAATCAATCTGATCCGGAGTTTTACCGGTCTCCTTCAACAATTCTTCAATCATTGGTGGCACTTCGGTTTGAACAAAATTAAATACTTCATCACCTTTCATCACCAAATTTTCTGCAGACCTGAAATTACCATTGGCGTCCTCATGCATGACAGGCGTTTCCGAATTACAAGGCTGTTTAAATCCTCCCGCAGGAATTTGCAGGACATAGGCTCCGCGTCCGTCCATATTTATTACTGCATGGATCATGCAAGGTTCGGCACTACGTTCCACAATGGTTATAGCCGCCGCATCACCTATAAGAGGATTGCTGTTACGGTCGCGCTTACTCACTTTACGACTCAATACGTCTGCATTCATCAACACCACCTTTTTTATTGAAGGCTGGTCAAGTAACATATAAGCTTGTATCAATCCTAAAATGAAACCGGCACATCCTTGATTAATATCCATACACAACACATCTGTCCCCAAATCAAGTTTCCCCTGAATAATATTACTGGTTGGGGGCATAAAGTGTTCGGGCGATTGCGTTACCAGAATCAAAGCACCAATATCCTCCTTATGAAGCAAATTATTCTCAACAAGATAATTGATTCCTGCCACACACATATCCGACACATTGGTACCTTCTTCAACTATGCGATGTTTGTTATATCCCATCGCCATTTTGAGTTTCATAGATTTAGCTACCGAAAAATTGTAATTCTCCAATTCTTCCTCAAAAGCTACTTCTCTGGCAGGTAACACCGTCAATATCCCGCTAATACGTTTATTTTGATATGTAAATTTAAGACCCATATTATTTCGCTCCGTTTTTACATAATAAGGCTTCGATTTTTTCTACCGTTGCAAAGTTTTCAGGCATTACATCTACCCCGTCAATAGAAATTCCAAATTTTTCATCTAATTCGGACACTAAAGAAATCACATCGAAAGAATCTAACATTCCTTCTTCAATAAAATCTACACCTGCTATCGAAAAATCAAATTCAGGACGTATTCCATTAAGTATTTCAATTATTTGCTCCTTCATAATTCATTTTGTAATAAATTTTTTAATAATCAAAAAACCATCTTTCATTTTTATTATATTACCATACGGAGTAGCCATATAGAAGCCATTATCAGGATAAGCCGTCGATATTTTATTATACACCTCAGGATCACCTATCGATGCGGTAAAAATATAATGGTTACCTAAAGATGCTCCCTGATATGGTAAAGACACTCCCCTGATTAAATTATAAACCTCCTTTGTCCCACGATTAATATCGATCACACATTGTTCAGGCTTAAGCTTCCCATAATAACGCCCTGGTAAATGCGATTGTTTAATCACAGGTCTATGATTAAGAATGTTGTCGATAGCTTCAACCATTATCGTTTTGTAATGTTCTAACCAAATTTTCTGCAAATCAGACACATACATATCCTCCCTCAAAGAAAAACTACGTTGTACAATAATATCTCCGGTATCTATTCCATCATCAATTTTATGTACAGTAATACCTGCAACATGATCTCCATTTATAATCGGCCAATGCTGAGGCGACATTCCTCTATAATCGGGCAACATGGAAGGATGAAGATTTATAAAACCATATTTCGGAATTGCAAGTAAATTAGGCTTAATAAGCTTCTCGAAATGGGCAACAACTCCTATATCAAAAGGAATATGAGATAATTTATCTTCTACTTCCTTAGAATTTATATTTTTTATTCGTAAAAATTCAATTTGATATTTATCACACGTATTAGCTAATCTTCTATACACGACATTCTCATAAAGAGGGGTTACAACCAAACGTACCTGATGTCCGGCCTCAATAAGCGAATTTAATACAACATTGCTAAACGAATCTTCTCCCCAAAAAACAATATTCATATTTTCTCTTACAGAAAGAATTTATCCATTAATTTGCTTCGAGAGCTTCAACCTGTCAATTTTCCCATTGGTATTCATTGGCATCTTTTCTAATCGGATATAGTTCGTCGGTATCATATATTTAGGCAAGCAACTACCTATCGATTTACGAAATTCAGCCAAAGAAATATCTTCACTGCCTTCATAAAAAAACACAATCTCCTTTTTTGCATAGTCGTAAACGACACAACCATTGGATACTAATTTCAATGTATTAACAACGACATGTTCAATTTCTCCCAGCTCGATACGATACCCCGAATGTTTCACCAAAGTATCACGACGTCCTTTAAACATGATCTCTCCCCGTTCATTTTGTAACACAATATCTCCGGTACGATATATGATCTCAGGATATTTATCGTTTAAGGGATTTTGAGTAAAAGCCGCAGCAGTTTTCTCCGGATTATTATAATATCCCATTGCAAGCGAAGTTCCACGAACACATAATTCTCCTTCTACACCAATTTCACAGGGTTTATTATTCTCATCTAAAATCAACAAGGAAGTATTACGGCAAGCAAAACCAATAGGTAATGGTTCACTATCGTCAAACTCTCTGTCTACAACATAATATGTACAATCAAGAGTAATTTCAATCGGCCCATAAAGATTGACAAATTTAGTCCACGGCAAATGTTTGTGCCAATAGTTATACTGTTTCGTAGGGAGCACTTCACCCGCAAACCAAACCATTTTTAAATCAGGTAAGGAAATAGTTTTAAACAAATCCATATTAGCAATATTCACCATTATAGTCGGAACCCAAAATATATAACTAACCTTTTGTTTAATAAGTATTTCAAGAATTTTAACCGGAAACGCTGATAGATGTTCCGGCAATAGAACTATTGTGCTTCCTTTCGACATCATCATACAAAGCTCATGGCTGTATATATCAAATATCAACGGTGAAAGAGAACCAATAATTTCTTGATCACCGATTTTCAAAGTTGCTATACTCCATTCTGTAAAGTCGATAAAACTCCTATGGTTAAGAACGACACCTTTAGGAGTTCCGGTTGAACCTGAAGTATTAATGATACAATATGGATCGGTATCAATCAACGTAGCCAAACGTAACAGCAAACGTTCTTCGTCGAATTTAGCCGGATCAATCAAATCATTAACAAAGAAAACCTTAACATCCAAAGGTATAACCTGTTCGATCACTTTATATAATTCAGGTGTAGTAATAACTACAGACGGGATAACGGTCGCAATGATATTTCCAATACGTTCTACAGGCGTTTTCACATCCAGGTTCATATAAACATTGCCACTATATGTGATAGCCATATCTGAGATCACGGCATCAATGCTTTTAGGCAAATAAACCGCAATAGGTTTGTTTGTACAATCACAATTATCAACAATATAATTAGCAAATTCTATTGCACGTCTGGACAAATTTGCAAAATCAATCGTCCTATCGCCTTCGACAACCGCCGTTCGTTGAGGGTATAAAGCAACTCTCTCCCTGAAATATTCAATGAGATTAATTATCATCACGTTATATGTTATTTTTTTATTGAATCTATAACTCGTTGCACATCTTCTGGTGTCAATTCCGCATGAATTGGAAGGCATATTACGCTATTGGCAACCCGATGTGCAACAGGAAGATTATCCGGACCTGCAGAAGGTAATCCCCGATAAGTTGAAAAATCACTTATCAACGGATAAAAATACCTTCTTCCCAAGATGTTTTCCCCCTTCATTTTAGAATATAACTCATCCCGTGTCATTCCATATTTACCAGCATCAATAAATATCGGGAAATAAGAATAATTTGCACGTATAGACTCAGGAAAATGGAGGAATGATATTCCTTCAACATTTTCAAAAGCTTTATAATATTGTTGCGCAACCCATTTACGATGTTCGATAGCAGCATCCACTTTCTTCAAAGATAATAATCCAAAAACAGCCTGCACCTCATTGAGCTTAGCATTAATACCAGGAGCCACAACAGTCACCTCATCCCTAAACCCAAAATTTTTTAAATCATCGATATGTTGCTTCATTTTAGCATCTTTACAAACAATTGCTCCCCCTTCAATCGTCGAAAAGACCTTAGTTGCATGGAAACTCAAAATACTTAAATCTCCACAATTCAATACAGATTCTCCATTTTGCTTCACTCCAAATGTATGCGCAGCATCATAGATAATCCGAAGATTATATTTATCTGCAATCTTCTGGATTTTATCGGTATCACAAGGGGTTCCATATACATGGACAGGCATAATTGCCGTTGTTTTAGGAGTAATT
Organism: uncultured Odoribacter sp.; assembly: GCA_900541415.1. Taxonomy (GTDB): domain Bacteria; phylum Bacteroidota; class Bacteroidia; order Bacteroidales; family Marinifilaceae; genus Odoribacter. The sequence goes on along the minus strand of UQJP01000005.1, from coordinate 49,137 downwards.
GCAGCTTCAATTTTATCGGGATCAATATTAAATGTATTGGGATCAATATCCACAAATACAGGTTTTATATTATTCCACCATAGAGAATGTGTCGTTGCTACAAAACTAAATGGAGTAGTAATAACTTCTCCCGATATGCGTAAAGCCTGCAAAGCAGTAATTAAAGCTAAAGTTCCATTCGAAAAAATGGATATGTAAGGAACTCCTAAATACTTACACAACTCAACTTCAAGCTGTTGATGATAATACCCGTTATTTGTAAGCCATTTACGGTTCCAAATATCTTGTAAATAAGGGACAAACTCCTCCAAAGGAGGTAACAGAGGAGAAGTCACTGTAATTGTTTTATCTTCTTTCATTAATTCTTTTTTTGATAAATGCTAAAAACAACATCTTTATTTCACAATATTCCTCAGATCCAAACTTTTCAAATAAAATTATGGCAATCGACGCACCCACCGCAACTTGCACAAAAAGCATCGTCAAATAAGGCATATCCAACCATGTGATACCCCACATGACCAAGCCAACAGCACCCGATATTAGAAACATGGGCAAAATATCGTTCAATTGTTCTTTCACAGAATACCCGATTAAGCTTGCAGAATAATAAACATTTAGTATATAAGAGACCAGTGAAACCAAAACACTACTCCACAACATCATGTCAAGTCCCCAAAATATTCCGATTAAAATGGTTGGTAAGGCTATTATTTTCTTATATATCTCTAGTCGAAGAAACAAATCCGAACGCCCCACAACATTTAAAATATTAAGATTAATTGCGTGCAAAGGATAAAACATTTCAGAAAGGCATAATATCTGAAGTAAATAAACTGCAGGAATCCATTTTTCTCCAATCATAACGATCACGGCCGGCTTTGCAACGGCAGCTAATCCCAACATCAACATAAAAGTAACAAGCATCGTCATTTTTATCACTTTTCTATAAGCCTGTTTTAATCGTTCCGGCTCATTTTGAATGGCACTCAAAACAGGAAAACTCACTCGTTGAACGACATTGGATATATTAATGGAAAAGATATTTGAAAAACTCATTGCCCGGTTATACTGACCTAACAATTCAACCGAATATATTTTTCCAATAATCACGGAATACACATTTCTATATAGAGTTTCTATCATAGAAGCTCCTAACAACTTTGAACTGAAAGCAAATAATTCATTAAAACTTTCTCGAGAAAACTCAAATTTTGGCCTCCATTTACAGTATATCCAAAAAAACAATGTTTGTAAAGCCGTCCTTGATAAAATTTGAGCAACTAAACTCCAAACCCCAAACCCCATAAAAGCCATACTTACTCCAATAGCACCACTTGCTATTGCGGATATAAGAATAACCTTAGTCTGTACTTTAAAATTGATCTCACGGGTAAGAACAGCCCTTTGTACAACAGACATCGCTCCTAACGGCAACATTAAAGCTGTTACCCTGATCTGCCAATAGATTCCGGATTCTTCAAAGAAATTTTCTATCGCCGGAGCTAATATCCATAAAAAGATATATAACAAAACGGCGATAACCAAACCAACATAAAAAGTCGTATTGAAATCACACTCCCGAACATCGATCTTTCTTATAATTGCCGCATTAAACCCTACCTCAATAAAGGTATTACCAACAGCAATAAACACCATGATAATACCTATCGTTCCAAATTCCTGAGGGGATAATAATCGGGCAAGGATTAATCCAACCAGAAAAGTAATACCAGTAGTTGCTATATTTTCAATAGAACTCCACCCAACCCCACGTAATGTCTTAGACCTTAAAGATTCCATTCAACTCTTCAAAAACAATATAGCACTTTAAATTATATAAATTTTTAAGCTGTAAACAATTCCTTACAGCAAAGACAAGCATTATCCCGATACAAAATATATATTTAAGAAATAGGGGTATATCACTTTATCAGAATAATAAAATATGTTTTTTAAAGATTGTAATTATCCCGAAAAACAAATTTCATTAAAAAAACATCAACAGAAATAAAACTATAAAAGAGAAGAGAACGCTTCGCGTTCCTGAGTGACATCTCACTCGGGAACTCCTAATGCATTTACGCGTGCAAAAGTAACTTTTTATTTTCTTATCCCCAAAAATTAAAGTGCAATTTCAAGTTTTAGGCATCGATCTTTTATTAACAGCAAGCCACGAAAAATAACATCATTTCGACAAAACTTACTTCTTATCAGTTTAATTTCTTATTTCTTTTATTCTCGTATCTTTGCAGACAAAATCTATAAAGATGCGGAACGATGAAAATGTGTATTGCCGAAAAGCCGAGCGTAGCGAGAGAAATTGCCAACATCCTAGGTGCCACAACCCGGAGGAACGGCTATTTGGAAGGGAATGGCTATTGCGTTACCTGGACATTCGGGCATCTTTGCGGATTGCAGGAGCCGAATGAATACACGGAAAAATGGAAATATTGGAATCTGAACGTTTTACCGATGATTCCATCGAAGTTCCGCATCAAACTGATCGACGACGAAGGGATTAAAAAGCAGTTTGCCGTAATCGAAGAGCTGGTTTCCAAAGCAGAAATGGTGATTAACTGCGGGGATGCCGGACAGGAAGGGGAACTGATACAGCGCTGGGTGCTGACGAAGGCCAAATGCCATGTCCCGGTGAAACGGCTCTGGATTTCATCGCTGACCGAGGAGGCTATCCGGGAGGGATTCAGCAAGCTGATGGATTCCAAAGATTTCGATACGCTTTATGCAGCGGGGTCGGCACGGGCAATCGGCGACTGGTTGCTAGGGATGAACGCCACGCGGGCGTATACCCTGAAATACGGGACAGGAAAAAACATCCTTTCGATCGGGAGGGTGCAAACCCCGACTCTCGCCCTGTTGGTGGAACGGCAGAAAGCGATCGACAATTTTAAACCGGAAACTTACTGGGAGATTAAAACGAATTACCGGGAAGGTATATTTTCGTCCACCAAGGGGCGGTTTAATAAGAAAGAAGAAGCAGAGGCCATGTTGGAAAAGATTGCCCCGCTCGACCTGGAAATCACCAGCGTAGAGCGGAAAAAGGCAATGGAGCATCCTCAAAAATTATTCGACCTGACTTTATTGCAGGTGGAATGTAACAAGAAGTATGCATTCACCGCAGAAAATACGCTTAAGCTGATTCAATCCCTCTATGAAAAGAAGCTGACCACTTATCCCCGTGTGGATACGAATTTCCTACCGAACGACCAGTATGCCAAAGTACCCGCTATATTAAAAGGGCTGAAACCCTATGAAGCCTTAACAAAGCCTATATTGGAGAGCAAAAAGATCAGGAAATCGCCTAAAGTATTTAACGACAAAAAGATCACCGACCACCACGCCATTATTCCGACAGGAGTGTTCAGCTATGACATGAGCCCCGACGAAAAGCGCGTGTACGACCTGGTGGCCAGGCGTTTTATTGCCGTATTTTATCCCGATTGCGAAATTGCCAATACAACGGTGATGGCCAAAGTGGGAGAAGAGGAGTTTAAAGCTACCGGAAAACAAATCATCGATCCGGCATGGCGAGTGGTGTTCGGCGCGAATACCGATAAGCAAAATGAAGAAAATGTACTTCCCGCTTATGAGGTGGGAGAGCATGGCCCACATCAGCCTGAATTACAGGAAAAAGAGACTCAACCTCCGAAATATTATACGGAAGCCGATCTGCTCCGGGCAATGGAAACGGCAGGGAAACAGGTGGAAGACGAAGAATTACGCGACCTGATGAAAGAAAATGGCATCGGACGTCCTTCTACCCGTGCAAACATTATTGAAACTTTGTTTAAGCGGCAATATATCCGTAAAGATAAGAAACGTATCCTGCCCACGATTACGGGAATGGAGTTGATCGATACCATCCAGAACGATCTGTTGAAGTCCGCCGAACTCACCGGACAATGGGAAAAGAAATTACGCATGATCGAGGACGGCACTTATAAAGTGGACGACTTTATGGAGGAGTTAAAAGTGATGGTGAATGAAATTATCCATTTTGTGAAACACTCGTCCTCCAAAACGATCACAGTCGAAACACCGCCGGAAGCAACCGGACAAGAAGAGACCAAAGAAAAAAAGAAACGTGCCCCCAAAGAAGTGGCTGCGCCCGTAGTTCTGAAATGCCCTAAATGTGGAAACGGAGAAGTGGTGAAGGGAAAAACGGCCTGGGGATGCTCTCTCTACCGGAAGTCGTGCGATTTCCTGATCCCGATGGAGATAGAAGGGAAAAAACTTACCCAAAAACAGGTAGATTCCTTAGTTCAAAAGGGTAAAACAGGCACTCTTTCCGGATTTAAAGATCCGGAAGGGAACACATACAACGGAACGATACAATTGGACGAAAATAAAAAACCGATCGTGGTCAAGTAGTTTTATACCGTTCCCGCCGACACATACGCAAGTAAAAGCATAGAAACACATAAATCCCCTGTTTTTACCGGACAGGGATTTTTTACGAACAACAGTATCGTAAGATTAAAACACATTTATCCGTTTATTACCCAGTATGAAAACGTACCTAAATTTATTTTTCACTTTCGTCAAAATAGGCATGTTCACCATCGGTGGAGGCTATGCCATGATTCCTCTCATCGAACGCGAGATCGTGAAACGGCAATGGATGGATCAAAAAACCTTTATGGAAATGTTCGCCCTCACCCAATCTTTACCGGGCATTTTCGCCGTGAATATATCCATATTCGTAGGCTACAAATTAAAAAAGTTCTGGGGTAGCCTGATTTGCGCTTTAGGGACGATACTCCCTTCGTTTTTCATTATTCTACTGATCGCCCTGTTCTTTTCCCGTTTTCAGGACAATCCCTATGTCATTCGGATTTTCAACGGCATACGCCCGGCAGTAGTAGCCCTGATTGTAGTTCCCTGCCTATCGGCCATTAAAGCCCTGCGCATGAAATACATGGAACTGATCGCACCTGCTATCGGCACATGGTTGATCTGGAAAGCCGGAGTATCCCCCGTTTATATCGTACTGGCGGGGATTGCCGGAGGTTTGGTTTATACCTTATGGCTAAAAGATAAATTAAAAAAGAATCCATTATGATCTACTGGGAATTATTATACGTATACCTTAAAATCGGACTTTTCGGCTTCGGAGGCGGTTACGCCATGCTCTCACTCATCCAGTTCGAGGTGGTCGATAAGCATCACTGGCTCTCGTCACAGCAATTCACGGATATTGTGGCCATTTCACAGATGACTCCCGGCCCCATCGGAATCAACAGCGCCACTTACATCGGCTACACGGTTACAGGAAACGTCTGGGGATCCGTGCTGGCAACGTTTGCCGTTTGCCTGCCTTCATTCCTGCTGGTTTTGCTTATTTCTTACTTTTTTGCCAAATTCAAGAACAACTTATATGTAAAAGCGGCCATGTCAGGTTTATTACCCATGTCCGTGGCGCTCATCGCAGCAGCAGCCTTGTTGCTGATGAATAAGGAAAATTTTATCGATTACAAGAGTCTTCTTATTTTTATAGCAGCTTTTATCCTGACCTGGAAATACAAGATTCACCCGATCCTGATGATTTGTCTGGCAGGCATGGCAGGGATTTTATTATACTGAATCCGGGCAATCGTTCACTCCGGTAAAAATCCTCTAAAAAGAAAACTGAATCCGTCCCTGTATCAGATCGAAATCGTCCGCTCCGCCGGGAGCATCATGCGAAGTCATAACATGCACATAATTCAGGCGGGCAACGATATATTTATTGATAAAATAATTCACGCCGAAAGAAAAATCGCTTAATTTTCCCCCAGTGATTCCGGCATCGTTCAGGTTGGTACGATTATAACGGCATAAGACTTCCAAACTTTTGGGGACGGGATTCGCAACCATACCCGTAACCGGGTTATAATTCTGTTTTTCGCCCAATATCATATATCCTCCCTGTATATAACCGCCTTGCCCGTTATAGTTGGGCACCCCGGCACGGTTGACATGAGCCATCAGGTAATGGCCTTCCAGATACCATTTCCGGTAAATTCCAATGACTTCCACTTCCATTTTCCATTGATTGATAACCTGGGTTACGTCTGCAAAAACAAAGCGGTTATCCGCCCCGGACAACAAAGTGGAGGGAACGCCGCCTCTAAACTCGATCTGGTCGCCGTGAGAACTGAAACGGGGAGCTATGGCAAGGTGCAATAGCCGTCCATCTCCCACAACCGGACGCCCGATAAATTTTGTCGCCAAGGTATATCCCTGATTTAACTGATTGGCTTTTCCCGGATTACCATCACTGAACACCCCTCCCATAAAATTGAAATAAGTCTGATTGTAAAGATAGGAAACCCCTAATTTACGGCTTCCCCCAAAGGTTTTATCGGCAGAAGCCGTGTCCGGGGCGCTGTTGCCCCCAGAGTTTTTAGCGGAAGAAGCCGTTTCTATGAACTTAAAATTAGTGGAACCGATACGGTCGATACCGAAAGGCTCGTGATAATACCCCAAACGGATACTATGATTTCCTGTCTTATAGTTAATGTATATATCTTTGATCGAAACTTTTTCATCTCCATACCCCAGCTCCATCTTCACATTCCAATGTTGCAAAAAACGGATTTGTGTCCCTAAACGCAAATCATTGATCTGTACCCCATTGCCAAAATCGGTTTTATCGTTAAAGAAAGCTCCCGCATCAAAAAACACCCGTCCCATCAATCGCCATTCAAATCCATTGGTTTCCGAAACGACAAAATTCTGTGCTTTTAAGGAAACTCCCCCGGAAATCTGGGATAAAAGCACCCATGTCAATATAGCTTTAGAAGCTACTTTTAAAAAAGTATCTTTTTTCATAGTTTATTTTTCTTCAGGAACATTTTCCTGTCAAAGTTCTCGCGAAAAGATAGAAATTCCCGCCAATCATTTTTATCTTAATAAAGCTCACAAAAATATAAAAAATTACTGAATTCCCAGCAGGAACAGTTCTTCCCTCTCCTTGCCGGAAAAAGGCAAAGCCTTTTATTCTATACGGATCATAACATTTTTATTTTCATATTTTTACCCTAAAAACATACATTCCCTTTCATTCTATTGTGCGCACGAGATTTCGCTCTTTGTCCTGAATATTTATATATTTGCACACATAAACTGCATCTCGGCACAGATTGAATCAGTTTAGCCATCCGGTTTATCTCCTTTCGCCGTAAGATAAGCAGATTATACCGGGGCTTAAATAAATTCATCTGCATCCCGCAGTATCCTTTTTGTTGAAAACAAACCGATATATGGAACAGGAAGTTATCGAAAAAACCATCGAATCTTTAAAAAAGAATCATTTTGACGTTTTCTTTGCGACGAACACAGACGAAGCCCGGGATATTTTTTTCCGGGACATTTTCCCCCAGGTACATCCCCAAACCGTTTCATGGGGCGATTCCGAAACGATGAAAGCGACAGGCGTTCTTGAAGAGTTACGCAACGATCCGGAGATTTCAATAATCAATACTTTCGGGGACAAGATGAGCCGTTCCCAAAAAACCTACTGGCGGCGGCAGGCTTTGTTATGCGATTTATTTCTGGCAGGCAGTAATGCCCTGACGCAAAAAGGCCAGTTAGTCAATTTGGATATGATCGGCAACCGGGTGGGTGGCATCACTTTCGGCCCAAAAAACGTAGTGTTATTTATCGGGGTAAACAAAATTGTTCCTGACCTGGAAAGTGCCATGTATCGAATCCGCACCATCGCCGCACCGCAAAACGCCATGCGGCACGAAGGCTTCCGCACCCCCTGCCACAAAACAGGGATATGTATGGACTGCAACAGTCCCGACCGGATTTGTAACGTATGGACGATCGCGGAAAAATCATTCCCTGCCGGACGGATTAAAATCGTTTTAATCAACGAAAAGTTAGGGTTATAAGCCGTCGAAACTCACCTGATTACTTATGTTTCAAGCCATTACCGGACATCTAAAGAAGATAGATTATCACCGCATCGGGATTTCCCTGAAAAGCCGGAATTTCCGGCTTTATTTCGGAGGGATGTGCATTTCCCTGATAGGGACGTGGATACAACAAATCGCGATGAGCTGGCTGGTCTATCGGTTGACAGGCTCTATCTTCCTATTGGCAATGGTTACTTTCATGTCGCAAATCCCGATCTTGCTGGTCACTCCTTTTGTCAGTGTGTTCGTAGACCGGATCGACAAGCGGAAAATTTTGATTTTCACCCAATCCTTTTCCATGTGTCAGGCCCTATTGTTGGCTTTACTCACTTTTTCCGGCAGCATCGCCGTTTGGCATATCCTGCTGTTAAGCCTCCTGCTCGGTTGTGTGAATGCCCTCGACAATCCCACCCGGCAGGCTTTTTATCCCGGCCTTGTCCCTCAGGCGCATCTCGGCAATGCCATTGCTCTCAATTCCACGGTTATCAACGGATCGAGGTTGATCGGGCCTGCAATCGGAGGAATCCTCATCGGGATGCTGGGGGAAAGCTGGTGCTTTCTGCTCAATGGCATCAGCTATATAGGAGTGATCTTCGCCCTGTTTTTAATGAAGTTACCGCATTCCGCACCACAAAATAACCGTCAAAACCTTCTGACCGACCTGGCAGAGGGGTTTACCTATGTGTCAAGCAGCATTCCGCTCCGCGCCCTTCTACTGCTCATGTGTGTGGTCAGTTTTTTCGGATTACCCCTTATGACCTTTTTCCCCGCCTATGTGAAAGACATTTTAGGAGGGGACAGCACGATGCTGGGCTATCTGCTGTCTTGCACCGGGATCGGCTCTTTATCGGCAGCTCTATTGCTGGCGGTCCGACGAAGTGTTCCGGGACTTAGCAAGGTGATCAGTATTTCTGCATTTTTATTAGGGCTTTGCCTGCTTCAAATTTCATTTATAGCAACCCCCTGGATGGCTGCCATCCTATGTGTTTTTATAGGATTCACCATCATTGCGACTGTCGCTTCCATCAACACTTTGCTCCAAACTCTTTCAGATGAAGACAAACGGGGACGTGTTATGGGCTATCTCGCTATGGCTTTCACCGGAATCACGCCTTTAGGCAGTCTGGCTTTGGGAGCTTTGGAAAAACACTCGGGGCTATCCTCGATTATCTTGGTTTCAGGCATTTGTTGTCTTACCGGAGCTCTGCTATTCGAGTACTTCCGTCCCCTCATTCACAAACACGCTCATCCGATTTACGTCCGTAAAGGCATTGTCCAGGAGGCAACCGCAAGAGTTTCAAACGAAAATTAATTCGGCACACCTCCCGTTTCCCTCCCGCAATACACACGGGAGAGGAGATTAAATAAGTCCTCTCTGTTTCAGTCCGAGATAAGCGTTAACCGTATCCGGGGTGAGTTGTTCCGGCTGGGTCAGCAACACATATATTCCGGCTTTTCGCAACTCACGGGCAATCCGTTTCTTTTCTAAAAGGAAACTTCCGGCAATGGTTTTAAAATAAATATCTTTCACACTCACGGCCGATTCGTCCACCACTTGTTTTATTTCAGAGTCCTCGAACAAAACCACCAGCAACAAATGAGTTTTTGCCAGCCGCAATAAGGCAGGCAAGCGTCGTTTCATCCCGGATACGGTATCGAAATTAGTAAACAGAATCAACAAACTCCGGGTGGGAATCTGTTTCATCACCCTCAGGCACAATTGCTCAAAATCCGATTCCAGATAATGTGTACGCTGCTTGTACAGCGCTTCGCAAATCCGTCCCAATTGGGTACTTCGCAACTCCGCTTTTACCAAAGTGCTGATTTTATTCGAAAAGGTAAGCAGTCCGACACGGTCACCTTTTTTAAGGATAATATTAGAAAGCGCCAATGTTGCATTAATCGCATAGTCCAAAACAGTCATTCCATGAAAAGGCGATTGCATCGTGCGTCCTTTATCCACCAGACAATACACCTGCTGGGAACGCTCTTCCATATATGAATTGACCATTAACCTGTTACATTTCGCCGTGGCTTTCCAATTCACTGTCCGCGGATCATCGCCCGGAACATAAGGTTTAATCTGGTCGAAAGTCGTGCTGACACTCGCCACCCGTACCTGCCTGTTTTCTCCCGCCTGCTTCCCGGTCAAAGCTAATAACTCTGCCTTTCGCATGGCCACAAAAGAGGGATACACCGCAACCGCCTGTTTTTCTCCGGACGAATAACGCCTTTCCAAAAACGATAAACGGGAAGAGACGAACACCCTGATTTTTCCAAACCGGTATTCACCCCGTTTCACGGGACGTAAGCTGTATTCAACCTCCCGGCGTATCCCGGCAGGCATAGGGATAACCACACCCGAATCACGCCGTTGAAATTCCACCGGACTCTCATCCAATATCCTTGCTTTTATTTCAAACGGATAGCGGTTATGCACTTCCACTCTCACCGGATTGTCCTCGCCGTTTGAAAATTTATCGGCTACGTAACGCCGGGCCTCGATCTTTTTTCCAAATCCGAACAACAAGACGGCATCTATCAGGATGAATACGCCATACACCCCCACCAGCCACACCACCCAAGGTAATAGTGCAGGATAAATATAAGCCGCCACAAAAGCAAAAATAGCCCCCAGCCATCCGATAAAAAAACGCCGGTTTAAATAAAGTCCGTTCATCATAAATTATTATCTGGGCACTTCTATTTTAGCAATCAGCTGTTGAAGCACCTGTTCCGCCCCTACGCCTTCCAGCTCCTTCTCGGCAGAAAGCTGAATCCTGTGCCGTAACACGGGAACGGCTAAATGCAAAACATCTTCCGGGATCACGAAATCCCTGCCATGAATCGCGGCAAAAGCTTTCGCCCCGTTCATTAAAGCAATTGAAGCTCTGGGCGAAGCCCCCAGATAAAGCCAGGCATTTTCACGGGTGGTTCCCACTATATCTACAATATAATTTTTGATCTTCCGGTCAACGTGCACCCCACTCACCTGCTTCCGCAAAGTTTTCAATTCTTCCACCGATAACACGGGACGAAATTCCTGCCAGCGGGTAAAACCTCCCTTATCATGTAATTCCAAAATTTCAATTTCCTCTTCCGGCTTCGGATAACCCACTGAAATCTTAAAAATAAAACGGTCGAGCTGGGCTTCCGGCAAACGGTAAGTCCCTTCATGCTCCACCGGATTCTGGGTAGCCATCACCATAAAAGGATATTCCATGAGATATTCCACCCCATCGTTCGTAACATGCCGTTCCTCCATCACCTCGAACAATGCAGCCTGTGTTTTAGCCGGAGCGCGGTTGATTTCATCCACCAATAAAATATTGGTGAACACAGGCCCCTTCCGATATTCAAACTTCCCGGATGAAGGCAGAAACACCGAAGTTCCCAGCACGTCGCTCGGCATCAGGTCGGGGGTGAACTGAATCCGCCCGAACTTCGCATCCACCAACTGAGCCAGCACCTTCGCCATTAAAGTTTTTGCCACCCCCGGCACTCCTTCAATCAGCACATGCCCATCAGAAAGAATCGCCGTCAATAACAAATCCACCACTTCTTCCTGCCCCACAATGACCTGTGCCATCTGTTCTTTCAGTTGCCGGATTTTAGCATCCAATTCAGCAAAATCAATCCGGGAATCAAAATTTACCACATTTTCCATATTCTTTTTTTACTTTTTATTTACACCTAAGCCCCAAAACCTTTCGGTTGCCTTCACCAATTCCTGGAGTTTCTCCACGTCCACCTCCCGGGTATTTCGTATCGTATTGACCATATTCACTAAATGCTCCACCTGGCTTTCAGCTATTCCGGAACGTTCCGCCAACAAGCGAACAAAATTCGCATCCAATTCATCCGTACGGATTTTATAATAACTCCGGATTTTTTCCAAAAAAAATTCAATCTTCTTCTCTGCAATCCGGTAATGGTCTTTCTGTTTATAATAGAGAGAACTCACCGAAGCCACAAAATCGAGCATCTTATTCTCCTGAGGAAGAATGACGGGGATCGGCCTCTGCTCCCTTTTCACACTAAATACCACCCACACCAAAACTCCCAGCAGAAGCAGATAGAAAGCCCAACGCAAAGCCGGATATTCTAAAATCACCCGGAACAGGCTGTGCTCACCCCGGCGTCCCAATGTCTTGTATGCATCCCACACAACCGTTTCCCCCCGGTCAGGCAAATAAGACAAGGCTTTATAAAAATAGCCTGCTCCGGCACTGTCCAGCACATGATAGTTTGTAAAAGCCCGAGGATTTAAGTTCAAATAAAAATAACCTTTACCATGGGGCACCGCCACGAAATCAGGGCTTCCGTTTTCATTCAATTTCCCCAACACAGAGCCTTTAAACACCGAGTCTAAAACAAAATAACCTTCCCTTCCGCTAAACCGATACGTAGCACTGTCGGACAATCCGACCCAAGTGAGCGAATGTTCCGGATTGGAGTAGACATATTCGTTTTGAAGCTTCAAGGTCTCCAAAAACGAACTTTCGATGGTCTCCGCTGCAATAAACAAAAAGTTTCCTTTTTCAACAAACCTCAATAAAGACTCCTGTTCCGAAGGAGTAGCCGTAAAAGTCCGGTTGATAAATAAATAACTCACCGATTGATTTTCCGGCAAGCTCCCGAGTTGCTCCTGAATGGAATAACGCGAAAAAACAATCTCCGCCCCCGGGAACAAGGCAGGCAGGCTGTGATAGGTGATATAAGTGTCGTAAGGATTCTTCCCCTCCGGCGAATAAGTGTCACTCCAATCCAAGGGCTGAGGCGCATTGGCTATATACCAGGTGTAAAACAAGGATACAAGTACCAAAAAGCCGATAAAAATTCCACTCTTATACTTTCTCATCCCCCGATCTCCTTCTGAAACACTTTAAATTTATTCTCTATTTGCTGAAAAGCCGATTCCCCTATCACAAAATCGCCATAACACACACAATCGAACACCCAGCTCAGCTCCCTGAACACACTTTTTATCCGTATATCCTTAATTTCATACAAATAGGCTACATTCGTTTTACGTTTATCCCAGGAAATCACACCGTTCCGGTCTAATAAAAACAAAATATATAAATAATGAATCCTGACAGCCAAAGAAAAATCCCCACGGCTTATAGCCCTTTCGAGCCACATCGCATAAGAACTTTCGTCTACATTTTCCGGAACTTCCTGCACCAACTCCGCCGGGAATTTTTTTTCTTTCCGTCCCAACGGCAAACCGTATTTGCTACGGATAACCTTATAAATAACGAAAGTCAAGACAGCGATAATAGTACCCACCCACAGCAAAATCTTCCACCACTCCGGCATCATACGACCGCCAGACGAATATTTTATCCCGAACAAATGCTTTGCTATCCAATCTATTATGCGTTGCAGCCATGCAGGCATTTCACTTTTTTGCCGGGTATAGTTAAAAGCGGCATCTTCCCGGCACGACTTCATCAACTTCTCATCCGGAGTCCGGAGCCGATAGGGCGGAAGCCCCGCATATTCCCGATTCAGCGTATCACGTACCGTTTCCACCGTAACGGGAAAAGCATTTCCCGCTACCAGCAACAATAACGCAACCCATATATATTTAATGTATTCCTTCATCCTCCCGTTCTTCTTTAGGCTCATCCTGTCCTAATTTCCCGATCTTATCCAATAAAGTTCCGTGTTCCTGTTCTTCCCAATAACTGAAAAACCTGACCCCGATCCCCACAACCAAAATGCTCTGCGCCAGATATTGCCCTAAATTCGCCAGATAATAACTAAAAGCCGCGCCATAAAGATTCGAACTCTCGCCTAAAATGGTCTCCTTGATCGTCACAAACAGGTAAGGAACATTAAATATATAAGCCAATACGGAAATGATCAGTTGCAATACAAAAGCGTAAGCAAAAACATTCCACCAACGCCCTTTCACCAGTGCCATCGAGCCACCAAAAGCGCGGTCGGCAGAATCCCCCCGGATAATAATACAATACACCAAAAAAATCAGGGCTATTCCAAAATAAATTCCGGGGACAATAAAAAAGAGGATTCCCAACACAACGATAAAACCAAAAGCAATGGAAACCAAAATCGAACTTCCCAAATACTTCCACACCACCTGCCACACTTCGCCCGAAGTGATACGGTTTACCTCCCCGTTACGATATTTATCATAATACACCCGGAGATAAGCGATCACCACAATTTGAGTCCACATATAAATAACCCCCGCTCCTACACTCGTGATCAACGAACTTTTTATAACCAGAAAGGGATCGCTGGTCTCGTTTATCGTGAGCAAATCACGTAAAAAGAATCCTTTCACCAGAAAGTCGATCAATATCAAAGGAACGACAATCACCCCCAACACTTTCAGGAAAGGCACAAATTCCTGCTTCACAAAATTGAATGTAACGGTGATAGAATCACTGAATCCTCTTATTACACTTAAATTAATCTTTTCCATCTGAAATATTTTTATTGCATTTTCGATATAACTGATAAGGATAAACCACAAAATAAAAAATCACCCCCATAAGGGAGAGCAACACGCATATGGCTCCCACCACCGGAGTTTGATCGGCATAACGGGTGATAAAACTTTCAATCCATCCGGCAATGATAAAAAAGGGAATCAACCCGACGATCACTTTCACCCCGGCCAAAGCTCCCCGGCGAAAAGAATACAGGCGGGTGTATGTGCCCGGAAACAGGAAACTGTTCCCCATAATCAAACCGGCACCCCCGGCAATAATGATCGCAGTGATCTCAAAAGTCCCGTGTGCCCAAAGCGACAGCGTGGAATGGAACAACAAATTATGCTGAAAGAAAAAATACTGGAATGCACCCAACATAACGCCATTATAAAAAAGAATCCACAAAGTGCCTGCCGAAAACAGCAATCCCAATGCAAAGGCGTTAAACGAAACCTTAACATTATTAATGGTGATTTGCACGAACATATTCCATTCATCCTGGCTGGCATAAACCCCCATCGGTTTCCCGGACGCAATATTGTCGAGCGTCATGTTCACGTAATTATCCCCTAAGATCAAACGCAGGAAATCCATATCGTGCGCAGCCGAAAACACACCTAACGCAACCGCTCCGGCAAAAAACAAAAAAGAAAACAAAAAGGTTTTATATTGAGAAGCGATCAATAAAGGAAACTCTTGCTTCCAGAAAAAAGCGATGCCCTTGTTTTTTTCAATTTTCCCACTATTGACATTCACCTGATAATGGGCGATCAACTGATTGAGATAACGTTCGGAATCGCTACCGGGGTAAAAAGTCCGGGCATAAGCCAAATCATCAGACAGTTCCACAAAATTAGCAGCCAGGGTTTCCGAATCGAGTTCCTGCCACTTCTCCATCTCTTTCCACCTATTTTTATTCAAAGCAACGAACCTTGCCTCTCTCATAATTCACGCATCTAATTTTACTGCCTAAAAGTACATTTTTCATTTAAAAAAACATAAATTTGCAATCGAAAAGAATTCGATATTTTATAGGAATTATGGATATTTCCATCAATACGGCACAAAACGTTCATATCGCTTACACTCCGGCTGGTTTAGCCCAACGGATATGGGCCACCATTGTGGATTTTGCCATATTGGGAGGATTATCCTTTACCTGTTTCGCTATACTCCAGGCACAAAATGCAGGAAGAGGGACTTTAATAATCTTTTCCACCCTCCTTCTTTCTTACCATCTATTGTGTGAACTATTGTTTCAAGGCAGAAGTATCGGGAAAATGACCCAACACCTCAGAGTGGTACGCATAGACGGTAAAAAAGTATCTTTCTGGGATTATCTCCTACGCTGGGTACTCCGGTTGGTCGACATCAGCATAAGCCTCGGAATCGTAGGAATGCTAAGCATCATCCTAACCCCGAAGATGCAACGCCTGGGCGACATTGCTGCGGGAACAACCGTTATCAACGAAAAACCGAACATACGCCTGTCACAGTTTGCTGCTGACGATATTCCTGAAACATACGAAGTGACTTTCCGCGAAGCCGCCCTTTTATCCGACAGGGACATCCGGATCATACAGGAAGCCATGAAAGAAATTAAAAAAGACAAAGACCAGCAAATTCTAATGGCATTGAGTCAAAAGGTTAAGGAATTAACCGGAATACAAACCGACATGGATGAGCTGTCTTTTATCGAAACGGTTTTAAAAGATCATCATTACCTGACTAAAGCATAATTTGTGTGTGTAATCTTAATATTTATTAACAATTAAATTTAATTCAATGATTGGTGCTATTATTTATTTAGCCATTTTAATACTGGTGCTTGCCGGTATGTGGAGAATTTTTGAAAAAGCCGGACAGCCGGGATGGGGGGCGATCATTCCTATTTACAACCTGTATTTATTGACGGTTATTGCCCAAAAACCGGGTTGGTGGACAGTGATGTTCTTTATTCCGCTGGCAAACATTGTTTTCAGTGTTATGGTGATGTATGAAATCGCCAAAAGATTCGGCAAAGGCGTAGGATTTACCGTAGGTTTAATCCTGCTTTCTTTTGTGTTCATCCCCATCTTAGGACTTGGAGATGCTAAATACACTCCGGAAGCAACAGAAAACAATTAAAATATTGTTTCACGCTGATAACAAGCCGGCAGCATAAGCTGCCGGCTATTTTATTTTGGTGCTTTAAGCCGTTTTTTTTATATTTGCAACTTCAATAACAATATTATAATTAAAACACAGAATAAATGGCAACAACAGCAGATTTCCGTAACGGATTATGTATCGTATTCAAGGACGATTTATATACTATCGTTCAATTCCAGCATGTAAAACCAGGTAAAGGCCCGGCTTTCGTCAGAACAAAAATGAGAAACGTAAAGACAGGCAGAATGTTGGAAAATACATTCACCGCAGGTTTAAAAATCGACACGGCCAGAATTGAAAGACGTCCCTATCAATTCCTTTACAAAGAAGGAAACGATTATGTTATGATGCATACGGAAACCTACGAACAAATCAACATTCCGGAAGAGTTGATCAATGCCCCTCAATTCCTGAAAGAGGGAGATGCCGTTGAAATGGTTGTGCACGCAGATACCGAAACCCCGTTGTATGTGGAACTGATGCCGAGTGTTGTGCTCGAAGTGACCTACACAGAACCGGGATTGAAAGGTGATACCGCTTCTTCCACCGCCCTGAAAGCCGCAGAAGTTGAAACAGGCGCCAGAGTAATGGTTCCGCTTTTTGTTGAAATGGGTGAAAAAATCCGTATTTCGACGGCAGACGGCTCTTACGTAGAAAGAGTAAGATAAGAGATAGATTATTTCGGATTGTAGATCTAAGATTTACAATCCGAAAATATCAAATTTCGATATTTCCTTCGGCTTCAGCCTGAAGTTCATGGATAACACATTCGGCGGCACATTGTTCCGCCTCTTTTTTTGAATAGCCGAATCCTCGCCCCTTCTCCTCTGCTCCGATACAGATCACACAACAGAATTTGTTCTTTTTTCCCCTTGTCGATTCTGTATTAAAAATCAAATCCACTTTATTTTTTTGTCCCCACTCAATCAAACGGCTCTTATAATTCTTATCGATGGACACCAAATCTTTTATATCGAAATAATTCGGAAAGATATATTTTTCGATAAAGCGTTTCGTGTTGGTAAATCCCTGGTCTAAAAACATAGCCCCGACAAAAGCTTCGAACACATCCCCATAAATATGCTTGTTCCGGGAGAGATCGGCCTTAGCCACAACAGCCTTATCCAATCCGATATGAATGGCCAGTTCGTTCAACGATTCCCGGCTGACAACCTTAGAGCGGACACGGGTAAGAAATCCCTCGTCCTGATTAGGAAAGAATTTATACAATAGTTCGGCCACAATTGCCCCGAGAACGGCATCCCCTAAAAATTCGAGCCGCTCATAATTGAGCACCACGCCATTCGTCGTAATCCGGGAAGCGGATTTATGCACTAAAGCCAAACGATAAAGCCCCTTATTCCGGGGCACAAAGCCTAACTGAGAAATAGACAATCCATAAAACTTACCGTTTCGATGAAGGTAAAGTCTTATGGATTGGAAAAATTGTCTAACCACAGTCTAAAAAAATTTTAGTACGTGATTATTTTTTAATTACTACACATGCATTGTGTCCGCCAAAACCAAAAGTATTACTGATGGCTACGTTGACTTTTTTCTCCTGAGCCTTATTAAACGTAAAATTTAATTTCGGATCGAGTTCCGGGTCAAGGTTACTAAAATTAATAGTCGGTGGAACAACATCATTTTTAACAGCCAAAACACAGGCGATTGCTTCAATAGCTCCGGCAGCTCCTAAAAGGTGTCCGGTCATTGATTTCGTAGAACTGATATTCAGTTTGTAAGCATGTTCGCCGAATGCTTTCTGAATGGCTTTGGGCTCAGCAACATCACCTAAACCGGTGGATGTTCCGTGAACGTTGACATAATCAACATCTCCGGTTGTCAAACCTGCATCTTCCAGAGCCGATAACATCACATCGCAGGCACCTTCACCATCGGGATCCGGGGCTGTCATGTGGTATGCGTCACACGTTGAGCCACCTCCAGCCAGTTCGGCATAGATTCTCGCTCCGCGTTTCACCGCATGTTCATACTCTTCCAACACCAGGCCGGCACCGCCTTCACCGATCACAAATCCATCCCTGTCCACATCAAAAGGACGTGAAGCCGTTTTTGGATCATCGTTACGGGTAGAAAGTGCTTTCAAGGCATTAAAACCGCCAACACCGGGAATGGTGATCGCAGCTTCAGACCCTCCGGCAACAATAACGTCAGCCTTTCCTAAACGAATTAAATTCAATGCATCAACCAAAGCATGAGCCGATGAGGCACAGGCAGATACCGTAGCATAGTTCGGACCTTTCAATCCAAACTCGATAGAAATCATACCTCCTGCCATATTGGCTATCATCTTAGGAATAAAGAAAGGGTTGAATCTCGGAGTTCCGTCGCCCAGAGCGAATGTAGCACATTCCTCATAGAAAGTTTGCAATCCACCGATACCAGCCCCCCAAATCACACCGATTCTCTTCTTGTTTTCCTGCTCAAGATCTAAAGCCGAATCCTTAATAGCCTCTCTTGCGGCAATTAAACCGAATTGAGTATAAAGATCCATTTTACGAACTTCTTTCTTGTCGAAATATTCCGTAGGCTCGTAATTTTTCACCTCACAGGCAAACTGTGTACGAAAATTTGATGCATCGAAACGAGTAATAGGACCAGCGCCACTGACGCCCTTTACTAAATTGTCCCAAAACTCAGGCACGTTATGTCCCAGAGGATTAATTGTTCCGAGACCTGTTATTACTACTCGTTTCTGATTCATGGAAATAATATTAAATTACTTTGCGTTAGCTTCTACGTAAGAGATAGCATCACCTACAGTCTGAATTTTTTCAGCCTGATCATCAGGAATAGTAATGTTAAATTCTTTTTCCAGTTCCATGATCAACTCAACGGTATCCAAAGAGTCAGCTCCGAGGTCGTTTGTAAATGTTGCTTCAGGTTTAACTTCAGATTCATCTACACCTAATTTATCAACGATGATCGCTTTTACTCTGCTTGTAATGTCAGACATAACTTTTAATTTTAATTAGACATTTTTTAAATTACACTCTATGCACCACTTTGTGCATATTTATCTAAATCCAGGGGACAAATTTAGAGTTTATTTTTTTCTCTGAAAAATTTTTTGACAAGAATAAACTTTTAGTACTTTTATAGCCTTGATATTTAATTAATTAGATGATGAAAAAAATAGCAATATTCGCCTCTGGTTCAGGTTCTAACGCAGAAAATATCATTCAGTTTTTTGCAAAAAATCCGGAAATCAGCGTAAATTCGATCTTCTGCAACGTGCCTGGAGCCTATGTTCTTGAAAGAGCAAAAAAATATAATATCCCTGCTTACGTTTTTAACCGGGAAGAGATGAAAAACCCGGAAAAAGTGCTTCGCCAACTGCAAGAACAAGAGATCGATTTTATTGTTTTAGCGGGCTTTTTATGGCTGATGCCCCCTTGCATCACAGCTGCCTACCCGAACAGGATCATTAATATCCATCCGGCACTGCTGCCTGCCTATGGCGGCAAGGGAATGTATGGAGAAAAAGTGCACGAAGCCGTTATCGCTGCCGGAGAAAAAGAAAGCGGGATCACCATTCATTATGTGAACGAGCATTACGACGAGGGTGCCCCTATCTTTCAGGCACGCTGCACCGTCACCCCGGCAGATACTCCCGAAACGCTGGCAGCTAAAATACACACATTGGAATACGAACATTTTCCGAAAGTAATCGAAAAAGTAATCAACCGAATTTAACTGTTTAATATTTTTCAGGCTTTAATAGATAAGAAATGAAATTCACCCATTTTCATGTACACTCCCAATATTCCATCCTCGACGGAGCCGCCAGTATTCCGGGGCTAATCGACAAAGCGATCAGCGACGGCATGACAGCCCTCTCCCTCACCGACCACGGAAACATGTTCGGGATTAAATTATTCTATGATCTTTGCCGTAAAAAGGGAATCAAACCGATTCTCGGATGCGAGGCCTACGTTGCCCGGGTTTCCCTTTACGACAAAGTAAAACCGATCGACCGTTCGGGAGAACACCTTATATTGTTGGCTAAAAATCTGAAAGGCTATAAAAACCTGATGCAATTATGTTCTACGGCATTCGTAGACGGATTTTATTATCGCCCCCGGATCGACAAGGCTTTGCTTGAAAAACACCACGAAGGCCTAATCATTTCCTCCGCCTGTCTGGGAGGAGAGATCAGCCAAAAGATCATGGCAGGGAATATCGAAGGGGCGGAACAAGCCGCCCTGTGGTATAAAAACCTGGTAGGGGAAGACTATTATCTGGAAGTGATGCGGCATCCGGCAGCCGACCCGAAACAACGGGCAGAGATTTTCGATAACCAGGAGCTTTGCAATAAAGAAATTCTCCGCATGGGGGAAAAGCTGGGAATCAAGGTTATTGCGACGAACGACGTTCATTTCCTGAACGAAGAAGACGCCGAAGCGCACGATTTGCTGATCTGCCTGAACACCCGGAAAGACATCGACGATCCCAACCGGATGCGGTATACCCGTCAGGAATGGTTTAAGACAACCGCCGAAATGATGGAGTTGTTCAGGGATATGCCGCAGGTTATCGAAAATACGGCGGAAGTGGCCGATAAAGTGGAAGAATACAAACTCGATTCCGACCCGATTATGCCTGTATTCCCTATCCCGGCATCTTGTGGTACGGAAGAAGAATATCGGCAGAAATACACGGACGAAGACCTCTTTAATGAATTTACCCGCAACGAAAAAGGTGAAGTCGTTATGACGGAGGAAGAAGCCCAGAAAAAGATCAAGAAACTGGGAGGTTATGACAAGCTATACCGTATCAAGCTGGAAGCCGATTACCTGAAAGAATTGGCCATGAAAGGGGCTGTCAAAAGATATGGGGAAAATCTCCCGGCCGACATTGAAGAACGGTTGATTTTTGAGCTGCATATCATGAAAACGATGGGTTTTCCCGGCTACTTCCTGATTGTGCAGGACTTTATCCAGGCTGCCCGCGACATGGGCGTGATCGTCGGACCGGGACGTGGATCGGCAGCAGGTAGCGCTGTGGCCTATTGTCTGGGAATTACGAATATCGACCCTGTAAGATATGATTTGCTGTTTGAACGTTTCCTGAATCCCGACCGAATCTCACTTCCCGATATTGATGTGGATTTCGATGACGACGGACGGCAAAAAGTGTTGGAATGGGTAACCGAAAAATATGGAGCGGATAAGGTAGCCCACATCGTGACTTTCGGAAGTATGGCAGCTAAAATGGCGATCAAAGACGTTGCCCGGGTTTTAAAACTCGACCTTTCGGAATCGAACCGACTGGCGAAGATGGTGCCGGAAGCCCCCAAAATGACCCTGAAAAAGGCCTATAAGGAAAACCCCGACCTCGAAAAAGAAAAAAGTTCGCCCAATCCCCTGATCGCAAAAACCATCCGACTGGCAGAAATCTTAGAAGGCTCTGTCCGGCAAACGGGAGTACATGCCTGCGGAATCCTGATCAGCCGTGATCCGCTAACCGATCACATCCCCGTTATGCCTACGGAAGGAGAAAGCTTAATGACCACACAGTATGACGGACACTTCGTTGAGCCTATCGGTTTGATAAAAATGGACTTTTTGGGATTACGAACGTTATCAATCATCAAAACCTGCCTCGAAAATATCAAAAAATCGAAACATGTCACGCTGGACGCGGATGAAATACCCCTGGACGACAAGGAAACTTTCGAGCTGTTTTCCCGTGGAGAAACCACTGGATTGTTCCAGTTCGAGTCCCCCGGTATGAAAAAACACCTTCGGGCACTTCAACCCAACCGTTTCGAAGACCTTGTGGCCATGAACGCCCTCTACCGTCCGGGCCCTATGGAATACATCCCCTCCTTCATCCGGCGTAAACACGGAGAAGAACCCATAGAATACGACCACCCGATGATGGAACCTTTCCTGAAGGACACCTATGGAATCACGGTATATCAGGAGCAGGTGATGCTCCAATCCCGCGCTTTAGGAAACTTCACCCGCGGTATGTCCGACACCTTGCGTAAAGCGATGGGTAAAAAGCAAATCGACACCATGAACGCCTTAAAAACCCAATTCATG
Source organism: uncultured Odoribacter sp. (assembly GCA_900541415.1). Lineage (GTDB taxonomy): Bacteria > Bacteroidota > Bacteroidia > Bacteroidales > Marinifilaceae > Odoribacter. Next base: position 26,520 of record UQJP01000005.1, on the reverse strand, counting down.
GAAGGCTGCCGGAACAATCCCGAATTTGTGAAAGGGTGTAAGGAAGGAGAAAAAAAGCTGGATGATCTGGTCAATAAAATATGGGGCGACTGGGAAGCATTCGCTTCTTATGCGTTCAACAAATCGCATTCTGTATGCTACGCATATATCGCCTACCAAACCGGATTTCTGAAAGCCCATTATCCGGCTGAGTTCATGGCAGCCAACTTGAGTAACAATCTGTCACAGATTGAGAAAGTGACGGTCTTCATGGACGAATGTAAACGCATGGGATTGAACGTACTTGCACCGGACGTGAATGAATCGTTCAACGATTTCACGGTAAACTCACACGGACAAATCCGCTTCGGGATGGCGGCAATCAAAGGAGTGGGAGAAGGCGCGGTGGAAAAAATCATTGAAGAAAGAGAGCAAAACGGCCCTTACAAAGACGTATACGATTTCTTTGAACGGATCGATTATAAATATGTCAACAAGAAAACCATAGAAAACCTGATCACAGCAGGAGGTTTGGACAGTTTCGGGTATCACCGGGCACAATTTTTATACCCGATCGACGCAAACAGTACCGTATTGGATATGCTGGTGAACTACGGCCAAAAGAACCAACAGGACAGCAACAACATGCAAGCCACCCTGTTCGGCGACATGGAAGGTTTTGAAGTGACAAAACCTAATATCCCCGATTGCGAGCCCTGGCACGACTATGAAAAATCGAAAAAGGAAAAGGAACTTATAGGCATCTACCTGACCTCCCATCCATTAGACCCATACAAACTGGAAATGCAAATTCTATGCACTCCGGTCGAGGAATTGAATACGAATCTGGACGGATTAAAAGGAAAAGAAATTACCATTGCAGGAATCATCACAGCCAAACGGGAAGGAAAAACCAAAACCGGAAAAGATTTCGGCATCCTGACCCTGGAAGATTTCGGCGGAACCTATGAACTGGCTTTTTTCGGAAAAGATTACACGGACTACCGCCAGTATTTCATTCTCGAAACGGCAATCTATGTCAAAGGAAAAGTTCAGCCCAAATGGGGAAAAGAAGGCAACGAACTGGCTTTCACCATCCAAAAAGTAGACCTGCTAGATGCCATCGCCGAAAATGCAATCCGGTCGATCACCCTCATGGTAGACATCGAAAAACTGACCCTCGACACCGTGAATGAAATCCATAACCTTTTCATTACCGATGTCAATAGTGACCCGGGTAAAGAAGCGTCTAAACCGACGGCCACAAAACAAGCGGTTTCCAATTCCGAAGAATTCAATGTGCCGGAAGAAAAGCAAAACGACATACCGTTGAGTTTCATGCTATTCGACCGACAGGGGAACAATGTAAAAATGTTCTCCCGCACCTGCAAAATAAAAAGGTCACGGGAGCTCTACGAGTATTTTGAAAACAACGATTCAATACGTATGAAAATCAATTAACTATTTTACACTTAGTTACAATCAGTTATAGACGGCATGGTAACCCTGCCGTAAAAATTAACGTTCTATTATCAAATGTTTGTATCGTTTCCAACAAAAATGTTGTAATTTAGCGGAGTGAAATTCGTTAAAAGGTTGTGAAATATTAACTAAAAAGAAAAAATACGATGGCTATTGCAGTGAATGATTCTAATTTTGAAGAAATTGTCCTAAAATCAGAACAGCCTGTATTGGTAGATTTTTGGGCAGAATGGTGCGGCCCATGTAAAATGATGTTGCCGATCGTTGAGGAAATCTCAACAGAATACGAAGGGAAAGTAACCGTTACGAAAGTAGACGTAGACAGTAACCCCGGAACCGCAGCAAAATTTGGAATACGGAACATACCGACAATCCTTTTCTTCAAAGATGGAGCAGTTGTAGACAAGCAAGTAGGCGCTGTACCTAAAAATGCTTTGGTAGAAAAAATTAATAAACTGCTTTAAGAATTAAAAATTGAGAATTAAATGATTTAATTCTCAATTTTATTTTCATACCTTACCGTTTTCTGCAATCCTTAGCTTTTATTTCCTGTTATGCCCGCTACTTTAGAAGAAATAGTCCAATATGAACAATTCGACAATCTTGAATTTATCGCTTCACAGATCGTCGCAGGATTCATCACAGGCTTGCACCGCAGTCCCTATCACGGATTCTCGGTGGAATTCGCGGAGCATCGGGTGTATAACAACGGAGAATCGACCAAACATATAGACTGGAAACTATATGGGCGCACAGAAAAGATGTTCATCAAGCAGTATGAAGAAGAAACCAATCTTCGCTCTTACCTGGTGCTCGATACTTCTTCATCGATGCTATTTCCATACAGGTCGGACAAAATTTCCAAACTTCACTTTTCAGTATATTGTGCGGCAGCACTCATCTATATGCTCCGTAAACAAAGGGATGCTTCGGGCTTATGCCTGTTTTCCGACCATATCGAAACGCTCACCGATGCCAAACTGAGCAGCACCCATATCCAGATGATGTATGCCACATTGCGGGGGCTATTGCAGGAGAACGCCATCCCCCTGAACAAACCGACCTCTACCGCAGAAGTACTTCATCAACTGGCAGACACCATCGCAAAACGCTCTCTGGTCGTGATCTTCACCGACATGTTCTCAAACGGGAATACGGAAGAACTTTTTTCCGCTCTTCAGCATCTTCGCTACAACAAACACGAAGTGATCCTTTTCCACGTCAAAGATAAACGCATGGAAGAAGAATTTGAATTTTCGAACCGCCCCCATATTTTCGTAGATATGGAAAGCGGACGCGAAATAAAATTTTCACCCAACGAAATCCGGGAAACTTATAAACAAAAAATCGCTGAATTCTACAAGGAATTAAAACTACGCTGCGGACAATATCAGATTGATTTCGTCGAAGCCGATATAAATGCGGGCTTCCGCGAAGTGCTTCTGCCTTATCTGATTAAACGGAGCAAATTGTATTAACCGCCCTAATAGATAAAATACCCCAACACTCCGGCGATCACAATCAACAAAATAGGATCGACCTTCTTCAGCGAAGCAACGAACACCCCTGCAAAAATCAGCCAGCTTTTATAATCGGCGAAATTACGCTCATTCATCAACAGCAAAGCAGCGGCGGCAATCAAACCGATCACCGCAGGCTTTAAACCCGTCAAAGCAGAATCTACCCAGGCATTATTCCGGAACTTCGCAAAAAAGCGGCAAACAATGGTCATTAAAATGATAGAGGGCAGGCTGACCGCTATCGTACAAATAGCCGACCCCAACACTCCCTGTGCAGCGGAATACCCCAGTTGGGTGGTTGCGGTATAACCTATATAAGTAGCCGTATTAAATGCAATAGGGCCGGGCGTAGTTTGAGAAATAGCCACAATATCGGTAAAATCGGCCGTACTGATCCATTGGTGGGCTTCCACCACCTCATGCTGAATGAGGGAAAGCATAGCATAACCACCTCCAAAACCAAACAACCCGATTTTAAAGAAAGCCAGAAAATAACTTAAATACAACTCCAATAAACCCATAAGCGGAATGAACCGATTTTATTCTATTTCCTTTTATACCAATGAAAAACAGTTCCACCCAAGATCGCGGCTATCACGATATAGATTGGCGAAACCCCTAACAGCCAAATCACCAAAGCAGCCGCCACCGGAATCCAAATCGTTTTCCAGGTAACACCCGCCGATTTTCCCATATTCCATAAAGGAGCGGCAATCAAAGCCACCACCGCCGGACGGATACCTTTGAAAACCCGTTCTACCCCCGGATTATCTTTAAATTCGGTAAAAACCAAGGCAATCAGTAAAATAATAATAAAAGAAGGCAAAATGATCCCCAGGCTCGAAGCCAGACTTCCCCACATTCCCTTTTTCTTATTCCCGACAAACACAGCCGTATTCAGGGAAATAGGACCGGGCACCGATTGGGCGATAGCAAGCATATCGATAAATTCCCCTTCTCCCAGCCATTTTTTACGATCGACCACTTCCTTTTGTATCAAAGGAATCATAGCATAACCACCCCCGAAAGTGAATGCCCCGATCTTAAAAAACGACCAAAACAAGTGCCAGTACATACCCTCTATCCCCCCTCTTATAATCTTTGCAACTGCTCGATAATGGTATCCCGAATCACCATGAAGCGTGGCATATTTTCATCGCTCACCGGTTGCTTCGGCTGTGAACGGATCGTCAGCGGATTAATCGCCTTGCCATTTTCATATACCCGGAAATCCAAATGAGGCCCGGTTGCTATTCCGGTGCTTCCAACATAGCCGATAACTTCTTTCTGTGCGACAGACTTACCAACCTTCAAACCGGAAGCAAATTTCGACAAATGCATATACACCGTGGTATAAGTTGAATTATGTTTGATTTTCACATAGTTTCCACCTCCGCCTGCCTGAAAGGCTTTGGCAATAACTACCCCGCTACCGACAGCATAAACCGGAGTGCCGACAGGAGCGGCATAATCCACCCCGTGGTGGGGACGATAACGTTTCAGCACCGGATGATAACGGCTATTGGAAAAACGGGAACTGATCCGGAAAAAATCCAAAGGCGCTTTTAAGAATGCTCCTTCCAGGCTTTTCCCGTGCTCGTTATAAAACAGCACCTGATTATCCTGCATAAAGGGTATTGCATAATATAAACTGTCCGCATGCTTAAATACGGCTCCGGTTATACTGAAATTGGAAAGGCTTTTCCCATCTACATATTCCTGTTCGTAAAGCACCCGGAATTCATCTTCTTTCTGCAAGCCGAAGAAATCGATAGACCAGCCGTAAATCTTAGCCAACTCCACGGCCAGATAAGGATCGGCCCCACAAGACACCATCGCATTCCAGGGCGACGATTCCACCTGTCCCCTCACAGACTTTTTCCGCCATTCCACCGGGTTATTGCCAATGGAAACACTGTCGTTCAGCAAATCGAACACAACGTATGAACGGGGATTACGCTCATATACAAAAAAACTCACTTCCGGCACACTATCCCGGCTTGAAAATACGGCATAAGTCTGTCCGCTCCTGATTTCCCGCACATCAAAGATTTTTTTAGAAGCTTCTGTCAACTGATACACTTTTTTCTTACCCACTCCGTGCCTGTCTAAAATAGACGAAAGATTCTGATTCCTATTCACAACCCCGAAATCCACATCGTAATCATCCACCGGGATACCATATTTATATACAATCTCCTGAACTTCTATCGAATCTGTCACATCCACCTCGTCCAACGGCTCGACTTCCCTGTGTTTAGGCCAAAAAATCACCCCCAACAACACAATTCCCAACAAAGATGAAAAGATAATCTGCTTCTTTTTCGTCATTTCTTTATCTTTTTAAATCGTTATATATTCAAGTCGCATTTCTAAAACCGGTCATTCAACAATTTCCCTTTCACCCTGCCGGCGCTTTTTCACTAAAAACAAGATTAAAACCGCCAAAGCTGCAGCAATTCCTACGGTAAAACTAAAAGTATGTCCTAAAAACAAACCACCCACCTTATAAGGTGCGATCAAGAAATAAGTCACACAAACCGCTGTAAGAAAAACGGCAGGCAACGATAACATCCAATGAGGTTTCTTTTTCTTTACCAGATAAGCGGCTCCCGCCCATAACGTAATCGATGCCAATACCTGATTGGAAATTCCGACATATTTCCACAAAGTAGAAAAGTCAAAATTACACAGAAAATAAGCAACGACAAAAACAGGTACCGAGATTATTAAACGGTTACGGATCGGTTTTTGGGTAAACCGCAAGGCATCGGCAAGAATCAACCGCATACTCCGGAAAGCTGTGTCCCCCGAAGTAATCGGACAAACCACCACACCGATCACAGCAATAATAGCCCCCAGCCGTCCTAACCACGAATTACAAATTTCATTCACAATAATAGCCGGAGTTTTCCCGGCAGCAGCAGCTTCGTTCAGACCGTCTACACCTCCGAAATAAGCCATCGCCGCACTCGCCCAAATCATCGTGACAATCCCTTCAGCCACCATTGCCCCGTAAAAAATGGGACGCCCGTACTTTTCATCGGCCATGCAACGAGCCATCATGGGCGACTGTGTGGCATGAAAACCGGATATTGCCCCGCAGGAAATCACCACAAACAACATCGGGAAAAGAATATTACTTCCCGGATTGTCGTGCATATTCCGCATAGAATCGAAAGTCAGTTCGGTAAGCTTCAATTCCCCTCCAAATCCCAGATAAAGCATTGCCCCCCCGACACTCAATGCCATAAAAATCAAAGCCGCACCCATAAAAGGATATATCTTTCCGATAATCTTATTCACCGGAAGCAATGTAGCCAGGATATAATAAGCAAAAATAACATACAGCCAAATAGTCATATTCCAACCCGTCAGGTTGGCCAGCAAATCGGCAGGGCCATTCACAAAAGAAACCCCGACCGCCAGTAAAAGAAAACCCGTGAACACAACCATGAATTTCTTCATCCCACCCCCCAGATATTTACCTACAAGATCGGGCAGGCTCATGCCATCGTGCCGCACGGACAACATACCGGAAAAATAATCGTGGACGGCTCCCATAAAAATACAACCGATCACGATCCACACAAAAGCCATCGGACCATAGGCCGCCCCAAGAATAGCTCCGAAAATCGGCCCTAAACCTGCTATGTTCAGGAACTGTATCACAAAAATACGCCACGGTTTCAGCTCCTGATAATCCACCCCGTCAGCCAAACGTTTCACCGGTGTAGCAATTTCAGACGACGCACCGAAAAAATGTGAAACAAATTTTCCATAAAGAAAGTAGCCTGCGATCAGCAAAGCTACTGCTACTATAAAAGTGATCATCTCTACTAATATTTAGATATAGAAATTAAAAACATCGGAACCTGAAAACTTATTTCTTCCGTTTTCCTTTTCCCCGTTTCTCTCCCTTCTTGCCATATGCCCCGTCCTTTCCGGAACGGAACTTTTTCTCCGGGCCACCACCTTCGGGGAAATATACTTTATCTTTCTTTTCATCGTCATCCTCCCTCACCAATGTGTAGTCCAACTGCCGGGCCACTAAATTCGCTTTAGCCACCTTAACATTCACTTTATCACCTAACTGGAATATTTTCCGGTGATGACGTCCTACGATGCAATAGTTTTTCTCATCGAATTCATAATAATCGTCATCCAGTTCGGTCATAGACACCAACCCCTCACACTTCGTTTCATCGAGCTCCACATAAAAACCCCACTGGGTAACTCCGGAAATCGTACCCACAAAAGTCTGTCCGAGCTTATCGGACATAAATTCCACCTGCTTATATTTAATGGAAGAACGTTCTGCATTGGCTGCAATCTGTTCCATTTCGGAAGAATGCTTACAATATTCCTCGTACTTTTCCTTATTCACCGAACGCCCCTCATCCAGATAACGTTGCAACAAACGATGCACCATCACATCGGGATAACGCCGGATGGGAGAAGTGAAATGAGTATAAAAATCGAACGCCAGTCCATAATGCCCTAAATTATCTGTAGAATAGGCAGCCTTCGCCATCGTCCTCACCGCCAACGTCTCAATCAGATTTTGTTCCGGCTTATCCTTTACCTCAGCCATTAGTTTATTCATAGAACTGGTCAGTGCTTTCCGGCTCGATGTTTTCACCCCATAACCGAACTTAGCAATGAAACGGTTAAAATCTTCCAATTTCTCAGGCAGGGGCTTCTCATGCACACGATATACGAAAGTAGGTGCTTTCTTCCCACCCTTAGGTTTCCCGATCCGTTCAGCTACTTTCTTATTGGCCAGCAACATAAATTCCTCGATCAATTTATTGGCCTCCTTCGAACGCTTGAAATACACACCGAGAGGCTTTCCGGCCTCATCCAGATCGAATTTCACCTCTATCCGGTCGAAATCTATCGCACCCGCTTTAAAACGTTCCGCCCTCAGCTTTTGGGCAAGATCGTTCAGCAAAAGAATCTCCGTGCGATAATCTCCATCCGCACCTTCGATAACAGCCTGAGCATCTTCATAAGTAAAACGGCGGTTTGACCGGATCACCGTACGTCCGAACCATTGATCCAAAACCTGTGCATTCCCATCCATTTTAAAAATAGCGGAAAAACACAACTTGTCTTCGTCGGGGCGCAGGGAACAAACCCCGTTGCTCAATTTCTCCGGCAACATCGGAATCGTACGATCCACCAAATATACCGAAGTAGCCCGGGCGTAAGCCTCACGGTCGAGCACCGTGTTTTCCTTCACATAATAACTGACATCTGCAATATGTATCCCGACCTCGTAAATCCCCTTTCCCAACTCCCGTACGGAAAGAGCATCGTCGAAATCCTTAGCATCTTTCGGGTCGATCGTAAAAGTCACCACAGGCCGCATATCCAAACGCTTCTTCACCTCGTCCTCCGGCACATCCATACTGATTTTCTCCGCAGCTTTCAGCACATTGGGGGCAAACTTCACCGGCAACTCATATTCCGCCATAATAGCGTTCATTTCAGTGTCGTTATTCCCCGGTAATCCCAATACTTCGATCACCTGTCCCACCGGGTTTTTCTGGTTTTCAGGCCACTCGGTGATCTTTACCACCACCTTATCCCCGTTCCGGGCCCCATTCATATTTTGCATCGGAATAAACACATCGTACGGCAACAACTTTCCCGTAGGAATCAGGAAAGCATAATTCTCCGACCCCTGAATGATCCCGACAAAAGTGGCCCGTTTCCTTTCTAAAATCTCGACCACTTCCCCCTCCGGACGGCGATTCCGGCTGCGGGCATACACCAGCACCTTCACCTTATCGCCGTTCAAGGCATGTTTTAAATTAGGGAAAGCAACAAAAACATCTTCTTCCACCTCGTTCGAAATTATGTATGCAGACCCTTTAGCCGTTAATTCCACCTCCCCGGTGATATAAGCCCCGGTCTGTTTCTGCTTAAACCGCCCGGTTGAAATTTCCTCCAGTTTTCCTTCGTCACGCAAATCGCGCAACACCTGGGATATTTGGCGTTTAGAATCCATCCCTTTGATCTGCAAACGCATCGCCAACTGCTTATAATTATAATTCTGAGTAGGGTGATTTGAAAATATATTTTCTAATTTTTGCCTCAATTCAGCCTTACTGATCGTCACTTCGCCTTTTTTCTTATTCTTTGACATAAACTTATTTTTTAATTTCAGGTTTACCTTCCCTACGTCTCAAAACCTCACTTTACACCTGTTCGACCGTGCTCCTAAAATCACAAGCCAAAAATATGCCCTAAATTTAATGATTATAAAATAAAAAGCAGAAAAATCTGCCTTTATTATAAAACTACCCCATATTTTTCAGAAAAAGAAATCCCTTCTCTATCCTCCCCTGACGAACCACCCTAAACCCACAATCACTCTCCTTCCCCACACAAACGCCCATCCATCCATTCCCGTTCATTAAAACAAACCCACAAAAAATGCCTTTGAACTTTTAGCACCCTAAAGTGTAAAAGCAAAGGCATTACATATTTTCGAAAATTTTCCGGGACGGTCGATTCCGCTTATTTTACCAGCCCTTTATCGAATTTTTCTTTCACTTTCTGCAACATGTCCACCGTCATATTCTGCAAATTATATTCCGGCTTCCATCCCCATTCTTCACGGGCACAGGTATCGTCCATACTATTAGGCCAGCTATCTGCAATAGCCTGTTTCACCGGATCGATCTGGTAATCCATCGTGAAAGAAGGAATATGTTTGCGGATTTCTGCAGCAATCTGTTCCGGATCGAAACTCATGGCAGCGATATTAAAGCTGTTCCGGTGTTTCAATTTGGCAGGATCGGCCTCCATCAACTGTACCACAGCATTCAACGCGTCCGGCATATACATCATATCCATATAAGTACCGGCTTTCACATTACAGGTGAAAGACCCTTTACGGATAGCATCATAATAAATTTCAACAGCATAGTCGGTGGTACCCCCGCCCGGCAATGTTACATAAGAAATCAATCCGGGAAAACGCACGCTTCTGGTGTCCACCCCAAAACGATAGTAATAATAGTCGCTCAACAATTCTCCGGTTACTTTACACACACCGTACATCGTCGTATTAGACCGTTGCAAAGTGTCCTGAGGTGTTTTATCTTTCGGGGTATCTTTACCGAAAGCACCGATAGAACTCGGAGTAAATACGGCACAATTGTTATCCTTTGCGATATACAAAGAATTTGTCAATGCGCCGATATTAATATCCCAGGCTAATTTAGGATTTTTCTCTCCGGTTGCCGACAGCAAAGCCACCAGGTTGAAAATCGTATCTATTCCATATTTTTTTACAATGGCAGAATATTTTTCTCCGTCCAGAGCGTTCAATTCTTCAAAAGGTCCCGCTTCTGCCAAAGCCTTACATTTTTCGGCACTAATATCAGCTGCCACCACATTATTATCACCGTAGATTGATCTCAAATGGGGAACAAGTTCAGAACCTATTTGTCCTCCGGCACCGACAATTAATATCTTCTTCATTGCAAATTGATTTTTTTAATTTTTTTAATAAATACAGGTGATACACCACATAAATCCCTGCAAATGTATATAATTAAAATATTTTACAAAGCTAAAAAATGAAATATTTTCAGTCCATTAACTAAAAAGTTGAAAGCTGGAATTTTGTTCCTCTTCATAAAAATAATCAATCTGTAAATCAGGACGTTTATAAGCCTGCACCGCCAATTGATCGCACCTTTCATTTTCCGGCACATCGGCATGCCCCTTCACCCAAACAAATTTCACATGATGTTTTCTGTAAATTACCAAAAAACGTCTCCATAAATCCGGGTTTTTCTTATCCTTAAAACCCTTTTTTTCCCAGCCGAACACCCAGCCTTTTTCCACGGCGTCCACCACATAACGGGAATCGGAATACACGGTCACATCACAGCCCGGAATTTTCAAGGCTTCGAGCCCGACAATCACAGCCAGCAATTCCATACGGTTATTGGTCGTCAAACGAAACCCCGCCATCAGTTCCTTGCGATGAACACCGGCTTTCAACACCACCCCGAATCCCCCGGGGCCCGGATTCCCGCTCGCCGCACCGTCCGTATAGATCACGATTTTATCTGCCATAATTCCAAATTCACATTTCAATTCATTAAGCGAACAAAATTAATATATAAATCCTTTCAGGCAACTTTCATTTCAAACCTTCCCACAAAGGCTTATCAGCTTTATCTATATATTCATAAAAATTAAGTATTTGATTCACATCTATTTATTTTTTAATTTTACATCAACAGAAAAAATCCAGATAGGCCTGGCTTATATTTCCGGGATTCGTGAAGGAGAGAAAACGAGATGAATGCAGAATAAAGAACACTCTTCGGCACCCGTGCAAATGAAAGGAAATAAGCGATAAGCATACTGGAAAAAATATAAAGCCCCGGAGCAGGGACGAAACAATCGGGAACCGGGACTTCATGGTTAAACTTTTAAAACGATACTAAAATGAAACGATTTACATTACCCATACTGCCTTATGAACACGGAGCATTAGAACCCGTTATCAGCCAAAGCACCATAGACTATCATTATGGAAAACACCTACAAACTTATATCGACAATTTAAACAAACTGATTGAAGGCACTCCGCTGGAACAAGCCGACTTGGAAACGATAGTAAAAACAGCAGATGGAGCTATTTTCAACAATGCAGCACAAACCTGGAACCATACCTTTTATTTCAACACGTTTTCGCCTGCGGCTAAACAAAGTCCGGAAAGTAAACTATTGCAAGCCATTGAGAAAACATGGGGATCATTTGAGAACTTCAAAAAAGAATTCGTGACCCAAGGAACGGCGATCTTCGGCTCCGGCTGGGTATGGCTGGCACAAACACCGGAAAACCAACTGGTTATTTTAAAGGAAGGTAACGCAGGCAATCCTCTGACCCACGGTTACATCCCCTTATTAGGAATCGATGTATGGGAACACTCCTATTATCTGGATTACCAAAACCGAAGAGCCGACCATCTTCAAGCCCTTTGGAAAATTATCGACTGGAAGATCGTTGAAACAAGATTCCAATGATAAATCTGGAAAAAATCAGGCATGGACTTTCATCCATGCCTTTTTTTTATCTAATCATCACACAACATAAGGGCATAAAACAACCCTTTCCATTATTTTTTACCGCTCATTCCCATTGCTTTTTCAAACAATCCGCGGATTTCTGTATTATTAAGCGGCTGCCCGTTAAACCATTCCGCACCTGCACCGATGGCATACAAAGGCACATAAGATGCCGTATGCTCCGGCGTTGTCCAGCCGATCTTAGCTTTTGCATCCAACAAATTGATTGCCTGGCGGGCAAGAGGCTCGATCTGATCTGCATGCGTATAAGCCAACAAGGTATGCCTCTGGAAATTCTCTTCGAAACAATCCTTTAGCAATTTCATCTCTGCCGGAGACACAGGGATTTGCTGCCAAAAGCCTAATTGCTCACAGAGTAAGACACGCACATCCTCCCAACACAAGTTTTTTCCTTTCTGTTCCGCCAAACCCCGAATTTCAGCAGATAACTCTTCGATCGATTTTTTCTGATAGTCCAACACTTTCAGGTTCAATGTATAATCATCAACACCTAACCCCATTCCTCCGGTTTCATGATCAGCCGTCACAACAATCAACGTTTCATCGGGATGGGCCTGATAAAACCGGACAGCCGTTTCTATGGCATCGGAAAAATCGATAACCTCGCGCACAGCAGTTCCGGCATCATTATTATGGCATGCCCAGTCGATTTTACCTCCTTCTGCCATGAGAAAAAAGCCCTTTTCAGCATTCGGATATAAATAAGTGACACTCCCCTCGACAATCTGCTTTAATGTTAAATCGTCATCCTTCCGGTCGATTGCATAAGGTAAACTTCGGACATCTTTCTCAGGTTTCTGCATCCACACAAGTTTCCGGGCATTTCCCTGCTTGCTTTCAAAATCTTCTTTCCCCCGGGCCACGACATAACCGGCCTTACCTAAAGACTGAAATAATTCCGGAGCAGTAGTGTCGTCCACTGACGAAGGAGCCAGAAAACCACTGCCTGCATACAAATCAAACCCCGCTTTCACAGCATCCATACCTATTTCATAATACATATCCCGATCGGGCTGATGTGCATAAAATGCCGCAGGAGTTGCATGATCGATGCTGACACTTGTAACGATTCCCACTTTCATTCCGGCCTCTTTCGCCTGAACAGCGATACTATATAATGGTACCGTCTGCGAAGAATCCATCCCCAACACTCCATTCGCCGTCCGGACACCACAGGCCAAAGCAGTTCCGGCAGCCGACGAACAAGTGATCGAGTTGGAAGCCGAAAAAGTAGAAACCGTATTGGATACCGGAAATTTAGTAAAAGACAATTGACGAATACCCGTGCCGGATTGTCCGGCACCTTCGTAAAATTCCGCTCCCGCCACCTGAGCAACACCCATTCCGTCGCCAATAAAGAAGAAAACATATTTAGCCTGCTTTTCCTTTCCGGCAGGGGAAGAACATCCGCCCAACAATAAAGCGACAAAAGCAAATAACCAAAGCAAATTTAAACGCATCATAATCCTTTCTATTTTTGTTGTAAAGCAACCTTCAAATTGTTAAGATTTTATTTCAAATCCATAACAAAAACATTAAAAAACAGAAACAGGCAACACATATTCACGAGATACAAACAACTATTATATACAATTATATAAATTTTATTTACAAGTATTGCAAATAAGAATATATTTGATACCTTTGTGTCGAATGGATGAGATAATCGTCCGGAGTTCTTTTACGTATCGTTAGCATTATCATTGCTTGAGCTGCTTAAAACAAATTTCTGAGATTATTAATATGACAGCAGCGAAAGTGTTGTAATGCTTGCGCGGAGTCTTATATGTTTGTATCTTTACACCACATAAAAAGATTAGCGCAGGCATACTTCATTTGTTGTGTCATAGGGTCCTCAGAAAACCTGTTTTAGCATCAATGGAGTATTGTCCTGCGCTTTTTTTCTTTTTAAGCAGGGCATACTCCGGATACAAACAGTCAAGGCAGTACGTAAAGAACCACCACTCGCTTACTGTACTGCCCCAACTGTTTTTCCAAATGATTTCAAATTTTCCAACCATAAAATGCAGCCAATCATTTTAGCCCGTCATAGGGAGCAGGGACAATAGGTACAACCGTACTAAACTAACAGAACTACCCTAAAATGGTTTGGCTGCATTTATATGACAAGCCAAACTAACTTCACGATCGAAAAACGGTAAAGGCATATCCCCCTCCCATAGCAGTAAAATCAACAAAACTACCATATTTTCCAACTGACATACACCACGGAAGCTCCGGACAAAACGTCTGCGAACAAACACGAAAACACGCTTATTCTCTTTCTTTCAAAGCCACGTACCGATCAATAAAAAGCCATTCACCGAAAGAAATACCACAGGAGAAAAACATAAACATTTTGAAAATAAAATTCCGCTCATAGGACTGTTGCCCAAAATGCAGATATTTATAAATATCCCATTTATAATTTTTAGAATCAAGATTATTTCATTGAACTATTGGTAATTTTGCAAAGATGATTAAAGAGAGAAGATTCACACTTTCAGGGACACTATCGGCACCGAGGGATTACTCGGAACGCCGTTCCTCGTGAACGCGTTACGAACCCGCCATCCCTTCGTTCGAATCTTTGAGGAAGGGAGAGGTTGGTTGGAAATAAAAAAAGGAAGACTATTTTGTCTTCCTTCTGTGGGCGCTGAGGGATTACTCGGAACGCCGTTCCTCGTGAACGCGTTACGAACCCGCCATCCCTTCGTTCGAATCTTTGAGGAAGGGAGAGGTTGGTTGGAAATAAAAAAAGGAAGACTATTTTGTCTTCCTTCTGTGGGCGCTGAGGGATTACTCGGAACGCCGTTCCTCGTGAACGCGTTACGAACCCGCCATCCCTTCGTTCGAATCTTTGAGGAAAGGAGAGGTTGGCAGGAAATAAAAAAAGGAAGACTGTTTTGTCTTCCTTCTGTGGGCGCTGAGGGATTCGAACCCCCGACCCTCTGGGTGTAAACCAGATGCTCTGAACCGACTGAGCTAAGCGCCCGTGCTATCATCCGATTGCGGGTACAAATGTAGCGCATTTTTTTATTCCTACAAACATTTCAAAAAAATATTTTCACAAACAGTTTCATTTTTCATATCTTTGAAAGCATTACATTCAAAATATGCATATTCTAAAAACCCACTATATCATACCTATATTAATCCTGCTTTCATTTTCGGGGAAAGAGGCAACGCCCACTGTTCTCTTTCATGAAAATCAGAAAATCCCGGACACCCAAACAACACCGAACATACTTCAAATCTCCGGACAAAATACGATTACCCCGGACACTAACGTTCACATCTATGATTCTCTTCACATGCAAACTCCACTTCTGATAAAGCAAGACTCCCTGCCTGTCTTCAACTATCAAAATGTAAAAAACTATATCTTTTCAAATTTATACTACCCTCCTGAAGCCCAGGAAAAAGGGATCACAGGAGAAGTACAGGTTCATTTCAGCATCTTGAAAAATGGGGAAACCACCCACATCCGCATTGTAAAATCTGTACATCCTCTACTCGACAGCGCCACATTACAACTGATTCAAGCCATGCCCCGCTGGAAACCTTTCACTCAAAAGCCTATTCCCGACAGCCTATCTTACACTATTCCAGTTACTTTTGAGTTAAAAAACGACCGTTAAACATCACCAAAATTTTAACCATTTATTAGTAAAATAATTAACACATTTTACCAATACAAGAATACCATCTTTCAAAAATACATCTACCTTTGTGTCGTCTTTGAAAGAAGACTGTTTTTCATAAGTTTGTATGGTTTAGGTTAGTAGTTAGTAAATGTTTAAGGGTCGGTTTTCCGGCCCTTTTTCATTAATATCATACCATATTATACGTTAAATTATATCCTTGAAAAGAATCATCATTTTCATGATTATACCTTTTAAATTTACTTCCTTTCTTTTACAAAAAACATTCACATTCTCCTGCATTTCCAATTTCCCCCTTTACGAAAAAAAATGAAACCACTCTGCCACATAAAAACAAAATGGATTTATAAATTTGTCAATCTATAAATATGGTCTATTTTTCATTGAACAAACTAAAACAAAACACATGGACGGAGTAATTGAAATCGAAGGAATGGAATTTTTCGCATACCACGGTTGTTTCGAAGCGGAGCAAATTGTAGGAAATAAATTTATAGTATATGCCTGCCTACGCTACAACTGCGAACAGGCAGCCCATTCCGACTATATAGGAGATGCTTTAAGTTATCAAACAGCTTACGAAATCATCGCCCGCGAAATGATGAAACGCTCCCATTTATTAGAACACGTTGGAAACCGTATTTTAGAATCCTTATACCAAGAATTCTCTGAATTACAACATGCTAAAATCAAAATCTCCAAACTAAATCCCCCTTTAGGCGGAAAAATATACAGCACCAGTGTGACTTTAGAAAAATAAACCACCGTTTCTTTTGCATTTAACAAATTTGTCATATCTTTGCACTGCAAAATCGCAAAAGGGTCGGTTGGCCGAGCGGTTAGGCAGCGGTCTGCAAAACCGCGTACAGCAGTTCAAATCTGCTACCGACCTCCACGATAAAACGCAACTCATTTGAAAAACAAAGAGTTGCGTTTTTTTGATTTAGAAAAATCATCTATTTATAGCATCACAAAAAACAACCTATAAATATACCTTCCACTTCAATATTCACCCCTGAAACTTTTCGCTTATAAATATTATACTTAACCTAAACGACAAGTATTTATTCCCAAATTATTTATTTTCTTTTTCTTACCCTTAAAACAAACATTAAAATAGTCCGACAAATTTCAATATATATTTTATAAAAAATACCCCTACAAATTATTTTCATACAAAAACATAAAAAATTAAAAGATAAAAGATGTAGACTATTTTCAAAATTGTACCTTTGGTATAGGTTATACAACAAATAATATTGTATATATAATGTAATTTTAAAAAATAGCTATTGAGAGTAAAAGAAAGACAATATGACGATCACCTGCATGTGTGGATGATCGTTTGCCCGTTATGCGGGGTGGTGTTGGCTTCCAATTCCAAAAAGGACAATCTACCCGAATATATGATTTGTGCGTGTGATACCAACTGGAACAAGAAACCGGCTTATGAGTTGTTCCCCCGGAACGGTGAATGTTGGATCAGGCGTAATAAGTTTCCCCGGTTTATTGGGCGAGTGGCAACGGGAGTAATATCCGACATTGAAGATGTAGAAGTATTAGACGAAGATGTAACCGATGCAAAGCTGGCCGCCGCCATGCGTAAGGCCGGGGAATTTTTAAGAAAACGAAAATATGGACGAAAGGCAACGGATAGGTAAGCGTATCGCCGAAGTCAGGAAGGCAAAGGGCCTTTCTCAGGCAAAACTGGCAGGATTAACGGGGCTTGCTCCCGGACACATCGCAAGGGTCGAACTCGGAAAACACAGCGCCGGGATTGACCTGTTAACCCGTATATGTGAGCCTTTAGGGCTACGGATCGAACTAATA
Organism: uncultured Odoribacter sp.; assembly: GCA_900541415.1. Lineage (GTDB taxonomy): Bacteria > Bacteroidota > Bacteroidia > Bacteroidales > Marinifilaceae > Odoribacter. Next base: position 8,921 of record UQJP01000005.1, on the reverse strand, counting down.
GAGAAAGAACAATAATTATTTTAATCAGGGGGCACGTTTAGCGTCCCCCCCTCTCTTTTGCCGGAACGATCCCTGATCGTAATAAATTCGGCGCTCTCGATAACCGTATAGGGATTACGGCTTACGATCTCCTGTTTCCGCTTTACCCCCCATTTGATAAAGTTGTGATTTACTTTCAAAGTCGTACCTTTGGTATAGGTTATACAACCTGAACCAGCCGCATAGGCACTATGCTGAGAAAAATGAGTTATTGCCCGGTATCCGCAAGGTGCTCCGGGAGGCTGTATACCGGGGGTGGACGCCCTACCACAAGGACAATCCCATGTACGTGCGTTCACACGTATTTGAGACTAAAATTCTGGGCGATAAGTCATGGATCATTGTGCGCGAGGACATTCACGGGAATATGGTGCTGCATAGCATATCAGACAGCCCGAAAGTGCTGGAGGGAATACGGAAATAGCCCGGAAGACCATTTCTGCCGGAACTGCAATCCGGAGCTGTATCCTGCGGGCTATCTCTTATATGACACAAAGATAAGATTATTTAACCGAAAAAACAAATCCGATGACAACTACGGCAGTTGTGATTTGCTTTTAAAGTCGTACCTTTGGTATAGGTTATACAACTGATGTATTTTTTTGGTTTAAAAACACCAAGTTGTGATTTGCTTTCAAAGTCGTACCTTTGGTATAGGTTATACAACCACATAAGCCAATAGGATTGCCCCCATGTAGTTGTGATTTGCTTTCAAAGTCGTACCTTTGGTATAGGTTATACAACCTGGATGATATTCCTGCATCGTCCTTTCTGAGTTGTGATTTGCTTTCAAAGTCGTACCTTTGGTATAGGTTATACAACTACTTAGGACTAATTATAATTAGAAATGATGTTGTGATTTGCTTTCAAAGTCGTACCTTTGGTATAGGTTATACAACATTATAAATTTAATACCAATATTATGGACGGTTGTGATTTGCTTTCAAAGTCGTACCTTTGGTATAGGTTATACAACCAGGTATTTCTATTATCCCGGAGTTTGAGGTTGTGATTTGCTTTCAAAGTCGTACCTTTGGTATAGGTTATACAACTGAAGGGATGTACACATATCTCGAATGGAAGTTGTGATTTGCTTTCAAAGTCGTACCTTTGGTATAGGTTATACAACCAGAAAGACAGGTTCGTGCTATTGACAGCGGTTGTGATTTGCTTTCAAAGTCGTACCTTTGGTATAGGTTATACAACCGAAACAAAACTGTTTGGCGAGGAAACTTGTTGTGATTTGCTTTCAAAGTCGTACCTTTGGTATAGGTTATACAACTCATCTTTACTACAAGAAAGTAAAGAAAGTGTTGTGATTTGCTTTCAAAGTCGTACCTTTGGTATAGGTTATACAACTGGATTTTAGTGGTTGGTCACAATGACCTGTTGTGATTTGCTTTCAAAGTCGTACCTTTGGTATAGGTTATACAACAGCAATTGCCCGTACCCGGACGTTTCCGAAGTTGTGATTTGCTTTCAAAGTCGTACCTTTGGTATAGGTTATACAACATGACATAAAAACATTGCAGGATCAGCTTAGTTGTGATTTGCTTTCAAAGTCGTACCTTTGGTATAGGTTATACAACTCATTCTCTGTATATGACTTACTACCAACAACAAACACAGCAAATCAGGATAAAAAAATCACACTTTCTTTCTACAAGAAAACCACCTTTGCGGTGGTTTTCTTATTTCTAAAATGGTAAATTAAAGCAGGCTAATTGCAAAGCCTATAATAAACACCACAACGATCAAACTGGTTAGCAGACATCAACAACAGGAAATTCCATTTGCTATAAATTGCCTTCGCAAATTACGTTATTTTCTGCTATACCCAACGACTTTGGAATGGAGTATATATATCCGGGAAAACCATATTTTATTATTTTTCGGAAATATCCGGCAAAATAAATCCTTTTAAAAATCCTACTTAAACGACAGGACAACACCCCAACCCGAACATAGTATTCAGGTTATGCCAATATAAAGCCGACAATAGCGAGGATAGAGAAAGCTGTTGTCAGTTGGGCGGTAGAAACGTCCAAATGTGCCATGTCTTCCAAAGATTCGTGGCGGATGCGCCTGATCAGGTGGATGTTTTTCAAGGCTAAAGGCAAGCTCAACAACACTAACAGATGCCAAACAGGCAGAAATCCCATCCCGATCATAATGACTTCCAATACATACGCCCCCAAGACCAGCAAGATGTAATAAATTTTGGCCCGCCGTAATCCCAAAATCATAGAAAAGGTTTTTATACCGGCTTCTTTATCCAAAGGGGTATCCCTGGTATTGTTAGCATGAAGGATAGCTGTAGTCAGTAGTGAAACCGGAATCGAGATACAAATGGATTGTAGGTTCAAAATTCCCGACAGAGCAAACACAGTTCCATTCACAATAGCGAAACCAAAAGCAAAAAAGATGACCACATCTCCCCAGCCGTTGTATTTCATCTTATAATATAGAAACGTACAGGCCATGCCGAATAATCCGAAAAACATCAATTTCCACGAGGAAAGCCACATTAAAAAAAATCCGGTAAGAACCGCCAAAGCCAGCCAGCCTAAACCCAAACTTAAGAACTCTTTTTCCGAAAAGGTCTTATTGAGCATCATGTTAGTATCTCCGAACGATTCCAGCTTATCCACCCCCGTTTTAGCATCGTGGTAATCGCTGATCATATTACCCGCCGCATGAAAAGCTATGGCCGAGAACAGGATAAGGGGCAACGCCCACCATTGAATAGCGACTCCCGTTTGCGTCTGTTGAAAATAAACATAGGCGATACCGATGAGAACAGGCATGACAGAGGCCGGGAAAGACCACGGACGAGTAGCTAAGATTACTTTCTTCAGGTTCATTTGATATAGTTGTTTTTTTTATTTGCCGCAAAGATAATGCAAGCCTAATGTAATCCAAACCCGTTGGGATAAGCTAAAAGCTTTACGCAACTTGTCCGGACGAAAATGTTCCTGAAAAACAGGCTTTATATATCCTTACCCATTTTGCTTCGCATGTAAGATTTAGGATTTCTTTGCATATTTATATACGGATCGATCAAAGAGGTCGGTTACAGATATTAAAAAAATTTCTGTTCCACGAATAAGTTATTTTTACATTTTGGATTTTTTTCCAATTCGCCGAATGTTATAATCCAATCGAAATCAATATTTTACAACTAAATGAATTCATTTGCGTATGAATCCGGAAAGAAGCAGTAATTTTATTCAGAAATAGCCTTTAAAATAAGGGACACGGGGATAACAACTATAAATATTATTTCCTATATTTACGTTCGCAATGAAAAGAAGCTGGTTTGCCATATTATTTTGCATTTCGCTTATATTCAGCCTTTCCGGACTCAAAGGAAAGAGCACACAGAATATGAAGATGGAATTCACTGCATTGGAACAAAATTCCAATGAGATGATTTGTTGCAGCCAGGATTTGCCGGAGGATGAAGCGGGACAGGTATCCCTAAAAAACCTGACGACCCAATTTGAGGGTTTCTATTTAGGCATTTGTGACTATTTTACGCTTTCCACACTTTCAGTCTCTCCAAGAGGAGTTAGTTTTTCAAAGCCCCTGAAATCCACGCATTCCTTGCAAATTCATTCTTCATTACGTCCTCCCTTATTCTCAAAAAATTCGGGAGTTCAATGTTTTCACTATTGCTTTGTTGAAGCTTCGTGCAGATATTATATCTACACTCTCAGACGAATCATCATTTAATTCTTTCGCGCACGTTGAACGTGTGCCGCTTTTCTGATCTATTATTCTTTACAGGGTAATATCATCTTGTCCTGACCGTGATTTTCTCCATCGTATGTGAAAGACATTACGTCGGGACCTCCATAAACGCCGGAATAGAACGTCCTGCCAGTTACGATATACGTTTTTATCAAGGCAGTATATCCGGTTTTCTAAAGCATTATTATATTTTAAATTATATCGTTATGTACAGTTTATTATTATCCACGCTCGCAATGATGGGATTAACCTTTATCATCGGATTTTTTGTTGCCGGCATTATTAAAGCGATTGCCAATTGGGCTGACTTTTTAGATTTTTACCATTCACACAAAGAAGAGATCCTGAATTTAAAAAAGGAAAGGAAATCGTTGCAGCTCACTCCAGTGGCAGAGCTGACAGCTGTTACCACTCACAAACATACAACAAGACAACGAAAATTAGGTCAGAGATTGAACGAAACACTCCACAGTTTAAAACCCCAAAGGAGAGTCACAGCCTAATCTATTTATCCCACATCGGAAGATGTGGGATAAATAAAATCAAATTACATCTTCTAAAATCACACTCGTTCAATCATCATGGAAAATATTGATTTTTATAGTTTATTTCAAGGTTTTGGGACAATGGCAGCGGGAGGTTGGCTCCTGGCCACAGCTCGTGTTGTCTTGATTCTTCTCGGATTTGCATTGATCTATTTAGGCTGGAAAGGTATTTTAGAACCTATGATCATGATCCCAATGGGATTGGGCATGATCGCCATCAATTGCGGCACCTTATTTATGCCCGGAGGCGGTTTAGGGAATCTTTTTCTGGATCCTATGCTTACCGATACCGACGAGCTAATGAATACGATGCAAATCGATTTCTTGCAGCCGATCTATACGTTTACATTTAGCAACGGACTGATTGCCTGTTTTGTATTTATGGGAATAGGCACGCTATTAGATGTCGGTTATCTGCTGCAAAGACCTGTTACCAGTATTTTCCTGGCCTTATGTGCGGAATTGGGAACATTCCTGACGATCCCTATCGCATCTTCAATGGGATTAAGCCTGAAAGAAAGCGCTTCCGTAGCTATGGTCGGCGGTGCGGACGGGCCGATGGTGCTGTTCACTTCCCTAGTATTGGCCAAACACCTGTTTGTACCGATTACAGTGGTGGCTTATTTATACCTGGGATTAACCTACGGAGGCTATCCGTATCTTGTAAAACTACTGATTCCTCAACGCTTACGGGCAATTAAAATGAAAGAAACCAAACCGGCGAAAAATTACGACCCTAAAGTCAAATTAGCCTTTGCGGTCATCCTGTGTGCACTGCTGTGTTTTCTGTTCCCGGTAGCTTCACCGCTTTTCTTTTCTCTGTTTATCGGAGTCGCTGTTCGGGAATCTAACCTGAAACCAGTGTTCGATTTTGTAAGCGGTCCGTTATTATACGGATCGACCTTTATGTTAGGCGTTCTACTGGGAGTTTTGTGTGATGCCCATCTGCTATTAGACCCCAAAGTAGGCAAATTACTGATTTTAAGTATTGTCGCTTTATTATTATCCGGCATTGGAGGGATCATCGGAGGTTATATCATGTATTTCATCAAAAAAGGCAATTATAATCCGGTTATCGGTATTGCTGCCGTCAGTTGTGTCCCGACCACAGCAAAAGTCGCCCAAAAACTCGTGAGTAAGGAAAATCCCGACTCTTTCATTTTGGGAGAAGCTTTAGGTGCCAATATCTCCGGAGTAATCACCTCTGCGATTATCGCCGGAGTTTACACATCTATTATACCCCTATTATAAGGCTATCGATCCTTGCAAACAAGATATGTTTGCCGTCACCAGCCTATAATTTTGATAAATTATAGGCTGGTTTATTTTTCCTTTCTTCCTGCCTTACAGGTAAATTCAGCCCCAACGCACAATTACAGGTCAAACGGTTTTACAAATCCTAAAATCCTGACAACAACCCCAAACCTCCACCTTATTTTCTCGATACAGGAAAAACTATCTTCGGAACTTAACAACATAGTTTCATGGTTTTGAATCATTTATCGATATTTTTAAGAATTAAAGCAAACCATCCCCACGAATAGGGATAACTGTTTGTAAATATCCCTAACAAATGGCATTCTCCGCCAAAAATGAAAATTGTACTTTTGAACGTCTGTTAATTAAATCAACATTTTACAAGGAAATGTTTCAGATGGACGAATTTACCGGAGAAAACCTTATTTTTGTATAAGAAAAGCTAAGTTCCCGTATAAGTCCAAACCTATTTTGGCTGTGTATACGGCTTACCTTATCTTCACAACAAAAAAACGACGAAATGAATCATCTACTATTCTCTGCAAATATGAAGCTGGCGGATATGATTCTTGCCAATTACAAACTATTGACCGTTCTGTCTTGCTTTAACATCCATCTGGGTTTCGGAGAGAAAAGCGTCAAAGAAGTTTGCAAACAACACGATATTCCGGTTCCTTTTTTTCTGTTGGTGTGCAATGTTCACACCTTCCCCGAATATCTGCCGGGTGAAGAAGAACTGATGTCGCTGGATATTGACTGCCTGATCAGCTACCTGCAAAGTTCACACCAATATTACATGAGCGATAAAATCGGAGCCATAGAAAAAAATCTCCAGGATATGAGTTCCCATTGTGAACCCCAGCACCGGAATGTTTTACAGACCTTTTTCAACGGCTATAAAAACGAGGTGGTCAGCCATTTCAAGTATGAGGAAGAAACGGTTTTCCCTTATATTCGGGGACTGATGCAAAAAAATGTAACGGTGAACTACCATATTAATCAGTTTGAGGAAAACCATACGAATATCGAGGAAAAGCTGAGTGACCTTAAAAATATAATTATTAAGTATCTGCCAGATTCATGTGCTTCCAAAGAACAAAATGACGTGTTGTTTGAGATTTTTCAATTCGAAGAAGAAATTAACACACATACGTTGATCGAAGACAGAATATTAATTCCTTTTGTTCAGGAAATTGAAAAAAGATATGGCGAACGAAAATAAAATTTACCGGATAGCTCTTATAGAACCGTCTCCCATTGTGAGGGCGGGTATCCAAACACTTATCGAAGCCAACAAAACGTTTAAAATAGCCGGTTGGATTTCGGATATGAATCATTTGTCCGAACATTTAGCTGTTATGCAAGCCGATATTGTAATTATCAATCCCGTGGTTGTGGAATTTCACCGCCGCCTGGCACTGAAATCTATTTTTCAGGATTTTCCGAATCTGCTTTTGGTGGCCATCGTCTATGGATATACCGACGCTGAAGTCCTGAAACAGTATCAGGGAGTGATCGACATTTATGACGACCGAATCAAGATCGAAACTAAATTAAGGGAAATTATCAATACGGTTTCAGAACCGACGGAAAACACGGAAAATTACGAATTGTCCGACCGTGAAAAAGAAATTTTGGTGGCAGTAGCTAAAGGAATGACGAACAAAGAAATCGCCGACCTCCACAATATCTCGATTCATACCGTGATTTCACACCGGAAAAATATTTCCCGGAAAACAGGTATTAAATCGGTTTCAGGCATGACTGTTTATGCACTTTTGAACAACCTTATCGTGCAAAACGAAATTTATTGATATTCAGGCTATTGAATAAAACCATACACCTGAACGGTTAAAAGGATTTAGAATTAATCTACTTCACCTATTCTTCTGAGGTGTGTGTTATATTTTAGCCTCCCCGGGTTAATCATATTCTAAAAGCCGGACACAGACTGCCGGACATCATTCCACCCGTACAGCGTCCGTATCCGGTTTTTATCTTCATAAATCATCCGGGATAATCCAATGGTCGGGTGATCCACTCAAAATCTTTCCAGGGATTGATTTTTTGCACAATATCCAAGCCTGAACGGCAAAATTCAGCAACCTTATCTTCGGGATCGGGATAGGTAAGCGCATCCTTCAACGTCAGGAAAAACTCCTGTTTCGCAGGTTTGAAAAAAGCCTTGTCGGGACGAATCAGGTGATCGTTTCCCTGTATGTCAGGCATGAAAGGGTAAGGCATCGCAAAGAACGCCGGTTCCGGGAAAACCGGATCACCCGGCCAAAACCCGCATTCATAGAAACGTTCGTCGAAGGCATAGGGCATCACTTTACCTTTCCGTCCAAAATCTTTCGGCTCACCACTAAATACAATACAGGTTAAATCCATTGTCCCGAAATAATAGGCGGGAGAAGCTGTTTTACCCCGGAAGGGAGCGAGGAAACGGCACAAGGAACGATAAGCGAAAAACAGGTTATCCAGCCATATCATGACGGCTTTCTTATCATAACTATGGTGTTTTTCATCTTTGTCGAAATCAATCGGATCGTAAAATTCCTGCGGGCGTACGTTGATCCGGGTTGGCGCACCGATCTGTTTCAGAGCTACGGTAAATTGTTCATAATAAGTCCGGATACTTTTTCCGTCCTGCAAAAGTATTTCTGCAGTCTTACCAATATAACTGCGGAATTCTATTTTATCTTCCCGGAAATTGAAATGAATGACAAAAGGCGACTCATTACAGGGAACGATACCTGTGGAAAGCCCGTCTAAGGTAAGGTATAACCGTATATGCGACCATTCAGGCCTTTTATCACAACGAACTACTTTTACTTTTCCGGCCATTTGCAGCAGTAAATGAACCGTGTCGGCAGTATCCTGCCAATCCGTATAATTTTGAAATTTCATGACTTTAAATATTAATGTTCAATCACACCCCGGAATCCGGGGTGTTTAAGTTATACTGAAAAATTTCAAAAAAGTTGTCAATCTTAACCTTATTTAGGCGACATCCTATCTTATAGACAAAATTAATGCAACCTCAAGGTTAAAATTTCGTTATACCTTATAAGATTATGAAATAAGTATTAACAACATGAATACAAGAATATGATAAAACACTTTCTTACAGCAGCTTTATGCTTTTACCTTCCGGTTTTTCTGGGAGCAACAGAGCTGCCTAAAAAAGAATTGCCTAAATTTAAGCTGGGGGGAGCCCTGCGCTTTAATTATAATTTCTCCGACTGGAATGAAGGCCACCGCGACCGGGGAGGCGATCTCGGCTACGATGTTTTTATGCTGCATCCGCAGGCCTCTCTCCTTTGT
>UQJP01000004.1 GCA_900541415.1 uncultured Odoribacter sp. | reverse complement strand
TTGCGGATATCGTCTCGGCCCGGCGCCTGGGATGCCTGCCGATGGTAGGCTATTACGGCGGAAAATACGATAAACGGGAAATGATCGCCCTGATCCGCCGGGCCTATGACAAAGGGGTGACTTTTTTCGATACAGCCGAGGTATATGGGCCTTATACCAGCGAGGAATGGGTGGGCGAAGCACTCGTCCCGTTCCGCGACAAAGTGAAAATCGGCACGAAGTTCGGCTTCGGAGTCGAGGAGAAACAACCGACCGCTATCAACAGCCGCCCCGATCATATCCGGCGGGCGGTAGAAGGCTCATTGAAACGCCTGCGCACCGATCACATCGATTTGTTGTATCAGCACCGTGTCGATCCGAAAGTACCGATGGAAGAGGTAGCCGGAACCGTCAAGGATTTGATGCAGGAAGGCAAAGTGTTGCATTGGGGACTGTCCGAGGCCAGTGCCCGTTCCATCCGTCGGGCACATGCCGTCTGCCCTCTCTCTGCCGTACAGAGCGAGTATGCCATCTGGTGGAGGGAACCCGAAACCAAAATCTTCCCGACGCTCGAAGAGTTAGGTATCGGTTTCGTACCTTATTGTCCGCTGGGACGTGCGTTTCTTACTGGGGTAATTGACGAGAACAGCCGTTTCTATGAAGGCGACCGACGCTGGAACCTACCGCAGTTCACACCCGAAGCCTTGAAACACAATATGCCGCTCGTTGCCTTAGTGCGAGAATGGGCGCAAAAGAAAGGAGTAACACCTGCCCAATTTGCCTTAATCTGGATGTTGTCACGCAAACCGTGGATAGCGCCGATCCCCGGAACGACCAATCCAGCCCATCTCGACGATTTCCTCGGTGCAGCCTCGCCCCGCTTAACGGCCTGGGAAATGGAAGAGTTCGACCGGGCATTTGCCCGGATCGACCTGATGGGACACCGTGCCGACCCGTTCACCGAAAGCCAAATCGATAAATAACAAGACACATGAATGATACGATATTAAATAACGGAGTAAAAATGCCGCTTATGGGATTCGGCGTTTTTCAGGTGGAAAATACCACGGAGTGTGAACAGGCAGTATCCGATGCCCTTGCCGTCGGTTATCGGCTGATCGACACGGCCTCGGTGTACGGAAACGAAAGGGCTGTGGGTATAGCCGTCCGCAAGAGCGGGATTCCCCGGGAAGAACTGTTCATTACCACAAAAGCATGGATTTCAGAAATGGGATATAAACGGACAAAACAAGCCTTCGAAGCCTCCCTCTCACGGCTGGGTTTAGATTACCTGGACTTGTACCTGATTCACATGCCCTTCGGCGATTATTACGGAGCATGGCGGGCCATGGAAGAGCTTTGCGAAACGGGCCGCGTCCGTGCCATCGGCGTCTGCAATTTCGAGCCCGACCGATTGCTGGACCTCTGCCACAACGCAAAGATCGTTCCGGCAGTAGATCAGATAGAAATACATCCTTATTCCCAGCAGGCCGAAGCTATACGAATCATGCACAAGCTCGGCATACAGAGCGAAGCCTGGGGGCCTTTCGCCGAAGGGCGGAACGGACTGTTTTCAAACCCTCTGCTGACGGCGATCGGCCATAAATATTCCAAAACGGCAGCCCAGGTTGTTCTGCGCTGGCATTTACAGCAAGGCATCGTCGCCATCCCCAAATCGGTACATAAAGAGCGTATGGCTGAAAACTTCGGAATCGGGGATTTTTCATTGACGGCAACCGATATGGCGGTTATTGCCGACCTGGATACAGGACATAGCCTGATTCTCGACCTGCACGCTCCGGCTGAAATTGAACGCTTATACAGCATTGAAAATAAACATTAATTACAATTCAAAATAAACGACTATGAAACTTTCCTTACGCATCATTCCATTCCTATTGTTTTCAGTCCTGTCGATAACAGCTTGCGGAAGTTCCGGCAACGAACTTTCGCCCGGCCAACCCGAACCACCGGAACAGCCCGGTGGCAACGATAACGATGATGAGCCCGGCACGCCCACTCCGGGAAGTAATGCCCGGTATTTGGTGCTTTACTGCTCGCGCACCAGCAACACCGAACGTGTGGCACAACAGATTCAAGCGACACTCGACTGCGATATACTGAAGATTGAGCCTGCCACCCCTTACGACAGCGATTACAATGCGATGCTAAAACGATCGCAGGAAGAATTGGCCGCCATCCGGCAGGGAAATTACCCGCCGATCAAAACTTCGGTAGAAAATTTCGACAAGTACGACATCGTGTTCATAGGCTATCCTATCTGGTATGGCAGTATGGCCACTCCGATGCAAACCTTTCTGCACGAACATGCTTCCAAACTTGCAGGCAAACGCATAGCCCTGTTCGCCACCAGCGGCAGTAGCGGCATAGCCTCATCGGTCAGCGAAGCACAGGCACTTTGCTCCCATGCAACCGTAATCGGGGAAACCCTGCTTCTGACCTCTTCCACCCTTTCACAGATGAACAGCCGCGTAACGGCATGGCTTGAACAAATCGGAGCGAGCCGAAAAGACCCGGACACCCCCGATGCCTCGTCGTTGAAAATAAGCATCACGACCGGCAACCGCACGATTACCGCTACGATGGAAGATAACGCCGCAGTCCGGGATTTTCTCTCGCGCCTGCCATTAGAAGTCACGCTAAACGATTATAACAACATCACCGAAAAAATCTTCTATCCCTCTCCGGCACTGACAACCGCAGGCGTCACACGCGGCTGTACGCCTGCGCCCGGCGACATCACGATCTACGCGCCGTGGGGCAATGTGGCGATTTTCTGTAAAAGCTGGTCGCACAGCAATGACCTGATCAAGATCGGGCAGATCGACGACGGCGGCATTGAAATATTGAACGTTCCCGGCAATGTGCGGGTTAAATTTGAAAAACAATAAATACTAAAAGAATTTAAGATTAACATCACACGGCTTATCGTGCCGGACTGAAAATAAAATAAACTCTAAAACAATCCTATTATGACACTAAAAGAATTTTTACAAACCGTTAAGACAGGAAATCCCCTCGATACGGAAGAAATACACCGTTTTATGGACGAGATGAGCGACGAAGCAAGGCGTATTACGTTCGAACTGAACGGAACTTACCACACCCCCGATGAAGTGCGGGCACTGCTCTCCCGGTTATTCTGCCGGGAAATCGATCCCACCCTACGTGTTTTTCCACCGTTTTACACCGATTTCGGCAAAAATATCCACATCGGCAAAGAAGTCTTTATCAATGCCTGCTGCCACTTCCAGGACCACGGCGGCATAACGCTCGGAGATGGCTGCCAGATCGGGCACAACGTGGTTTTCGCCACGCTTAACCACGGCCTCTCTCCCGAAAAACGTAAAACGACTTATCCGGCACCGATTCAGCTCGGACAAAATGTTTGGGTCGGCTCGAACGCAACCATCCTGCAAGGCGTCACCATCGGCGACAACTCGGTTGTAGCGGCCGGAGCGGTAGTTACACAAAATGTCCCCGCAAATGTCATCGTAGGGGGAGTTCCTGCTAAAATAATCAAATCCATTCCTTAAAAATCTCCCCGGCATTCATTGGGTGCCACTGTGTTTCCATTCGTCAAACTTCGCACCAAACCCCAATTATATATTTAACTATGTTTTTCCAGCCCTTTCACCACATAAAGTTGTCCCGTCTGATATTTCTTCACAAGAACCGGGCATCCTTTCTCGATATAATCTCCCAAAAGGGATACGGCATCGAATATTTCTTCCCCCACTTCCACCTTTCCGGCAGGACGGAGGTCCGTAACCGCTTTTCCACTTTTACCTATCTCCTGCCGTACCTGCATATCCACCCCGACATACCCCTCCTCCGGCCGCTGTTCGGCATGCAGGGCAAAAGCCCAGCGCTTAGACCCCAGGAACTTTGCTCCCAGCCACATGCTAAAGAAAAGCGCAATGACCGCACTGCTTACCACTAAAAATAGCGAACGGATGATCGCCTGCGCAAAGTCGCCTGCAAACTCAAACGACACCTTGTCTATTCCGGCAAAAACCAAAGCCGTTACAATCAGGATAATTCCGGAAATTCCGGCAACTCCAAACCCCGGTATCACGAAAATCTCCAATAAAAGCAATATCACCCCTATAATAAAAACGATAATTTCCCAATTCCCCGCCAAACCTTCCAGATAAAGCGGGGCAAAATATAGCAAACAAGCCGTCAGGGCAGCTATAAGCGGAAAACCGACACCCGGCGTCTGTAACTCAAAATATATCCCTCCTACGATCAGCATAATCAATATGCCCTGCACAATCGGATTGATCAGGAAACCGATAATCCTATCCATAGCAGAAGGAGTATAGCTCTTGATCACGTAGTGATCCACATGCTCCTGTGCCAGCACCTCCTCCACGCTCCCGGCAATCCCGTCACAAAAACCGTACTGCATAGCTTCGGCAGGCGTAAAAGTGACGATCTTTCCACTATCGGAAACACCTTTGATGTAAATAGACTCGTCTACCATAGCTTCGGCAATATGTGGATCGCGTTTCCAACGGTAAACCGTGTCCCGGCCCTGAATAACGGTATCCCTGCCGTGAGCCTGGGCCGTAGACCGGATCATCGAACGCATGTACGATTGATATTTATCGGGCATAGCTTTTCCGCTTTGATCCACCACCGTAGCGGCTCCGATATTCGCCCCTTCCCGCATATAAATCCGGTCGCAGGCAATAGCGATCAGCGCCCCGGCGGAAGCCGCATTATTATCGACAAATACCCACACAGGCTTTTTACTGTTCAGGATTAGGCTTCGCAGCGAATCGGCATAAACCACCATCCCTCCGTAAGTATTCATATGGATTAAAATATATCCGGCCTCCTCCTTCTCCGCCTGGTCGAAAGACTTCCGCACCAAACGCCATACTTCCGGCCCGATCTCATCTTTTATCTCTACTTTATAAACCACATGCTGCCGCCCCTCTGCCTGTGCAGACAGAAATATTCCCCAAAAAACTAAAAATAAGACCAGCTTTCTCATATTTCAAAATTAAAATAACCAAAAAAAATGTTACCGAATCCACCGGACGTCAGCGCTGAACATTCCCCGCCTCTACGCGGTTTATAGCGACGGTAGCCGCCACAACCGACCACAGGGAGACAAAACTGCACACCACAATGCTCGCCCAGGGAATCATCAGCGATAAAGCGAATATACTCCCAATCCCGGTCACCAATCCGGCATTTTTATTCACATACCTGACGCTTTCCTTCACATTAAATTTTTTCCGTTCGATCACATAATCCACAAAGGAAAAACCATAAAAATAAGCCGAAAAGAAAAATATCACAAACGGCACTAAAAGCCCCGCCAAGGGAATAAACGAGCAAAAGAAAAGGGCAACGGAAACAAACAGCTGAAAGAACAGATTCCGCAAAGCCACCAATATCCCCCGGAATACCTCCCATAACAATTGCTTTATGCTGAAAGGATACTCTTTTCCGGTTAAATGGGCTTCGGTTCTTTCCGATAGCCAGGAATATACCGGGGACATTACAATCAGCACCACATAACCGCCAAACGCCACAAATAAGAAAAAATAGAGAAGCCTCAACACCACTTTAATCAGGATTCCCGCAGCACGGTCGGCCCATTGCAGCCAGGAAACGCCTTGTACCCATGCCGCAATCTTACTTTCTACCAAATGGTAAAGCGAATCTCCTCCCCAGGAAACCAGCACATTGCCACCGATGAACAACAATAGCAAGATGGCTAACGGAAATAGCAAAAACCACCAAAATTTACGGCTGAATAAAATATCGGCAGCCTTTCCATAAGCTTTGATTCCTGTAAAAAATCCGCTAAAAATGTTCATTGTTCCTGATATTGATAGAATAATTTATTCCTGAGGCTTGTTATAAAAGAACAAGTTTAATATTTTTTCCCTTGCTTCCTTCGATTCCTGCAAATTAAAGAATTTTCCTCCTACCTGATAGTAACTTTTACCGGAATTTTGAAGGAATTGTTCCCGGATCGGCTTGAATTGATCCATTTCCAAAATAGCTTTCCGGCAATCCCATAAGAACCCCAGGCTATCGAAAACCTGCTCCTTATATTCTCCCCCCGGATTCCGGGAAGCTGCCCGGGCGATCTTTCCGGTTTCCTGGGTTTGCAATCTCCGGGGAATTTCATGGAATGAATAAACCCTAAAACCTTCTATTTCCCGCAAACGTACTTCCGTGGGCAACACTCTCGACGGAGATTCCACCGGATATATACTTTTCTCTCTTTCATCTTTCTTTTCATCGGTCCAATAGGTAATCGATTTACAGGATTTTATATAACACACTTCGTTCTCATCATAATCGAATTCCGCCATTACCGCTGTTTCAAAAGGCGGCCAGGCCGTAGACATTTTTGCCAGCCGATAAAGATGATAATAGCAAAAATCAAACTGCATTTTCTTCAAACGGCGGGTTTCCCGGTCAATCCACAGACATCCTTTACAAAGCATCGAAGTGGAACGGGGATACTTTTTCGGATTCGTCACAAAATCTATTGCATAGCAATCATCGGTTGCCTTGTCGGAAGGCTGAAACCTGAAATTGGTAGAAGAAGAGAATACGGGAGCATACAGGTAAATGCACCGCATAATGGTGAACAGCTTATTGCTCCCCGAATCGAAGTTCTTATTATAAGCTATGGGCAAGGTGTCTTCAGCCAGCCCGTCGAGCGGCACACTACGCTGCACATAAGCCGGAACGAACGAAAAATCATATAACATATCGTATTTTCCGAATATGTCGCTATAAGTCCTATATTTTAAAATCTCCGCCTTAAAATCCTGACCGACATCCTGCCGTTCCAAAACCCGGTCAAAAGTAGCTTCGAGATCCATCCGGTAAGAACGGTCAAATATACTTCCGGCCTCACGCCCCAAAATACGGGCAGCCTCTTCCAAAAATATTTCCTGGTCACGGTCCGGCATTCTCCCCCCGTTCAGTTTACGCTGCATCGTAGGATTATATTCAAGATCGTCCAGGCTATTTACAGTCTCGTCAAAATCGCCCACGCGCCTGATATTTCCGGTAGTCAGAAAACAACCGTATTCCCGCCTGAATTCCACCGTCCGGTCAAAGCATTCGGTCACTTTCATATATTGCGCATTCCCATAATAACGCTCGTAATAATCCACAAATTCCTTACGCTTGCTACGCTTATTGTTCGATTTAGCCTCTTTCATCAGCTCTTTGGTTTTCATTCCCCTCACCACCACCTCGTCCAAATTGATCTCCTCGGCCTCCAAAGCCACTTCTTTCATCTTCCTTAAACGGCTCAAAGTAAATACCTGCTTTTTATAACCGACACTGCTAAATTTCAGTTTAGCGTTCTCTTCCAAGCCCTTCACCACAATCCCGGTATAGCCGTGAATGTCTGTCGTCGCCAGCAACTTACCTTCAGGCTGCAAAATAATGTGTACTCCAAAGAGAGGATTCGCCACGCGGTCGGTTACATACAGGTATACTGTATCCGGTAACTCGATCTTCTGCTGAGCTTCGGTTTCCGAAAATATTCCAGCCCACAGGAATATAAACAAAAGATAAAAATTGGTCTTGAAATTCATAATTCCCACAATTTAAAACGATTTATAAGCATCGAAACACAAAAAGCGTGCCTGATTCTTAAAATATGTTGCGATTTTTTTTATTTTTATGTTCCGTATCCCTTTCTTCTATAAATCAGTACTAAAACGCCCCGATTTCAGGAATTTTCATCCCTCATCCCATCGTGTTCAATTTTTTTTTTAATTTTGTGTGCTTCTTAAAAATGAAACGCTTAATCTAATAAATCTAAGATAAAATTATGCAACCACTAACAGCAATTTCACCGATCGACGGAAGATACCGGGACAAGGTAGAAAACCTGGCTAATTATTTTTCAGAAAGTGCATTGATCCGTTACCGTGTGACAGTAGAAGTTGAATATTTCATATCCCTGTGTGAACTGCCTTTACCTCAGTTGGCGGACTTCAACCATTCCTTATTCGAATCGCTTCGGGAAATTTACCTAAATTTTACGACAGAAGACGCCCAAAAGGTAAAAGATATTGAAAAAGTGACCAACCACGACGTAAAAGCCGTTGAATATTTTATCAAAGAAAAATTCGATGCCCTGAACCTGCACGATTATAAAGAATTTATCCATTTCGGGCTGACTTCGCAGGACATCAACAACACCGCAATCCCCTGTTCTTTCCGTGATGCCGTACACGATGTGTATTATCCGCTGATCGACAGCCTGATCGCGAAACTGGAAGAACTGTCGGACGAATGGAAAGATGTGGCTATGCTCGCAAAAACACACGGTCAGCCGGCTTCTCCCACCCGCCTCGGCAAAGAATTGAAAGTATTCGTCTATCGCCTGAGCCGTCAGTTGGAATTGTTAAAGAAAGTAGCTATTTCCGGAAAATTCGGCGGAGCTACGGGAAATTTCAATGCGCACCATGTGGCATATCCCCAATTCGATTGGGCTGAATTCGGTAACCGCTTCTTAACCCAGAAATTAAAGATAGAACGGGAAACCTATACAACCCAGATTTCCAATTATGATAATTTCGCTGCGTTATTCGATAATTTGCGCCGGATCAATACCATCCTGATCGACCTCGACCGGGATTTCTGGACTTATATTTCGATGACCTATTTCAAACAAAAAATTAAAGCGGGCGAAGTAGGTTCATCGGCAATGCCTCACAAAGTGAATCCGATCGATTTCGAAAATTCAGAAGGTAACTTAGGGATAGCGAACGCTGTTTTCGAACACCTGAGTAACAAATTGCCTATCTCACGCCTTCAAAGAGACCTGACGGACTCCACCGTGCTGCGTAATATCGGTGTTCCTTTGGCACATACGATCATCGCCATCCAATCCACCTTAAAAGGATTGAATAAACTGATCATCAACAAAGACGCCATCGAAAAAGACCTGGAAAAAAATTGGGCGGTGGTGGCCGAAGCCATTCAAACCATCTTACGCCGGGAAGGCTACCCGAATCCTTATGAAGCCCTGAAAGCCCTGACACGTACCAATAGCAAGGTGACCCAGGAATCCATTGCCGAATTTATCGACACGCTGGAAATATCCGGCGAATTGAAAGCAAAATTAAAAGAGATTACCCCTTCGAATTATACGGGTATCTAAAGACAAAGGTCTTCAATATAAATTTAAGAAATACAAGGTCTTCACGTTCCATCAATTCGTGAAACCTTGTATTCCGTTAATAACAGATTATGCGCGATTTCATTGTCATTCTAAAAAGATTTATTCCCCCTTACAAGTTCAGGGTGATCAGAAGTATCCTTTTCAACCTGTTGCAGGCTCTCTTCGGGGCTACCGCTATTGCAATGCTTTCTCCGATTATGGGAATATTGTTCGGTACGAGCGCCGAGATAACGGAAAAAGTCCCTTTTGAATTTAGCTTTGCTGCTATCAAAGATACTTTCTTCTACTACATCACTTCTTTCAAACACCTCTACGGAGCTTCGAACACATTGATATTTATCGGAGTATTCGCCATTTTAGCCACAGCCCTTAAAACAGGTTTTGCCTATCTGGCTTCTTATGAAACGATCTATATCCGGAACGGAGTGGTGCGGGACATCCGGAAAAAAATCTACAAAAAAATCCTTTCCCTGCCTCTTCCCTTTTTCTCGGAAGAAAAGAAGGGGGATATTATTTCCCGTATGACCAGCGATGTGCAGGAAGTGGAAGAATCGATCATGAATTCGTTGGACATGTTCTTTCAAAGCCCGATCCTGATTATGGTGTATTTGGGCAGTATGCTGGTTATGAGCTGGGAGCTGACCCTGTTCGCCCTGATCCTTTTGCCGGTTATGGGCGGTTTGATCGGACGGGTGGGTAAAAACCTGAAACGGCACTCCCGCGAAGGCCAAAACAAGATGGGTGTGATCCTGTCGGTTATGGAAGAAACCTTATCGGGACTGAGGATTGTCAAAGCTTTTAACGCCGAAAGTAAGGTAGACGCTAAATTTACGGAAGAAGCCGAAGATTACCGCCGCATCCAAAACCGCCTGATGCGCCGCCGCTCATTGGCACACCCGATGAGTGAATTTTTAGGGACTATCGTGATTGTGATTGTGTTATGGTTCGGAGGTACGTTAATCCTAAACCATACAGGAAGCCTCAGTGCCGAAGATTTCATCGCTTATATCGCCCTTTTCTATTCGATCATCAATCCGGCGAAAAACTTTACGAACGCTTTTTACAGCATACAGAAGGGATTGGCGGCAATGGACCGTATCGACGATGTGCTGAAAGCAGAATCTTCGATCAAAGAACCCGAAACCCCGAAAGTAATCCACGATTTTAAAGACCGTATCGAATATAAGAATGTATGTTTCTCATATAACGATAGTAAACAGGTTTTGAAAAACGTGAATGTTACCATTCCGAAAGGCAAAATGGTGGCATTGGTCGGACAGTCCGGATCGGGAAAGAGCACCTTTGTCGATCTTTTACCCCGTTTTTATGATGTTCAGTCAGGAAGTATTTCTATCGACGGCATCGATATTCGGGATATGTCGTTTTACGACTTGCGGGAACTGATGGGCAATGTGAATCAAGACCCGATTTTGTTTAACGATACGATTTACAATAACATCGCTTTCGGAGTGGAAAATGCCACACAGGAACAGGTGGAAGCAGCCGCAAAGATCGCCAATGCACACGATTTTATCGTTAATGCGGAAAACGGTTATCAGACAATTATCGGAGACCGGGGCACGAAGTTGAGCGGAGGGCAGCGCCAGCGCCTGAGCATTGCGAGAGCCGTGCTGAAAAATCCCCCGATCATGATCCTCGATGAAGCCACTTCGGCTCTGGATACCGAATCGGAAAAACTGGTACAGGATGCTCTGGACAACCTGATGAAGAACCGTACCTCCGTCGTCGTTGCCCACCGGTTGTCTACCATCAAAAATGCCGATATGATCTGCGTATTCCACGAAGGCGAAGTCGTAGAAAAAGGTACGCATGAAGAATTACTTCACTTGAACGGTATTTATACGAAATTGTATAACATGCAAAATTTCTAAACATTCAATCCCGGAAACAGGCTATCGGATACTGTTTCCGGGATTTTTGTATCCTTATCGATATGCAAGAAGATAAATTATTGGGAAAACGGGTGGATTATCCCAAAACCTATTGCCCGGACATATTGGTTGGAGTTCCCAGAATCATGAACCGGGAAATATACCACATCGAAAAGGCGGAACAACTGTTCTGCGGATACGACAGCTGGCACGCCTACGAAGCGAGCTTCCTGCTCGACAATGGTATGCCTGTCACCGGAATACTAAAGATGGTATATCCGGCAACCAGCCCTTGTATCGTAGAAAGTAAATCCCTGAAATTATACCTCGCCTCATTCAATATGGAAAAGCAGGGGGCTACCCGGCGGGAAGCGGTTTCCACCTTTGTCCATACGGTTAAAAAAGACCTGAGCCGCTTGCTGAATACGGAAGTGCAGGTAAGTTTCTTTGAAAGTTTCCCGGAATCGGAGCCTTTCGATTTTAGTGACTACCGGATTTTGGAGGAGGTTGTCGATCCGGAGAACGTTCGATTTTCCATTTATCAGGAAAATCCGGCCCTGTTATCGGAAAACCTGGAAAAAACTCCGGGCGAATTAAAGGTAGGCAGCCATTTGCTAAAAAGCAACTGTAAGATCACCAATCAGCCCGATTGGGGAAGTGTGTATATCCACATCCGGGCAAAAAATTTACCTGCCGAAGAAGCCTTGTTGAAATATATCGTATCCCTCCGCAATGAAAACCATTTTCATGAAGAGATTTGCGAAATGATGTTCAAAAGGCTAACCGACCTGTTCCAGCCGGACATACTTTGTGTGTGCTGCCTATACACCCGGCGGGGCGGCATCGATATTTGTCCGGCACGGGCAAACCGACCGGAACACCTTCCCCGATTTCTTCCCGACCCGGCCATACTGACCCGGAAAGGTTTCAGGCAATAAACCGATCTATAAAAGGCATTCCGCAGACCTACCGATTTATCGATAAAACATATCCCCAAAAAGTTTTATAAACCTTTCGGGGATATTTTATTTCGGTATAGCTCAACCGCCACAACCGTTCTACCTCTTTATTTTCCCGGAGCTAAAATCCTGTCGTACGTACCGTCTTTCAACGTCTGCCACCCTCTGTTCAGAATAGCATCGTCTTCGTTCATGATTTGATACATTTCATTCGTATCCCAAAGGTCACGGGCAATCAGAGCTTTGATGTTCATTTTTATAGACGGGGTCAGCTTCTCCAGCCATTTTTCATCTTTTTCCACCCCCGCTTCTTCACCTGCCTTCACAATATCGTTAATCATAGCATCGCTGACAACAAAATCCTCTTTGAACTTCTCAAATTTCGGATATTTCTTTTTCAGTTGATCGCGGTTTTTATCGATATAGTTCATCAGGTATTGAACAATCACATTCTTTGCAGCCAAACGGTTCAGGTATAAATAGTTCAGTGTAGTATCCAACGGAACAAAGACATCGGGAATAATCCCGCCGCCGCCGTAAACCACTCTGTTCTTCACTTTAGTATAATATTTAACCGTATCGTTCACCGATATACTGTCGGCATTGATCAGTTCTCCCCGCTCGTAACGGTCATACAACTCTCCCCGGTAATCCACCCCTTTATACGGTTTCTGGATACAACGTCCGGAAGGAGTGTAGTAATGGGAAATCGTCAAACGCACCATAGAGCCGTCTGTCAAAGGAAACTGGCGCTGAACCAAACCTTTTCCGAAAGAACGCCGCCCCACGATCAATCCCCTGTCCCAATCCTGAACAGCCCCTGACAAGATCTCGCTGGCAGAAGCGGAATTTTCATCGATCAGCACCACCACCCGTCCGTCCTTAAACAAACCCGAAGCCGTAGAGTATTCCTCACGCCTTCCGGAAGAAAGTCCTTCTGTATATACAATCATTTTTTTAGCATCCAGCAGATTGTCGCTGACACCGATAGCAGCTCCCATATAACCGCCTCCGTCCCTTTGCAGGTCGAGCACCATATCTTTCATTCCCTGGGCCTGTAATTTCTTAACGGCAGCTTCAAATTCCTCGATAGTCGTCGCTGCAAAGCGGGAAATTTTGATATATCCGGTTGTCTTATCGAGCATATAAGCTGCATCCACACTGTAAATCGGAATTTTATCCCGAATAATCTTAAAATCCATTTTATCATTCTGGCGCAACACTCCCACATTGACCACCGTCCCCTTCTCGCCTTTCAATCTCTTTCTGACCTCGGTGTTGGAAAGTTTCACCCCGGCAATATTCTCGCCATCGACAGAAACAATCTTGTCACCGGGCAACAATCCCACTTTTTCCGAAGGCCCCCCGGAAACAACCGAAACAACCTTCAAGGTATCCCGCAGGATGCTAAACTGTATACCTATACCATAAAATCCTCCCTCCAAAGGCTCGTTCATCTCGTCCACCTCTTCTTTCGTAATATACACCGAATGAGGATCGAGATCGGTCAATACCTTAACAATCGCATCCTCTGTCAATCTCTGCAAATTCACGGTATCTACATAAAAAGCATCGATCAATGCCATTAAACGCTGATATTTGACGGTTTGCTCTTTTACCTGATTCTCCCTGACCTGTGCCGACGAACGGAAGGATTGAACGCCCGCCAGCAGCAAAGCGATACCCACAATCAAAATCTTCTTCATTTATTAACTATATTATCTGCCGCATAGCGGCGTTATACTACTTTATTTTTCCTCTTTCCAACGATTTTCAATTCCCCTTCTCATATTCAACCAATTCCAAATCCCGGATATTTCCTTTTTCCAAAACGAAACGGACAGCCGTCCTCACTTTATGGAAACCGTACTTTCCCGCAGCTCCCGGATTAATGTGAAGACAATTCAGTTTCTTATCGAACATCACTTTAGCGATATGCGAATGCCCGCAAACGAATAAACGGGGCTGTTCCCGGAGCAACAACGCCCGGATACGCGGATCATAATGTCCCGGATACCCTCCGATATGCGTCATGACCACTTTTACGCCTTCGCATTCAAAAATTTGAGTCTCCGGATACATCCGGCGTAAAACCCCTCCATCGATATTTCCATAGACTGCCCGGAAGTTAAAGTCGATCGCCAGCTTTTCCGCCACACTTATATCTCCAATATCACCGCAATGCCAAACTTCGTCGCAATCCTTAAAAAACTCTACCAATTTCGGATCGAGCCAACCGTGAGTGTCTGATAGCAGACCTATTTTCATCATAAACAAACTCTATTGAAATGCCGGAACAACCTGCCCGGCAATCTTTACTTACAAAGCATACAGCATGCTGATTTCTTCCGCCCAACGGTCTTCATCCGGAGTTTCCAGCACCAAAGGAAGATCATCGAAACGCGGATCGTGCATCAGCAAACGGAAAGGAACAATACCCAGTTCTCCCTTGCCTATGTCCTCATGCCTGTCGACATGCGAGCCGACTCCTTTTTTCGAATCGTTCAGGTGCATGCCTTTCAGGTATTTAAAACCGATCACCTCTTCGAAATGTTCGAAAGTTTCCCCAAATCCGCTTTCACTTTTCAGATCGTATCCGGCGGCAAAGGCATGACAGGTGTCTATACACACCCCTACCCGGCTTTTATCCTCCACCCGGTCGATCACATAAGCGATCTGTTCAAAAGAATACCCTAAATTCGACCCCTGTCCGGCTGTGTTCTCGATAACGGCACACACGCCCTGTGTCTTGTCCAACGCTATATTGATCGATTCGGCAATCGTGCGCAAACATTCTTCATCGCTCACTTTTTTCAAGGAACTGCCCGGATGAAAATTCAAGCGGTCGAGCCCCAGTTGCTCACAACGCTGCATTTCATCCAAAAAAGCAGCTCTCGACTTCTCCAGGGCTTCTTTTTCCGGATTTCCCAGATTAATCAGGTAACTGTCGTGCGGCAAAATATGTTTAGCGGCATAGCCGTATTCCTCACAACGCTGTTTAAACAAATCTATACTTTCACGTGTCAAAGGCGCAGCAGTCCATTGCCGCTGGTTTTTCGTGAACAGGGCAAAAGCCTTCGCCCCTATTTTTTGTGCATTCACGGGAGCATTTTCTACACCCCCTGCTATACTGACATGCGCTCCTATATACTTCATAACTGATTTTCCACTTTGCGATTCTAAAAACAACGGCATCCCTGCCCTTTTTCTTTCACTTTATATAAACGTTACCTCTAACATAAAGTTCAATGATTTGCAAAGTTAATTTTTTTCGTTCATAAAGATTGTATATTATACCATTTTATGCCACATTTATAACAAACTCTGCGCAGGTATCACAAATGCGACACACATCATTATCATAAGATTGCCATTCAGAATTCCGTATGGCCATCTGCCCGAAATATCCGTCAAGGCTTTTGCATTGAAAATCACCTTGCATTAAAGATAAGTAAAATAATCTTGCCTATCCCGCAAACCGTTACAATAAATTTATAAGCCATTCGGGCAGAATAAGGTGCAATCCCTCCTCCGCTATCTATAAAAATAGCTGCCGGAAATCTTCCGGCAGCCATTCCATGCACTATCGTTTCAAGTTATTTAATCAACTCTACGCTTCTCTTGACAAAGCGGTTTAATGCCTCGCCCTTCAACAAACCGTTTGCCAGTAAGGCCAGATCGATCAATTGCCCCACGATCTTATTGCCTTTTCCGTATTCTTCCAATAAGGTTTGCTTTTGTTTCTTCAATGTATCGATCTTATCGGAATGTTCCTTTTTACGGTCTTTATCAACCTGGGGAATCTCGTCGGCTTTCTTATCCTTGTTCAGTTCATCGATCTCCGTGATTTTTCCTTCGTTCTCTCTGATTTCAAAATCGATCGGCTCTAACTTGCTTTTCATCTGTTTCTGCTCGTCTTCCAGCACATCCTTCACCAGCTTATGGTCGGTATTCACCACCAAGGTATACTGATCGCCCATAGCTCCATAGAATCCCATGCCCGGATTCATTGCAGACATTTCTTTCATACGGCGCATAAATTCGGAACGGGTAACAACCACCGGGTCGGAAGACTCGCCCAAAGCCTCAAAATTCACCATATACATCCCTCCTTCTTTCGGCAATTGGGCATTGAACACATCGCGGATTTCACTCTGTTCCGCTTCGCTCCATTCCGTCATTTTCGCGTCGGATTTCGGGATCAGTTTATCAACCACGTCCGAATCCACCCGTAACAGCTTATGGTTGGCGTTCTTTTGCTCAATATAATTGATAAAATGAGTATCCAGCTGCCCGTCCATCAACAGCACATCGTATCCTTTCGCCTTTGCCGTTTCGATATAGGTATATTGTTCCTGCACATCGGTAGCATACAGATACACGATATTGTTATCTTTATCCGTTTGGTTGGCCTTTACCAAATTCTCATATTCTTCCAGCGTAAAATATTTACCATCGGTATTTTTCAGCAACACGATGCTGTTGGCCCTCTCGGCAAACTTCTCGTCGGTCAGCATGCCGTACTGGATGAATATTTTCAAATCATCCCATTTTTTCTCATAATCTTCCCGGTCATTCTTAAAAATATCCGCCAGGCTATCAGCCACCTTTTTAGTGATATGGTTGGATATTTTCTTCACATTCCGGTCGCTTTGCAAATAAGAACGGGAAACATTCAACGGAATATCCGGCGAATCGATCACCCCGTGCAATAAAGTCAGGTATTCAGGCACAATACCTTCCACCGAATCGGTTACATATACCTGATTACTATACAACTGAATCTTGTTTTTCTGAATCTCGAACTTATTATCGATTTTCGGGAAATAGAGAATCCCGGTCAGGTTAAACGGATAATCCACATTCATGTGAATATGGAACAAAGGAGGTTGTGCCATCGGGTAAAGTTCCTGATAGAATTTCTCATAATCCTCCTCTTTCAGGTCTGCCGGTTTACGCGTCCAGGCCGGATTGGTATCGTTAATAATATTATCCTCATCCGTATCTACATACTGCCCGTCTTTCCACTCTTTTTTCTTCCCGAAGACAATCTCGATCGGGAGGAACTTACAATATTTCGTCAATAACTCCTGAATCTTATTATCCTCAAGAAAATCTTTCTCTTCTTCATTGATATACATGATAATATCCGTTCCGCGCTCTTCGCGTTCCGCAGGCTCAAGAGTATATTCGGTTTCCCCTTCACAAGTCCATTTCACAGCCTGCGCCCCCTCTTTATAGGATTTGGTGACAATCTCCACCTTATCGCTCACCATAAAAGCAGAATAAAATCCCAGCCCGAAATGTCCGATGATGGTTGCCGCATCGTCTTTATGTTTATTCAAAAATTCTTCCGCTCCTGAAAAAGCAATCTGATTGATGTATTTTTCAACTTCTTCCTGTGTCATCCCGATACCGCTGTCGGACACGGTAAGTGTTCCTGCCGATTTGTCAGCCTTAACCCGTACCCGCAGTTTGGAAACATCACCTTTAAACTCCCCGGTAGAAGCGAGAACTTTTAACTTTTGAGTAGCATCCACCGCATTCGACACGATCTCTCTCAAAAATATATCGTGATCCGAATAAAGAAATTTCTTAATAATGGGGAACAAATCCTGTGTCGATACACCTATTTTTCCTGTTGCCATAACACTATATTTTTTTAGTTACTAATTTCAATTTACGCTAACTAATACACAATTGTTATGCCAGTCCTAATAATATGTCAAAACGACAGGATAAAAGACAAAACAAAAAGAATGAATCCGGCACACCACCGAATCCATTCCTTTAAAAATAATCGCCCGGATCATCCGTTTTTTAACAATCCCGATTCACAAGGCGGCAGCCCCTAACGGGACTCTTCTATTTCTTATATCTCCCTCCTTCACTCAAATGCCTCCATCTTCTATCATCTTCCAAAAATCAGGATGTATTTTAGGTAAAGAATATTTTTCTTCATTCAAAAGCACATACCCCTCCTCTGGACAAATCTGGATCGAATCGCCCATCCGGTAACGGTCTACCAAGGCCGGAATAATAAGAATCAATAAACCGTGATTCGCAGCCATCCGGAAAAAACTACGGCATACCGACTTCGCAATCACAGCCTTCACCCCGGCTTTCACTAAGCCCACAGCAGCGTGCTTGATAAGCTTACCCCTTCCGAAATTCTCGCCTGCCAGCATAATATCTCCCGGCTTCACCAAACCGGCAAAACGGTCGTCCAGCCCCTCCAGCAAATGCGGCAGCATATCCCCGGATTTTTCTATCGATATGTGATAAGTCCAGCGTTCGGGAAACAACTGCTCACACAAAATGTCATCCACATCGGCATAATTCCACACCCTCCGCGATAAACGATCGTCGTATTCCTCGATAACCGTTTCCACAACAGGCATCACTTCAAAAGGAAATATTTCCGGATAGTCCAACTCGGAAGCAAGCGTTCCGGTTAAAGCCGTCATTGCCACGGTTGCCGGAGAGGCAATATATTTTTCAACCCCGATAGCCGACATTCGCCGCATGGAATTACTGTTCGTGGTAGAGATAAATCGTTTCGTATCGGCCAAAATCATGTGGCTGCTTCCCAAACAAGGCCCGCAACTGGCTCCCAATATCGAAGCTCCGGCTTTGACCATCGTATCGATCAGTCCTTCTTCAATCGCCTGCAAATAAATGGCACGGGAAGCAGGAACAATCGATAACTGGAATCCCGGAGTCACCTGCTTTCCTTCCAGAATACGGGCAACCACCCTTAAATCCTCCAAACGCCCGCTGGCACACGCTCCGACCAGGCCTTGCTGTATTTTCAGTTTTCCCCACTCTTCCACGCTTTTCACGCCATTCTCCGGAATGGCAGACATCACCAAAGGCATCACTTCCGCCAGGTCGATTTCAAATTCCCGGGCATACACTGCATTTTCGTCCGCCCATACCCCCTGCACCGCATAATCCTGAAAATGATCGGCCAACGTGTCGTCCGGAGGAAATGCCGAATTTTTCACACCGATTTCAGCCGAGATATTGGCAATGGTCATACGGTCGGTAATAGAAAGGGTATGAACTCCCTCGCCATGATATTCCAAAGCGCGGTAAGCCACCCGTTCGTCGCGCAACAAACCCATAACCCATAGAGCGAGGTCTTTGGCATACACCCCCTCGCGTAACTTATTTTTTAAAGTGATTTTTATTGTTTCAGGAACACGGAACCACATTTTTCCGGTTTTCCAGAGCATCGCGGTCTCTGTCTTATTCAAGCCGACAGCCAGGCAATTAAAAGCCCCCGCCGTACAAGTATGGCTATCACTGCCAGTTACCAACATTCCCTGTTTCAGATAATCGGTCAATACCTGATGGCAGATCCCTTTATCGCAATCGAAAAAGCGTTCCACTTTCTGCTCCTCCATAAAATGATGG
Organism: uncultured Odoribacter sp.; assembly: GCA_900541415.1. Lineage (GTDB taxonomy): Bacteria > Bacteroidota > Bacteroidia > Bacteroidales > Marinifilaceae > Odoribacter. Next base: position 128,807 of record UQJP01000004.1, on the reverse strand, counting down.
ATCGAGTTATAATCACGGATCAATTCATCGGTCGTTCCGGTCATTTTCCGGTCTAAAACCACCACCAGCTTCTCGGGATGCAGCACGTCTTTTCCCCCGATCCTCTCAAACAATTTACGTATACGCGCCGAATTATCATGACTCAAAATAATATCCGGCTCACTATATACAATGCTTCCGGCATTGGCGTTCAATACTTTTTCTACAAATGTTCTTCCTGTTTTCATAACCTGTATTCCTTAGCAGGCAGCCCTGAAAACCAGGCACCGCCTATGTCCTGTATGCAAGTTATAAAAACTATTGGAAATCCAAAAGAAACCCTTACTTTTTATCCTGTACCCGGTCGGTAAACAGGATGCCGTCCAGATGATCGATTTCATGCTGAAAGATCACAGCCGTAAATCCCCGGATCGTTTCTTCCTTAGAAGTTAAATCCTGCTTTATTTTTATAGACCGGTGAATCCCCGTAGCAGACACCTCGTCCCTTCTTTCCACCCAGGGATCTTCTTTATAGCTGATTATAATTTCATTGTAACGCCAAACACTATCCACGACATTCGGTATCGACAAACACCCCTCCGGCCCACACACTTTTTCTTCGGAATAACGAACGATTTTCGGATTGAGGTAAAATTCAAAGGGTTCCCCCTCTTTATCAAAACGTTGCACAGCAATTAAACGGCAACTCACCCCCACCTGCGGAGCAGCGATCCCCACTCCGGGATTAGCCGTATCCGTCACCGTGGCCAGCATTCTCTTCTTGAGCATCTGATAAGTTTCCGACATTCCATCGGTAACCTGCAACGGTCTTGCCTTTTGTCGCAAAAAAGCCTCTTCCTGAGGTTTTTCCACCGTCCACAAACGCATCACCCCTTCGCCTTCCCGGACGACCTTCATCTCATCGTCGGTAAACGACCCTTTACACCCCGTCAGCAATACCGCCACCAGCCATATAGCCCATATATTTTTCACGGAAAACGCATTCATATTTCCATAGCTTATTTAAACAATTGTACCACCTGACTCACCTTTTCCCGGTCGCTATACACGATTTCATATTCCGGGATGCCCGGAACACCTCCCATAAAAACAGATGGATTCCGGTATTTCATAAGGCTGTCCCGGCTACTTTTACCGCTAAGATGCAAAGCATCTATCCCGGTGGCAGCCAGCAGCCGGGCATTATCGCCATTCACACCGCTTCCTGCCATAATCCGGATACGCCCGGCACTTTCCCGCACCAATTCCTGCAAAACCCCGATGCCTTCCGGGGCTGTATTGCTCTGTCCGGAAGTCAATATCCGGTAACATCCCGAACAAATCACATCTTCTAAAGCCCGGTGATAATCCGCTGTCATATCAAAAGCCCGGTGAAAAGTCACTTTCATAGGAGCAGCCAGTTCCACCAATTCACGGGTACGCACCACATCCACACGGCCTTCTTCGTCCAGCAAACCGATAACCACTCCGTCTGCCCCACAACTTTTAGCAAACGACAAATCTTCTTTCATCTGCCGGAATTCCAATTCCGAATATAAAAAATCACCGCCACGGGGACGAATCATCACATACAATTCGATGTTCAGCAATTCCCTGGCCAGGCGGATCATTCCCGCCGGAGGCGTTGTTCCCCCATCATACATCGCAGCACACAATTCAACCCGGTTGGCTCCTGCCTCCTGAGCAGCCAAACACGATTCGAGCGAATAGGCACATACCTCTATCTCCATATCGATCAAAAACTTATTTTCCCATACATTCGTAAGGCACTCTGAAATTCACACCTTCCCGCATCAAATCGGACAGCAGGGGCAACATCCTCTGTTTAAAGGATTCCCAGTCCCGGTTCTCCATGGTGCTCCATCCGGCTTCCGACAAAGCCAAAGCACGGGGGAAAGTCATATAAAAAGCACGATCCATATTTTTAATACATTCTCCCCACAACGTAGCTTCCACGCCGATAATATGCGCCTGCTGCTCCTGAGGTAATCCATAGCCCGGATCAAATTCGTACGCCTTCCGGAGCGGAATAAGAGGCATGCCCCAATTTACTTCCGGCATATCGCCCGCCCATTGGGGATAATCGAAATAAGCGTATTCGCCGGGAGCGCAAATCACTTTACAGCCCAATTCGCGCGACCGCTCTATCACTTTAGGCGTCAGTCCCCACCTCCAGGCATAAGTCACCGTATTCGCCGGATAATTGGGAACATCCAGTTCATACCAGAATAATGGAGTTTTTCCATGTTTTACCAACACCTCGTTCATCCGGTTAAAAAAGTAGCTCATTAACTGCTGTTCCCGGTTGAAGCCTTTAGCCTTCATAAAAGTCTGGCACTTTTCACATTGTTTCCAATGGTCTAAAGGTGCTTCGTCACCGCCCAAATGAAATTTGGAAGAAGGGAATAAAACACACAATTCATCCAGCACATTGGAATAAAATTCGTATACTTTCTCATTTCCGGCACATAGCAAATCCTTAGATACTCCCGCCGTTGTCCGTACTTCCACCGGATTCAGGCAAGTGAGCCACGGATAAGCGGCAATGGCAGCCACGCTATGTCCCGGCACATCGATCTCAGGGATAATTTCGATATGTCGTTCGGCGGCGTAAGCGATAAGTTCCTTCATCTGCTCCTGAGTATAAAACCCGCCGTGCGGCCTTTTATCTCCGTCGGTTTCTTTTCTCTTCGAACCGATTTCCGTCAGCAAAGGATATTTCTTGATTTCAATACGCCATCCCTGGTCGTCGGAAAGGTGTAAATGAAGAACATTAAACTTGAATTTCACCATCTGGTCGATATAACGCTTAATATCCTGAACCGGGATAAAATGACGGGCAGGATCGAGCATCAGCGCACGATACCCGAACCGGGGACGGTCGATAATCTTCACCGCAGCCAAACTTTGTTTCTTTCCAGCGCCGCCGTCACCGATCAATAATTGGTCTAATGTTTTGATTCCATAATACACTCCGGCTGTGGTTTTTCCGGTAATGGTAATCGTTTTTGCATTGATTTCCAGGCAATACCCCTCCTCACCTTCTATATCATCCGACAAAGCCAGATTGATAGCAGCTTTACCTTGAGCTTTCCCCTCGGAAATAGGGAGTTCCATGCCTGTGCGGTGTTCTACAATCCGCTGTAATTCATGGGCTTCCGTTGTCAGTCCCGAAGCAGTCATAACAATCCGGGAAGCAGGGCTAAATGTAAATACGGTTTTTCCATTTCCCGGAATTACCTGCAAAGGAACGGGAATAACGCCGTTTTCGGATTTTCCGGCAAGCGGCAATAACAAAGCTAAAAGTAAAAATACTGCGAAAAATCTCTTCATCATTTTATTTTATTAAAACGGTAAGGCACTAAATCATTCCACTTAAAATCGGCAGTTTGCGTCGTAATGATCCCATTTTCAAACAAAAAACGAACTCTCACCTGAAAACTGTCGATATGTTTTGTATGCAATTCCTTACAAGGAATCCGAAGCGCAAAATGGTTATTTTTATCCGGCTTCACAGTCCACGATTCAGCATCGTAATCATTATTTACCTGACCGAAAGGAGCATGATCGACATACACATTCACCGCATTTACCGGGATTTTGGTTTCAAAGACACCTTTTACCACAATTTCATCGGCAGGCAAAGAAGTTCCCGGAAAATCCACCTCCATCTCCTTCAATTGAAACCCGGTATTTTTATTATAATATTCCATTTCCTTTTGGGCAAATACCTCGCAATTATTCAATATGGCACAACTCGCCTTGGTCAGGAAAGTCGGTTTCTGTCCGAAAGTATAATTTCCCGATCCCATGAGAGCAGTTCCATGTTCTTTTCCCACACTCACCTGTTCCTTATTATGAGGCAAATTCAACCCATGTCCCAATTCATGAGCCATACCGCCAAACCACTTCGTGAGCAAACGCCCTTTTTCAGAATCCTCGCCCAGGTATTTAATATCGAAATACTTATAATCTAAAGCAAAACAATATTTCCCAATCCCATAGAAGGGCACCCCTCCGGGATTCATATCGTCGCCGCTCGTCGAAGGCATGATAACCAAAGCATGGTGGCTTTTCTTCGTGCCGGGATTCGCTTTGAAATATGCCTCGATTTCCCTCTCGGCCTTCCAGCCTCCTCCGTTATCGTAACTATAATACGGAATATCGTATTTTCCCCTTATCACTAAAATCTTTACCCGCTTATCCGACGTTTTTTCCAGGCCGAAAGTTTTATTTCCGAATCCGTTCCGCTTCATTTCATGGCGATAAAAATCCTGCACATACAAAAGCAGGTCGTTCAGGCGACTTTCATATCCCTCAACAGGCTGGTCACCCTGTGGCAAAAAATAAATCACATTCAATTTATAAGGCTCTTTTGCCTTAGCCATCGAACCGATAGCCAGGAACAAAAGAATCAATGCCCCGCATGTAAATATTTTCTTCATAAATTTATTGAGCTGTAATCTCTAATACATGACTTCTCAAATGCCCGGTGGAAAACAAATTCAATCCCACCTTCATCAGATAATCACCGGAATATACTTTCCCGTTATCTCTTAAAGAAGAACGCGCACCCGGCATCAGGTTGATCTCCTCTATTTTATAGTTTTTACCGGCATCTAATCCCTGCAAACGCACAGGTTGCAAGAATTCTCCGTAACGGGGATGCATATCGAATGCAAAAACAACAGCCTTTTCCTGACCGGGAGTAGCATACATAATCGCGGCATGCTCGCCTTCATACGGAGAAACGAGCCGGAAAAGATCACCGTCCAGCGTAACAGGAGCCAACCGACGGAAATTATCCACCGCCTGACGGCAAAAGGTCACTTCGTTTTCATTCATTTTATCGACCCGAATATCAAATCCCAGCTTACACATAGCGGCAACATCGACCTTAAATTTCAAAGGCTGGTTTCCCCAGGAGGTGACATGGGCAGCCATGCTTTTGGACGGGAAGAAATGAGAATATCCCCACTGGATAAAAATACGTTCCAAAGGATCGGTATTATCGCTCGGCCAAAACTCCGTAAAATATTTCAACGCTTCATAATCGGCACGCCCACCACCACCGGAACACAACATCATCGGCAATTCCGGATATTTTTGTTGAATACGTTCCAGCACCTTGTAGAGCCCACGTACATGCTCGATATACAAATGCGACTGCTTATCTTTCAAATAAACCGAATAAATATTCGTGATCGGGCTATTACAATCCCATTTGAAATAAGCAATCCCCGGATATTTCTGCATTAAATCATCCACAATGCCGAATACATAGTCCTGCACAGCCGGATTGCTCAGGTCGAGTACGAGCTGATTACGGAAATAATATTCATCCCGGTTCGGCAAATGAATCACCCAATCTTTGTGTTTTTCATATAATTCACTTTTCGGATTCACCATTTCCGGCTCGATCCATAAACCGAATTTCAAACCACGTGCATTGGCTTCTTTCACCAATTTCCCAATCCCATTCGGTAGCTTATCGACAGTTTCTTTCCAGTCGCCCAAGCCCTGATGATCGCTGCTGCGCGGATATTTATTTCCAAACCAGCCGTCATCCAGCAAAAACATATCTACCCCCAGCTTCTTAGCCTCGTCGAATAAATGGACTAATTTATCTTCATTGAAATCAAAATAAGTGGCTTCCCAATTATTCAAAAGCGTCATCCGGCCTTTTTCTCCGTCTTTCAACTGATATTTACGCGCCCAGCGATGCAGGTCACGACTGGCCTGTCCCTTCCCCACAGTACTATAAGTGAACACAAATTCAGGAGTAGAGAACACTTCTTTCGGTTTAAGGCTATATTCCGAAGCATAAGGATTGATGCCGGAATGAATCCGCAATCCGTTCTGCTCATCCACTTCAAAAGTAAACCGGAAATTTCCGGTCCAATTCACCGTTCCCAGCAACACTTCGCCTGCATCTTCCTGCACCGGAGCATTCAAAGAAATCATGAAATAAGGAGAACAAAAAAGATTGGCACGGGAACCCAATTTGGTATCTACGATCTTTTTACCGAAATCAAGCTGTCTTTCGGTCATATTCACCTCGTGCGCCCAATTCCCGCTAAATTCAGTCAGCCAATACTTAGCCGCATTCAAATGCAACAGGGAAGACGCATAATTATATAAAACCACAGGCTTCTTCTCCTGATGTGAAATTTCCGCATGTGTCTTAATTACATTCTCTTCAGCAAAAGCTGTAAAGAATAATTTCACTTCCACCGGATATTTATCATCTTTCAAAAGAATGACCGTTTCCGTCACATTATCACTCTTCCGGTTGACTTCCGAAGACACGAACTTCAAGAGCAAAGAAGGGTTACCATCGTTATGCAACACCCGGATAGCAGGCTCGAAGTAATCTTCCATACCATGCGTAAGGTAAGCCTCGCGCCCTTGCTTTAAATAACCGAATTCAGATTCGTTCTGTAATTTTTGTCCCAGATAAGACTGGTATAAACGTCCGTTTTTCCCTACTTTAAAAATCAAGTCTGTTGAGTTCGTTCCTATCCGGATAAATTCGTTCGGCGCTCCGCATACGGATACAACTCCAAAACTGATTAAAAATAAAAAAGTGATGATTGTTCTTACCATATTTACAATATTAGATATACTTAATAAATAGATTTTTCAGGTTTAATCAATATCGAGTTCCACGGTATAGGTTTTACCCGGCTCGAATTCCGGCTCGTAAATCAGCAGGAAATTTTCATCTAAAGCAACTTTCCAGTTTTGCCCTGCCGATAAACGCGGATTATTCAAACGTTCCGGGAAAAAATAGCTGAACGGTAAATCGAGTACATGCTCCTGCTTAAAATGATCTCCTTTCAGCCTTTCCAAACTGAATGCTTCCGAAGTTGTAACCGTTACCACACATTTTTTTCCTTGTATTTCCGAAGTAACCGAGAAATCGTTTTCCTCCGGTATTTCCTGCAAACGTACCTCCCATTTCGGATCTCCGTAATAGGCCAGCACATCCCGGTCATGTAAAAATCCCAACTGGTCGTGGTTAGGAACGATTCCCGTAGAATCGATAATTTGCTTACGCCCTTCAGCAAACTCATTTTTCGCATCGAACGGATAATCCAGGGTTACTAATTTAGGATTCCAGTCGTTCAGCTGATGAATCAAATCCTGTTGATTCAGAAATATAGCCTCTGCCAGCGAATAACGTCCCGGAGTGGTCAACCAATATTTCAAGCCTCCCCAACCGTTCCGCCCATGCCAGGTTGTCACCACATATCCGATCATCGTAGCCGCATTCCCGCTATTCATCCAGGCAACAGCCATACTCTCCGGAGTTTGATTCACGTTCCCGATCAGGCAATTTCCCACGGCAAAATACACTTTCCGCTTTCCGCTTTCTTTTAAATTTTCCGGATTCCCCGGAAAATCGGCATACAACACCCCATTCTTCGCTTTAATATTGCCTAACGAAAAAGGCATTTCAAGATTCCTTTCTGTGGCATGCGCCGCCGTCACCACTAAATCCGGCTGAACTTCTTCATAAATATCATAGAATTTCCGCAACACCTGCTCCGGCCCGATCCGGAAAGTTGTCACGCTATCCCCCTGTGATGTTTTTTCACCCCAAAGCCCCTTGTCGTGATCGTCTACCCAGGCATAGCGATCGAACCATTTAGCACTGTGCAATTCCATGATTGTTGCCACCGCATCGTGGATCACCAAAGGCTCGGTGCTATTATTCACCATTTTCATGGCATTTTGCGCGTTATATCCGGTGATAATTCCCCAGAGGAAATCCGCATAAATATCGTCGTCAATCTCCCGGCTTAAACGGTGCATATTCATCACATAATCCCGACCTAAATTTTCAGGTTTCTCAACCACGGCCACGTAACGGGGACGAATCCGCCGCAGTTGCCCTAACAGTTCTTCCGGACTTTCCCGGTAAGCGAGCACTTTCGCCTGATGTTTATCCGCTAACGTTTTCACAACCGGATACCAAGCGGTATCCCCCTCTATGCCTTTCCCGGCAATCACCACATAATCAGTCTGAACCGAAGCAGACTGGCAGCCCAACATTAAGATTAAAAATCCTAACCAATAAAAATTTACTTTCATTCCGAATCGCTATATTATTTAACACAGAAATTTCCGTATACAAACGCCGCCATAATGTTTCCCGGCATCAAATATACGATTTTGTTTATATAAATTACCATCTCTAAATACATTATCCTCCCGTTTTCTTACATTTTTCCTATTTCAACAAACTAAAAAAGGGCGTTCTTTCCGAACGCCCCTTACCTCCCTTACAGGATCATTTTATTTCAAAATTCCTTTAAAATATTCTATTGTTTTCACCAAACCTTCCTCCAAACGGACGGTTGGTTCCCAATCCAATTTTTCCTTGGCCAAAGAAATATCGGGCTTCCTTTTTCTCGGATCGTCATAAGGCAAAGGCTTATAAACGATTTTCGACCGCGAACCTGTCATCTCCAGCACTTTCTCCGCCAGTTCGGCGATCGTAAATTCCCGGGGATTTCCAATATTTACAGGCCCGATAAAACCATCATCGGTATTCATCATCCGAACGATTCCCTCGACCAAATCGTCTATATACTGGAAACTTCGTGTTTGCGAACCACTTCCATATATTTCAATATCCTGTCCCTGAAGGGCTGCCATAATAAAATTCGATACCACACGCCCGTCATGAGGTTGCATTTTAGGCCCATAAGTATTAAAAATGCGAACAATTTTGATACGTACGTCAGCCTGACGATGATAATCCATAAACAAGGTTTCCGCACAACGCTTTCCCTCGTCATAACAGGAGCGCACACCGATAGGATTGACATTTCCCCAATAAGATTCCACTTGCGGATGAATCAAAGGATCGCCATATACCTCGCTGGTAGAGGTGTGAAGAATCTTCGCATTCACCCCTTTGGCAAGTTCAAGCATATTGATTGCACCGAGCACCGAAGTCGTTACGGTTTTTACCGGATCGTACTGATAATGAATAGGCGAAGCCGGACATGCAAGATTATAAATCTCGTCCACCCCTTTAATATAGGGCCTGGTCACATCCCTTTCAACCAACTCAAAATCGGGATGCCCGATCATAGGCATCATGTTTTCTCTTGAGCCAGTAAAGAAATTGTCCAAACATATCACTTTATTTCCTTCGTTTAAAAGGCGCTCGCATAAATGAGATCCAATAAAACCGGCTCCCCCGGTAACTAATATTTTTTTCATCTTATAAGTTAGTAGTAGTCAATAATACCCTATTTTTATCCTTTATCCGTCCCGTACATCTTTTGTAACTGTTCTTTTATCGCATCATTAGTAATATAATCATCAAAATCCATTCTCTTGTCGATCATTCCGGTTGGGGTAAGTTCTATCACCCGGTTACACACCGTTTGGATAAATTCGTGGTCATGAGAATTCATAAGCACCACCCCCTTAAAGGAAACCAATGTATTGTTAAAAGCCTGAATAGACTCCAAATCCAAATGATTGGCAGGAGAATCCAACACAAGCACATTAGCATTATTCAGCATCATCCGGGCAATCATACAACGCATTTTCTCCCCACCCGACAATACCTTCACATTTTTATAAATATCCTCGCCGGAAAAAAGCATTTTCCCCAGAAACCCCCGCAGGAAAGTCTCGCTGGTATCTGCGGAATACTGTCCCAGCCACTCGATCAAAGTCATATCTGTGGTAAAAAACGCAGAATTATCGAGAGGTAAATAAGCGGATGTAATCGTAACCCCCCAGGTGAAATCCCCGGTATCCGGCTTATCGTTTCCGGTAATAATTTCCAGCAAAGCGGTCATCGCACGTGGATCTCGGGATAAAAATACGATCTTATCGTCTTTCTCCACCGAAAATTCCACATCTTTAAACAGGCACTGTCCCTCTATGCTCTTACTCAGGTTACGTACTTCCAAAATTTTATTCCCCACTTCACGCTCCGGAGTGAAAATGATCCCCGGATACTTACGCGTAGAAGGCATAATTTCCTCGATATTCAGCTTCTCAAGCATTTTCTTTCGGCTGGTGGTCTGTTTAGACTTCGCCACATTTGCACTAAAACGGGAAATAAATTCCTGTAACTCTTTACGTTTTTCCTCTGCTTTCTTATTCTTTGCCTGAGCCTGACGCAAAGCTAACTGGCTGGATTCGTACCAAAAACTGTAATTCCCTGCAAAAAGCTGTATTTTCCCGAAATCAATATCGACAGAATGAGTACAGACCGCATCCAAAAAGTGGCGGTCATGAGATACCACCAATACCGTATTCTCATAATTCGCCAAATAATTTTCCAACCACATCACCGTATCCAGGTCAAGGTCGTTCGTCGGCTCGTCCAACAGCAAATTGTCCGGCTTGCCAAACAAAGCCTGAGCCAGCAATACACGCACTTTTTGCTTACCGCTCAAATCTTTCATCAAAGAATAGTGCAACTCTTCCTTAATACCCAACCCACTCAGCAAATTGGCGGCATTGCTTTCCGCATCCCAACCGTCCATTGCTGCAAATTTTTCCTCCAGTTCTGCCACCCGTAAACCGTCAGCATCGGAAAAATCCTCTTTCATGTAAATAGCGTTTTTTTCCTGCATCACTTCCCACAACTGTCCATGTCCCTGCAATACGGTATCCAACACCGTACACTCGTCATAAGCAAAGTGATCCTGCTTCAAAACGGAAAGGCGTTCTCCCGGCCCGAACATCACGGTGCCTCTGGTCGGCTCAAGGTCACCACTTAAAATTCTTAAAAAAGTTGATTTTCCAGCACCATTTGCTCCAATCACCCCATAACAATTACCAGGCGTAAACTTCAAATTCACATCCTGAAATAAAGTCCTTTTCCCAAACTGAATTTCTAAATCCGAAACTGTAATCATTTTTTATATTTTATTTTCACTGATAATCAACATACTTTCTCACTATCGGACGAAGCTGCAAAGATAAGCTTTTATTTCATATTTCACATAAACAAACCGAAGTTATCCTGATGTTTAGCTACATAAAACAAACTTTCTCTTATACATTCTGCCACATTTCTTTTCAAGAAAAAAACCGGAAACTCTCAAAAGTTCCGGTCCTTTATATTTTCCATTTATACTCATTACACTACCGATCATTCCGTCACCTGACGATCACCGTACATCTTTTCATAATATTTTTGGTAATCGCCACTGGTCACCTGATCCAACCACTCCTGATTTTCCAAATACCATTTTACGGTTTTTTCGATTCCCTCTTCGAATTGCAAAGAAGGTTCCCAACCCAATTCCCGATGCAATTTGGTGGAATCGATCGCATAACGCAAATCGTGTCCGGCACGGTCGGTGACATAAGTAATCAATTTCTCTGACGAACCTTCAGGGCGTCCCAGCAAACGGTCTGTCACCTTAATCATCACCTTAATCAAATCAATATTTTTCCATTCGTTAAAACCACCGATATTGTAAGTTTCTCCTACTTTCCCCTGATGAAAAATCAAATCGATGGCCCGGGCATGATCCTCGACGAACAACCAGTCACGCACATTCTCTCCTTTGCCATACACAGGCAACGGCTTATTGTGACGGATGTTATTAATGAACAAAGGTATTAACTTTTCAGGAAACTGATAAGTGCCGTAATTATTCGAACAATTGGAAATTTTCACCGGAAGTCCGTAAGTATCGTGAAAAGCCCGTACAAAATGATCGGAAGATGCCTTAGAAGCCGAATAAGGGGAATGAGGATCATATTTCGTTGTTTCGGTAAAAAATCCTCCGTCCGGCTGTAAAGAGCCGTACACCTCGTCGGTGGAAACATGATAGAATAATTTATCTTCAAACTTACCTTCCCACGCCAGTTTGGCTGCCTGCAACAAACTCAAAGTACCCATCACATTCGTTTGGGCAAAAGCGAACGGATCTTTTATCGAGCGGTCCACATGGCTTTCTGCAGCCAAATGAATAACGCCGTCGATGCTGTATTTCGCAAATAGTTTCTGTATCGTGGGAAAATCACAAATATCCGCTTTTTCAAAAACATAATTCGGCATATTCTCCACATCTTTCAAATTTGCCAAATTCCCGGCATAAGTCAGCTTATCCAGATTAATAATGCGATAGTCCGGATATTTGTTCACCAACAATCTCACTAAATGCGAGCCGATAAAACCAGCCCCTCCCGTAATTAATATATTCTTCATAAAACAGAAAATTCAGGATCGATCGTGAAGCCGGGCTTCACTCTCAATATGATTATTAAATTCTATACGTTTTCTTTATTTATCGGCCATCAGTTCTTTCATACAGGCTGCCAAAGATTCCTGCCAATGGGGAACAGACACCCCAAACGTTTGTTTGATTTTGGTCTTATCCAGCACAGAATAGGCAGGTCGCCGCGTCTTTGTAGGATATTCGGCAGTGGTCACGGGTTTCACCTGGCAAGGCAAACCGCTTATCCGGACAATTTCACAAGCGAAATCATACCATGAACACACTCCTTCATCGGAAAAATGATAAATTCCCTCACACATTCCCCGGTTATCATCTTCCATAATGGTCACGATGGCACGGGCAAGGTCTTCTGCATAGGTAGGACTTCCCACCTGGTCGGACACGACGGTCAGCTCCGGACGTTCCCCCGCTAAACGCAGTATTGTTTTCACAAAATTGTTACCGAATGTGGAATACAACCAGGCCGTACGGATAATAATATGTAAACAGCCGGACTTCTTTATAGCTTCTTCCCCGGCCAGTTTCGTTTTTCCATATACACTCACAGGGCACGGATTATTCTTTTCGGTATAAGGTTTCTCTCCCATTCCGTTAAACACATAATCCGTAGAAACGTGTATCAGAAGGCAATCTTGCTTATTAGCCACTTTCGCTAAATTGGCTACGGCCTCTGTATTGATTTTTGCAGCCAATTCCGGTTCATCCTCTGCTTTGTCCACGGCTGTATAAGCGGCGCAATTAATGATCGTATCAATGTCGTGCTCTTCCACAAACTTTGCCACAGCTTCATAACTCGTAATATCCAGCTCGGCGACATCTGTAAAAAACACTTCATCCAAAGCAGTAAATCCGATCTTCCGTAATTCCGACCCCAATTGTCCATTGGCTCCCGTTACTAATATATTTGCCATACTAAATACTCTGTTCTTTTTTATTTCTCAACGCGTTCCCCCCTCAACCTTAAGGTCAATTTTCAAACACAAAACTTTCAGCAATCCCCTTATGCTTTAAATCCTTTTCCGACAAAATCATATCCTCTACCGGAATTTTCCAGTCAATACCCAAAGCCGGATCGTCGAAACGAATCCCTCCTTCATGACCGGGCGCATAATAGTTATCACATTTATATTGAAATATAACTTCCTCGCTCAATACCACGAAACCATGTGCAAATCCCCTGGGTACAAAAAACTGCCGCCTATTCTCCTCCGACAGTTCCACAGCCACATGCTTTCCGAAGGTGGCCGAATTTTTACGAAGATCCACCACCACATCCAAAACTTTCCCTTTCACAACCCGTACTAATTTAGCCTGGGTATAAGGTGGCAACTGATAGTGTAATCCTCTCAGCACCCCATAAGACGATTTCGATTCATTGTCCTGTACAAAAATCGTCTTACAAACCTTTTCTTCAAACTCTCTTTGTGAAAAACTTTCAAAAAAATATCCTCTCTCATCCCCGAATACCTTCGGTTCCAAAATAACAACTCCTTCTATCGGCGTTTTAATCACTTCCATGTCTGCATTATTTTAATCACTCCTTCACTCAATCGATCATCTTCAATAAATATTGTCCGTATTGGTTCTTTTTCAAAGGGTCGGCCAATTCCCGCAACCGCTCTTTGGTAATCCACCCTTTTTTATAAGCGATCTCCTCTAAACAGGAAACCTTCAACCCCTGTCTTTTTTCAATGACTTCAACAAAAGTAGAAGCTTCCGACAAGGAATCGTGCGTACCTGTATCCAACCAGGCAAATCCACGTCCCAGCAATTGAACTTTTAATTCACCCTCTTTCAGAAACTCCTGATTCACCGTTGTTATTTCCAATTCACCACGGGCGGAAGGCTTAATTTGAGAAGCGACATCTACCACTTTATTCGGATAAAAATACAACCCGACAACAGCATAATTAGATTTCGGGGAGGCAGGTTTCTCCTCTATGCTCAACACATTACCCTCTGCATCGAATTCAGCCACCCCATAACGTTCCGGATCATTCACATAGTAACCGAATACGGTTGCTTTCCTTTCCTTTTCGGCAGTCGTTACAGCCTCTTCCAGCATCCGGGAAAAACTCTGTCCGTAAAAAATATTATCTCCCAATACCAAACAAACCGCATCCTCACCGATAAATTCTTTTCCAATGATAAACGCTTGCGCCAAACCATCGGGACTGGGCTGTTCCGCATAAGTAAAATTCACCCCGTAATCGGAACCGTCTCCCAGCAAGCGCTGAAAACCGGGCAAGTCCTGAGGAGTTGAGATAATCAAAATATCCCGGATTCCGGCAAGCATCAACACCGAAATAGGATAATAAACCATCGGTTTATCGTAGATCGGTAATAATTGTTTGGATACTCCTTTCGTTATCGGATATAAACGTGTTCCGGAACCACCGGCCAATACAATTCCTTTCATATATCTATTCACGATTTTTATTTCATTACTATTTTTCCAGATCTTTGAATTACAAATCAATCCTGCGGGAACTATTCCAATAAAAAATTGCAGTCAGACTTCAACCTATTCTTTCCCCGTTCAAAATATAAAACGAACAGGAATAGATCGAGAAGCTACTGCCTTTCTATCAGGCATTCTTAACTTGCATTCGCTTTGCCAGAAGGTTTACAACATAAAACAAAAGGATAAAAAGGACTATATCCGACAAAATCAATAATTCATTGGGCCAGTTACGTCCTATAATTCCCAACATGATAAACAGAAAGTTTAAAAACAAAAGAGTAAAAGTCGCCTTTTTATGCACTCCCTTATAAATCACTAACAATTTATGATGGAAATGACGTTTATCCGGAGCAAAGGGGGACTTACCGCGCATCCACCGGGAAGCGAATAGCCGCAAAGTATCTAAAACCGGAATAGCTAATATGCTGAAAACAACGGCTGGAGCAGCCTTTACTGCACAACCACCGTCTATCTGAACATCTACCTCACAAAATTTAATGGCCATCACTCCTAAAAGAAATCCCACCATTAAAGCACCTGAATCCCCCATAAACATTTTGGAACGTTTTCCGAACACATTAATGAAAAAGAAAGGAATAATCGCAGCACTCAAAACACCACACAGCAAAGCATATTCTATATTGCCACAGAGATAAAACCATATCCCGAAAAACAAACAATCCATTAAAGCAATCCCGGAACATAAACCATCGATACCGTCAATCAAATTTATGGCATTGATCAAACCGACAAGTCCGATGAAAGTCAAAGGTAAACCTATCCAGGGGGTTATTTCATAAATTCCGAATAACCCATGCAAATTGGTAAGATAAAAACCTCCTCCCACTAACAACACCAATACCCCTAACATCTCTCCCTTCACCTTCTTTCGAGGTGAGATTTCTAAAAGATCATCATATATCCCAATGAGAAAAATAAGAATAGATCCTAAAAGAATATACTGAAATTCAACCCTTTGCGAGAACCTTGCAAACAACAGAAAAGAACATAAAAATGCCAAAAAAACAACAATACCTCCAATGTTAGGTATACTCCCCTTATGGGAAGAACGTTGATTGGGCTTGTCCACAAAATCCTTAAGAATCGCCATCTTAAAAACCGGCATACGAATATTCCAGCCAATTAACAGAGCAACTGTCATGGATAATACCAATCTTAATTCGTCCGACAATAAACTTAGCATCTTATTCCTATTTATTACAACCTATCTATTATTCTATTTTTGCAAAAATACACAGTTTTGTTATATAATCGTTATTTTCCGGATAAAAAAATAATAATTTTTCAAGTACAATTATTCCACTGAATACTAAGAAATAAGTGTTTTATCACATCATTATTCCCCAATCATTCATTGAATAATCATTGCGTAAAAATATAAAAATTATAATAACTACAATAAAATACAAAATAAAGGCCAATGTTATCAACCTGGCCCTCAATTCAAAACATAAAACTAAAAATATACGATTAATTTTGTTGCCTATTTTTCCATCCCCGATAAGATGAGGATAACAGAACCCAACAACAACCGACCAAACCACCAATTAATATAGTAACAGCGATAATTAACATCCTATTGGGTTTTGCAGGAGAGGAAGGCAACACAACAGGCTCAATCACTGTAAGTACGGGAATATTTTCTTTCACCAGCATACGGGCTTGTTCCCGTTGCCGGACAATATCCGCATACAAATTAAAAAAAAGTTCGTATTCATTGTTCAATATCTTTTCCTCACCTTCTTTTGCAAGAGTATTGTTTTTATTTTTTTCCCGAAAAGTCATCAAAGCCTGCTGCTTAGCTTCTAATTCTTGCTTAACCTCCGTATAGCGCTCCTCTATAAAATTTAAAGTTGCCTGAACTTTTGCCACTTTAAATTCCGTAATATATCTCTGCAACATTTCCTGCGCCTGTTGAGCCATTTGAGCCGCCATTTCTGCATCTGGCATTGAAACTGAAAGTTTCAAATATCCGTCCCTGTCTACCACTTTCAAAATGATTTTCTCTTTCAGATAAGCCATACATCCCGCCTCCTCGTCTGATATATTCTGAACACCTCTGCTATTTTCTGGTCGACTTTCTGCAAATTTACTATGAGTATAGTATTCATAAAACGACACAGAATCCTTCCCCTCTCCCATAAACAAACGCTTATGTATTAATTCTCTCTGGAAAGGCACACTATATAAAATATTCGGATACATAGAAGGAGATACCACCTGCACCTCTCTCATATTCCCCATATTCATATTCTGAACAGCAGACAAACCTTCCAGTTTTACCCGCATCGTATTGTCCACCACCTCTAAACCTAAGGTACAGTCTGCCACATATTGACGAGGCAATACAAATGCAATAGCTCCTCCGATTAACGAAAAAACCAAAACAAATAAAAACAAAAACTTACGACGATTCCACAATTTATAGATAATCTCCAAAAGATCGATTTCCTGTTCTTGCATACTGATATTACTTAGTTCTGTCTTCTAAAAATTCCCGTTTTTAAAAGCGGTACAAAGATACAAAAAATAAGGTAATAATAGAAATACATGTTTTTCTATTTTACCTTAAATAATTTTTGGCTTTTAAATAGACAAGCCTTTATTCATCAAGCTTTATATCAGAAGTTTTCGGAAGCCATTTAGCCAATTTTTTATGTCCGGAAATCTTAGCAATAAAAGGCAAAACCAACACCAGTCCCATTCCGATAAATCCTCCTAATATAGTGAAAGCTATACAAATCAATCCCCGTTTTGGTTTTGTACGTTCTATGGGCACTGTTACCGGATCAACTACCGTAAATATTGGCGTTGTCTCCTTTACCTGAATATTGGCTTGTTCCCGTTGTTTGGCCAATTCACTATAAACACTGAACAAAAGATCGCTTTGTGTTTTCAGACGTTCTTCATTAGTCCGGGCTTTCTCCAAGGCAAAATTCCGGTTAGCATCCCGAAAAGCAGCCAGTTCCTGCTGCTTAGCTTCAAACTCTTTCTTGGCATCCTGATAACGTCCTTCAACAAACTCCAAATTATTCTCAACCTTCTCAATCTTAAAGGCTGTAACATATTTTTGAAGCAATTTCTGCGTGGCAGCGACTAATTGAGCAGCAGCCAAAGGTTCCGGCATATTGGCTGCCAATATAAAATATCCTTCTTTTTCGTTCAAATTAAAAGAAATTGCCGCTTTTATCGCCTTTACACAAATATTTTCTTTTTCCGATAAAGATTCTATCATGGTCGAATCCTCCACAATCGGCAAGTCCTTTTCATCTTTCCCTTTCAAAGCTCCGATAACAACTCCCGGCAAACCTATGGTATATTTCTTGATCACTCCCAATAAAGAAAATTTCTGATATTTATCATCTGTGTAATAATCAAACAATTGCACAGGCTCTTCATACTCCTGAAACTTTATCTTCACCTGCATCAAATCCTTTTGAAAAGGTACGCTATTGATAATCATGGAATATATTTTCGGAGATAATAATTCTCCACTTTCTCCTCCACCTAAGTTTATGCCGGCCATAGCAGCCAACCCGCTTAAATTTCCTCCGGCATTTTTAGAGCCGGTTTGCGGAACAATTGAACACTGGGCTGTATAAACTTTACTACTGAACAAAGCCACCAAAATACCCAAAACAAGAAAAACAAAGGTGACTTTAAAGATAAACTTACGTTCATGCCAAAGTCTACTTAAAATTTCCAGCAAATCAATTTCCTGTTCTTCGGAATTTTGTCCGGATATAGAATCTTTTGCCATTATTTCTCAGCTTTATTTAGTTGAATTAATAATAGAAGTAACTAATGCCGCCATTGAAGTTGTTGAAGTAGCCAACCCCATAATTTCTGCCACTCCCATTCCTTTACGCGCAGGTTTTAAAGGGACAATGATTTCACATCCCGGAGCGGCTTTGGCCTTAGCAAATACCTTTGACTTCGTAACAGTTCCATTCATATATACAATGAAGACTTTATGTTTCTTAGCACGGGCAGCAAAACCTCCTCCCTGCTCTATGTAATTTTTCAATCGGGCTTTCTTATTATATACCACGGTATTAGGATACATGACAGCACCACTGATTTTCACGGTTCCAGTATATTGAGGAATATGCAAATGGTCGCCTTCCCGCAAAACAATATCATATTCCGACCCTTTATTGGCCATAATTTTTTTCAAATCAATCCCCACCATATAATGATCCTGAATTTCGAGCCGATTGGCATCGATAGAATCTTTCCCAGTCTGCCTCAACAATTTTCGCATGGCTTCTTCCCTTGCCAATTCGTCAGAATCTTTCTTACGCATCAGACGTGCCCCGTCTACATACGCTTCCGGTGTCAATCCCCCTGCTTTCTGAATCAAGTCGGAAACCCTTTCTCCTTTTTTCTGCAAAACATAAGTTCCAGCAAAAAGAGCCTCTCCGGTAATTTGCACGTTTTGCTGAATTTGATAACCGGGAGAATGACGAACATAAACTTCATCAAATGGCTGCAAAACAAATCTTTCACCACCATTTGTCAAAGCCAGGCCATTCTGCAAGGTAACAGTGTAACTCTCGGCACATATATTACCCACCTCTAAACTCTTTGGGTTCTTTACACGCCTTGCAATATCGATTTTCACAACCGAAGCAGATTCTTTCAATCCTCCGGCCTGAATGATCAAATCTTCAACGGTCATATTTTCTGCAAATTTATACACCCCGGGATACCCCACGGCTCCATGTACAGAAATCATATAATCTTCTTTCAAATCAAATATAGAAGGAATATACAGCACATCATTCTTACGTAAATCGACATCAGCAACCGAACCGTTCATAATCCCTGCAATATCCACCGCCTGAGTTTCCAGGGTCAGGTCGGGTTTATTACGGTACAATACAGCCCGGTTTAAAAAAGCATCTTCCCGAAGTCCTTCTGCCTTTTCTATCAACTGTTTAACAGTTTTCATGCTACTATCCAAAGCATAAAGTCCCTCCCGATAGATCGCTCCCCGGATTTCGATCTTGTTCTCAAACCGCGGAATCACTGCGTCTACAGACACTTCATCACCATCTGTCATCACAAAATTTGCAAAATCCGATTCTTCTACATTGTACACCTGATGCCCTTTTCCGTTTTTCCGAATAACCCTCACGGCATTTTTATACGCCTCCCCCATAAACCCTCCGGCATAATCCAATAGATCACGAAGAGTTTCAGTATCGGTCAATTCATATTTCATGGGACGTTTTACTTTCCCTTTCAAAGAAATCAGATTCCGATAAGGAGAAACATGAATAACATCACCGTCTTTTAAGCTAATATCCAAATCATTTCTCCCTTTTAACAGATAAGAATAAATATCGACATCGGCAATTTCTTTCCCTCCCCTGCTAATTTTCACGCTCCTTAAAGAACCAATATCATTCACACCTCCGGCACTATACAAAACATGGAACAGAGTGGCCAGCGAAGGCAGAGTATAGGTTCCGGGAACCATAACTTCTCCCATGACATTCACCTTGATACTCCTGATTTTCCCCAGGCTAAGCTTTACAAATGTAGTGTTATTGCCTATAGAAGCATAAATCCGGGTAAGTTCTTTCTTTAAATGCGCAGAAGCCTCGCCTACTTTCAATCCGCTTAAAAAAACCGGGCCTAAATTCTCGATCCAGATATTACCGTCCGGAGTAATTTGCTGCCTGACAGTTTGTTCCGAATCTCCCCACACATCAATAATCACTTCATCCCCAGGCCCCAAAATATAATTATCAGAAGTGGCAACATTCAAATTAGGTTCAAAGGTCAAAGCGTCATTCTTAAAAATACTGCGTCCGAAAACCTGATTCTCTATATCTTCTTTATCTTTCTTTTTCGGTAATTTTCGTTCATCCTGACCTAATATATTTCCTAAAGAGTCCAATAAAGCATCCTGTTTATCAGCTCCCTGGGGATAGAGATCCTTATTTTTGTTTCTCATCTGTGTTCCGGTCAGCATATCTTCTCCGGCTACCGTACGCATCCGGGAAGTTGTGGAAGAATTGTCAGAAAAATTCTCCTGCTTATCAGTACGATTTTTGATACGCATCAACTGTTCCTGGGTTACTCCCTTTTGCACCAGAAGCATTCCGATTTCCTGTTCACTCAACCCTTGGCTATACGCACTTTTCAACAAAGTAACCACTTGTTCATCCGACATCTGCGCATACAGTCCGCCAAACCACAAGATAAAAAACAATAATAAAAACAACCTATTCACTTGTAAATTCTTTTAAATTCTACATTCTATTTGCAAACAAAAATATAGAAAAAAACAATATTTAAAAATCGGCACATTAAAAAATCATACTTTAACCTTTTCCACACAACTGGCGGAAATCGTCATTAAAGCACAACCTAAATGCTCCAACCGTATCACAATTTTATATTTACCGGACACTTCTATTAATTCACCTTCAAAACCTGTAAATTTTCCGCGTACCACTTTTATCAGGCTTCCTACCGGAATTTTCTCAAAAGAAATTTCCATAGGCTCTTCCGCATTCCCCTCGACAAACCGTAGCTGATCGATTTGCTTATCAGGAATAGGAACTGCCTTCCCTTTTTCTTTCAAAAACGAAACCACTCCGGCAATATTCAATACCTCGGTAAACTGCTCTGTCCCGACATGCACAAAAATATATCCCGGAATAAGCGGAACAGAAACTTTTTTCCTGCGGCTGCTCCACATCCGAAATTCTGTCTTTAAAGGCAAATAACAATTTATTCCTGCTTGCTCTAACCGTTCTTTTACTTTCTTTTCTGCCCTGGACGAAGTATATACTGCATACCAGCAAACCATCATCAATAGTATTTTAAAACATTTACTTCTTCAGTTGTCAAAAAACGCCATTTCCCGCGGGGAATATTCTTTTTGGTGATCCCGGCAAAATAAACACGGTCGAGTTTCACAATCTGATAACCAAAATGTTCAAAAATTCTTCTGACAATACGATTTTTCCCGGAATGAATTTCAATCCCAACCTCCGTGCGATCTTCAGACGCATAACTGATTTCATCGGCCTGAATAAAACCGTCCTCCAGCTGAATACCTTCGGCAATAGCCTGAATATCTTGTTCCGCAACGGCTTTATCCAAAAATACGTGATAAATCTTCTTGTGGTCAAATTTAGGATGAGTCAATTTTTTAGCCAGGTCACCGTCATTGGTAAATAACAGCACTCCGGTCGTCTGCCGGTCGAGCCTTCCTATCGGATACACCCTCTCCTTGCAAGCACCCTCCACCAATGACATCACGGTTTTCCTTTCCAAAGGATCGTCCACCGTAGTCACATAATCTTTCGGTTTATTCAACACAAGGTATACTTTACGCTCCGGCACAATAACCGAACCGTCCACTTCAACTTTATCCTTTTTCTTCACCTTCACTCCCACGGTTTCAACCACCTCATCGTTCACCTTTACCCGGCCTGCTTTGATTAATTCATCGGCATCCCGACGGGAACATACCCCGCTCATTGAAATGAAACGGTTTAAACGTAATTCCGTTTCCTCATTCTCGTTCTTCAGGCGGTGTGCTAAAATTTTCTTCTTACTATAATGCTTCTGCCGCAACTCCTCTTTCTCCGTACGGCTTATGTTCCCCTGCTCTCTTCGGTCGTCCCGCTCGAATTTTCGCTTGTAATCACTGTTTTCGTCGTTTCTATCCCGGCTAAAGCGTCCGCGCTCCTGTTCTGGCTTATTCCAGTCTGTCCGTCTCTCACGGTTATAATTACGCTCCGGTCTTTCTTCACCTCCGGTTCTCTCTGTCCGGTTGTAATTCCGGTTTTCCCTACGGTTATCGTCAGTTCGGTTGTCATTTGTCCGGAACGGACGTCTTTCTCCGCGATCCTGATACCCGGACCTTTCATGTGAACGCTCGCCTGCTCTATAATTTCCGGTATTACGTTCTCCCCGGTTATACTCTCTTTTTTCTCCCCCCCGATTACGTCCGTCCTGATCCCGGTTTTCCCATCTGTTACCACCGCCCCGGTTTTCCTGTCCCCGGTCTTCCCGTTGGTAACGGTTACCGCCGGACTCTCCATATCCCCGGTGTTCCCTGCGATCTCCGGTTGCCGGACGCTGAGTCCTATCCCGGTCGCTGTTTCCATTCCATTCCCTACGTTCACGGAATCCTTTGCGTTCACCTTCCGGTTTATAAGCCCTACGCTCTCCCCCTTCTTGATTGCGATTTTTATTGTAATCTCTATCCATATCCTATTTATAATTTTTATTCTTGAAATTTCACCATGAGTCACACAACCTTCCCCTCTCTTTACCCCGATTATTTAGGTGCAGTCCTATATACCAACAAAGCCACTATCGAAAACAAAATATTAGGAAACCATACCGCTAATAACGGATTCATTCCCCCATTTGTTGCGAATACAGTGGAAAACTGCATAAACAATATGTAAGAAAAACTGATTAATAAACCGATCCCGATATGAAGCCCCATTCCTCCTCTGATCTTACGGGAGGCGATGCTCACACCTATAATCGTCAGGATAAAAGTGGCAAAAGCATTCGCCACCATTTTGTAACGTTCAATCTGAAATTCCACGACATTGGAACTTCCCCGCAACCTTAACTGCTCCTCATATTCTTTCAATTCCGGCAACATCAGCTGCTCCTTTATTTTACTCGGATTCTTTGAAAATTCGGTAGGCTCGAAAGCCAGCAAGGTATCGATCTGTTTTCCGGTGGTGTAAACCTCCTTATCTCCATCGATCTCCCGGAGTTTCCAATTGTAAATCGACCACATCTCTTTTGTCTTATCCCAAACGATACGGGAAGAAGTCAGCTTGCTAACTAATGTGTCTCCATGAAAATTTTCTATGGAAAAATCATAACCTATATTGGAAGCCACCGAATAAGACGACATATAAATAAAAGTTCCGGGCGCAATTTGCCGATGGATATGCTGTTCCTTATTCGCATAACGTTTCCCCATATACTCTTCCTCAAACAAAATCCGTTTCTGGTTGGCATTGGGTATAATATAAGCCCCCATCAAAAAAGACAGACAAGCGATCACCGTAGCAGAAAACAGATAAGGCACCAATAACCGCCGGAAACTGATTCCCGTACTCAATATAGCGATAATCTCGCTGTCCGAAGCCATTTTGGAAGTAAAGAAAATAACAGCGATAAAAGTGAATAACGATGAAAATACATTGGCAAAATAAGGCAGGAAATTAAAATAATAATCTACAATAATTGCTTTTACAGGAGCTTTATACTCGAGGAAACGTTCTAATTTCTCTGAAATATCGAACACCACCACAATACACAGAATCAGAGCCAACGAAAAAAAGAAGGTTCCGAGAAATTTACGTGTAATATATAAATCCAGTTTCTTAATAATCATCTTTAATAACCATTATAAGGGGGTTACATCCGTCCGTTAAAGTCTTCTTTTCACTTTCTTCAATATGGTTTCTTTCCAACTGGTGAAATCGCCTTCCAAAATATGTTTTCTCGCTTCTTTCACCAGCCACAAATAAAAAGCCAAATTATGAACGGAACAAATCTGCAAACCCAGGATTTCATCCGATTTGATCAAATGGCGTAAATACGCTTTTGAATAATCCGTATCCACATAACATAAAGCGGCGGGGTCAATGGATGAAAAATCCCGATCCCACTTCTGATTTTTAATATTGATCACCCCTTCTGTCGTGAACAACATGCCGTTACGTCCGTTCCGGGTAGGCATAACACAATCGAACATATCTACTCCCCGTTCTATTCCTTCCAATATGTTTTCCGGAGTCCCCACCCCCATCAAATAACGGGGTTTATCCTGAGGTAAAATCCGGTTTACCACTTCAATCATAGCATACATATCCTCGGCAGGCTCTCCCACGGCAAGTCCCCCGATCGCATATCCCGCCCGATTCAAAGCCACGGCATGCTCCGCCGCTTTTTCGCGCAGGTCACGGTATACGCACCCCTGCACAATCGGGAACAAATTTTGTTCATAGCCATACAAAGCCTCTGTTTCATCGAAACGCTTCACACAGCGTTCCAGCCATCTTTGCGTTAATTCCAACGAACTTTTGGCATATTTGTAATCGCTCGTTCCGGGAGGACACTCGTCGAAAGCCATAATAATATCGGCTCCGATCATCCTCTGTATATCCATCACCTTTTCAGGAGTGAACAAATGCTTCGATCCATCGATATGCGAACGGAAAGTCACACCTTCCTCCGTAATCTTCCGTCCCGTATCCGTCAGGGAAAACACCTGAAAGCCGCCGCTATCGGTCAATATCGGCTTATCCCATCCGTTAAATTTATGTAAACCTCCGGCAGCATTCAAAATCTCCGTACCGGGGCGCAAATACAAATGGTACGTATTTCCCAGAATAATCTCTGCCTGAATATCATTTTTCAGTTCCCGCATATGCACGGCTTTCACACTTCCCACCGTTCCCACAGGCATAAAAATAGGCGTTTGGATTTCTCCATGTCCTGTCGTCAGCACCCCGCAACGTGCCTCACTATGCTTGTCCTTCGCTAAAAGAGTGTATTTCATCCTATCTCCACAATGATTTTAGTTCGCAAAGGTAATCTTTTTTTTAATACCTCATCGTCCCCGGACTGCGAATACCCTTTATATCCCTTATAAAATTCGGATTAATCCCGAAAATCGTTTGCAAAACAAAGATTTTTTTCAAACCTTTGAAGCACGAAACCAAAAATGATAAACAATCAAGTGATATGAAAAAAAATTTCGGAGTTCTGATCTTACTTACCTTTCTTTGTGTCAATCTACTACCGGCACAACAAAAGCAACTTACTTTAAACGATTTTTTTGTAGACGGCACATTCGGCACAAAGGGCGTTTCAGGTTTACGCTCCATGAATGACGGCGAACATTATACCGTTTTGGAGAACAGAGGCACGAAAATTGTCAAATATAGCTATAAAACCGGAAAAGCCGTTGCCACGCTGGTCGACTTAAAAGAACTGGAAACCGACGTAAAATCTATTTCCGGATATGAATTTAATAACGATGAAAGTCGTATATTAATTTGTACCAACAAAAAACCGATCTACCGCCACTCTTTTACTGCCGACTATTATATTTTCGACTTTAAAAACCGGGAGTTAAATCCCCTGTCCGAAAACGGCAGCCAGCGCTTAGCCACCTTTTCGCCAGACGGTTTGCGCATCGCTTTCGTACGCGACAACAATCTATTTTTAAAAGACCTGCGTTTTGGGACAGAACGCCAAATCACGCATGACGGTAAATTAAACCATATCATCAATGGAGCTCCGGACTGGGTGTATGAAGAAGAGTTTTCTTTCAACAAGGCTTTCGACTGGTCGCCCGACGGTACTTCTCTGGCTTATATTAAATTCAACGAATCGGATGTCAAGGAATATCAAATGAATATATTCGAAGGACAACGTCCGGCCCTAAAAGCCAATGAACTTTATCCTTCCAATTATGTTTACAAATACCCGAAAGCAGGCGAAAAAAATTCTACCGTATCCGTACATGTCTACGATGTGAACGACAAAACCACCCAACTAATGGACATCGGACAAGAAACCGACATTTACATTCCCAGAATCCGTTGGACGAAAGACCCTAAAAAATTAGCCATCATCCGCCTGAACCGTAACCAAAACAAAATGGACGTGTTAGTGGCAAACTCTAAAACAGGGGCAACCACTCCGCTTTACCGGGAACAAAACAAATACTACATCGCAGAAAGTAATTTCGACAACCTTATTTTCCTCGACAACGGAGAAAATTTCGTTATCACCAGCGAGAAGGATGGCTTTATGCACCTTTACCTCTATGACATGACCGGAAAAGAGAAAAAAGCCATCACTTCAGGAAACTTCGACATTGAAAATTTTTACGGTTACGATCCGGTACGGAAACTGTATTACTACTCTTCCTACGAAGAATCCCCTATCGAAAAATATGTATACAGCATCAATGAAAAAGGGCAAAAAACAAAACTCACCCCTGTAAAAGGCTGGAACGAAGCTTCATTCAGTAAAACCTTCAACTACTATATCAACACGGTTTCCAATACGGAAATGCCTCCGGTAACCGCTCTCTATAACGCTAACAGGAAACTGCTTCGTACTCTTGAAGACAACAACGCTGTAAAAGAAAAAGTAAAAAATTACAATATTGCCCAACGCGAATTTATTCAAATCCCGGCTGCCGACGGCAAAACCATGCTGAATGCCTGGATCATGAAGCCTGCACAATTCGATGCCAACAAACAGTATCCCCTGCTGATCACCCAATACAGCGGTCCTAATTCCCAACAGGTAAAAAATAGCTGGAGCATTAACTGGCTGAACTACCTGGCTCAGGAAGGTTTCATCGTAGCCTGTGTTGACCCCCGGGGCACAGCGGCACGCGGAGAGGAATTCCGTAAATGTACCTACATGCAATTAGGAAAAATCGAGAGCGACGATATGATCGCTGCGGCGAAATGGCTGGCAGAAAAACCGTATATAGACAATAAAAACGTAGGGATATGGGGATGGAGCTATGGCGGTTTCATGTCTTCTCTCTGCATCATGAAAGGAAACGATATTTTTACCACGGCCATTGCCATCGCTCCCGTCACCAATTTTAAATATTACGACTCTATTTATACGGAACGCTATATGCGGACTCCCCAGGAAAACGAGCAGGGATATAACGACAATGCCCCTACCCATTGGGCGGATAAACTAAAAGGTAATCTGTTGTTATGCCACGGAACCGCCGACGATAACGTACACGTGCAAAACACCTACGAACTGGCAGAAAGTCTCGTGCAAGCCAACAAACAATTCGATATGGCGATCTACACCAACCGGAATCATGGGATTTACGGCGGTAATACCACCCTGCAACTTTACACCCGGTTTGTAAATTACCTGAAAACACATATGCAGAAATAACCAAAACGACAAAATATTATGAGCACAGCGATCAAAGACTTACAACCCCAATCCATTTGGGAAAACTTCTATAAACTGACCCAGGTTCCCCGCCCCTCCGAACACGAAGAAAAAGCGCGGATTTTTATGCTGAACTGGGCGGAACAAAATCATATCGAAGCCAAAATGGACGAAGCCGGTAATATCATCATGAGCAAACCGGCAACTCCGGGCATGGAAAATCGGAAAGGGGTTATCCTGCAAGGTCATTTGGACATGGTTCCTCAAAAAAATGAAGATACGCAGCACGACTTCAATACCGACCCGATTCAGGCCTTTGTTGACGGGGAATGGGTACGTGCCAAAGGCACGACTTTAGGGGCGGATAACGGCATCGGAGTGGCCACGGCTATGGCACTGCTCACCTCCACCAATATTCCTCACGGACCTCTGGAAGTGTTGATCACGGCAACCGAAGAAACAGGCATGGACGGAGCGAACGGCCTGCAACCCGGAATCCTGAAAGGGGATATATTATTAAACCTCGACTCCGAAACAGAAGGTGAACTATATGTGGGTTGCGCCGGAGGTATGGACTCTACCACAACATTTTCATATAAAGAAGAAAATGTTCCTGCCGGAAGTAAAGCCTTTCGTTTGTCTGTGAAAGGACTCAAAGGAGGACATTCAGGCATCGATATAAACCTGGGACGCGGTAACTCCAATAAAATTCTGTTCCGGTTCCTGAAAACCTATGCCGGGGAATTAGGCATCCGCATCTCCTCCGTCACGGGTGGCTCCCTGCGTAACGCTATTCCCCGTGAATCTTTCGCTGTAATCACTCTGCCTGCGGCCAATGAAGCCAAACTCCAGGAGCTGGTGAAAAAAGCAACAGCAACCTATAAAGCGGAAATTAGCGCCAAAGATACTGATTTACAAATCAGTGCCGATCCAATCAACACCCCGGTCTTTGTCATCGACGAATGCACCCAATCCCGGCTGACCGATGCAATCATTGCTTATCCCAACGGAGCCGTACGCATGATCGACTCTATGCCCGACACCGTTGAAACCTCCAATAACCTGGCTATCATTAAATCGGAAAACGGAAAAATAACCGTAGTCACCCTGATGCGTTCTTCGGTAGAATCAGCCAAAGAAGCAATGGCACAAAACATACAGGCAGTAGGAGAACTGGCAAAAGCCGATTCCATCGTATTCGCAGGAGCTTATCCCGGCTGGAAACCCAATCCGGATTCGACCATTCTTAAGGAAATGCAGGAAATCTATTTTAAACTTTACCGGAAACAACCGGCAATCATGGCTATCCATGCCGGTTTGGAATGTGGGATTTTGGGATCCAAATACCCTAATTGGGATATGATTTCTTTCGGCCCCACCATTTGCCACCCACACTCTCCCGATGAAAAAGTAAATATAGCATCGGTAGAAAAATTCTGGGATTTCTTAAAAGAAACTTTGAAAAATATTCCGGTAAAATAACCCGGTAAGAATAACTCTCAAAACAAAATAAGGATGCGGTTACGTATCCTTATTTTTTTATGCTTTCCCGGTGGTTTTTATAACTTTATTTAACTACAAACCTATCAACATTCAACAAAAATCACTATCTTTGTAATCAAATTGCAATCACATTAATAATGGTTCTAACAAAACTGACTTTACCGGAACTACTCATTAATAGCTGTTCCAAGTTTAAAAACAATTTGTGTCTGAACTTTGTTCAGTCCGAAAACAGAACTTACCAAGACTTCTACAACGAAGTAACTTCAATAGCCAACTATCTACTCTCACAAGGAATCCAAAAAGGTGATAAAATAGCCATACTAAGCGCGAATATGCCCGGCTGGGGTGTCACCCAATTTGCGATTGCCCGGTTAGGAGCTATTGCCGTACCCATTCTGCCGGGATTCAGTTCCGTCGATATTAAAAATATCCTCGAACACTCGGAAGCCCGGATGGTTTTTGTTTCGAAACTACTCTACAAGCTGATAGCTGATATAAAAACAGATTTCCTCGAACAGAAAATTTTGATGAATACCTTCGCCCGGATTCCGGAAGGATTTCCTGTTGAAGATATTGACAAACTGGGAAACAACATCGACCTGCACAATCTGGCTCCACTGCCGGAGATCGCCGTCGAAGAGGAAGACACAGCATCGATCATCTACACTTCCGGTACAACCGGATTTTCCAAAGGAGTAGAGTTGTCACACCGTAACCTGGTGTGGGATGCACAGCAATGTGCCACCATACAGCCGGTTGGCCCCCAGGATCGTTTCTTAAGTATTCTGCCTATGGCACACACTTTCGAAAACACCTTAGGGCTTTTACTACCTTTAATGTTCGGAGCCCAGGTCTATTACCTCGACAGGGTACCTACCCCGAAGCTATTGGTTCCGGCTATGCAGAAAATACGTCCTACGGTCATGCTTTCTGTACCCTTGATTATTGAAAAAATTTACAAAACCCAGGTTGTCCCGAAATTCACCTCCTCCCGGTTTATGCGCGCGCTTTACGGCTTCGCCCCTACCCGCAAAATATTAAACCGCCTGGCAGGTAAAAAATTGATGCAAACCTTCGGCGGGGAAATCATTTTCTTCGGTATCGGAGGCGCCAAACTGGATGCAACCGTAGAACAATTCCTGCGGGAAGCTAAATTCCCCTATGCCATCGGGTACGGTTTGACCGAAACAGCCCCCATGTCGGCAGGAACAGCTCCCCGAAACACCTTTATGCAAGGCGTAGGCCCTGCGATGCAAGGGGTGGAAATCAAAATCAACGAACCCGATTCCAAAGGACAGGGAGAGATTTGGATCAAAGGTCCGAATGTCATGAAAGGCTATTACAAAAAACCGGAACTGACACAGGAATGTATCACGGAAGACGGTTGGTTTAAAACCGGGGATCTCGGTTCGTTCGACCATAAAGGCCGCCTTTCTATCCGGGGAAGAATCAAAACGATGATCTTAGGCTCTTCGGGCGAAAATATCTATCCGGAAGAAATAGAATCCATCATCAACAACTTCCGTTTTGTCAATGAATCTTTAGTCGTTGAATCAAAAGGTAAACTGGTGGCTATGGTACACTTCAACATGGAAGAATTGGAGAAGAATTATAAAAGATTCAAATCCCAGGCCGATAGCTATAAAACAGCAGTCAACGATTATATCGAAGAACAGAAAAAAGAGCTTTTCGAATATGTGAATTCCAGAGTGAACAATTTCTCGAAATTACAGTTAGTTGTCGTTCAAAGCGAACCTTTCGAGAAAACCCCTACCCATAAGATCAAGCGTTTTCTTTATAATAACGACAATCTGAAATAAAAGAATACTTCTCAACAAAATATCCTTTTCATTGACCGATATAACGGACATTTGAAAAGGATATTTTTTTAGGTCTCCCCCAATTATTTCTACTTCGCTCTTTTTATTTGATGGAAAATTGCATCACATTTTCACCTTCCAGCACAACCCGAATTTGGTCTCCGGCTTTTATTCCCCGGTAACGGAAAGGATTTCCGCAATACAGGTAATCGCCGATTTTCAACGTATGCATTTCACCTGCCATAGCCACCAAACGGTCTATCCCGACCTGCAATTCCGGAATACTCCCCTGAAACACAGCAACGTCATTAATCCACATCTCATACCGCAGGCTACGGTTCTCGATCTTCTGCATCCTACCGATAGCGGCAGAGCTATCGAAAGAAGAAGCCACAATCCCCGGTAATCCCTTCCCCTCTAAGGTCCGTTCCAGGGAATCGGCATAAAACCGGATTCCAATCCCGATCTCATCATAATAACGGGAAGCAAAGCGTTCACTAACCGCTTTCCCCAACTTACAAATTTTCACAACGAACTGGGGCACACAACTGACTTCCTGCGTAAAATCAGGAATATAAAAATCCCCGTTATTCCTTAACAAAACATCATCCCCCACAGGCACGATAGCCACCTCTCCCGCCTGATTATATTCTGCACAAAGTATTTTCATAACCTCACAAACTATCGGCTTATTTCCAGATCAATTCTTCCGGGTCCCGCTTAGGCACATGATGAATTTCCTTTTCATCTCGCCAATATTTAAAATCATCTCCCGATTTCATAGGCTCGATCACCACTGTTTCCTTAGGCTTGCCTAAGGCTATCACATACATGATTTTTAAATAACTGGGCAGATTCAACACTTCTCTCAAAGGCTCGTTTTTAAAGGCCTTAATGATACATCCTCCCCATCCTTTTTCAACAGCTCCCAGCAAAATCGTCTGTGCCTGAATACCGTCGTCACACAAACAATTTTCAACGATACGGGTATCCAGCATTTGTATCAGATAAGCCGACGGGCGTTCTCCTTCTTCCGGGCCTGCCCAATCTGTCAGGTAACCCGCCCAGGCAAGCTGGGGAAATACTCTTGCGCACATTTCTTCCGAATCTACCGCCACATATTTCAGCGACTGGGCGTTCCGGCCAGAAGCGCACCAACGGGTAAGGCCGACCAACTCTTTCAATTCTCCGGAGGAAATCCGTACATTTTGAAAAAATCTACGGTAACTGCGATTCTTTATCAACAAATCTTTTAGTGCCATGTTCCGATTTTTTACTAATTTTACTCACAAAATTCATACAAATATAGAAATAATATATTTGCTTTAGACGCTAAACTTTTTAGTATGCCCTCTTTTCTTCATCTTCTTGCCCGCGACCTGCTTCAAAAATACAATGGGAATTTTGAAAACCTGACCGTCATATTCCCCAACAAACGTGCAGGGCTTTTTCTGGCCGATGAGCTGTCTCATCTGCTAAACAAACCCGTATGGATGCCTGAAATCATCACGCTTGCAGAATATGTCGGACGCCAAACCGGATTAAGAAAAGCCGAAGATATTGCCCTGATTGTCAAGCTGTATAAATCCTACACACAAGCGTCCGGCTCTAACGAACGATTTGAAGATTTTTACTTTTGGGGAAACATGCTGTTAGGCGACTTCGACGACATCGACAAATACCTGGCGGATGCCAAAGCGGTATTTTCCAATTTGGTTTCGCTAAAAGAACTCGACCTTAAATTCCCCTACCTTTCCACAGAGCAGATCGAGGCGATTAAAACCTTTTGGAATAGCTTCAACCCCGAAAAATACAGCCGGGAACAGCAGGAATTTTTAAAAGTATGGGATAAGCTTTACGCCACTTACGCCCATTTCAAAGATAGCCTGTATAAAGAAAAACTTTGTTTTGAAGGGATGGGGCAACGTCACTTCTGTGAACACATCGAAGAATATCCCCTGCCGGAACACATTATCTTTGCCGGGTTCAATGCCCTGAATAGCTGTGAGAAAAAACTTTTTTCCTACTACCGGGACAATAACAGGGCCACGTTCTACTGGGATTACGACCTGTATTACACCGCCGATGAAAATTATGAAGCAGGGCACTACATCCGGGAAAATTTAAAATATTTTCCGAACGAATTAGGTCTGGAACATTTCAATAACTTCCGTTACAACGGCAAGCAAATTCAATACATTTCAACGCCCTCCACAATAGGACAGGCCAAATTGATCCCCTCTCTGGTGGCCCGGCAGCAACGAGCCGAAGATCACGACACGGGAATCATCCTTTGCGATGAAAGGATGTTGATTCCGGCCCTCCACTCGATTCCGGACGAAATACGAAAGATCAACATCACGATGGGTTATCCGGCACAAAACACTTCAGTGGCCGCCCTGCTTACCCTGTTAGGCGACCTGAAGAACTATGCCAAAAAAGAGAAGAATGAAACCTACTACTACTACAAGCCGGTTATCGCCCTGCTGAACCACAAACTCATCAAAGAATTGTGCCCGGATGAAATCGATAAAATCACCGATTTCATCAACCAGCATAACATTGTTTATGTATCCGAAAAAAGCCTCCAATTCAATAAAATCACCCAGGCCGTATTTTCTTCAAACGATGAAAAAATAACGGATTACTTACTTCATATCCTGCGCCTGCTGATTCAGACATTCCATGCTGAAGAAAAACCGTACGAGCCGATAGAAAAAGAATTTACATTCACGATATACACTTGCATCCAGAGTTTACAAACCTTGTTCGAACAAGAGGATATACAACCGGAAGATAAGCTGTATTTACAGATCATCAATAAGGTGATCAGCAGCACCACCATTCCGTTTTCCGGCGAGCCTCTGGAAGGATTACAGTTAATGGGGCTTATGGAAACCCGTATGCTGGATTTTAAAAACCTGATCATATTGTCGGTAAACGAAGGTATACTGCCCAAAAACAGTGTCACCTCTTCTTTCATTCCCTATAATCTGCGCGTAGGTTTCAAACTCCCCACTCCCGAACATCAGGATGCCCTGTTCGCTTATTATTTCTACCGACTGCTGCAACGGGCACAAAATATCAAGATACTCTACACCTCCGGAGCCAAAGGAGTGAACAGCGGAGAAATGAGCCGTTTCCTTTACCAGATTAAATATGAATCCGGATTGACGATCAGCGAGACCAGTTTTCAAAACCGGATCGCCGTACAGGATAATCCTGCCATCGTCATTGCTAAAAATCCGGAAATATTAGCCCAATTAAATTTTTGGACAGAATCGGAACAAGCCACGCTATCGCCTTCCGCCTTAAACACTTATCTGGAATGTCCTCTCCGTTTTTATTTTAAATATATTGCCCGGATACAGGAAAAAGAAGAAATGGCGGAAGAACTCGACCACCGTCTGTTAGGGAATATTTTCCACGAATGTTCTCAAACTTTATACGCCACCATCCCGGAAGGAAAAATCACAACCGACAGCATCGAACAACTACTCCGGAACGAAGCCCTTTTGGAACAGCATATAAAAGACTCATATTTAAAAGTCTACGACCACAACACCACAAAACTACTCGATAGCGGCAATAATGAATTGATTTTAAACGTTATCAAAAAATACCTCCGGGAAATGCTGGCCTACGATAAACATTTATGCCCGTTTCAATTGGTAGCTATGGAAGAAAAATTCGTTGTTCCGGTCAAAATTCAAACTCCGGCAGGTACAAAATCCGTTTTTGTAGGAGGCTTTATCGACCGGATCGATGAAACAGCCAAAGGAGTCCGGGTTATCGACTATAAAACGGGAGCGGACAATACCACGTTCAAATCCGTTCCTTCCGTCTTCGACCCGGAAAACACCACCCGCAACAAAGCAGCCTTTCAAACCATGCTCTATTGCCTGATGTTCTCGCACGCCAATCCTGTCCATAAACCGCTCATACCCGGCATATACAGCACAAAAGCATTATTCGGGAAGGATTATAATTATAGGCTGAAATGTGACAAAGAATATATCGACGATTTCGCCACACACCGGGAAGAATTTCTGAACAACCTCACTCCGTTACTGGAACAACTCTATTCTCCCGATGTTCCTTTTGTCCAGACGACCCAGGAAAAGAAATGCCGGAATTGCCCCTATAATACGATTTGCCGGAAATAACTTCGAACATCAAAAAGAGGACAGGGAAAAATCCTGTCCTCTTTTCTTATATGAAAACTAAAAAATCCGGAAATTCATATCAGGGGCTGTCCCCAATATCCACCGGACGGTTTTATTCACCATCGGAAGTTCATACAGGAAAAGCCAATCGCTATTATTCGACTTAGCCGCCAAATGGTTGTGATGATTCATTTCGCCGACATAACCGTCAGGATTTCTCATAAAACGGGTTTGGGAATACACTTCTTCCAATGATTTTCGCATATCCTTAAAATACAGGCACACCCGATACACTTCTTTCAACGCTTCCTCTTTCTTTGCGGGAACGCTTTCCTGGTCATAGGCGCTCAACGCCGTGATCAACTGAGCCGGAAAAACCAACAAATGATTGGTTTGCTCATATATTTCCAGCGTATAACGATTCCTCAACGCTTCACCTTTCGCTTTCCCGATGCCTTCCCTGATCTTTTCATACCTCTGCAATGCCTGCCGGGATTTTTCCACCTTATCTTTATATTTCATATTCCACTCTCCCGGTTTATCTTTCCGGGGTAATTCCAGCAAGGTAAAATTTCCTGTCCCCCACGCCGGATTACGTCTTCCCGAAGTAACCAAAGCACCGTCGAAGAAAAAAGCCGCTTTTTCCAATTCGTCCAAAAAATTCATCAAAGAATCCGCAGGCAGAAAGCCGAACTCCCTCTGTCCGTGTGCCGCTTTAAACTCAGGGATACTCCTTCCTTCAGGATTCCAGCCATATTCCCCCTGAGCCACAAATCCCCTCCACACGGTTTCGGTATGCGGAGAACCGTCGTCCCAGGCCGTCGCTAAAATTCCTTCCAGCCTATTTTCCGCTACCAATCGGCTAAATCCGCGGATAGACCCGGCCAGCGATTCCTCCCGTGGCAAAAAGGGACTGCTCCCATAAGCAGCCGCCGTCGCCCCCATCACCTTCAATCCCTTATCCCGGTACCAATTCAACAATTTAATGTGAGCGGGCTTCGTTGCATCCCCGTAATTCCAGCGCATATACACACATTCTTTGGGAAAAAGGTCGATAGCCTGATCCAACCTTTCAGGATTCCACTTTTTTTCCAGTTCATCACCCGACAAATCACTTTGGATAATTCCCCACACCCCGGCATACTTCAAAGGCATATCATCCCAAAAAATAGGAATCCTTCCGTTTTCCACAGCAAACCCACAAACCCGTTTCAACCACATCATCTGTAATTCAAAGGCATTTTTACCCGTAGCCTTACAACGTTCATCGATTCCGATCGCCGTAATCTCATCCCCGCCTATATGCAGGTACTTGCCATAAGGCATGGCTTCCAGCGCATCGCGGTACAGGTCGAACTGCAACTCATAAGTTCTCGGATCGGACGGGCAAAATTCCCAATCGCTGGCAGGATTCTCCCGTAATTCCCAATGATGTTTTAATATAAAACCCGCATGTCCCAATCCCTGTACCAAAGGAGAAATATCTATATGCCGGTCATGGGCATAGCGGCAAAGGGCAGCCATTTCCTGCTTGCTGATTGCATTCGGGGCGGCTATTTCCGGGCGGCGGGCATAGCGCAACTTATCCTCCAATTCCCAAATGATCGCATTCACCTTATATCGCGCCAACTTATCGATTTCCTTATAATAATACTCCATCCGGTCTAAATGATGCTTCGTATCGATATGGATAGCCCGGTAAGCCAGCCGGGGATAATCGGTTATTTTCATAGCCGGAATTTCCCGGTCAAAATCCCGGCTATCTTCCAGCAACTGTTCTAAAGTCTGGCAACCATAAAATATCCCGGCCTCTCCCCTCGCCGTAATCTTTACTCCATTCCCCCCGATTTCCAGCACATACCCCTCGGCAGATTCCGGAACATCTTTCTCCGATAGAACCAGCACCACCCCTTTGCCCTTTTTCCTTACCCGGGGCAATCCATCCAGCAGCACTCCCAAAACCGGAACAGCAGTACTATCCTGTGCGATCAAATATTTTAATTCCCCATACCCTAAACCTTTCCCTCTCATCGACTCAATCTTTTGGGGTTGTGGAATAAGCCTGAATCCGGCAATCGGTTCTTTAGCAAACACTTCCCCTGAAAATACAAACACACAAATCAGTATAAAAATTCTTTTCATGCACATCCCATTTAATAAATACAACGATCGAGGCTTAAATGTAATGAAATTTTTTTAAAATATATACAACAAAACAAAACTGTTACCACCCCCCCATCTTTCCGACAAAAAAAACGGCTGTGTTTTTCAACACAGCCGCCTGCTTAAATCCTTTCAATTCCGGTAAAAACCGGGGTAAAATCAATATTCATCCTCATTGAAGAAGAAATCATCTTTACTGGGATAATCCGGCCAAATATCTTCAATACTTTCAAAAATCTCCTCATCATCTTCAATATCCTGGAGATTTTCAATTACTTCCATAGGCGCGCCTGAACGAATAGCATAATCGATCAACTCATCTTTAGATGCAGGCCAGGGTGCATCTTCCAACTTTGACGCAAGTTCTAATGTCCAATACATAGTATATATTTTTTAACCGTTTCCTTAAAATTTCCGCAAAATTAATTTTTTCCTTGTAAAAAACAATATTAAAATGAACAAAATTGACAATTAACTTTTTTATACATTCTAACTTTCTGTCTCAACTTTTGTGATTACAACGTTAAAAAAACAACAAGGTTACATCATTAATGGCTCAATATGAATCGTCGCATCCATATTCAATTCTTTTTTTATCCTCTCTTCAACCTTAGTAGCCAAAGCATGAGCGTATAACACAGTCTCCTCGCCCGGAACTTTAATATGAAAAGTAAATTCTACATGATCCCCATAATTATGTATATGAAAATGGTGAGGATAGGCCTGGATGCCCATTTCCTGTTTCACTACCTCTTTCACCTTACCAACAATTTCTTTAGACGGCTCTTCTCCTAAAATCTTATTCACGGCTTCTTTGATGATAGAATAAGCGGCACTAAAAAGCATCAAAGACACCAGCACTCCCAATGCGCTGTCGATCCACCAAAAATAAGAATTCAGAAACAGGCCGATCAACACCAATACCGATGATAAAGCGTCACTCCGGTGA
Organism: uncultured Odoribacter sp.; assembly: GCA_900541415.1. Taxonomy (GTDB): domain Bacteria; phylum Bacteroidota; class Bacteroidia; order Bacteroidales; family Marinifilaceae; genus Odoribacter. The sequence continues at coordinate 90,534 of UQJP01000004.1, read as the reverse complement.
TGCCAGCCATCCGCTTTTACCGATGAATTATTGGTAATCCGGGCAATCCGAAAAGCATATTGAGCCAATCCCTCCTTCAGGACGATAGAAGTAATCGTCGCAACATAGGCCCATACCCCGAAATTAGCCGATTCATGCACACTCAACTTATTGATGGAATCCCGGATAAACTCAAACCCTACCACGGCCAGCAGGATCGCTATAATGATCGCCGAAATCTGTTCCCAGCGCCCATGCCCGAAAGGGTGTTCTTTATCCGGTTTACGGGACGACATCTTGATACCGAAGATCACAACAATGGAAGTCAGAGAATCAGACAACGTATGCCAAGCATCGGCAATCAACGCAACGGAAGCCGAAACCATTCCGGCATAATACTTCAAGACAAAAAGCAATAAATTCAGTATTACCGAAACGATCCCTTCCCGGTAACCCAATCTGGAATTTGCATCCATACCAAACAAATTAAAATGAAAACGCCCTCACCCGGTCCCGACAAGTCACCCCACTTAGATATACTTATTCATCGGAGAAATGTTGCAATACCCTTCTATAAGTATTGAAAATCTTAGCTTTCGAAACAAAGCCTATGTACTTACCTTCCTGTATTACAGGTAAATTCCAGGCTCCGGTATCTTCAAACTTTTTCATAACCAAATCCATAGGATCATTAACATCCACCACCGTGGGCGGTGTGGTCATAAAATCACGGACAAACGTAGTATCATAGAGATCCTGATTAAACATGATCTTCCGTATATCATCCAGCAGCACAATTCCCAGCAAAGCGTTATTCTGATCGATCACCGGGAATATATTACGGCTGGAGCGGGACACCTTCTTTACCAAATCTCCCAAAGTTCCATTGACCGGAACTGTTTTCAGATCGGTCTCGATCACCTTGTTCAGCTTCATCAAAGTAAGTACGGCCTTATCTTTATTATGAGTGATCAAATCCCCTTTCATAGCCAAACGACGGGCATAAATAGAATAAGGCTCCATACCCCGCCCTGTCAGGTGGGAAGTGACCGAAGTAATCATCAGGGGAACCAAAAGACTATAACCTCCGGTGATTTCTGCAATCAGGAACATGGCCGTTAACGGGGAATTCATAACCCCGGACATAACTCCTGCCATACCCGCCAATACAAAATAACTCACGGGTACCGACACGATTCCGGTCATATTAATGAGGGTAGCGATCAGGAATCCGGTAACTCCCCCGGTAAACAAACTGGGAGCGAACACACCGCCCACACCGCCGCTACCGTTCGTCAAAGCGGTTGCAACCACCTTTATAAACACCAGCCCTACGACATACACCAGTACAATCCAGGCATATTCCCGGAAATCGAAAAAATAAGTATTATTCAATAAAGTATCGGCATTGTCGGTCAGTAAAGACTCTAACGAAGTATACCCTTCCCCGTACAACGGCGGAAAAATATAAATCAGCAACCCCAACAAAGCGCCACCGATCAATACCCGCTTAAATTTATTTTTGATCCCGGTAATAAATTTTTCTATACGGATATTGGTACGGATAAAATAAACGGAAACCAAACCGCAAAAAACGCCTAACAAAATATAATAAGGCACATTAGCCAGCGCGAAATGTTCATGAACGGCAAACTCCAACACCACTCCCTCTCCCATCAAAAAATATACGATCACATAAGAAGAAATAGCCGCAATCATTAAAGGCACCAAAGAAGCCATAGTCAGGTCGAGCATCAGCACCTCAAGCGTAAACACGATTCCGGCTATCGGAGCTTTAAAAATTCCGGCAATAGCCCCGGCAGCCCCACACCCGATCATTAAAGTCATCACCTTATAATTCATCCGGAAAAAACGGGCGAGGTTCGAGCCGATAGAAGCTCCCGTTAAAACGATAGTCGCCTCCGTTCCTACCGATCCACCAAATCCGATCGTAATCGTACTGGCAATCATAGATGAATAGTTATTGTGTGGCTTAATAATACTGTTTTGGCGGGAAATGGCATACAACACCTTTGTCACCCCGTGGCTAATATCCTCGCGAACAAAATAACGCACAAACAGGGAAGTCAGCCAGATTCCGATAAACGGATAAATAAAGAATAACAAACTACCGCTATCCACCTGTAAGCGTTCCGTAAAAAACTGATGAGTATAATGTACGGAATTTTTCAGCAGCACCCCTGCCAGTCCGGTTACAATTCCTACCAACAGACTAAGAATCAATATAAAATTCCTTTCTTTGATATGACGAACCCGCCAACTTAAAAATTCTCCGTACCGGTTATTCCACCACGACATTACTCTGGTATTATAAAGTATCTTTTGGATTTTCTATTATTTTTTTCCAACACTTTTCAACGCTCCGTATTCCGGATAAAACTCCAAAGACAACCCGTCATTGGCAATCACATTAATCGGGAATTTCTTAATTTCCCCCAATTGCGGCACAATCGCTTTCATACTAAGTACTTCCTCGTTACCTTTCATCAACAACAAATCGGCCGTTGCCGGAACGCGGTAGAATATCGCCGCCTCCGAACCTTCCCCGGATACAGGCTTAGAAGCAGGTACCACCACATTATCCAATTTCAGCATGTAAGCCTGCGCCGTAACATTTTTAGCAGCAGAAATTCCCTTATCCTCCGTGAAACGGAAAGCCACTACCGGGTCGCCGCTCTTTTCCGGAACCACGACAAAACTTCTTACCATCTTCCGGGTTTCTTTTTTCCCTAAGAACAGCGACAAATAATTCCGCTCCATACGGTCGAATTCTTTCAGGATAATCGCAAGCGACCTGCCGTCGGGTACATTGTTTTCCGCTCCCAATAATTTCACCCGTTCCGAACGGATCCGGAAAATTTCACTAACAGCTTCTTTTACATTATCTTTTTCGGTTTTAGGCGCATAGCGGACAATCGGATCCCAAATCTTTTTCATTTCTCCATCCACTTCCTGATAAGTATAATTGGTATCCAACACCTCTTTCAGATTGTTATAAGTATTAAATTTCATAATATCTATCGCCTCTGCCTGCGGCTGCATATCGTTCGCATATTTTGCCTTCACAAATTCATTAAAAGCAGCGCTTTGGCCTGCGGCTACCCCCGCCAAAAAACCTTCCGCACTCAAATGCAGCATAATAGGGTGATAATCTCCACTGGCAGAAACAGAATACACAGCCTTTTCGTCAGGAATAGCCTGCGGTTTTATCTCTATATTCCTGATGCTCCATTTTTCCTTGTATTCCGTGATTTCCGGCTTTTGTCCCAATTCTTTTTCCGCATAATTCCGATAAGGCCCCGGAGTATATTCCGTACATTCCAAAGTTACTTTCACCTCATAAGCCATCTTAGGCAAACAATAATTCACATTCACCGGAGTAGCCAGGTTTTCTCTCTTTTTCTGAGCAAAGACAGTAAGTCCCACTAAAACCGTCATTCCAAATACCAAAATAACTTTCTTCATCATTGTTCGGTCAAATTATAAATTATACTCTATTTTCCAACTCATTCCAGGCCTTTCCCATTCCTTCGGCCAATATCCCGGCACAAATTCCCCTCATCCCCCATTCCTTTGCCACAATATCACCGGACAACCCATGGGCAAAAACACCGATCAACGCCACCTCTAACGGCGGCAAACCATTGGCAGCCAGCCCCAGCAGGACTCCTGTCAAAACATCTCCAGCCCCGCCTTTGGCCATTCCGGGATTACCGCTCATATTAAAGCAAATATCCCCGTCGGCAGAAGCAACGGCAGTATGAGCACCCTTCAAAATCACGCACACATTGTACTGACTTGCAAAAATGCTCAATTTATTTAATCTCTCAAAATCATTTTCACATTTTCCTGCCAATCTCTCAAATTCTTTCACATGAGGGGTCAGGATACACCCTTCATGAAGAAGGCTTAACAATTCCCGATGCTCCGAAAGAATGTTCAAAGCATCGGCATCGATAACCGTAGTTCCTTTCCAGGCAGTCAGCAACTGTTTCATCCCTTCCACCATTTCAGGCCCTTTCCCAATGGCTGGTCCGATAGCAACGGCATCATATTTTTCCATATCATGCACTTCCGAAAAATGGCAATTCGATCGGTCAAGGTCGGTCAAAGCCTCCGGAACGGCACTATGAATAACATTCTTTCCCGACACCGGAACATGGCAATACAACAACCCGATACCGGATCTGACAGCGGCTTTGGCCGCCAAAACAGCGGCTCCCATCATCCCATCCCCCCCCGCAACCAACATCCCGCGCCCGTTCGTACCCTTATGGGCAAACTTCTGTTGCCGGGGCAACCGGGCAGCCACATCCTCAAGTTGCATATAATAGTAAGGTGTCGGCTTTTCCGCTATTGCGGCAGGATGCAAACCTATATCCAACACGCTCCACACCCCCACATAACAAGCATTTTCCGCTAACATAAAAGCAAGTTTTGGAAATTGAAAGGTAAAAGTGTAATCCGCCTCCACAATCGCCAGAGGATCATTAGCGGAATTATCCTCTCCCATAAGCCCGGAAGGAATATCCACGGCCACCACCTGCTGTTCCAATGCATTTATTTTCCGAATGACCTCCGCGGCCAGCCCGGTTACTTTCCGGTTCAAACCCGCGCCAAAGATAGCATCGATCAAAATACATCCGGATTCCGGAGTAAAATCCCCGGCAACGGCAACATCCGCCACCACCCCTCCGGATTCCAGAAAACGTCGGTGATTCGCTTCACAATCGGCACTCATTTTAACCCCGGTCAATAAGCGGAAAACCGTCACCTTCCATCCCTTCTCTTTCAATAAACGGGCAATCGCAAAACCGTCGCCTCCATTATTCCCGCTCCCGGCTACCACAGCAACACTCCCGTTATTTGTAAATTTTTCCTGAAAATATTTCACCCATACCCGGGAAGCCCGTTCCATTAAATCTAACGAACTGACAGGCTCATTTTCAATCGTATATTGATCTATTCCTGCAATTTCCGACGTTCTGAAAATTTTATTTAACTTTTTCATTCTTCAACACAATCGATTTAAAGACGAAAAATAAAGAAAATTTCTTACATTTGTTCCCATTCAGAATTAATAATCATCTTAAAATAAATGCTACTATGTTAAATGGACATCCTAAGGGGCTGTTTGTGCTGGCAGCGACGAACACCGGAGAACGCTTCGGTTACTACACCATGCTGGCAATCTTCACCCTTTATTTACAAGCTCGTTACGGCTGGGATTCAGTTTTGACTGGACAAGTTTTTGGTGGCTTTCTTGCTGCCGTTTATTTTCTACCTGTATTGGGAGGTTTCATTGCCGATAAATTCCTCGGCTACGGAAAAACCATCACCATTGGTACGGTAATCATGTTCTTAGGTTATGCCTTACTTGCATTTCCATTTGGCAACGGACTCATTTCCATGTTCTTTGCCTTAGGGTTAATCGCTCTCGGAACAGGATTGTTCAAAGGGAACTTACAGGTGTTGGTGGGTAATCTTTACGACAGCCCCAAATACAGTTCCAACCGTGACCTTGCATTCAGTATCTTTTACATGTGTATCAATATCGGTGCATTCTTTGCTCCCAGCATGGCTGAAGCCATCTCCAACTACATTTTAAAAGGATCAGGCATGTCCTATAACAGCCAAATCCCGGCATTAGCCAACCAACTGATAAACGGAACGATCACAGAAGGCTCGGCGGGTTACAACCAGCTTGCTGCTCTCGCCACCGAACAAGGAGCTCATATTTCCGGTTTGGAAAGCCTTACCCAATTCTCACACACCTATATCGATACCCTTTGCCAATCCTATCAATACGGATTCGGTGTTGCTTGTATCAGTTTAGTGGTTTCCCTGGCCATTTTTGCCGGATTCCGTAAATTCTACAAATCTGCCGACGCAACAGAAAAAGAAAAAGCACAAGGCAAAGGCGATAAAGATGCAATTGTTATTGAATTGACCCCAAAACAGACAAAAGAACGTCTGATTGCTTTAGGATTGGTATTTGCAGTAGTTATCTTCTTCTGGATGTCGTTCCACCAGAATGGTTTGACCATGACCTTCTTTGCCCGTGATTATACCACAGCCCATACCTCCGGTATTTCCGGTTTATTATTCTCGCTGGCAGGAACCGTTCCTTTCATTTTTGTATTCTACGGTATTTTCCTGTTAATTACAGGGACTAAAAAAACAAAACCTCTGGGCGGACTGATGGCCGTAGCCTTTGCAATCCTGCTTTGGTTTGTGTATCAAAATAAATTTGCAGGCCAGGAAACAACCTATACGCCGCAAATGTTCCAGCAATTCAATCCGTGGTTCATTATCCTGCTCACTCCGGTATTCGTTGGTTTCTTCAGTTGGTTGAACAGCAAACACAAAGAACCTTCGGCACCCCGTAAAATCGGAATCGGTATGATCATCGCAGCTCTCGGATTCCTGATCCTTTTTGCAGCTTCATTCGGATTGCCCGCACCTTCGGTAGTGGAAACCACTCCGCTGGCTGCCGACCAAATGGTATCTCCCTATTGGCTGATCAATACCTATCTGGTTTTAACCTGTGCAGAACTTTTCCTTAGCCCTATGGGAATCTCTTTTGTTTCTAAAGTAGCTCCCCCTAAGTACAAGGGATTGATGCAGGGAGGCTGGTTTGCCGCCACTGCTATCGGTAACTATCTGGTGGGTATTATCGGAATATTCTGGAAAAAATACAGCCTTATGACAACTTGGGGAATATTGATCTTCTGCTGTGCCATTTCGGCCATCTTCATCTTCTCCATCATGGGACGCCTTGAAAAGGTTACTAAAGAATCTGAAGAACAATTGAGAGCGGCAGAAGCTGCTCATAAAGAAAAACAAAAACAAGCCTGATTTTGTTTATATCTTATAAAACAGCCTGGAAAGATTTTCCAGGCTGTTTTTTTATATTCCCCCATCCGGTTCCTTACTTCTTGTTCCTCCTTGTTTTCAACATTCCTTTTACGCTTAAAAAACTTCATACATTTTTCATCTTATATATTGTTGAAATTAAAAAAAGCATTATTTTTGTGCGGTCGAAAAAACGGCACACCTTGTTCAATGGTGTAATGGCAGCACAACAGATTCTGGTCCTGTTAGTCAAGGTTCGAATCCTTGTTGAACAACAAAAACGACCCCTGCAAACAACTGATTTGTAGGGGTTGTTTCATCTTAGGAAAGATAACCCGCAAAGTCGTATTCTAAATTGTCGGCAAGCATTTCAATTCAATCCGCAACGAGTCAAAATCCATTCCTTCTTATTCGGAAAATTCTCATTCAATTTTCCTTTAAATTCTTTTGAGATATTCAAAAAAGCATTACTTTTGTGCTGTCAAAAAAATGACACACACTGTTCAATGGTGTAATGGCAGCACAACAGATTCTGGTCCTGTTAGTCAAGGTTCGAATCCTTGTTGAACAACAAAAAAATCCTGAAACAAATTCAGGATTTTTTCTTTTTTCTCACCGACCAGCCGAAATGCCCGATAAACTGTCCCACATCGAAATACTCTCCATGAGCATACACCAACAGATTCGCTTTATCTAATTCCAGTTTCCCCGTTTCCGGATTCAAATATTTATCATCGGCCTGCACATTCACCACCTCTGCAATGAACATATCATGCGATCCCAAAGGAACGATTTCTTTTACCCGGCACTCGATACATACAGGCGATTCCTCTATGATCGGAGCATGAATAACAGCAGATTTCCCCGGGGTAAGCTTCATTTTCCCGAACTTGTTGTAATCCCTTCCCGACCTCACTCCGCACCAATCGGTAGCAAACGCCATCTCCTTCGTTGTCAGGTTAATCACAAATTCCATATTTTTTTTAATAATGCCATAAGAATAGCGTTCCGGACGAACCGAGATATAACACATCGGAGGATTTGTACATATCGTGCCTGTCCAGGCCACTGTAAAAATATTATATTCTTCGGGCACACTACCGCAACTGATCAGTACGGCAGGCAACGGATAGATCATCGTTCCCGGTTTCCAGTTATGCTTCATAAAATCACACTCATTACAAAATTCAACATCATCTGTCTATCAATATCATACGTTTATTTGCAAGGCAACGCTTCACAAAATGAAACAACAACTTAACAAAATAATATTTATTTTGCTTTTCAATAAATTATCCTTACATTTAACATGATTTTATACAAAGAAAAAAAGAAGGGGACTACCGTTCGACTGGAGTGTTGTGTATGTTGTGTGTATGTATGTATTGGTATATTCCTATTACGACTATCCGGACGGATATCTGAGAGAAGATTGTCTAAACGGTAATCATCCTTCTTTTTTATCATTTCTGATATTGCAAATATATTAATTCATATTTAATCCCATATTATATAAAAAACACAATTTCTTATATATTTAATCCTTACTTCAAATTTCTTTTTAGTAATAATGTTTCCCTTAACTCTGAGGGAGACATGCCAAACCATATTTTACAAAACTTATTTAGATGAGCAGCAGAAGCAAATTCAAACTCATCCGCCAACTCCTTCAGATTGACATCTTCCGTCATCAAACGATGCTTGATATGTTCTGCTTTTTGTCTTTGCATCCACTGATATACGGTTTCTCCGAACACTTCCTTGAAACGGCGCTGAAACACCACCGGGCTATACCCACTTTTATCAGCAAATTCCTTTATACTTCCCACATTAGTATAACTATCGAACACCATCTTTTTAAAATCGATATTCTTTCCGACCAACGGATAAAAAAACATGGCAAGTTCTTCTGAGGAATAATAAGTCCGCAACAAAATAAACAACTCTTTTTGCTTCTCTGTCCACAAATATACACTTGAAATTTTATCCTGCAAATAAATCAGGATTAAATTCAAAAATTCATTCAAAGGAAAACGAATTTCCAGTTTGTCGAATTCATATTTTAATAGAGAGGAAATAGGAACTAAATTTTGAAGAGCAATCTTATCGCAAGCGTTAGCCAGATCATCGAAAGTCAGTAAAACCATGCGGACAGGTTCCAATGCTTTTATCACACAATCCGCCAAACGTCCCAAAAACACCATATTCCCGCCTTCAACAACCAGCGGACGCGAACCGGAATAAATTATCTCCACTTTTCCTGAAAGGAAAAACAGAATATAATGGTTTTCTTTAAAATCTTTTCTCTCAAGCTCTTTCCCAGCCTCCAGCTCCACATAACAAAACCTTTTTTTTAAATCCGATTTATCTATATCTCCTAACCCCATACCGCATCCTTAATTCATATATTGATCTGTCCACGTTTACTTTTTACTTCTTCCATATATTGTGTGGGAGTTTTTCCGAGCCATTTTTTACAAAACTTTGTAAAATGGGCAGGTGATGAAAATCCGAATTCGCCGATCAATGCTTTTAAATTCACATCATCCTCAGCCAGCCGATAACGGAGCTTTTCTGCTTTTTGCTGCAACATCCACTGATAAATCGATCCGCCGAAGACTTCCTTAAACATCTTTTTAAAACCTCCCGATGTATATCCACACAATTCAATAAGTTCAGGCACTCCTTTTGCTTTGAGCGAGTTCAACAAAACCATCTTTTTAAAATCCGAATCCTTAATCACAACATACGGATATAAAAACAACGCCAACTCGCTTCTGGTATAATAAGCATCTAATAATATAAACAATTCCTCCCGTTTTTCCTCCAGCAAATATCCGCAATCCATCCCATTCTTCAGGTAACAAATTAAAAGCTCCAAAAAAGAACTTAACACCTTTCGGATAGGTAGTTTATTACAACGATAATTGGTTTTATTACAATCGTCCTCAAGACTACGGATCAACTTTGCACTGAAATCTTTCAAATAATCGGCCATAAACCACACGATCTCAGCCTCCTGCTCACACACAACTTCCTGTTTCGCCAGCGATGAAAGAACCACCATTTCCCCCGCTTCTACACACACCTGTCTTTTCTCCTGCTCAAAAACACAAATCCTTCCCGAAAGCACAAACAACACACAAATATCGTTCAGCCCTTTATGTTCCAATCGCTCTCCTTCTCCCAACACCAACTGCTTAAAATAAACGCGGCATTCAGACCTATAATTCAGACAAGACATTGGCTCCCTGCAACAAAACACAGTTTCATATTCCATCGTTTATTTTCTTATATTATCAAGCTAAAATACAACTTTATTTCTAAAAACAATATTATTTTTAGGAATATTGTTTTTCTTTTACAAACACCATTCCGTCACCCGATTTCCGGACATAATAATCGACATAATAATAGCCCGGTAATGATTGTGTGTCTTAACATGTTTTTCGGATTTTGAACAGACTTACCGGAAAAGAAAAAAACCTTTCTAAAACATTAGTTTAGAAAGGTTTGACTTAATTCGACCGCCATCCGGCGTATTTTCTGTGATTCAGGCGGGATTCGAACCCACGACCTACGGCTTAGAAGGCCGTTGCTCTATCCAGCTGAGCTACTGAACCGACGTTTGCTATTTCGCGGTGCAAATATACGGTATAATATTTGTTCGGCAAATTTTTGTATGATTTTTTTCTTCGATTTTTAACAATAAAAGGGAAAACGCATCCCGATCACCGTTCTACAAAGCCCTTTATTTAGGAAACAATTGAATATGAGCACCATAAATATCGATAGGTCATTCCCGTCCGTCTACCCGGAATAAAACACCCACGATTCAGTGCTGTTTTTTCTACTTTAAATCACAGGGGCACTTCACACACCCCGGTATCCCGTAGGCCTTTATTTTAGGCTGTATAAGGCCTTATTAAGATGTTTTAAAATGACTTTTCTTCATTTTTTGCGTAAAAATGTTATATTTGTAGACAATCCAGCAAATATATTGTTTAACCTTATAAAAAACGAGAGGCGTTATGACCCAAAGAAATGTGTTACAATTTGATAATTCCCAACTTTATAACCTATTCAAACAATACTTTCCCGAGTTGGGAAAACTGGCAAAAGAAAGTCAGGATATAACACACTTCAAAACAAGCCTACGCAACTGGATTAAAAATGCAAATACGGAAACGGTTTCCCCTAAAGCCATAGAACGGATTGAACTTTTAATTGAAAACGACGGCAGGGAAATATCCGAACTATCCACAGGCACAGACCTATCCGTCAATACAATCGGGATTTTCCGGGCTTTTCTCCGGAAAGAATTCCCGGAAACCGTGTCCCCGGATCTTTTTATAGACCTGTTCTACCAACTTAAAGAATTGACCGCCCCACAGCTACCGTGTCCGGATAAAAATTTACTGAAACGGCAAATGCTTCGCTGGCCCAGCGGTTTGGACGAATCGGTGATAGAAATCCGGGCAAAGAACAAAGAGCGGATCATTACCGGATTGATACAGAAGATCGAACGTAAGAAAGCACCGACTTCCAGGTATTTATTCCCGGAAGAAGCCACTCCGGAAGAAAAACGCGCTCTCGTTTCCGAATGGTGGAACAGCAGCCGTTTCCATCTGGCAATGGCCATCAAAAGCCCGATGGAATTGAATTTCTTTTTGGGAGGTACCCTGTCGGAGGAAACCATGCAATTGCTGTCGCAAGCCCGGAAAAAAGGCATGCCTTTCTTTATTACACCCTACTATCTTTCATTACTGAACACCGGACAGGAAGGCTGCGATGACGTGGCAATCCGTTCCTATATTCTCTATTCGCCTGAATTAGTCGATAGTTATGGACAAATCGTCGCCTGGGAAAAAGAGGATATTGTTGTGGCCGGACAACCCAATGCTGCCGGATGGCTCTTACCGGAAGGACATAATATACATCGCCGCTATCCGGAAGTGGCCATCCTGATCCCCGATTCGATGGGACGTGCCTGCGGTGGCTTGTGCGCATCCTGCCAGCGGATGTATGATTTTCAAAGTGAACGGCTGAATTTCGATTTCGAAGCCTTGAAGCCCAAAGAAACCTGGGATAAGAAACTGCGCAACCTGATGCGTTATTTCGAAGAGGATTCCCAGCTCCGCGACATTCTTATCACAGGTGGTGACGCCTTTATGAGTCAAAACGCCACCTTACGGAAAATTTTAGACGCAGTCTATAAAATGGCCGTCCGGAAACGGAAAGCCAACGAAGAACGCCCGGAGGGAGAAAAATATGCGGAATTGCAGCGCGTGCGCCTGGGCTCCCGGCTGCCCGCCTATCTGCCCATGCGGGTCACGGACGAATTGGTGGCGATCCTGAAAGATTTCAAGGAAAAAGCCTCTGCCATCGGCATCGAGCAATTCATCATACAAACCCATTTCCAATCTCCTTTGGAAGTCACCCCGGAAGCCAAACGAGCCATCGAGGCCATTATCGCCGCAGGCTGGATCCTCACCAACCAGCTGGTCTATACGGTTGCCGCTTCCCGCCGCGGGCATACGGCAAAACTACGCCAGGTTTTAAATTCCGTCGGGGTGGTTTGCTATTATACTTTTTCAGTGAAGGGATTCCGTGAAAACTATGCGGTCTTTACCCCCAACAGCCGTTCCTTGCAGGAACAATACGAAGAAAAAATATTCGGACAGGTTCCTTTAGATCAGCAGGCAAAACTCGACGAAATCATCTGCAAAGAACGCCCTTTAGGTAAAAAATTAGTATCATTCCTCAAAGAAAACCATTTGCTTTTCGCGGCCACCGACCGCAATGTATTAAACTTGCCTGCCATCGGCAAAAGCATGACTTTCACCACGGTCGGCATAACGGCAGAAGGAAAACGGATTCTCAAATTCGACCATGATGCCAGCCGCCGCCACAGCCCGATTATACATCAGATGCAGGAAATTTATGTCGTGGAAAATAAATCCATTGCTGCTTATCTCAGGCAATTGGAAACTATGGGAGAAAATGTAAAGGAATACAGGACCATTTGGAACTACTCGTCAGGAGTCACCGAGCCCCGTTTCAGCATTTACGAATATCCGGCTTATCCGTTTGCCATCACCTCTCAAATGACCAATTTAGAATTAGACGATCCGGACGGCTGTTAAACCGTCCTTATCTTCTCCATACCTGTGAAGCCGATTGATTATTAAACAAAATCAATTAACTTTGCAGGCCATATATAAAGCCAAATATATCTGCAATAGCATGGAAAATACAACAAAGCCCTCTATCCGGGCACTGGTTCCTTTATTTGTCTTTCTCGGCGTTTATCTGGTGACTTCCATCATCGTCGACGATTTCTATAAAGTGCCTATTACGGTGGCTTTTGTCATTTCTTCCGTAGTTGCCATCGCCATGACCCGCGGTCTTTCACTGAACAAACGGGTATCCCTTTTTTCGGGAGGGGCCGGCGACAAAAATATCCTGCTGATGATTTGGATTTTTATTTTAGCCGGAGCTTTCGCCCAGTCTGCCAAAGCTATGGGAGCCATCGATGCAACGGTGAACCTGACGCTGCATATCCTGCCCGACAACCTTTTGCTGGCCGGCATGTTTTTAGCGGCTTGCTTTATATCCCTATCGATCGGCACTTCGGTGGGGACAATCGTCGCCCTCACTCCCGTAGCGGTGGGAATTGCCGACAAGACAGCCGTAGCCTTACCTTTCATGGTAGCCATCGTAGTGGGAGGAGCATTTTTCGGCGACAATTTGTCGTTTATTTCGGACACCACCATTGCGGCCACCAAAACCCAGGGATGCAAAATGCAGGACAAGTTTAAAGTGAATAGCCTTATTGTCATGCCCGCCGCTGTTATAATGCTGATATACTACATATTTGCAGGCATACAGGTACAAGCCCCCTCACAAATCGGCTCGATCGAATGGATAAAGGTAATCCCCTATCTGGTGGTTTTAGGTACAGCTTTAGCAGGAATAAATGTCATGCTGGTGCTTTTTCTGGGACTTGTCGTTACCGGGATTATCGGAATCCTGACAGCCGGATTCGATTTCTTCGGATATTTCGCTTCTATGGGCACAGGCATAACGGATATGGGAGAACTAATCATCATCACGCTCTTAGCGGGCGGTATGCTCGAACTGATCCGGCACAACGGAGGAATGGATTATATCATCGAAAGGCTGACCCGGCATGTGAATTCGAAACGGGCAGGAGAACTCAGTATCGCCGGACTGGTATGTCTGGCTAACCTATGCACCGCCAATAACACCATAGCTATCATCACCACCGGGCCTATCGCTAAAAACATTGCCATCCGCTTCGGTATCGACCTGCGCAAATCCGCCAGTATTCTCGATACCTTTTCGTGTTTTGTGCAGGGGCTTATCCCTTACGGGGCACAAATGCTGATTGCTGCCGGACTGGCTTCGATATCCCCGTTATCCATCATTCAATATCTGTACTATCCAATGCTTTTGGGTTTCCTGGCGCTGTTAGCGATTTTATTCCGCTATCCCCGTAAATATTCCTGAAAAGAAAAATCCGGTAATTTTCCGTATTTATTCCACCTCGGCACTTCCCAATGCTTTTACATACTCTGCCAGAGCCACCTTATACTGATAATTTACAGAAACGACATTCGTATACGCCTGTAACCAGCTCACCTGTGCAGAAAGCACGTCCAAAATCGGCAATCTTCCTTCATTATAGCTAAAGGTGTTCAATGTCAGTGTATTTTTAGCAATATCCAACGAAGAATAAACAATATCCAATTTTTTAGCAATCTCAACGACATTCGTCCAGGTTTGGTTCAATTCCTGATTCACCCGATCGCGCAATTTACTGCGTTCCAATTCTTTTGTTTCCTCCTGGGTTTGGCTTACCCTCACATGCTGACGGCGTTCCCCCCAATGAAACACCGGAATATTCAATTGCGCATAAGCTATCGTCGAAAAATTAGCCGATCCATCGATATTAATCAGGGTAGTCCCGTATTTCTCCTTGATCCCCACCGCCAGTTGGGGCAAATATTTAGATTTCACCATCCTGGTTTGCAACTTGGCTAACCGGATATTCATCAAAGCCGTCTGGTAATCGGCCCTCTTTTCAAGAGCTTTCTCTAAATCGAGTTGTTCCGGTGTCCACGTTACCTGCTGTATGGAATCGCTCAACGTCACTTCGGCAGTAGCTTCCACCCCCATCATGATATTCAATGCCTGCACAGCGGTTTTATAATTCATCACACTGGTATTCAACTGCAATTCGGCTTCTTTCAATCGATTTTGTACCATAAGCACATCGGTTTTGCTGATAGCCCCCTCTTCAAAACGCTTATTTACAATTTCATACAACTCCCCCACAATACTCACAAATTGCCGGGACAATTGGTAAAGGTCACGGTTAGCCGCCACTGTCCAATAATTCACATCGGCGGCATAAATCATATTATCTATGGTATATTCCACCCCCAATTGAGCAATGGCATGTTGTAGCTTTGCCGCATCATACTGCTTACGGACGGCACTGCCGGAATATACATTTTGCACCAATCCGGCTTCTATTCCATAATTATCGTGCTTTAGGTCTGTGCCCGGAAAAAATTCCAGAGATTCCACCTGATACGAATAATTTCCGGTGACATCCAATTTCGGAAAAAATCCGGTTTTAATCCCCTTTAAAGAATACAAGGCGGATTTCACGGCCTCCTGCGAAGTTTTAATGTCCTGGTTATAATCCAGCACCTTCATCCGGTATTCCACCACCGACAAAGGCTGGGCACTTACGGATTCAGCCCATAGGCTGAACAACAAAATCAGATATATGTTTCTCATGTCTTTCCAGTTTTCCCAATATTTCTAATCTCAATCTGTTTACTCTTCCTCTTTTATCGCGGAGGTTTCGCCCGCCTTTACCCTGAACAGCAAACTGTAAGTCACAGGCAGCACCAAAATCGTCAACAAGCTCGCCACTAACAAACCGCCCATAATACAGGCCGCCATTCCGCCGAACATCGCATCGAACAACAGGGGCAACATCCCCAATATCGTTGTTCCCGAAGCCATAGCCACAGGCACGATCCTCGATTTAGTCGCCTGAATAATAGCCTCCAGCCTGGGTAAGCCCTTCTCTTCCTCTATGCCGATCTGATCTACCAACACAATCGCATTTTTGATATTCATTCCCACCAATCCCAACACACCCAGAATAGCGAAAAAGTCGAGCATTTTCCCGGTAATAAGCAACCCTAACACCACTCCGATAAAAATCAGGGGAACCATCAGCAAAATAATGGTCGGTTTCCGGTAAGCCTTGAATAATAGTAATAACACAATAAATATCAGTATAAAAGTCAGCGGCATATTTTCGCCCAAAGCCTGATTCGATTCAGCCTGGCTTTCATCCTCCCCGAATATTTTGATCTGATACCCCTGAGGTAAATCCATACCTTTCACCGCCGACCATACCTGTGAAAAAGCGGCCATAGCATTCGCACCCCGCCGGGCGTCGCATTGCGCCATCATCACCCTTTCCCGGTTATACCGCTTGATAACATTGTAATTATAATCGAAAGCAAAACTATCCACCACCTGCGACAAAGGCACGGCAAAACCGGAAGGGGAAAACACAGGCAAGGTTTTCATATTATCCAAACTCGATATATCCAAATTCTCCTCTTTCAGCAAAATCGGCATAAACTGGTCTTTTTCCCGGTAATCGCCCAACGCCAAACCGTTCGTGGCGATCTTCAAAGCATAAGCCACAGCCTGACGGGTGATTCCCAACCTTTGCCCCCGTTCCTGTGAAAAAGCCGGTTCCCATACGGGCACTTTATTTCCCCAGCTACTACGGACATCGGTCACCATATCGCAATCACGCATAATCGTCATAGCCCGTTCGGTCAAAGCGGCCAGCGTATCAATATTCTCTCCGATAAACCCGATCTCGATATTGGCCTCCACGGCAGGCGACAATTTGAACAAAGAAGAGCGGATCAATATGTTCGGATAGTTTTCCCTGACATACTCATTCAACCGCGCTTCCAATTCTGCGGTATATTTTTTATCCTTCACCTCCACCAGCAAATTGGCAAAATTGGATTTCGGCCCGAACGAAGTGCTCGCCAGATAATAGCGTAAAGGCGAAGACCCATAAGTGGCCGATACATTGACCACTTCTTCCTGCTGCGACAGAAATTCCTGAATCTTATCCATATCCCGCTCGGTTTCACGGATACTGTAAGCCTCCGGCAGGAAGCAATCGGCCCGGAAATAGGGCTTATCCATACTTGGGAAAAAATTCTGGGGCATCCATCCCATAACCACCAGCGACAGCACGAACAGCCCCACCATGACCAACAGGGTAAGCACCTTATAACGGATCAGCGTATAAAGCAATTTTCCGAACTTATTGTATAGCTTCGTATCGTAAGGATCCTTTCCGGAAGTATCTCTCTGGTCTTTCAGGATGAAATTTCCAAATACAGTGGTCTGCGTCAAAGCCAATATCCAGCTCAACCCCAGCGATACCGCAAGCACAATGAACAAAGGCTTAATCATTTCCGCCACCGAAGAAGGAGCAAGATACAGGGGTAAGAAAGAGAAAATTGCAATCAGCGTTGCCCCCAGCAATCCCCATTGCGGAATGGTAGCACCGTCAATCAATGCCTGCCGACGGCGGACTCCCCGCTTAATGGCGATCTGGGCATTATCGGTCACCACAATGGCATTGTCCACCAGCATTCCCATCGCAATAATAAAAGCAGCCAGGGAAGTACGGTTCAACCCCACCCCGATAAACAACATAATAAGCAAGGTTCCTCCGATCGAGAAAATCAACGAACTGCCGATCAACACTCCGGCACGTACCCCCATCACAAGCAGGATAATAAAAATTACAATCGCCACCGATTCCACCAAATTCAGGATAAAGCCATTATTAGCTTCCCGGGCGATCTGATCCTCCGGGTAGAGCGTCACCATTTCAATCCCCACGGGCATGCGTTCTTCAAGCTGGCTTAATTTCATGCGCACCTGTTCTCCCGCTTTCACCACATCATAATCCGGAGCTGTGGACACTCCCACGCCGATAGCCCGTTTTCCGTTCACCCGGATCAAAGTGCCCGGCGGCTCGAGATACCCTTTTTCGATCACGGTAATATCCCCCAAACGAACCTGCTGTCCGGTTTCCGTTGGAATCAACTGGTTACGAATGTCATTCAGGTTTTTATACGTCCCCTCGGCCAGGATTTTCAACTGGATATTTCCGGCTTTCTTTTCTCCTGTATTAATCAGGGAATTTTGCGACTTTATCGTCTGCATCACCGTATTCAGGTTAATCCCGGAATTAGCCAGTTTCGACATGGAAATATACACATTCACCACCTCTACCTGTTCCCCGAACAACGCCACTTTCTGCACCCCCTCGATTGTCACCAGATCGGTTTTGATTTTCTGCCCCCATTCCCGTAAATCGTGGTAGCTAAATCCTTCATCCGCCGTTAAGGCAAAATAAATACCGAACACATCCCCGAAATCGTCGGACACGGTGATCGTCGATGCCCCCTGAGGCAATTGCGGCTGTATGTTCAGTGTTTTACGGCGTAATTCATCCCACATCTGCGGCATTTCGTCGGGCGGTGTCGCCGGGCTCAGTTCGATATTGATTTTCGACATGCCGTAATAAGATTCCGACTTAATTTTATGTACCCGCCGCATGGTTTGGATTTCCCTTTCGATCGGCTCGGTGATCAACTCTTCCACTTCCTGCGGGGAAGCTCCGGGGTATTTCGTAATCAATACTGCCGTTTTTATCACAAACGGCGAATCTTCTTTCTTGCCCAGCGATTCAAACGAGAATATCCCGCCAATCAACATAATCGCCAGAAAAAAATAAATAACTTTCGGATTATCCAGTGAATACTTCGCTATATTCATATCTTCAGATTTTCAATGCTATTTTAATTCAGGACATTTACCTTTTGCCCTTCGGTGATGTAAGATACTCCGGCCACCACAATCCTGTCGTCGTCTTTCAATCCCGCTTTAATCATTACGTTATCCGTTCCCAACAATTGTTCCGTTTCCACCTTTTGCCGCTTCACGGTTCCGGTTGCAGGCTCATAAAGCCATACCGAAATTTCATTTGTTTTCAAATCTTTGAAGACAGCGCTCAACGGTACCACATAATTGTCGGCAACATCATGGTCGATGCTCAACACCACCTGACACGAAAAACCCGGATAGATGTTGTAAATATCTCTCGAAAAACGGGGATCGGTGATTTTCAGCTTCACTGGAATACCACTGCCGTCGGGCGAAGCATCCACAAATTCTTTTACCGCAGCAGTGAACCAGGTTCCCCGGTAGGTGTCGAATTCCACCTCCACTTTCATCGGAACTCTGGTCAGCCTCACATCCGTTTCGGGCAGGATAAAAGCAACTTCCAGCTTATCGGGATTGACCAGTTTGATAATAGATTCACCCGGCTGGACTTTCTGATAATTTTCAACATATTTCTCCTCTACAAACCCATTGAAAGGGGCTTTCAGCCGGGTATCCTCCAGCGTGTTCTGTGAAGTTTCATAAGCCGCCTTCGCCTTGATAAAATCTGCTTCCGCTATTTCATAATCCTGTTTGGAAATCGCTTGCATAGCCAGCAGGTTTTTATCCCGTTCCATCTGTGATTTGGCTGTAATATAAGCGGCTTTATTCGCTTCATATTGCAGATTATAGTCGATCGGATCGACGGCGGCAATCACCATGCCTTTTTCCACTTTTTGCCCGGCATCCACATTCATCGAAATCAAAGGGCCGGAAACTTTAAAAGCCAGCTTACTGTATTCTTCTGCCTGTACCACCCCGGTATATATCTTTTTCACCGCTTCAAGGGATTCCACGTTTACCACCCTGACCGGACGAACGATATTCTGATAGTTTTCTTTTTTTCCTCCACAGGAAATTCCAATGAGGGCAATCAGGACAATTATAGGTAATTTCAATTTCATGAGCCTGTTTGTTTATTTTAACATTATCACGGAAAATCAATACCGGAGGGTAAGAAACCGAAGGCAATGATTGTCACCTAACGCTAAAGGGCATTCTTTATTATGATACGATTACATGTTCAACAGATAGGAACAGTCCTCCCCTTCCAATCAATCAACAGGCAGATTATCAGCATATACATTCTTCTCCATTTTCCCCGATTATATCCGTTTTATCCACCCCGACATTCCTATCTTTCCCCTTTCACAAAAATCTCCACCGAACTGCCTGACTATACGTAAAGTTGTATGAAAAAGTTTATACGATATTTATAAAAACAAAAAACTGAAAACAAAATCTTTCAGGTTTTGTTTTCAGCCTTTCATTCACTCCGAACCGATGTTCCGATGTTATTTCAATTTCATGCTTTCCGGTATTTTCTCTTTCTTATCCCCGCAAAGATCATTCCTCCCACCACAACCAAAGCTAAGGGCACAAGCAGATTTATCATTTCCCATTTCGAACGTTCCGACTTCAACCGGGTTTTATCCAGCATATAAAAAGCCAGATTCCTGCCGCGTAACTGCATCCATCCTTCATCATCGCAAAGCCAGTTGACACAGTTTAACAGGAAATCACGATTACCATACATCTGCCCGCTATATTCGTCATATCCCAAAGGCACCGGACGGATATTTTCCCCCACCCCATATACCTTATTCCGGATCATATCCCCGTCGGAAATCACAATCGTGCGGCTATATTCACTTTCTCCTTTAAACGGCTGGTCTACTACCCCTTTCAGATTACGATATTGAAACAAGGAACGGAACTTTCCCTCCACCAGCACGGCGATAGGCTTGTTTTTATACCTGAATTTCTCCGGGGTCATTTTCTCCCCGGTAATTGCCAGCGACACCAGGCATGGAGTTTTAGCCGCTGCCGTATACGGTGAAGAAGCCAGCAGAATCGTTTTTTTCAATCCGTCATTTCCGCCAACCGTATCGATGCTATTGGCATAATCCGCCCTCACCGGAGCAATACCATTGGTCAGCGGATGCCGTCCGGCAGGCAACAATAAAGGAGAATAATACCATTTAGCCGGACGAAATTCCTGTTTTCCCCCGTTATTGGCAGACATCACCGGAATCAATACCGCGTTACCGTCGAGAATCAATTCCGGATTGATACGTACCCCATAACGGAACAAAAGGTCTTCTATATTCAACGGTCGGTAAACAGCCATTGCCGTTCCCTGAACTTGCAGCGATTCCTCATCAATATCCACTTCATCCACACACCACATGATCCGTCCGCCGTTCATCACATATTGGTCTATTATATATTTATCCTTTTCCGAAAAATCCTCGGTCGGGCGCGCCACAATCAGGGCATCGTAACGGCTAAGATCGTCGGCCAGGCTATCGGGACTGACAAAATCCACCTGATAATAATACAATAGGGTGTTCGCCATATCCATCACCTCTTCATACGGCAGTTCACCGTGCCCCATAAGAAAAGCCACCGATTTTTTCTCCCCCCGGGTAATCAGGCGGATTGCCTTCGTCAATTCATATTCCAAAGCTTCTATGGAATTATTGATATTATCGTCACCGCTGACTCCCGGAACATTCTGCAATAAATTGACACTCACTTCCGTTTTATTGTCGTATATCACCAGTCCCGGATAGATAATCTGCTGCGACAAGGTTTCATCGTCGCTCCTGCGGTTTAAATTCAACGGCATAATACCGCGTTCGGCCAGATATTTCACCAAAGCCTTTTTCTCCTCCTGATCGCGTATCTCCGCAGGATCGATCAGGTTATAATGAAAATTATTTCCGGTCAGCCTCCTGAATTCTTCGAGCATACGGGTGGTTGCGTATTGCAACTTTTGTATGCCGGGAGGCAAATTACCTGCCAGAAAAATATCCACTTCCATACCCCGGTCTAAGCCTTTCAGCAAATGCCTGGTATTCTCTGAAAGCGTATAGCGTTTATCATTCGTTATATCTGCCCGGACGTAAGAAAGCGAAACGGCAAAATTTACGATCACTAAAAAAGGCAGGATTCCCCACCAGCGTATCCGGGTACCGTGAAACCGACGTATGGTGAGCCACAGGAACAATGAAATCACCGACAGGAAATAAACCACATCGCTCAAATCGATCACCCCACGGGACATCGGCTCGTAATGGTAATTAAATCCCAGGTAAAGCAATTCATTCTGGAAATCCGCCAGCCAGGGAAGGCCGCTCAAAAAATCAAGCCCGGTATAGAGCAGAAAAGAAAGGATCAGCCCATAAAGAAAGGCAACAATCTGGTTATCGGTTACGGCAGAAGCCCAAACACAAGCCGCCACATAAATAGCCGAAAGGAAAAACAATCCGATATAAGAACCGACAATTCCTCCGGTGTCGATATGCCCGGCAGGCATCGACAAAAGCCAAAGGCTCACCGGATAAATCACCGTAGGTAATATAGACAACAACACCAGCGATAGCCCCGCCAGGTATTTTGCCCCCACAATCCTGACCACCGATACCGGACGGGTAAAAAGTAATTCCAGCGTGCCGGAACGCCTTTCTTCGGCAAACAGGCGCATACATAACACCGGAACTAAAAACAGGTATAACACCGGAGCCAAGGCAAAAAAAGGTTGCAAATCCGCCATTCCGCTGTCGAAAATATTGTATGTTCCCGGTACTACCCATAAGAACAGGCCGTTTGCTACCAGAAAAAACGACAAAATAACATACCCCGACAACGAAGTAAAAAAGCTCTTTAATTCTTTCCTGATTAATTCACCCATATTTCAGATTTACACACCGATACCCACAAACAGAATCCTGTTATCCCTTCAGCATACCACTGCTGCGCAATTTGATTTTAGTCAATACTTTCTTCGTATAAAGCGGAAAATCACTTTTTATCATCCAATCATAATAGCCCTGCTGTTCTTTCAACACTTTCTCTACCGGAACACCTTTGTATTTTCCAAAGTTAAAGACTTCCACGTCTTTATCATCGTAAATGATAAACCCTACAAAATCGACATTCCGGTTTTGTGTGGTGAACTTACTCAGGAAATCGATATTATTTTCCAACCGATCGCCGTAACGGTCCAGCTGCGCTTTCAGCACTTCATAGGTCGCCATCGTATCGGCTGCGGCCGTGTGGGCATCTTCCAGCGACTTATCACAATAGAAACGGTAAGCGGCCGACAATGTCCGTTGTTCCATCTTATGAAAAATGGTCTGTACATCGATAAACTTCCGGTGGCTCATATCAAAATCGATTTCCGCCCTCAGAAATTCTTCTGCCAGCAAAGGAATATCGAACCGATTGGAGTTATACCCTCCCAGGTCGCATCCCTCTATATATTTTGCCAATTCCTTGCCGATAGCCTTAAAGGTGGGGGCATCTTTCACATCTTCATCATAAATCCCGTGGATTTTGGACGATTCTTCAGGAATATGCATTTCAGGGTTTACCCGCATCGTCTTCTGTTCTTCTTTACCGTTGGGGAACACTTTCAGCACGGAAATTTCCACGATACGGTCTTTGGCTACGTTTATTCCGGTGGTTTCCAGGTCGAAAAAAACAATCGGATTGGCTAAATTCAAATTCATAATAACTATTTAGATAAAACTAACTCTTTTAATCACAAAAGAGTCGTCCGGCCACCGAACGACTCCTCTTATATGTTCAGGTTATCCCCAAAGCTTACACCATCATCGGCATTAACAGCATCAACAGGTCTTCATCCCCGCCTTCGTTTTCGAAAGGCAAGAACAAACCGGGACGTGTCGGGTCGGAAAGTTCCAGCACCACATTTTCAGCCGCAATGTTCGACAGGATTTCAAGCACAAACGGAGATTTAAAACCGATGGCTATGCTGTCGCCTTCATACTGGCAGGTCAACGTTTCATGCCCCGACATAGAATAATCCACATCCTGAGCCGAAATCACGATTTTACCGTTGCTGACGTCGAATTTCACCAAATTACTGGCCTGGTTCGCCATTACCGATACCCGGCGTAAAGAATTGTATAATTCTTTTTTCTCGATGATGATTTTTTTCGGATTGTTCTGCGGAATCACCGAATTGTAATTCGGGAAACGTCCTTCCACCAAAGTAGAGGTCATTTTATAATTTCCGAACACGAAACAAGCCATTTTATCATTGAATGATATTTTCAATTCCGAATCATCTTTCGGCAGGATATTTTTCAGCATTAAAGCCGGTTTTTTCGGCAGGATTAAAGAGAATTGCCCGTTTTCGCTCTTCGCATCGAATCTTTTATAACGCACCAGCTTATGGGCATCGGAAGCGACAAACGTGAAATTGTCTTCGTTCATCTCCACCAGGATACAGTTCATCACCGGGCGTAAATCGTCATTCGCAGTGGCAAAAATCGTCTTCAGGATTCCTTCCAGAATCAAACCGCACTTTGAAGTGAATTCGGTATTGTTTTCATCGATAGCCTGCTGTAACGGATAATCCTCCGCACTTTCTCCCGGAACGGAGAATTCTCCTTTCTCTGAAATGATCTTCACTTCATTGGTGTCGGTATTGATTTCAAAAGTCAGGGGTTGTTCCGGAAATTCCTTCAATATATCCAGCAATATCTTAGCAGGGATTGTGATCTTTCCTTCTTCTTCCAGGCTTTCCAATTCGATCTTAGCTTCCATCGTCGTCTCTTTATCGGAAGCGGTAGCATATAATATGCCGTCGGCCGCAACCAATAGTATATTATCCAGGATAGGCTGCACAGGTTTACCACCGATCACCTTACTCACCGCTTGCAAACGGGTAAGCATCGTATTGCTTGATACAACAAACTTCATAGATTCAGTATTTTATTTATTAATATTTTTCTCTTAAACTGAACGACTAAAATAATGTTTTTTTCGCGTCCGGTAAAATTTTTTATCGAAATTTTGACATCTAAAATTCCAACGTCTTCACATCCGGATTTGTTTCCGTTCATAATCAATTTGTTCAATTTTAAGAAATACCTTCCTCTTCTTCAGGTGGGGACGTTTGCGGGCGTGAAGCTTTTTTCTTCAATCGCCCGCTTTTACGCAAAGCCTGGTCAAGAATCCACTGGATTTGCCCGTTCGTGCTCCTGAACTCATCGGCAGCCCATTTTTCAATGGCCTCCATGATTTCAGGGTCCACCCGAAGGATAAAACTCTTGTTTTTGGATTCTTTATTCGTCATTTTTCTCTTCCGTTTATTGATGTAAAGTTCCCGTGTTCACAACCGGCTGAGCCGCTTCGTCGGCACACAGCACCACCAGCAAATTGCTGACCATAGCCGCTTTCTTGTCCTCATCCAGTTCAACGATTTCTTCTTCACTTAGTTTCTTCAAAGCCATCTGCACCATGCTTACAGCTCCCTCAACGATCTTTTCCCGGGCCGATATAATGGCATCTGCCTGCTGGCGGCGCAACATCACTCCGGCGATTTCCGAAGCATAAGCCAAATAATTGATCCGTGCTTCCACAATCTCGATTCCGGCAATATCGAGCCGTTCGGCTAACTCATGCTCCAAATGCTCGTTCACTTCATTCCCGCCGGAACGTAAAGTGACTGTTTCCTTATTTTCGTGATCGTCGTAATTATAAAGGCTGGCCACCCGGCGCAAAGCGGAATCACTCTGCACCATAACGAAACGATCGTGAGCCGTGGCAATATCGAAACTGGCTTTATAGGTATCCCTGATCTTCCACACCAGCACCAGCCCGATCATAATCGGGTTACCCGCCTTATCGTTCACCTTGATCGGCTCCACATCCATATTACAGGCACGCAAAGTGATCGGCACTTTATTAAAAAACGGATTCACCCAAAAGAAACCGTTTTCTTTTACCGTTCCTTTATACTTCCCGAAAAAGATCATCACCCGGGCATTGTTCGGCTCGATCTGCATAAATCCTTTGAGTAAAAACAAATCCGCACCGATCAGGAGAATCCCCACAGGCACGCACCATACTCCGGCTGTTTTGGCTGCCAAAAATAAAAAACCCGCCACACAAATCACCACCAAAATCATTACAATTACGACAAAACCCGAAATTAAAATTCCGTCAAATTTTTTCTCTTTTGTTTCCATAGTTTAAGGTTTAAGTAATATCATTTTAATATCACAAATATATCTATTTAAATCTTTCTTCCAAACGAATAAGCAAAAAAATTCCGGAAAATTCATCCGCCCTGTTTATCGGCTTCGAATCTTCCGGAATTTGTGCAAATTTCCGTCACTTATTTTTCAATTCCCCGAACGATCTTTTTATCTCACCAGCATCACCGTTCCGCGTCCCACTTCCTTTCCGTCTGCAAATGCCACCCACACATATATCCCCGACTGGCAATCCATCCCTTTGAATGTGCCGTTCCAACCGCCGTTGAATCCGATTTCATTGGTTTTAAACACCAATTCTCCCCAACGGTCATAGATAAACATCTCAAAACGGCTGACAAAGTTCACCTCCTTCAAATAAAAGCGGGAGTTTTCCGAACTGCTTTTCGGCAGGAAAGCATCCGGAGCCGCGATGTATCTTTTCCGAACGGTCAGGAAAGCGGAATCGGAAGCAACACATCCGATATTATCCCTTACCTCCACGCGATAAGTTCCTTCCTTATCCGCCACCAGCACATCCCCCACACTACCGTCCTGCCAGCGAATCCGGTAAGGCTCGTATTCAGAAACCAAATTCACTTTAAATTCCATAGATTGCCCTTCAAAAATCAACGTATCGGGCACAAATATCTCCGGCAACGAATGTATATCGAAAGAAGTCTCCCCCGAACATCCAAATCGGTCGGTCACACTCAGCGAATAACTACCCGGCTCCCGCAACACACGTCTCCCCCCCTCGAATCCATCCGCCCAGCGGTACGCCGCATACGGACTGCAATCCACCACGATCGAATCCCCCTCACAGGCCGACTTCCCTGCCAGTCGTGGCTCTCCGCTCACCGTTGCGGTCAGGGTATCGCTCCCCTGGCAACCGTAAAGGTCGAACACCGTTGCAACATATAAATTCTCTCCTTCCTGCTTGTCCAGCACTTCGGCCGTATTTTCAGTCAGGGCATGCAATTTACCCGCCGGACTCCATACCACCCGATCGAAATGATCCGTATAAAAATCGGCTTTCAGGGTTAAATCCTGACAAATACCGATCACCGTATCCCGTCCCAATTCCACCCGGGGAGAAGGCAGCAAAGAAACCGTCACGCTATCCGTAGCCTTGCAACCGTAGCGATCGGTTAGTTCCACTCCAAAAACCACTTCCTGCTCCAAAAATCCTCCGGCAGTATATACAGGGTGTAAGACATCGGTCACATCCAGCGGTTCGCTTCCCGTCCACACGATTCCTCCGGCCGAATGCGCGGCAATACCCAGTTCCACCGGGTGACACCACCCTGAAACCATCCGGTCGTCGGCCACCCTCACAAAAGGCTCAGGCGCAATCCGCACCGTATCTCTGGCAAAAGAAGCACAACGTTCCGCATAGTGATATTCCACCGGATAAATCCCGGATTTATCGGTAAACCGAAGCACTTCCACCGATTGCCCTTCCAGCAGATAATAACCGCCTGCCGGATAGCCCTGATCCAGCACCAGAGAATCCGCACAATAGCCTACGGTATCGGGCAATGCAAGCACCACTTCCGGCAACGGGTAATATTCGATTGCCTTTTCTATCCGCAGGGCACATCCGGTTTCAGACGACAACACATTCACGGCTATGCGGCTCTCTTCCTTTCCTCCCCATTCGGCCTGCACTCCGGTTAAATCCGCCTGTCCGGGGATAGTCCCTCCGGTAATATCCCATTGGTAAAGCAGTTTCCGGTCGGTCGTCACAACCCGGTACTCCTGTTGCAGGTCGTTCAGGCAAACCCCGAATTCTCCAGCCAACCCGGCCTGAGGCAATGGCAACACATTTAAATGAATAAAGCAACTATCTTCCCCGCCCCGGCCACTGACAATACATTTATAACTCCCGGCATCCGCCGCCGTCAGTCCCTTCAATTTCAATTCCTCCACCATAGGCACAGACAGCAATTCCCCATCATGATACCATCTATACACCAGCCCCACTGCTCCCAACGCTTCCACCCGGAACACCGTATCCGTCCCGGCACACAATTCTATATCCTGCTCTTTAGGAGTGATAACCGTCGTCTTCCTCCACACTTTCAATTCTGTATCCTTTGCCACGCTACTGCAAATATTGCTCACATTCACCCGGTAAATTCCTCCGTCTTCATATTTCGCCGGGTTGAACAACAGTGAAGTCACCCCATTCATATAAGGCGCTCCATCCTTCTGCCAAACGTATTGTATATCTTCCCCGGTTGCAGTCACATCGATCCGGTGGGTAGCCCCTTCCGTCACAAAAGCATCCGCTGTCAATCCTGTAATTTCAGGCAATTCAACCACATGCACCGTCCACTCCATGATGATTTCCCCGCAGTCTCCCGAAACCCGGCAGGAATACAATCCGGCATTTTCCAATGTTAATTCCTCCACCCGCAACAAAGGCCCGTTTCCGGGCAGAGGCTGTCCGTTATGCTTCCACTCATACGTAAAATCCTCGTCCCCATAACAAGTCGGAGGAATCAGGTCGCCAACATAAGTGTAAGTGCTTCCTTCGCATAAAGTATCGGGACTTGTTGTTTCACGCAACGGCTTATATTTACCGATCTTAATTTCCATGGTAACGGAATCAACACCGCAATCTCCCCTCACCACCACTTTATAAGATAAAGTATCCACCGCCCCGACATCCTCAATCTTCAATATTTCGTGGTCTCCTTCTACCGGAAGCCCATCCTGACTCCATTCATAGCGGTTATTTTCACCCGAAGCCCTCACCACAAGCCGCACAGAATCGTGCTCCGACACAAAACGGTCGGGCGAATGGCTATCGATATGCGTATTCTCTTTTAGTTGCAGCTCATAAGTGATCTCTTTCGTTCCACAAGCCGAAGAAACCCGGCATTTATAGAATCCGGCATCAGGAGAAATAGCTTCGTCGATGTGATAGCTATTTTCCCGGTATCCCACCTCTTCACTCTCTTTGGTCCACACATATTGTAGCAAGTCCCCGTCGGCTTTCACCTCAAAATCCACCTGTTCCCCGGGGCACACCCTCAGCAACGCGTCCTCACTATCGACTGTCAGGGGACGATATAATCCCACATGTACCTGCATTTCCCGGTTACTGCAATTTCCTTTTACGACACAAACATACGTCCCCGTATCCTGTGCCGAAACGGACGGCAACACCAGCTGCCGGGATTCTGCCAATTTACTCCCTTTAAACTGCCACTCATAAGTAGCCGGACTATCGTGCATCACACTCAACACAACCTGCGCCCCTTCGCAAACCGTTGTATCCCCCGAAATATGCACCTGTTTCAGTTCCTCGAGCAACGATACCCTCACCCCCTTCTGCTGTTTCACGCCACATATATCCTCTACCGACAACTCATATATACCGACATTTGTCGATGTCACGACAGGTATATCCACCGTTTTCCCTCCAAAAGTAAAGCCGTTAGGCCCACGCCATTTATAAATCAGTCCGGCACCCGTGACCTGCGGAACGAACCTCACCGGCTGTCCCTCACAGACCGCCGTATCCGAAGGCATTTTCAAAGTTTCAGGTTCCGGATATAACGACAAGTGTACCGTGCCGCCTAAATCGGTCACACAACGGCTTTTGATATGATATTCATACACACCTGTATCCGCCGGAGTAACATAAGCAAGCTCCAACCCATTTCCCTGCGCCTGTCTTCCCGAAGGCAATATCCAGGTGCAAACCGCCGCCGCTACATTCGTTTTTGCCGACAAAACAATCCGGCTTCCCCGGCAAACCGTGTCATCGGAAGAAACTTCCGTCAGTTGCAAAGGTCTCTCGACATCTACCCGGAAAACGGCATCCTCCATCCCACAAACGCTTTCCGCCCGGCACACATAAGTTCCGGGATCGGTTTCGCTTTTTACCCCCGCATTCTGATAATAAGAAATATACCCCCTGCCTATTTCCTGCCAATCACTATTTCCGCCCTGCCAATGAAAGACTGCATCGTCCACATTCACCTCGACACTCAATTTCGCTTCATTTCCCTCACACAAAGACAGGCTGCCGGAACTGGTCTGTACGATTTTGAGCTGCTTACGCACCACCATCACCACCTCTTTCACGGCTGTTCCGCAATCATTAATCACCCGGCAGGCATAATGTCCCGCCATATCCTGTGTAACTCCCGGCAACACCAATTCTGCATCCGCACCCAGTTGCAGGGTACGCCCGTCCTTCTGCCATTCATATAGCTCCCCACCTTCCGCCTGAACTTTCAAACGGACTGCACTCCCGGCACACACATGCAAGGTATCGTTCCGGCGGTCATACTCTCCCTCGCTGCTGATGCGTTCAATCACAGGCACACTTTCAGTCACGACTTCCATTTTCACCGTAACCTCCCCGCATTCATTTTTTATATACCAGGTATACAGTCCTCCTGGAGTTCCGGACGGGAAAGGCATCACGTCCCCGGTGGAATAAACCGTCCCGTTATGTTCCACCCGATATTCCACGCCCGTTTCCCTCCCGCATTCCGGCAGCCGGGCCTTGACCTGAAACGTATAATCTTCTCCCTGACACACCCTCACCGTCGTATCCCGGTTTACCTGGGAAAACTCTCTCACATGCACATTTAAAACCACCCGGTCTGTACCGCAATCACCACTTACCTCACACGTAAATTGCAAATCTCCCTCCGTTCCGCTTCCCACAGAAGACAGATTCAAATAATTGCTGTTTCCCCCTACCACTCTGCCGTCCCGTTTCCACACATAAGTATTATTCTCTCCGGTTGCACGGACATACAAAACCAGATTGTCGGTCAGTCCCACATATTTATGGTCGGGAGTATGGTCTACGATCTTAGTAGGCTCTTTCAATGCCACCCGATAAACCAGCGTCGTATCGCCACATGCCGATCCCAAAATACATTCGTATTTTCCGCTGTCGGCAGCCGTAATACCGTTCAAAACAAGTTCATTTCGCGTATTTCCGAGCGATACATTATTCTTTCTCCAGCTATAAATTAAATCCGTACCTTCCGCATTCACCCGAAGAACGACCTGTTCCCCGATACACACCCGGAAAGCCGATTCCGAGGGTTTCACTTTCAAACCGGAAAGCATACCCACCCGGACTTCTTTCTTCACGCCGGGACATACCCCGGAAATATGGCAAATATACGTTCCTTTTGTTCCTGCTCCCAAAGACGGAACGATAAGTTGCGCGCCACTTTGTTTCGTCCCCGCCGGAGCAGTCCATTCATACCGCAAACCGCTTCCTCCCCCGGTCACTTCCAACAGCACAGGGGTTCCGGGGCAATAATCCTGGTCGTCCGTCACTTTCAGGCGGTCGTATTCATGCAATAAAGAAACCTTCACTTTTTGCTGGCCGGAAAGATTTCCGCATCCGTCCGTCACGGTAGCCACATAAACCCCGGAATCCCGGGCACTCACATTGGGAATAAGCAATTCTGCGGTATGTCCCACGATTTGAATGCTGCCGTCCGCATATACCCTGCTCCACGAATATTTCAAACCCTCTCCCTTTGCCGTAATCCATAATTTAGCAGCGCCTCCGGGGCAAACAGCCGTATCACGGCTCACTTTCACCTGCGATAAAACCGGAAACACAGACACCGTCACGCCTCCTTTAAGCTGCCGTCCGCATTTTTCCAGCACATATCGGTAAACTTTCGCATCCTGCCCTCCCCTTACATCCAGGTATTTTCCCCGGCTTACGGTATTGTCGGGCAATACCCAGCTAATATCCGTCCCGGCTTCAATGGCTTCCACCCACAAACGCACAGGCTCTCCCACGCAAACGGTGGTATCGTTGGCCACAGCGCGCAAACGCGGCGTATCCCCCACTTTCAGCACGGAATACACCGTATCGCGTCCGCAAGTCCCGGTCACCACACAGCGATACTTACCCGCGTCGTTCAATCCGGCGCTGGGTTTACGGTATACCACTTCATCGGCGGTAACGGGCAACCATCCTTCTCCCGTTTTCAGCCAGTCGAAAGCCGGAGCACGCCACGAATATTTCAAACCATCCCCGGTAATCCGGTCGGCACTCAGCCGGGCTTCTTCATTCAGGCAAACAGCCACCGTATCGACTTTCAATCCGGTGTTCCGCAATTTTTCCGTCACTCCCACCGCAAACTCTACGCTTTTATCGCCGCAAGCGCCCGTCACCGTACAGGAATACATTCCGGCATCCCGATCCCGGTCGGCAACAGTGATCTGCATGGAACTTTCGGTACTCAACGTCACCCCGTCACGCATTCTCACCCATTTATATCCAGTGATACCACTACCGATGGCATTCGCATCGATCTTCAAATCCGCCTCCTCACACACTTTCAAATCGGCTAATTTAGCCAGATCGACCTGAGGCAATATCTTCACTTTCACTTCTCCTACACCCAAAACCACAGGAGCGAAAGAAATATCGTCCAGCGTAAAATCATTACCGCTGGCCGCCTTGACTTTATTAATCAAAGCGATAGTTGCATGGTCGTTATCCGCCGTCCATATTTTATACAGTTGCTCCCACCTTCCTCCCGCCGAAGGGCTGTAACTGTCGTATATCCCTCCCAGTCCCTGGCCGTTAATGGTAAAGTCGAGTTTAGGAGGATTAGCGCCTCCTATATTCGCCGTCCAGGCCGAAAAAGCATACTGCTTACCGGGAATCACATCCTGAATATCCGTTTTCCATACAATTCTGTTGCGATTCTCAGAGGCATCCCCGTTTACCACCAATAAATATCCCGTACCATCCCTTTTCGTATGGTCGATAATATTCAAAAAATACATATGATTTTGGCGGGTATTCTGTACAATCTTACAAGTACCTTCCGGATGCATGGAAGTACTATAATTACTATAAACGTATGTATAATCGGACTCAAAAGAACGGCATTTCCACACTTCATTCCACCAGGGCCCCGACGCATAACAATCGCTTTCTCCCAACTCGAAATCCCCGTTCTTGATCCGTTCGTCATACCGGAGGATATATTTCACATTCAACTGATAAGTTACCGTAGCTTTAGGACTGACCACCACATTACGGGTTGTTCCCACCACCACACCGGACTCTTTTTCTTTCCACTCATACTCCAAAACGTCCTTGTCGTCGATCCCGTCAGCACACTTCAGGGTAACCCTCTGGTCGATGCAAGCTTCCAAAGTATCTACGCCCATTGAAATAACTTCCTTGATTTCTTCCGGCCCTGTGGTTGCAGGCAAAAGCACATTTTCTGCGGAAACATCCGCCCGGGTAATCTGACACAGACAGGCAATCACCAGAACCCCTGCGACGGTAAACAGTTTCAACACACGCATAAAACTTTGTTTTATAATCCAATAACACAACTACACAAAAAAAATAAAGTGTATTGAAAGTCTCTTTCAATACACTTTACAAGTGTACAATGTTTTTTGCAAATAAAAAACAAATTATGACATTATTTCTTCCACTTCCTCCACGGTGATCGGCGTACGTTTATCTCCCAGAAAACGCGATCCGTCTTTCGTGATCAAAATATCGTCTTCCAAACGGATTCCTCCGAAATCTTTGAAGCCTTCGATCTTATCGAAAACCAGAAAATCTTTATGCAATCCTTGCTGCTTCCACTGGTCGATCAAAGCCGGAATAAAATAACAGCCCGGTTCGTCCGTAATGACAAAACCTTCCTGCAAGCGGCGTCCCATTCGCAGAGAAGAAGTCCCGAATTGCTGGATCGGACGGACTTCGTCATCATATCCCACATTAATCTGCCCCAGGTCTTCCATATCGTGCACATCCAGCCCCATCATGTGTCCCAATCCGTGAGGCATAAATAAAGCATGCGCCCCGGCAGCTACCGCCTCATTGACGTCACCCTTCATCAACCCCAGGTCTTTCAAACCCTGTGCCAGCACTTTACATACTTCGAGGTGCACATATTGATAAGTCACACCCGGACGTGCCAGCTTGATAGCCTCATTGTTACAAGCCAGCACAATATTATAAATATCTTTCTGACGGGCGGTAAACTTTCCGCCTACGGGCACGGTACGCGTAAAATCAGAACAATAATTCATCACGGTTTCCGCTCCGGCATCCGTCAGCATCATGCGTCCCTGTTGTAATATCTGGCTATGGTCATGGTTATGCAAGGTTTCCCCGTTCTGAGACATAATCACCGGAAACGACACCATACTGCCGTAGGAAGCTGCAATTCCCTCGATCAATCCGGCGATATACTGTTCTTTCACTCCCGGCTTACAATGGCGCATAGCTGCCGTATGCATCTCGTAGCCGATATTACAAGCCTTCGTAATCTCTTCTATCTCACAAGGTTCTTTCACAGAACGCAGGGATACCACAGCTTTGATCAGCTCCAAAGAAGCATAATTCTTAATCAGGGAATGATGAATTCCCAACAAATCTTCCAGCAATACGACATTCCTGAAACGATAAGGAGGTAAAAAATGAATACGGCGTCCCTTTGAGATAGCTTCTTTCAGGCAAACCGCAAGTTCTGCAAACGGAAATGTGGTTTCCACACCGACTTTTGCAGCCAGGTCTTTCACCAAAGGCTGAGGCCCCATCCAAATAATATCATCTATGTC
Source organism: uncultured Odoribacter sp. (assembly GCA_900541415.1). Classification (GTDB taxonomy): domain Bacteria; phylum Bacteroidota; class Bacteroidia; order Bacteroidales; family Marinifilaceae; genus Odoribacter. The sequence goes on along the minus strand of UQJP01000004.1, from coordinate 55,966 downwards.
TACATCATTCCCGAAAACATACTCTTTCCCGGCATCCACATCCAATACCCCGGCAAAACCCGGCAAATTCAGGCCGAAGAAATAAGAAAAAGAACTATCCTGACGGAATTTATAGGTATTATCCGTATAGTTGGCCGGAGCCTCCCCGTTTCCCAAGATCAATACCAAACCACCGCTCATCTTTTCCATCAGCTTTTTCCGCCTGTTCTTATAAACACTTGTTTCAAACATATCTTTATATTTTAAAGTAACTATTTTCCATATCCTAAGAAGTCACAAGATAGAAAAAAAACAAAAAAAGAGGAAATAGAGTGGTATAAAATTTCCCGTCCGATTTCAAATACAAAATAAAAGACGGGAAACTTAAAAAAATAGTCGCTGAAAAACGGGAGATTTTTCCGCCCGCTTAAACACGCCGGAAAGTACGGTCACGAAAAATAAAAGCGGCAAACGGTAAACAAATACCGGCGATCACCACCAGCCATGCACCGTATTCCACCTTGACCTGACTACCCATAATTCCATACATATTTCCTCCCAGGCTGAACATTCCTTCCTTTGCGAAATAAATATCGATTATTTTCCACAGCACGACAAACGAAGCCAATAAGCTGCATATCGTCACACACCAGGATATACCCATTGTCATATCCTCGTGCAAATTTTTCCGCACAGCTAAAATAATCGTCACAATAAACATCAGGATAGTAAACCATCCTGAAGACGACATTCCCGAAACCGTTCCTATTTCCATAATCCTGTACCAGGGTAAGAAAGTAGCTATAATTCCGATGATAGCCACAATCAATACCGCAAATCTTTGTCTGTTCATAGTTTTAAATTTTATTATTCAAACATTCAAATGTTTTTATTAATTTAAATCTATACGCTTCATTCCCCTTAAAAGTTCGCCCGTTTCCTTCATTTCCTCTCTCCGTTTCAACTATTGCCCTCTGTTTCCGTGTCTCCCGAAACCTCCTTCTTCCGCCCTATAAACATCCTCTCCCCACCCCCTTTTATCCCTCCACATTTATTCTTCCAAATTCCCTTTTTTTATCTCGTCAATTACTTTCCGACACACTTAATTTTATCCTGTTTTTCTTATTTTTTCCCTTTTCAGAACAACTTAATACGCTATTTTTTAATATATTACACAAAGCCTCCCCCCACTTTCTAAAAAATTAAAATAAAGTGGCAAATTTCTTGATATTCGCAATTACAATCCGTAATTTTGGAACGCAATTTGTTGTAAAACGTTTTCGTTAGCTACAAAATCCAAAGTATGTGGACCAGGATTGTATTATAAAAGCATCGATAATTAAACAGTTTATTATATTTTTAACAAAAACATTTTTAGTGATGAAACCGACTCATATTGAACACATCGGTATTGCTGTACAGAGTCTTGACGAGGCAATTCCTTTCTATGAAAAAGTATTAGGTCTGAAATGCTATGCCATTGAAGAAGTGAAAGACCAAAAAGTGAAAACGGCCTTTTTCCAGGTAGGGCAGACTAAAATCGAATTGCTCGAATCTACCGACCCGGAAGGTCCTATCGGAAAATTCGTTGAAAAAAATGGCGGTGGTATGCACCACATGGCATTTGCAGTAGACGATGTGGCAGAAGCCCTGAATGAAGCGGCAGAAGCCGGTTGCCAACTGATCGACAAGGCCCCTCGCAATGGTGCAGAAGGCTTGAAAATCGGTTTCTTACACCCGAAATCAACCAACCGCGTACTAACCGAACTTTGCGGTAAGAAATAAACGAGTTACGAAGGTTTACCGTCCGGCAAAATTCATAAGCCTATATTAATCCGATACAGACTTGTGAATTTTGTGGATTTAAAGAACCTGATAGCTTTATAAACATTCAAACTTAAAAAACATGGCCACAAATCAAGATAAAGTAAAAAAACTGATAGACCTCCGGGGAGAAGCCAAATTAGGAGGCGGACAAAAAAGAATCGATTCTCAGCACCAGAAAGGTAAGCTGACAGCCCGTGAACGTATCGACATGCTGCTCGACGAGGGTAGCTTCGAAGAATTCGATATGTTCGTCACCCACCGTTGCACCAATTTCGGCATGGAAAAAAATAAATTCCTCGGAGATGGCGTCGTTACCGGACAGGGAACGATCGACGGACGTATCGTATTTGTATTTGCACAGGATTTCACCGTATTCGGCGGGGCATTATCCGAAACACTCGCGCAGAAAATCTGCAAGGTTATGGATAAAGCCATGACGGTAGGCGCTCCGGTGATCGGATTAAACGACTCCGGCGGTGCACGTATTCAGGAAGGTGTGACTTCACTGGCCGGATACGCCGAAATTTTCGAACGCAATATTCTGGCATCCGGCGTGATTCCGCAGATTTCCGCAATTTTTGGGCCGTGCGCCGGAGGAGCTGTGTATTCTCCTGCACTTACGGACTTTATCCTGATGACCGAAGAAAACTCATATATGTTCGTCACCGGGCCGAAAGTGGTGAAAACCGTTACCGGGGAAGATATTTCCACCGAAGACCTCGGAGGAGCCCGTGTTCACTCCAGTAAATCGGGAGTTGCTCACTTCATGGTGGAAAACGAAGAAGAAGGTATCCTGATTATCCGTAAACTATTATCCTACCTGCCTTCCAACAACCTGGAAGACGCTCCGGTCATCGATAGCACCGATCCGATCGACCGTCTGGAAGATCGTCTGAACTCGATCATTCCCGATAATCCCAACCAGCCCTATAACATGCTGGAGGTGATCGAATCGATCGTCGATAACGGGGAATTCCTGGAAGTACATCGGAATTACGCTAAAAACATTATCGTCGGCTTCTGCCGCATGGGAGGCATTCCGGTAGGCGTAATCGCCAACCAGCCTAATTTCTATGCCGGAGTTCTCGACATCGAAGCATCCCGCAAAGCGGCGCGTTTCGTGCGTTTCTGCGACTGTTTCAATATCCCGATCCTTACTTTGGTAGACGTTCCGGGATTCCTGCCGGGCAAAGTGCAGGAGTATGGCGGTATCATCACTCACGGAGCGAAACTAATGTTCGCTTACGGAGAAGCTACCGTTCCCAAAGTTACCGTTACCCTGCGTAAATCATACGGTGGAGCTCACGACGTGATGTCATGTAAGCAATTGCGCGGTGATTTCAACTACGCATGGCCTACGGCACAAATTGCGGTAATGGGTGCGCAGGGAGCCATCGAGGTGCTCTACGGAAAAGAAATCGCAGCGATCACCGATCCGGAAGAAAAAGCGAAATTCATCGCAGAAAAAACCGATTCTTACAACGAAGCTTTCGCCAACCCTTATCAGGCAGCTTCATTCGGATATATCGACGATGTTATCGAACCGCGTAACACCCGTTTCCGGGTAATCCGCGCATTCGAAAGCTTACGCACGAAAAAAGTGGTCAATCCACCGAAAAAACATAGTAATATACCCTTATAAATAAAGAAATATGACAAGTTTAATCATGCTCGCCACAGACGCCGCAGCAGAAGCAGGTGGATACACAATTTCCATCGTGAGTATTCTGGTGGTATTTATTTCTCTTGCCATTTTGGTTTTTATCTTTATGGGAATTCCCAAACTTTTGGAAATGAACATCAAAAATAAACTGAAAAAAGAAGGGAAAACCGAGGAAGCTCAATCCGTGAACGTGCAAGCCGATGTCAATGTGGCTATCGCTATGGGACTTCATATGTATCTGAACGAATTGCATGACGAGGAAAGTAACATCATCACCATCCGCAATGCACAGAAACAATACTCTCCGTGGAGTTCTAAAATTTACGGTGTACAAAACCAACCGCTGAGAAAATAATTAATGAAAAACGATTAAAACTATGAAGAAATATAAATTCAAAATCAACGGGCAGACCTACGAAGTTGAAATCGGTGAATTCGATGGAAACAATGCAAAAGTAGCCGTAAACGGAACAGCTTACGACGTAGAGATAGAGGGAGAAGATAAAAAAACGAAAACTCCTGTATTGGCTCGCAAACCTGTGGTGAATAAGCCGGGAGAAGGCGACATCAAGAAATCGGCAGACACGGGAAAAGCCTACAAAGTAAGCTCCCCACTCCCCGGAACAATTAAGAAAATCAATGTTTCCGTAGGAGCTACCGTAAAAGCAGGAGATTGCCTGATGATTATGGAAGCCATGAAAATGGATAACAACATCGTTTCCGAAAAAGGCGGTGTAGTGAAAGCGATCCTCGTCAAAGAAGGCGATTCCATCTTACAAGGAGACACTTTAGTAGAACTTGCATAAATACAAAAATATGAACAAACTTATTTTTATATTGCTGTCGTTCCTGTTTGTGGTGACAGGCAATGAATATTGCCAGGCATCCGGACACCGCAGCTTAAAAGAAGAGCTTGTCCATGGCAAGTGGGTGAATAAGACCGACGGTTATATCCCCAATGCTGTCGGAACATCCGACAGAACTGTCGCCCGGTATAAAACCTATTCGTTTTTGGACGACGGCACTTTCACCATGGACTCTATCAAGCAGCGCTACACGGGAACGTGGAAGCTGAACGGCGATACCGTAGTCATGAACTACAACCCGAAAGTAATCACCGAGTTTAAACCGAATTTAGACCCTAACGGAAACGGAGGTTACCTGACACACGACGTCACCGTAAACTTAGGCGAAAGAAAAGCGTGGTTTGCAGAAAATATGCTTCATTTTTCCGCCCCGGTGATGAACGCAGTGCACAATTCCGATGCTGTTGCCGGAATGAAAAATTTCTGGGAATTTACCGGATTTGCCAATGCCACCTGGAAAAACCTGGTGATGATTCTGGTAGCCCTGTTTTTCATCTACCTGGCCATCCGCTTCGACTATGAGCCAATGTTGCTCATCCCGATTGGAATGGGTATCATCATCGGAAATATTCCTTTCTATATGGGGGAAGCGTTTAACCTGAAATTAGGAATCTATGAGCCGGGATCGGTGTTGAATATCCTGTATTCGGGGGTTATCAACGGTTGGTATCCGCCTTTGATCTTCCTGGGGATCGGAGCCATGACCGACTTCTCCTCGCTGATTTCCAATCCGCGCCTGATGCTTTTGGGAGCGGCTGCGCAGTTAGGTATCTTTGTAACCTTCCTCGGGGCTCTTTGGTTAGGATTTGCTCCTCCTGAAGCTGCCGCCATCGGTATTATCGGTGGAGCGGACGGTCCCACGGCCATCTTCCTGTCGTCCAAACTGGCGAACGGTGTCAATATGCTGGCCGACGGAACGCTGGTGAAAAACCTGATCGGTCCGATCGCTATCGCCGCGTATTCCTACATGGCATTGGTTCCGGTGATCCAGCCGCCTGTGATCAACCTGCTGACCACGAAAAAAGAACGGAAAATCAAGATGCGTGCCCCACGTGCCGTAAGCCGTCTGGAAAAACAACTATTCCCGATCATCGGCCTGCTGCTGACGGCCTTTATCGCACCTTCGGCTCTTCCGTTGCTGGGAATGTTATTCTTCGGTAATTTGCTGAAAGAATCTACGGTAACCAATCGTTTGGCCAACACAGCCAGCAACGCCCTGATCGACATCATTACGATGCTGCTGGGTATCACCGTAGGAGCTTCCACTCAGGCCGACGTATTCCTGACAGAAACTTCCATCAAGATATTTGTGCTGGGTGCTTTCTCGTTCGTCATCGCCACAGCCGGCGGTGTATTGGTTGCCAAACTCATGAACGTGCTATCGCCGAAAGACAACCCGATCAACCCGATGATCGGTGCTGCCGGAGTTTCGGCCGTCCCGGACAGCGCCCGTGTGGTACAAAACATGGGATTGAAGAACGATCCGACCAACTATCTGCTGATGCACGCGATGGCTCCCAACGTGTCGGGAGTGATCGGATCGGCCGTAGCTGCCGGAACGCTGTTGAGCTTCCTGATGTAACCCCCTCCCTCCGGGAGGATAATCCCATAAAGTCTGTAAAGTCTAAAACCTTTACAGACTTTTTTTCATATCTTTGTTCCGCATCCCCGGCACAAACGGGAACAATAAAATTTTAATCTGAGCGCACATTATGATTCGTGGTTTTGGAAGTGACAATTTTTCCGGTGTATTGCCGGAAGTGTTCAAAGCATTGGAAGAAGCATCTTACGGACATCAGCATTCTTACGGAGAAGATACCTTCACAGAAAAGGCCAAACAAGATTTTAAAGCCATTTTCGGGGAAGACATAGATGTTTATTTCGTATACAACGGAACAGGGGCCAATATCCTTAGCCTGTCCGCCTTTACTCATTCCTACAATTCTGTGATATGTGCGGAAACCGCCCACATCAACGTGGACGAATGCGGGGCGATAGAAAAGCAAACCGGATGTAAGCTATTGACCGTTCCCACTTTCGACGGGAAACTGAATATCGGGCTAATCCAAAATCACATGCACAATTTCGGCGACCAGCACCACACCCAGCCGAAAATCATTTCAATCACCCAGTGTACGGAACTGGGCACAGCCTATACGCTGGATGAATTAAAAGAAATCTGCGACTTTGCCCATGCACACGGCTTATACGTGCACATGGACGGGGCGCGCCTTTCCAATGCCATCGCCTATTTAGGCTGCACTCCCGCAGAAATGACGGCTAAGGTCGGAATAGACGTACTCAGTTTCGGAGGCACGAAAAACGGGATGATGTTCGGGGAAGCCGTCATTTTCTTCAACACCTCTTTTTCCAAAGAAGTAAAATACATCCGTAAACAATTGATGCAGCTTCATTCTAAAAGCCGCTATATTGCGGTACAGTTTTCTGCGGTACTGAAAAACGGACTATGGCTGAAAACCGCAGCCCATGCGAACGCTATGGCGCAGCGTTTGGCCAAAGAAGCGGCAACCATTCCGGGGATAAAAATTACCCAGGAAGTACAAGGCAACGAAATATTCGCTATAATCCCCCGAGAAAAAATCCAACAGTTGCAAGAAGATTGTTTTTTCTACGTGTGGGATGAAAACGCTTCCGAAGTACGCTGGGTGTGTTCCTTCGATACCACGGAAAGCGATATTATCGAATTTATAAACCTATTGCGGAAAGAACTTTGCTAAAACAACCGGAACACTCCGGCGCTCTACCCATGACACACGAATTTATACGGACAGAAGACGGTAGCACCACGCTGTACGTGCCGGAACTGAATGAGCATTATCATTCCGTGCATGGAGCGGTGCAGGAATCCATGCATATTTTTGTCCGCGCCGGGATAGAATATTACCGGGAGAACATACAAAACTCCCCGGATTCTTTAAGGATTCTGGAAGCCGGATTCGGCACAGGCTTAAACGCTTACCTGACATTGGTATATACCGCAACCCAGGAATTACCCGTGGTTTACCACAGCCTTGAAAAATATCCGCTCACACCGGAAGAGGCGGCCCGGCTAAACTACACGGAGCAGATCCCCTATCCCCGCCCGGAACATTTTGCCCGGCTGCACGAAGCCCCCTGGGAAACGCTTACGGCAATTACGCCGGATTTTTCCCTTTGCAAACATCGGCAGGATTTGCGGGACACCTGCTTCCCGGCGGAATACGACATCGTATTTTTCGATGCCTTCAACCCCGATGTGCAGCCCCACCTCTGGACGGAAGAAGTGTTCCGGAGGTTCTTCGATGCCCTGAAACCCGGCGGCATACTTGTAACCTATTGTGTGAAAGGCATCGTAAAACAGGCTCTCCGGCAAGTGGGCTTCAGCCTGAAACGCCTGCCCGGCCCTCCGGGAAAGCGGGAAATGCTCCGGGCGACCAAACCCGCCGGACAAGAAAATGAAAAATGCTAACCTATGAACCTGCCGGAAATCAAAAAATTGCTGGACGAAAAATATTTGGAATACTGTAAATCGGATTTTTTCATCGAAACCGACCCGATCCAGATACCCAAAATGTTCGAAGAAAAAGAGGACATTGAAATTGCCGGATTCCTCGCCGCTTCGCTGGCCTGGGGACAACGTCCCACGATTATAAAAAAATGTAAGGAATTAATGCAGGCGATGGATTATGCCCCGGCGGATTTTATCCGTCAGGCGGAAGAATCCGACCTGGAACGGTTTTGCCATTTCAAACACCGGACATTCAACGCTTACGATTGTTGCTATTTTATCCGCTCCCTGTCGAACATTTACCGGAATCACGGGGGACTGGAAAACGTGTTCACGACAGCCTGGGAAGAAAACCGCGATATGTTCGCCGTCCTACGCCACTGGCATGCCGTTTTCACCGAACTTCCGGCAGAAAACCGGGTACTGCGGCACATTGCAAACGTGGACAAAGGCTCTGCCGCCAAACGTGTCAATATGTACCTGCGCTGGATGGTACGCAGCGACCATAGCGGAATCGATTTTGGATTATGGAAAGGAATCCCCGTATCGGCCCTGCTCATACCCCTCGACCTGCACACCGGAAATGTAAGCAGGCAACTGGGACTGCTCACCCGCAATCAAAACGATGCCCGAGCCGTACAGGAACTCACGGAACGCCTCCGCGAATTCGATCCTGCCGATCCCATCCGTTACGATTTCGCCCTTTTCGGCTTAGGAGCTTTCAAAGAAAAGACGTAATCCCCCCCTCTTCCGCTTTCACCAATCACGCCTAAAATATTGTTACAAAAAAGCGGGAAAGATAAACTTTCCCGCTTTTTATTTCTTTCCGGTAAATCAGAATTTATTCTCATGCACCTTGCTTTCGTCCCATTTATCTTTCGGGCTATGCGGCATAGCAGGATAACCAATGGGAATCACACACAAGGGTTTGATGTGTTCCGGCAAAGCGGTGTATTGGCTCACCACAGCCATACGGTCGTCATACGGATAGGCAGCCGTCCAAACAGCCCCTAAATCCAGAGCTTCCGCAGCCAACAATATATTCTGGGTAGCTGCCGAGCAATCCAGGTACCAATACGACGATTTTGTAGTATCTCCACAAACCACAATCGCCATCGGTGCCCCCGTCAGCATTTTGGCATAAGGTAAAGCGGCAGCCATCGAATCGAGCGCAGCCCGGTCGGTCACAACCACAAATTCCCAGGGACGCACATCCTTGCCGCTGGGAGCAGCCATTCCGGCTTTCAGCAAGGTTTGCACTTTTTCTTTTTCCACCGGTTTCGGTAAATATTTTCTCACGCTTTTCCGCGACATGATATTTTCTATCGCATCCTGCGTTTGTATTTTCTGTTCACTGTTTCCGCTGTTACATGAAGTTGCCATAATCGTCAGTATTAATGCTATAAAACCTATTATTGTCCTCATCTTTTATACTATTTATACGGGTTAATTGTTATTTATGCCATCAAGCTCGTTCAAAACCTTTTACACGAATATTCTCATAGGGGCACATTTTATACGATCCGCTCCTTAGCCAGGCCGTAATAAGGCATACGTTCCGCCCGGTGCTTACACACGAAATCGCGTATCTCCTCATCGGCCAGATGGCTCACCATCGGACGCTTGTGCTTCCCCCGGATCAGCCGTTCGGTTATCGTATCCACGTCCGTATCCAAAAAAATGGTATGTCCCTGAGCATTCATATATTCCATGTTATCGTTAAAACAAGGCGTTCCGCCCCCGGTCGATAAAATAAAATCCTTATACAGTTCACACACTTCTTTCAGATACCTGGTTTCCAGTTTCCGGAATCCGGCCTCTCCCACGGCGGCAAAAATCTCCGGAATCGTCCGCTTTTCACGATCCACGATATAGGCATCCAAATCGATAAAGCGGATACCCATTTCTTCCGCCATGCTTTTGCCCCGGCGGGTTTTCCCGCAAGCCATATAGCCAACCAAAAAATATTTCATCCCTTAACTTATCTATCTTCACCCCACTTATCCTTCCCTTCGTGTTTTATATTTATCGATGATTTCACCTTTCCAGCAATCATTCCCAACAAATCCTCTTCCGCTTTTCCGGCCTCTTTATTCAAAATCCAGTTTCATCTGCTCATCTTCCGCCAGCTCTTCCGGATTCGTGATCTCGAACTCAACTTCACGATTCATTTCCTGCTCGTCCTCTTTCACCAAAGGCTCGATTTCCCGGATTTCCTTCACCTCAAAAGTGGTCACCCGCTTCCCTCTCGCCTTATAAGATTTCTCGGCAATGAACTCGTCGGCCACCACCACCTCTGCGGGACGGTTTTCATAACGCCCGCCGAACACAATCTCAAAACGCGGATGCCGCTCACTGCTCAAACATACCAAACGCGAGCCTTCCGTATCGCCGATAATCGAATTCAGCTTGGCCGAATCTTCGAAACGGAAACGCTTCAGGTAATAATACTGCTGTTCCGCATCGTAAAAGACAGCCGACCATACCGTATCGGGATTGTATTTCTCTAAAATCAGGTAACCGTCATCATAATGGTTACCGAGGTCAAAATCGGAAGTATAGAACGTGCCGTTCTTGTTTACCACCAAAATGCGTTCCTCTCCCTGAAATTCTCCCAGGTATTTTCCCCGCTCATCGGTATTCAGGCGCAATACATCCTCGTCGAACCAAATCTTACGCCCACCCAAAGTTGACACCCCTTTCTGCACCACGCTGATCTTATGAATATCGTTTTTCGACAATGTATTTCCCTGTGAATCCCGTCCTTTGATGGCCAGGTCGGCAAAATCGTACTCAAAAACCAATTTTTTAAGGCTGGGCTTAGGTTTCAGGCACACTTTAATCACTTCCGCCTCACCGTTCGGATTAGCCGAAAAATGAATCACCCGCGATCCCGCCGTTCCTTTGGTCAGGTTATAAACCTTATCCCGGGTCACACCCGTCACATTAAACCGCTTCACGTAGGCCACCCCATAACGTCCGTCCCGGTAAACCACATTATAGATCGTACGCTTATCGTTCTTCTTGAACACATTCACATACAACACATCTTTCCCCACGAATATCTTGTCCGCCACTTTAGTCACATAATAGCTACCGTCTTTCTTAAAGATAATCACCTCGTCCATATCGGAACACTCGCAGATAAACTCGTCCTTTTTCAGGGCTGTCCCGATAAATCCTTCCTCCCGGTTGATGTATAACTTCTCGTTGGCAATGACAACCTTAGCCGCTTCGATATTCTCGAAATTGCGGATTTCGGTTTTCCGTTCCCGGCCTTTACCGTATTTTGTCCGGATACGTTCGTAATAAGCAATCGTATATTCGATAATATGCTCTATATTATTCTTAACCTGGGAAATTTCGTCCTCCAGATTCTGAATCTTTTTATCGGCCTCGTCCGAATCGAATTTAAAGATTCGTTTCATCCGGATTTCGAACAGCTTCAAAATGTCGTCATCGGTCACTTCCCGGTAAAAATTACCGGTAAAAGGTTTTAGCCGCTTCCTCACATGGGGAATTGCCGCTTCGCCCGATTCACTCTCTTCGTATTCCTTATCCTTGTATATCTTTTGCTCGATAAATATCCTTTCCAAAGAAGCAAAATGCCATTCTTCCCGCAACTCACTCAACCGGATTTCCAATTCCAGCTGCAGCAACTTCACCGTATCGTCGGCCGATTGACGCAAAATATCAGAAATCGGCATAAAACACGGCTTCTCATTCTCGATCACACAGGAATTCGGGGAGATCGACAACTCGCAATCCGTAAAAGCATACAAGGCATCTATCGTCTTATCGGAAGAAACCCCCGGAGCTAAATGAATCAATATTTCCACATCAGCCGCCGTGTTATCGTCGATCTTTTTAATCTTGATCTTCCCCTTATCGTTTGCCTTGATAATACTATCGATCAGCGAAGAAGTGGTTCGCCCATAAGGGATTTCAGTAATTTTCAGTATTTTATTGCTGTTATCCTTCTCGATCCGGGCACGTATTTTCACATTTCCTCCCCGCACTCCATCGTTATATTTCGCCACATCTACCATCCCTCCGGTAGGAAAATCGGGATATAAAACAAAATCCTCGTGCTTCAGGTGGGCGATACAGGCATCGATCAACTCGATAAAGTTATGCGGCAAAATCTTCGAAGCCAGTCCCACAGCAATTCCTTCCACCCCCTGGGCAAGCAGCAAAGGAAACTTCACCGGCAATGTAACCGGCTCCCGGTTTCTTCCGTCATAGGAAGGTTTCCAAATCGTAGTTTTCGGGTTGAACACCACCTCCAGCGCAAACTTCGACAAACGGGCTTCGATGTAACGGGGAGCGGCAGCAGAATCGCCCGTGAGGATATTCCCCCAGTTTCCCTGACAGTCCACCAACAGGTCTTTCTGTCCCAATTGCACCAAAGCATCCCCGATAGAAGCATCCCCGTGCGGGTGGTACTTCATCGTATTTCCAATGACATTCGCCACTTTGTTATAACGCCCGTCGTCCAACTCGCGCATGGAATGCAGAATACGCCTCTGCACGGGTTTCAACCCGTCGTTCACATAAGGCACGGCGCGTTCCAGAATAACATACGACGCATAATCCAGAAACCACTTTTCATACATTCCCGACAAATGCTGGATCGAACGAATATGCCCGTGTTCCTCCTGTCCTCCTACGTTTACTTCGATCACCTGCTCGTCTTCCTCCTCGTGTTCTTTCCCCGGCTCTATATTCAAATCCTCAATATCAATTATATCTTCTGCCATCCGACTCTATATTTTGCAACAATTATCTCAATTCGTCCTTTTCAATATACAGGTTATCGATAATAAAATCCTGACGTTCCGGGGTGTTTTTTCCCATGTAATAGCTCAACACTTCGTCAATCGAATCCCCCCTTGAAATGCGCACCGGTTCCAGGCGAATATCTTTTCCGATGAAATGCTGGAACTCATTGGGGGAAATCTCTCCCAAACCTTTAAAACGAGTGATCTCCGGTTTCGGGCCTAATTTTTTTATAGCATCTTCCCGCTCACGGTCCGAATAACAATAACGGGTTTCTTTCTTATTCCGCACCCGGAACAAAGGGGTTTGCAGAATGTAAACATGCCCTGCCCTCACCAGATCGGGAAAAAATTGCAGGAAAAACGTCAACAACAGCAAACGGATGTGCATACCGTCCACATCGGCATCCGTAGCGATAATCACGTTGTTATAGCGTAAATCTTCCAACCCGTTTTCAATATTCAGGGCTGCCTGTAAAAGATTGAACTCCTCATTCTCATACACCACCTTTTTCGTCAATCCGTATGAATTTAACGGTTTTCCCCGTAAGCTGAACACCGCCTGTGTATTCACATTACGGGATTTGGTGATGGAACCGCTCGCAGAATCCCCCTCGGTGATAAAAATAGACGATTCGTTTTTTTGTTCGTGGCTGGAATTGAAATGCACCCGACAATCCCGCAGCTTACGATTGTGCAAACTGACCTGTTTGGCACGTTCGCGGGCTATTTTCTGAATACCGGACATCGCTTTGCGTTCCTTCTCCGTCTCCACTATTTTCTTTAACAACAATTCGGCTGTATCCGGATTACGGTGCAGGTAATTGTCCAGCTCTTTGGTCATGAAATCCATAATGAAATTCCTCACCGTAGGCCCGTCAGGCCCGATGTCCTTCGAACCTAATTTCGTTTTTGTCTGCGATTCGAACACCGGCTCCTGCACCTTGATGCTGATAGCGCCGATAATCGAAGTCCGAATATCGGATATATCGAAATCTTTCTTGTAAAAATCACGGATACATTTGGCTATCGCTTCCCGGAAAGCGTTCAGGTGAGTTCCTCCCTGAGTGGTATGCTGCCCGTTCACAAACGAATAATATTCCTCTCCGTATTGCCGTCCGTGCGTCATGGCCATCTCAATATCGTCCCCTTTCAGGTGGATCACCGGATAAAGCCCTTCCCCGTTCATATTCTCCATCAACAGGTCGTACAATCCCCGTTTCGAAAAATATTTATGCCCGTTGAAAACAATCGTCAACCCTGTATTCAGGAACACATAATTCTTGACCATCGCTTCCAGGTACTCGGCTATGTAATGGTAGTTACCGAAAATTTCCTTATCGGCATAAAAAATCACCTGTGTGCCGTTCGGCTCCGTGGTCGGCTCAATATCGTGCTCTTCAATGATTTTAGCCTGACTGTAATGCACATATTTGGTTTCACCGTCACGGAATGACTGTATTTCAAAACTTTCCGACAGGGCATTTACGGCCTTGATACCCACACCGTTCAACCCCACCGACTTTTTAAAGGCTTCCGAATCGTACTTCGCTCCGGTATTCATCTTAGAAGAAGCGTCCACCAGCTTACCCAACGGAATACCCCGCCCGAAATCCCTCACGGTCACCTTGCGGTCTTCCACCTTAATCCTGATTTCCGTTCCACACCCCATCGCAAACTCGTCGATCGAGTTATCCACTACCTCTTTCACTAAAATATAAATACCGTCATCAGGAGCCGAGCCATCCCCCAATTTTCCAATATACATACCCGGACGCTTACGAATATGTTCCTGCCAATCTAACGTCTTTATGGAATCCTCTGAATAGTTTTCTACCATGTTTTATACATTTTCTACATGCTTTGCAAAGTTAAAAAAAAACAGCACCACAAAAATATTTTTCCGGGCATTTTGTGGCGGAGAACAGGGAAAAAAATAAAATAACCTGCCCGGAAACAAATCCGGAACAGGCTATATAAATCCTCTTATTCCACTTTCATACGGCTATCCTTTTTCGATCTTGCGTTTTCAGGTCTGAATCCAATCCAGAACCCAAAACCGACTAAAAATCAAATCGTTAAATAGCCGCCAACACTCCTGTCATCAGGCGTGTTTAGTAGCGGTTTCACGTTTCCGGCGACGCCAGAAATCCCCATTGGCACGGCTTCCCCGGAAAGTCTTATTCTCCTTCGCTTTAGCTTTCAACTGATCTTCGGCTTCCTTTTGGGCGGCAATACCCGCTTCTGAAATAAAAGCATGGTCTTCCACCACCGGAATATTTTTGCCGATCAACTTCTGAATATCTTTCAGCAAAGGCCGCTCCTCCGCACTGCAAAACGAAACGGCCACACCGCTGTGCCCGGCACGTCCCGTACGTCCGATCCGGTGTACATAAGTTTCAGGCACATTGGGCAAATCGTTATTGAACACATGACTCAGTTCGTCCACATCGATCCCCCTGGCCGCAATATCGGTAGCCACCAGCACTTTAATGCGGTGTCCCTTGAAATTCGACAAGGCTTTCTGACGGGCTCCCTGCGACTTTTCGCCGTGGATTGAATCGGCCGAAATTCCGGCCTTATTCAGGAAACGGGCAATTTTATCCGCCCCGTATTTCGTGCGTGAAAATACCAAAGCCGAGCCAATATCGGCATCTTTCAGCAATTCGATCAATAAACTCTTTTTATCTTCTTTCTCCACAAAATAAACCGACTGCTCGATCATATCCACCGTAGAGGAAGGAGGCGTTACCGCCACTTTTTCCGGGCGATACAGCATAGAATCGGCAAGCGTGGCGATCTCTGGCGGCATCGTAGCCGAAAAGAACAACGTTTGCCTCTTTTTCGGTAACAACGGAATAATCCGTTTAATGTCGTGGATAAATCCCATATCCAGCATCCGGTCGGCCTCATCCAGCACAAAATACTCCAAAGCCTGCAAATCGATAAATTTCTGGGCAATCAAATCGAGCAAACGTCCCGGCGTAGCCACCAGAATATCGATTCCCTTCTTCAAGGTTTCCACCTGCGGAACCTGCGAAACCCCGCCAAAAATAACTGTATGTCTTAACTTTGTATATCGTCCGTATGCCGTGAAACTTTCGCCGATCTGAATGGCGAGTTCCCGGGTTGGCGTCAGCACCAGCGCCTTAATCGCGCGGCGTCCGGCAGGTAAATCCCGGCCAGATAAATGCTGTAAAATAGGTATCGAGAAAGCGGCAGTTTTCCCTGTCCCTGTCTGCGCGCAACCTAATAAATCTTTTCCTGCTAAAACGATTGGAATTGCTTTCGCCTGAATCGGCGTCGGTGTTTCATACCCCTCCTGTTGTAAAGCCTCAAGAATAGGCTTTATCAAATTCAAATTTTCAAATGTCATCAAATATATGGCTCTCTCAGCCTGCTTAAATCAATAATTCTGTAAAGATACACTTTTTTCCGAAGAAACCAAAAAACAGTTTCTCTAAATCCGGACATCCTTAAAGTTCCCAGTCTATGAAAAACACTGAAAAACAAGAGAATCCACTCCTAACTCAATGCTTCCAGTAACTCTTCGTCGTTCAACGGCACAGCGGCTGAAACTCCCACAACAGCATCCGCCAAACGTTGCTTGCGCTGTTGAATCGCTAAAATCTTTTCTTCCAACGTCCCTGCCGTGATAAAACGGTACACAAAAACCGCCTGTTTCTGTCCCATGCGGTGAGCGCGTCCCACGGCCTGATTCTCCGCCGCCAAATTCCACCAGGGATCAAGGATAAAAACATAATCCGCCTCCGTCAGGTTCAGCCCCACCCCTCCGGCTTTCAGGGAAATTAAAAACAACTTACAGGCTTTATCCGAAGCAAAACGCCGGATTTCCTGCTCGCGGTCAGCAGTCGCCCCCGTCAACATCGCATACCTCCATCCCCGGTGTTCCACCTCTTCCGCAACCAAATTCAGATATTTCACAAATGACGAAAATACCAGCACTTTATGCCCTGCACCGATCACTTCCCCCAACATCCGGAATACCTCCCTGAATTTTCCGGAATCCCCGGAATATTCCGGTTCCACCAAACGTGGATGATTGGCAATCTGCCGCAAGCGGATCAGGGCTTTCAGCACCATGAAATCGCTGCGTAATTCCTCCTGCCTTTCCCGTTTTCCAAGAATATAATTCCTCACCCGCGACTGCTCTTCCTCATACATTTTCTGCTGGGTCTCCTCCGGCTCGCAAACTACCAGTTCGGATGTCAGTTCCGGAAGTTCCGCAAGCACCTCCTCTTTCGTACGCCTCAAAATATAAGGGGCAATCAGTTTCCGGAGAGCGACACTCATCCGCCCCTCCACATCCGCCAAAATCGGACGAATAAAATGAGCCTTGAAAAAATGATGCGTTCCCAGCATATTCCGGTTAACCAAATTCATAATCGCCCACAGGTCGCTCAATGAATTTTCAACGGGCGTCCCGGACAGGGCTATAAACCATTTGCCCCGAATCCGCAACACGGCCTGATGTATTTGCGAACCGGGATTTTTCAACGTCTGGGCTTCGTCGGCAATAACAAACCCGAAAGACAGCCGGGATAAATAATCTATATCGTTGCGCAGGGTGTGGTAGGTTACGATCACCACATCCGAACGCTGCAAATAAGGACGTAAATCCAATCGATTTTGCCCGGCATAAATCGTCACGCTCAACTGAGGGGCAAATTTCCTGAACTCATTCCGCCAATTATGCACCAGCGAAGCAGGAACAACCACTAAATTCGTATGAAATTCGGGATTTCCCACAGGTTGCGACGCTTTTTCCCGTTCTGCCGCCACATCAAAAAGGCTTAACTGCACCCCTGCATCCGTCACTTTCCGGGACGCCGTCACCCTCACTCCTTCCTGCTTGTATTTCAACAACAAAGCAATGGTCTGTAACGTCTTCCCCAACCCCATATCGTCTGCCAGGCAACCGCCCAGCTGATTCCGGTAAAGCCCGTACAGCCATTCGTAGCCTTCGCGCTGGTAGGGGCGTAACTCCGCCCTCAACCCATCGGGTAAAGTCCATTTTTCTCCCTGTCCGCCGTTATCTCCGGTCTGACCGGGCAACCCCGGAAGCTGTTTCAGCAAAGTATATTGGCTTTTATGCAAAAACAATACATTTCCTTTAGCCTGAGCGAACAAAAGCACATCGGCATAGACGGCGAACCACTCCTCGGGAATCAGAAAAACAGTTCCGTCATCCAGCACATACTCCCGCTTCCCGGCCAAAATACAGTCCCGGAAACGGATCAGGGGAATACGCCGTCCGTCCGGCAACACCACCTCGGCACGCAATTGAAACCAATCCGGGATTTCCTGCTCGGAATATTCCACATTCCAGCCACCTGTATAGAATTTCCTGCGCAGGGACTTCTGGGTAAAACCAATCCCCAGCTCCCGTAACTCCTGCAAATGTTCCCGCACCCAATCCACGGTTTTCTCCCAAACCCATCCGGTTTCCTCTTCCGGTTGTTTCCGGTCTTCCGCCGTATCCCGGCTCCCTGCATATAACTCCCACCCAATCCCTTCCACCCGGAAACAGCCTTCCCCCTGCTCCACAAGTCCCAATGCGGACAATTTTTCCATCTGCTGCCGTTCCCACTCCATATCGCGGTTCACTTTATAGAAAGCATAAGAATCACCGTCCGTACAAAGTTCCACCAGCACTTTGCGCGAAGACCAGGCAGGAATGCGCTGCTTGCCGTAACAAAACTCCAGCGCCAACACAGGCATGGCAAACACCTCTTGTTCCAACGACAATTCCGCACTTTTTTCCACCTCCCTCACAATCACTTCGAATCCCTGCACTTCGATCTCTTCCTGCCGGATATTCTTTAAAATAAATTTCCGGAAATATTCCGCCTCTTTCGTCTTCGGAATCAGCACCTCGCGTTTTTGCAGAAACGGCAAAAGCCTCTGCCCGTCGAAATCATCCTGAAAACGGAACAATTGCCTCCCTAAAAGAATCCGGCAAGGGAAACGGGTAAGAATCTTCAATGCATAATCACCGGGATAAAAAATACGCTCCCCGTCGGCCAGCCGTAACACATAACGCGTATAATCACCGTTACGCTCAAATCTCAGCAAAGCCCGGAGCTTGCCCGGCTGTAAAAAAATACGTTCGTTCTTATAAAAATTATCCAACCTGTTTCCCCGCATAAACAAAGGCAATCCGGATGCGGTCAATTCATCCAGCACCCGAGCAACATATTTCTCGATATAGGGTTGAATATGTTCCCGGATATAAGCCTCGTCCGTCTTTTGCAGGAACAGGCGTTCATCTTTATATTTCTTCCGGCCAAATTGCTGATACAGGGCCGAAGAATCGTACTTACGAATAAGGGCTGCGATTTTCTTTACAGCAGGAAGCACCTCCATATCCTCCTCCCCGGTATATCTTCCCGAAGTCAGGAAAAAATCCCCGGCATCCTTTGCCGGACTGGCATACACCATCCAGCACATCCATTTCTTCTCGTAGGATAAAGTAAAAATAATAGGTTCCATGATCTGTCGTCCTGTTGCTGAAACAGGGGGTGCAAATTTAGAAAAATCCGCCATGCAGAAAAACAATGCGGCGAAGTATAAAATCATTTTTTCCTTCGCCGCACATGAATCGCCAACAAATCGTCATTTTTCAGGGTGTAAATTCACGACCATAGCTTCAAAAGGCCGTAGCTCCACCTGTTTTCCTTTTAATTTCAAACCTTCCTGCCCGTAATTATTCACGGCCACCTGCGCTCCGTCCAATTCCAAATCCAACCGGGCTGTTCCGAGTTTAGGCGTAAAATTCAACATTATCAGGAAGCGTTGAGCCTCTCCTGTCCGCAGATAACTGTATACAAAAGGATTATCTTCGTCGAGCAACGTATAATCCCCATAGGCTAAACCCAGGTTCGCTTTTCGAAAAGCAATCAGTTTCCGGAAATAGTTCAGCACGGAACCGGGATCCCTTTCCTCGGCTGCCACATTCACCTGCGGATAATTATCATTCACTTTCAACCAGGGGGTTCCGGTGGTGAATCCGGCATGCAACTTATTATCCCATTGGAAAGGAGTTCGGGCGTTATCGCGCGACACACGCCCCTGCTCGCTCAGAAAAGCTTCTAAATCCCCCTTTCCCCTTTTAAGCCGGGCAAATTGATTGCGGGTGGCAATATCATTATAATCCTCAATCTTTCTGAATCCGGCATTCGACATCCCGATTTCATCCCCGGCATACCAATAGGGAGTTCCCCGCATTGTCAGCAGAAAAGTGGCCAGCAAGCGTGCCGACACTTCCCTGAACTCCGGCAAATCACTGCCGAAACGCGAAACCATACGCGCCTGATCGTGATTCCCCAGATAAATAGAAGGCCAGCCGTCCGCCACCGCCTTATCCCATTGCGTAAACATCCGTTTCAGAGCCAAAAGACTGTACTCGATACCCGTGTCGGGAGAATCCGGTTTCGAATAATTCCTCACTTCCGAAGGCCCGAAGCCATACACCATATCCAATTCCTCCCGTTCCGGCCGGACGAACGGTGTCACATCCTCCGCATTCAGGGCAGAGCCTTCTCCCACCGTCATAATAGGATAACGGGACAGGACTTCCCGGTTCATTTCATGCAGGTAGTCATGCAAATGAGGCCCGTGGGCATAATAGGGAAAAACACCCGGCCACTTCCTTTTATCGACTTTCGGAAACGAAGGGTCTTTTGAAATCAGCGGAATGGAATCCATCCGGAAACCATCGATCCCCTTATCCAGCCAGAAGCGCATCATATCGTAGATTTCCTGCCTCACATTCGGATTTTCCCAGTTCAGGTCGGGTTGTTCGCGGGAAAAATAATGTAAATAGTAAGAATGGGTTTTCCGGTTATACCGCCAGGCGCTTGCCTCGAAATAACTGGGACGGAAAGGAGGCTTGCCTTTTTCTTCCGGCCACCAGTGATAATATTCATAATAAGGATTTTCCCGCGACTGCCGGGCTTCCATAAACCAACGGTGTTGATCGCTGGTGTGATTCACCACCAGGTCGAGCACTAACTTCAGTCCGCGTGCATGCACTTCACGCAGCAACTCGTCGAAATCGTCCATGTTGCCGCACTCTGCCATGATCGCCCGATAATCGCTGATGTCATATCCATTGTCTTTATTTGGAGATTCAAAAATAGGATTCAGCCAAACGACATCCACCCCCAGCCCCTTGATATAATTCAGCCGGGAAATGATACCCCTCAAATCTCCCACTCCGTCGCCGTCGCTATCCTGAAAACTACGGGGATAGATTTGGTAAACCACCGCCTCTTTCCACCAGATTCGTTCTTGTTTCATGGTATTTTATCGTTTTGGATTATCTATTTATAACGTTATGGCGACCGATGGGTTACGCTTTCCGGGATGCCATTTCCCGATCCTCTGTTTCCGGCGCACAATGATTACACCTACATTGACATAATTTATAATTTTATTTACACCTTCTGCGCAATCAATTCCGTTTTAATAAAACAAACTAAAAAAATGAAGCTATGAAAAACGGAGTGATGATGCAATATTTTGAATGGAATCTACCCAACGATGGCAATCTTTGGAAACAACTGAAAGCGGACGCCGCCCATCTACATGAAGTCGGGGTGACGGCCGTGTGGATTCCACCAGCCTATAAAGCCCGGAAACAGGATGACGAAGGGTATGGCATATACGACCTGTACGATTTAGGGGAATTCAACCAAAAGGAAACAATCCGTACAAAATACGGCACACGCCAGGAATTACAGGAGATGATCGAAGAACTGCACAAAAACCAGATCAACGTTTATCTCGACGCTGTGATGAATCATAAGGCGGGAGCCGACTATACCGAAAAATTCATGGCGAAAGAAGTCAATCCCGACCAGAGGGAGGAAGACATCAGCGAACCTTACGAGATCGAGGGCTGGACAGGCTTCAATTTTCCGGGCAGAAAAGGCAAATACTCTGATTTCCAATGGCATTGGTATCATTTCTCCGGAACGGACTATAACAACGCCAACGGAAAAAAAGGCATCTACCAGATTTTAGGTGAAAATAAAGCCTGGAGCGAAGGGGTGGACGGCGAAAACGGGAATTACGATTTCCTCATGTTCGCCGATATTGATTTTGACCATCCCGAAGTGGTCGAGGAAATGAAACGATGGGGCATCTGGGTTTCCAAAGAATTTAATTTCGACGGAATGCGCCTCGATGCCATCAAGCACATCAACGACCAATTTATAAAACACTTCCTCGAAGCGGTGAGAAGCGAACGCGGCCAACAATTCTACGCAGTGGGGGAATACTGGAAAAACGACAAGGATTCGCTGGACGAATATTTAAATCAGGTGGAATATGAAGTCGATTTGTTCGATGTGCCCCTACACTACAATATGTTTCAGACCTCCCAAAAAGGCAGGGACTACGACCTGAGCCAATTGCTGACCGATACGCTGGTAACCGATCACCCGGCATTGGCGGTCACTTTCGTGGACAACCACGATTCCCAGAAAAACAGTTCTCTGGAATCGCAGGTGAAGGACTGGTTCAAACCCCTTGCTTATGGCTTGATTTTACTTATGAAAGAAGGATACCCCTGCATTTTCTATGGTGACTACTATGGAGTGAAAGGAAAAAAGTCACCCCACCGGATGATTTTGGACATCCTGCTGGATGCCCGGAAAAAATATGCCTTCGGAGAACAAAACAATTATTTCGACCACCCGAACACCGTAGGCTTCACCCGTACAGGGGACGATAAACATCCGGGCTCAGGTGTCGCCGTATTGCTTTCGAACGGAGAGGACGGCGATAAAGTGATGAACGTGGGAGAACGCCACCAAGGAGAAATCTGGCATGAGATCACCGGAAACCGGAAAGAAGAAGTTACGATCGACGAACAGGGAAACGGTAAATTCCCCGTGTCCGGAGGAAAATTAGCCGTATGGGTGAAAAAGGATTGATTTTCTTTTTAATCCACATGATATTCCCTATAAACCCGACCTTTTTCCCGGCAGTAAGATGTTCGGGAAAAAGGTCGGGTTTTTAATTCTCACGCACACAACGGACGTTTATACGCGGAAAACTATCGAATCTCCTTAAAATAAACGAAGTGGAACTGCTCAGTAAACGGAAATAAGCCCTGTCCGAAGAAACCGACCACAAATAAGCATTAATCATAATCGCATTATTAGTGGCTCCCCCCGGAGTAAAACCCAATCCGGTTAAATTCGAACCTGCTCCTTTATTCGCCCATTCATCGCCTTCCGACTTCAAATAAACGGCTAATCCTTCGCCTCTGCCAGCCCCGTCCGAATAAAGGTCGCTTTCGCTCATTCTTAAAAAGCGTTCCAGCGTAAGCCAATCCGCATCCCTCGCAGCCCGCCACCCCTGAGGGGCTAACGCCTCATTCCGGGCAGCCGTATAAGTATAGCCCGCCCCGAACATTTTCTTTAATTTAGCGGACGAAGCTACATCCACATTCATATCTTTATACCAGGAAGCATCGCTACCGATGGCACTTCCGTCACGATAAGTCAGAGTTCGCAAATTTTCACGCATCCAATATTGCGCCCCCACTTTTACCACACCATAACGGTTTCCTTCCACATCATCCACCGTCTGTGGGATTAGGCGGGCTACGGGAACACCCTCGTAATTTCCCGATCCGGTACAAACACCCTCCACCACATAAACCACCTGCAAAGGTCCTACCGACGCTCCCTGGTAATTTTTCCCGTCGTGGTCCACCGCTCCGCCATTGGTTGCAATAAATCCTCTCTTAAAAGCCTTCGCTGCGGGATCATATAAATAAACCACCACGGCGCGAATCCCCTGTCCCACGGACACACTGTCCCGCCTCACATATTCCCGGCATACTTCCGCCAAAGTATCTCCGGCAGCACTCACCGCCAGCAATACTTCCGAATCGTCGAAAAGCGCAGGGCGGCTCAAATCGATAATAGCCGAAGTAGGTATTTCTACCCGTATCGTTATCACAGGATTTTCTCCCTTCCGGCTGGAAGCCGTAACAACCACTTCCCCCGTCGTCCCTTCCACTCCCGAAATCGTCCGGGGAGCGGTGATTCTGATCGCCTCTTCATCGACAGTCACGATCCACCCCCTCGGTTTGGCGGTAATGATAAACTTATCCACATGCTCACTGGTAATGGCGTAACTATGGGATTCTCCCCAGGTAAACCGCTGGACTTCTGAAACCTCCTGCACCAGGCGCAAAGAAGCGGGCTTATCGTCATCGCTGCAAGCCCACAACAGCCCCAACAATCCCACCAGCAGTAACCATTTACTTCCCGACAAGAAACAATTATATTTCATAGTCAATCTTTTATCCTGTTTGTCTTCATTCTTCCGGCACAGCCATGCTCATAAAGCAACGCCCGGACAACCGGACTACTTTTATACAAATATATCAAAAGAAGAGAAAAAAAGAAGAAAACAACAGATTTATTACCTACGCTTTCTCTGTCGTATTCAACCACTCCTCCACCGCTCCCTCCGGCCAAACGGCAGCCCGCTCCTGCAAAACATCCCATTCAGCCACACGGTCGGCCCTTACCTGGCGGAAGGCTGCTTCCAATATCTCCCGATGGTCAAACGCCAGCGAAGGCAATCCGGTGAGGGCAAACCACCGGGCTTCTGCCGCATCATCCCCAGCCCGGACCAATTCCTGCCGCATATCGGCAAAAGCATAAAATGCCACCGTCACCACCCGTCCCCTCGGATCGCGTTCCGGCGCGGAAAACGTCCCGACCTGCCGCACAGAAAGCACGCAAAGCCCCGTTTCTTCCTTCAGTTCCCGCATAGCACAGGCCTCAGCGCTTTCATCCATTTCCATAAATCCTCCCGGCAAGGCCCAGCATCCCCGAAACGGCTCTTTTCCCCGCCGGATCAATAACACATGAGCTTCCCCGTTCTGCCAGCCCCAAACCACATCATCGGCGGTAACTTCCGGGCGCGGATATTGATAACAATATGGTTTCATCATCCTCTACTCTGAATCACATTTAATTTTATTTCCTATTTTAATCAAATAAGCTTCCGTAAATAAGGAACGGCTCCAAACGGCCTGCACAATACCCCTCAATGCCAGATACACCAGAAAAGCCAGCCATAACACATGATTGTCGGTAGAGCCGGAAAACGTATAATAAATCAGGAAAAAAGCCCCGGAAGCCACCAGCATCGCCCCTAACATCTGCCGGGTGGCGGTAGCGCCGATCAATATTCCGTCCCAGAGAAAAGCGGCAAACCCCGCTATCGGAATCGCCAACACCCAATAAAAATAATCCCCGGCAACCCGGACAACCTCCCGGTCACTGGTCAGTAATTCCAGGAAATTCTTACCGCCCATCACATATAGCAGGGTAAATCCCAAAGACATACCCATTCCCCAACCGAAAAGATTTCTCACCGCATGCCGGAGCGATTTTAAATCGCCTGCCCCCACATAACGCCCCGTAAGGGCTTCACCCGCATAAGCAAAACCGTCCATGACATAAGAAAACAAGGTAAACAACTGCATCAACAAGGTATTGACCGCCAAAATCACATCCCCCTGCCGGGCTCCGGTGGAAGTGAAAAAAGTAGTCACGGCAATCAGGCACACCGTACGCAGGAATATATCCCGGTTTATGGCAAAAAAACGGCGCATAACCGATAATTTCAGGCTGTGGCGCAGGGTTACCCAACGTTTCAGCTCTCCGTAATGCGCCTGCCAAAGTAACACCGCCAACAATAGCCCCGACCATTCGGCCACCACCGTCCCCAAGGCAACGCCTTCCACTTTCAAACCCAAGGTGAACACAAAGAAAAGACTACATACGACATTGACCACATTGACAGCAATAGCGATAAACATCGGGAAACGCGAATTCTGCATACCGATAAACCAACCTTTAAAGCCATACATCATCAGCACCGCCGGAGCTCCCCAGATACATACCCGGAAATAGCGCACAGCATACAACTCCACATCCCGGCTCGTTTCCAGCAAGTAAAACGCCAACCGTTCCACCGGAAACTGCAACGCCAGAATCGCTAAAGCCGACACCAGCCCGACACTCAACGCCTGCACCAGCACCCGGACTTGTCCCGCATCATCTTTCCGCCCATAAGCCTGGGAAGTCAGTCCGCTCGTCCCCATCCTTAAAAAACCGAAATTCCAATAAAGGATATTGAACAGCAGCCCACCCACCGCAATAGCTCCGATATAAGCGGTTTCACCCAAATGACCGACAATCCACACATCCACCAACCCCAGCAGGGGAACGGTAATATTCGATACGATCGAAGGGAGAGCAAGCCTCAATATCCGGCGGTTCATCATCTTGATTGCGCTTTTTTGACCATACGTGCCAATCGTTTCAAATATTTTTCAGGAATGGTTTCCCGGTTTTTCGTTCCGGGCACTTCCAGCGAATACACCCGGAATCCTCCGGTCTGCAAAACCTCCCGGATCATCTTCACCGTGCCCCGGCTCTGACGGAAAATCACATTAAAAGGATAAGGAGTTGTGCAGGTAGCCACCACCACGGCCCGTTTCCCCTTTTGGCGGGGTTGCGGGATTCCCAGTCCGTTTTCCCCCATAAACACGGGAACCAGACGGTCGAACATATTTTTCAGCCCGGCACTCATATTTCCCCAATGGGTAGGCGACCCCACCACAAGCCAGTCCGCCTCCGTAATCTTACGCGCCAATCCGTGGCCGTCATCCTCCGGCAACACACATCGCCCCGTTGCCCGGCATTTCATGCAAGCCGTGCAAGGACGAATGTTCAGGTCATACACATTCACCAGCTCCACCTCCCCGCCCGAAACTCCGGCAGCATATTTCATCAACTGCCCGATCTTCCCGTTCCGCCGCGGACTACCGTTAAGAATCAAACCTTTCATACCGTTTCATTTATTATTTCCGATGCTTATAAATTAAAAAAGTAACCCCATCACAGAGTTACTTTTCCTGATATGTTCCAGTATTGTTTTTTTTATTCCATTCCATCCTCTTTCAACCCGGCAATCTGCTCCACATTCAAATCGCTTTCGTTGGCATTCCCGGCAATATCGTAATGTCTCAACGGATTTTGCTGCAAATCATCGTTCATCTGCCGGTTATTGTAAACATCGATAGCCAGATACAACGCATTTCTCAATCCTGATTCATCCGCCGTGTCCTTCCCCACCAGGTCGTAAGCCGTTCCGCTCACCGTAGAAGTGAAAACCATCGGCAACCCGGCCATCAGCACCGCTCCGCCGAATCCTTCGATAGATTTAAACGGAATCATCCCCTGATCGTGGTACATTGCCAGAATCACATCGAATTTCTCAAATTCTATCCCGCTGAACAAAGCATCGGCAGCATACGGGCCGAAAGCCATCATACCGCTGTTCCGGGCTTTCTCGATGGCAGGAATAATAACGTTCTGCTCTTCTTCCCCATACATACATCCCTCGCCTGTGTGAGGATTCAGTCCCAACACGCCGATCCGGGGTTTACGAATGGTAAAATCTTTTTTCAGGCAGCTATCCAGCAACCTCAGCTTATTGTATATATTGGCGACAGTGATTTGAGAAGCAATATCCTGAAAAGGCACATGAGTCGTCACAAAACCCATTTTCATTTTTTCACCCACCAGCAAAGGCATGACGTTTTTCGCTTCATAGCGCTTAGCTAAAAAAGCGGGACAACCGGATTCAGGCTTAAAAGCATTACATCCCAAAGGAGCGCCCACCAACACGTCGATTCCGTTCCGGTCTAAATCGCTCAACCCTGCATTCAAAGCAATCATCGCAGCTTCGTCCGATTCCAGAGTTTCCCTCCCCAAATCCACCTTGATGGCATCGTCCACACAATTGATAATATTACAACGTTTACCGTTGGCATCCTGCGTATTCTGAATACTATTCAGGCTAAAGTTCTCCACATTCAGGTTTTTCCGGTGATAAGCAGCCACTTTCGACGAACCGTAAAGAATAGGCGTACACACTTCACAAATCCGATTCTCCGCCATCATCTTAATTATCAACTCGTAACTAATACCGTTCACATCTCCTTGAGTGACTCCGACCTTTAATCTGTTCTCCATTGTTTAACATGTTTATCTGTTACAAAGATAGTAAATAAGTTTTAAGTTTAAATATTTTCAGTAGCATAAGAGGTAAAAGATTATCACAGAATCGGCTTCCGGAATTGCATACTCCCGGCTTAAAACAACCCAACCCTAATATCGGGAGCTGTCCGGGCAAAGAAAAAGGGATAAGAAAGCTAACTTTCTTATCCCTTTAAGGTCTGTTTTGAAAACACCCGCCACCGGATATTCCTTTCACAATCGGCAATCTGCCTTTAAAATCGTGTCCGGAATTTCATGGGGAGCATTTTCATTTTCAGCTATCCCTTAAGCCTCATTATTTTCAGGGCGTTCCCGTCTTTCAGGCCTGTCGTGTCTTTCACCGCGGTCACGTCTGTCAGGACGATCGCCTCTGTCACGACGTTCCGGGCGTTCCGGACGTTCTACATAACCTTCCGGCTTCGGCAACAGGGCTTTATGCGACAAACGTAATTTTCCGGTTTTCGGATCGATTTCCAGCAATTTCACCCGGATTTTATCCCCTTCTTTCAACACGTCTTCCACTTTTTCAATCCGTTTGTAGTCGATTTCCGACACATGTAACAATCCGTCTTTACCCGGCATGATTTCAACGAATGCACCGAACGGCATAATCGATTTCACCGTACCTTCGTAGATTTCGCCTTCTTCCGGTTTAGCCACGATAGCACGGATACGTGCCATAGCCATATTGATAGACTCTGCATTGGTAGCGGCTACATCCACCACACCTTTATTGCCTACTTCTTCGATATTGATGGTTGCTCCGGATTTTTCCTGAATATCCTGAATGATCTTACCTCCAGGACCGATCAGGGCTCCGATCTGGTCTTTATCAATCGTGATCGACACGATACGCGGAGCGTGCGGTTTCATATCGGCACGGGGAGCCGGCATCGTTTCGGTAATAATATCCATGATATGCATACGTCCGCGTTTTGCCTGTTCCAGCGCTTGTTCCATAATTTCATAGGAAAGACCGTCCACCTTAATATCCATCTGGGTAGCCGTAATTCCGTCACGTGTTCCGGTTACTTTAAAGTCCATATCGCCTAAGTGGTCTTCATCGCCCAAAATATCCGAAAGCACGGCATATTTCGTACAACCTTTATCCGTGATCAGTCCCATGGCAATACCTGTCACAGGCTTTTTCATCGGCACACCTGCATCCATCAGGGCCAGAGTTCCGGCACAAACAGTCGCCATAGAAGAAGAACCGTTCGATTCCAGAATATCGGAAACGACACGCACGGTATACGGGAAATCTGCCGGGATCATCGGTTTCAATGCCCGGAGAGCCAGGTTTCCGTGACCGATTTCACGACGGCCTACACCACGGGAAGCTTTAGCTTCACCGGTTGAGAACGGCGGGAAATTATAGTGCAGTAAAAAGCGTTCTTTTCCCTGTATCGTAGCTTCGTCGATCAATTTTTCATCCAATTTCGTACCCAAAGTCACCGTAGACAGCGACTGTGTTTCACCACGGGTAAATACAGCAGAACCGTGAGGTCCGGGCAGATAATCCACTTCACACCAGATCGGGCGGATCTGCTCTGTGGTACGTCCGTCCAAACGAACACCTTCGTCCAGAATCATGCGGCGCATTGCTTCTTTTTCCACATCATGGTAATAGCGTGCCACCAGATTCTTTTTAGCTTCCTGGTCTTCTTCGCTCAAACTGGCGAGATAGTCTGCACGTACACCGTCCAGCAGCTCTCCGCGCAGATGCTTGTTAGCATTGCACTGACGCGCCACATCGTAAGCTTTCTGATAACATTTGTCCCAAATGTCTTTACGCAACTCTTCATCGTTCACCTCATGGCAATAAGCCCGTTTCGGTTTATTGACAGCGGCTGCCAGTTCGTTCTGGATCAAACATTGTTCTTTAATAGCGGCATGAGCAAATTTGATAGCGTCCAGCATTTCTTTTTCAGACACTTCATTCATTTCCCCTTCCACCATCATAATATTTTCATAGGTCGCTCCCACCATAATATCCAGGTCTGCCTTTTTCAAAGCAGAAGCGGTAGGATTGATTACAAATTCTCCGTCGATACGTGCCACCCGCACTTCCGAGATCGGTCCGTGGAAAGGAATATCGCTCACGGCAATAGCGGCAGAAGCAGCCAATCCGGCCAATGCATCCGGCATCGACTCTTCATCGGCAGAATACAGGGTCACCTGCACAAAAGTTTCTGCGTGGTAATCATCCGGAAAAAGGGGACGCAAAGCGCGGTCCACCAAACGGGATACCAAAATTTCATAATCAGACGCTCTTCCTTCCCTTCTTGTAAATCCTCCGGGAAAACGGCCTACCGAAGCAAATTTTTCTTTATAGTCCACCGACAGCGGCATAAAATCCACATCAGGACCGGCATCCGGTGCCGACACAACAGTTGCGAGCAACATCGTATTGCCCATTTTCACCATCACAGCACCATCGGCTTGCTTAGCCAATTTTCCTGTTTCCAGTGTAATCACTCTGCCGTCTGCCAGAGTAATACTTTTCTCAATAACGTTCATAATTCTTTTACGGTTAAAATGATAATTTTAACGGAATTCTTTTAGATAATGGAGGAGGGAGGGGAGGTAATAGAAACAAGCCCGGATGAGCCGGGCTTGTCGGACAACGTATATTATTTACGTATGTTCAATGCTTTAATGATTGCACGATATCTTTCAATGTCGCGGTCTTTCAAATAGTCTAACAACGCACGGCGTTTTCCAACCAATTTGATCAATGATCTCTGTGTACCGAAATCTTTGTGGTTTTTCTTCAAATGTTCGGTTAAATGACCAATACGGTAGGAAAATAAAGCTATCTGAGATTCCGCAGAACCAGTGTCTTTATTAGACTTCCCGTACTGTGTAAAAAGTTCTTCTTTCTTTTCAGACGTTAAATACATGATTTCTAATTCTTTAATTTTAATAATATCGTTAAAACGGCACAAAGATACATTTAATTCGCTTATTTACAAACGAATTTCAAAACAAAAACCCAATCGGGCCATAAAATAAAAAATCGGGACACTTCCCTCCCGCCTTATTTTTTACATTCATTTTAAAACCCTTTCTGTACATTTTTTTATAATTCTTCCTATATTTGTGAGATTTTTTAAAGGTGTGTGTGACCTGTTCATTATAAAACATTAACATATAAAGTAATATACAATGAAAAAATTGATTTTTCTACTTTTGACTTTTGTGCCGTTGTTCGCCTTCTGTCAAAAGGCCAAAATTGAATTTGACAAAACCTCTCACAATTTCGGCACCATTCAGGAAAACGGAGGCCCGGCCATTTACGACTTTAAATTCACGAATACGGGAATCGTTCCTTTGATCCTGACAAACGTTCGTGCCGGATGCGGATGTACCACTCCGGAATGGGACCGTAAGCCCGTTGCTCCGGGAGAGAGCGGGCTGATTAAAGTGTCGTACAATCCGATGGGAAGACCGGGATCATTCGTAAAAAGCATTGCTGTCAATTCAAACGCTTCCAATTCCGTTGAAACCCTGACAATCCGGGGAAAAGTCACCCGCAAGCCCGCCGATCCGTACGAAGCCTATAAATATAGTGCCGGGCCTGTGAAGTTCATGACGAATAACATTTACCTGGGAGCCATCCACCACACAGATGTTGCAGAAAAAGAAATAGAACTGGTCAACACCAGCGACAAACCTGTCACCATTGCCATCCTCTCTCCGGCGAAACATATCACCGCTACGGTGACCCCTGCCACCCTGGAAAAAGGCCAGACAGGAAAATTAAGCGTCAAATATTCAGCAGCCCAGAAAAACGACTGGGGATTCGTTACCGACCAATTGGAAGCGAAAATCAACGATGCCATTCAGGGACAAATTGCTGTAACAGCAACGATCAACGAAGATTTTTCACAATATACCCCGGAAATGCTCGAAAAAGCTCCGGTAATACTCTTCTCAGAACCGGAAGCTACGATAGACATGGCAAAAAATGCCACTCAAACACATGAATTCTTCGTTCAAAACACCGGAAAAAGCGACCTGATCATCCGCAAGCTGAAACCGTCCGACGAATCCATTTCAATCAGTACGGCAAAATCCACCATCAAACCGGGCAAGAAAACTAAAGCCCTCGTGACAATCCGTACCGATGAACGGGAAGGTAAAAAAATCAAGATCATCCAATTCACGACCAATGATCCTAAAAATCCGGTCGCTATTTATAAGGTCAATGTAAACGTTAAATAACTTCGTGTTTTTCCCGCTGACCTTTTTAAAGAAAAGGTCAGCGGGAAAAGCTCAAAACATACATCATCATGAGATCATTACTAACCCTATCGGTATTATTCTTCTTGGTTTCTTCCGGTTTTGCCCAAAGCAGCCTGAATTTCAAGAACAAAGAAATCACGCTTAAAAACCTGAAAGCCGACGACGAGCCGACACAGGTTATTTACAAATTCAAGAACACGGGAGACCAGCCGGTGATTATCACGCGAATTTCCCCGATGACCAGCCAGCTAAAAGCGGAATGGGACAGGGCGCCGATAGCCCCGGGAAAATCCGGAGAAATAAAAATCAGCTTCAATTCCACACAGATGCCGTCTGAATTCAACTATGGAATCAGCCTTTATATGAACAACGGCAACCGTGACCAATTGCGCCTCACAGCCAATATCGTTGACAACCCTGCAAAACCCCAGTTGCTATATCGCTTCGACATGAGCGGCCTGAAACTGAAGAACAATTACATACAATTCGACAAGGTGTTCAACTGGCAGAAAGTGTCGGACACGATTTATTTCTTCAATGGCCGTCCGGATACGGTGACCGTAGGCGCTTATTATATCCCTTCCTACATGACACTTTCCGTAGAACCGCAAAAAGTGCTGCCGGGGCAAAAAGGGACAATGATCCTGACTTTCGATGCACCGCAAAAGAACGATTTCGGCTACACGTATGAAAGTCTGCTCCTGTCTATCAACAATAGCAAAGACTATAAAAACCGCCTGAGTATCACGGCGAACATCGTGGAAGACTTTGGGAAACTCAACAAGAAAGAACTTGAAAACGCCCCTGTCGCCACATTCGATAAAAAAGAGGTTAATTTTGGCGATATTAAGCCGGGAGAAAAAGCGGTTTGTGATTTCACGCTGAAAAATACGGGAAAAAGAGACTTGATTGTTCGTAAAACCCGTGCCAGTTGCGGCTGTACCGCTGTAACCATAGGGCAAAACACAATCGCTCCGGGAGAATCTATCGTTATCCGCGCAACATTCGATTCACAAGGGAAATCGGGACGTCAGAACAAATCAATCACCGTGATCACCAACGATCCTCAAACTCCGGAACAGATCATCTATATCAACGGAAATATACTCAGCAAGTGAAAACGGATTCTCCGTAGCTAAAATTTTCACTTTTCAACTTTCAAATTTTACTTTTTCCTATCTTTGTTGCCTCAAAAACAATAAAGATAGGAAATGGTATATCCTGAAAACTTTGAACACAAAATAAAATTTGACCGGATACGGCAATTAGTGGGTAACTACTGCCTAAGCGATATGGGGCGGGAAATGGTGGCGGAAATGGCATTTACCGACAATCCCGCCGTCATCCGCGAAGCGCTGGACGAAGTTGCCGAATTTATTGCCATCCTGCGGGAAGAAGACTTTCCGGGCGACCACTTTAAAGATGCCCGCCCGTTCCTGAATAAAATCCGCATAGAAGGGCTGTTTCTGGAAATAGCGGAAATGGTGGCCCTGAAACAATCGCTCGAATCGTTGAATGCCATTGTCCGTTTTTTCAACGGAAAAACGGAACGTTATCCGATCCTCACCCGGAAAGCGGGTGAGATACACCTGTTCCCCTATATTCTGCAAAGACTCGATTCCATTGTATCGAAGCACGGCAGCATAAAAGACAACGCCTCGTCGGAACTTGCCGACATCCGCCATCGCCTGCAACGCAAACAGGCAGGTATTTCCAAACGGATGCAGGCGCTCTTACAGCAGGCACAGGCCGAAGGATGGGCAGACAAAGAAAGTAACCTTTCCGTTCGCGACGGACGGGTGGTGATTCCCGTTCCTTCTGCCTATAAACGGAAAATCAACGGCATCGTGCACGATGAATCGGCCACGGGAAAAACCTCCTACATCGAGCCCGCCGAAATTGTGGAAACCAATAATGAAATCAGGGAACTGGAACTGGAAGAAAAACGGGAAATCACCCGTATCCTCCGCCAATTCGCAGACGACCTCCGTCCCTATGTCGACGACCTGCTTCCGGCTTACGATTTTCTGGCCTTTATCGACTTTGTACGGGCCAAAGCCTCGTTTTCCATACAGACCGAAGCCATTGTCCCGGTATTCGACAACCGTCCGGAAATGCTGTGGTATCAGGCGCGGCATCCCCTTTTGTGGCTAAGCCTGAAAAGCACGGGCAAACCCCTCGTTCCCCTGAATATAGAAATCAACGAAGATCAGCGGATCATCCTGATCTCCGGCCCGAACGCCGGAGGAAAATCGGTATGCCTGCAAACGGCCGGACTGCTGCAATATATGTTCCAATGCGGTCTTCCCGTTCCGGTAAATGAAGCCAGCCGTTTCGGAATCTTTAAAAAGATACTGATCGACATAGGCGACGAGCAATCCATCGAGAACGACCTCAGCACATACAGCTCGCATCTCATCAACATGAAAAACTTCGTCCGTCAT
Organism: uncultured Odoribacter sp.; assembly: GCA_900541415.1. Taxonomy (GTDB): domain Bacteria; phylum Bacteroidota; class Bacteroidia; order Bacteroidales; family Marinifilaceae; genus Odoribacter. Next base: position 21,528 of record UQJP01000004.1, on the reverse strand, counting down.
GCGGATGCCAATACCCTGATCCTGATCGACGAATTCGGCACAGGTACAGAGCCCATGCTGGGGGGAGCCATTGCAGAAGCCCTGCTGGACAACCTGAACAAAGCGCAAGCGAAAGGGGTAATTACCACCCACTACACCAACCTGAAACATTTCGCAGCCGAAACGCCGGGCATCGAAAACGGTGCCATGCTCTACGACAGCCACCGGATGCTCCCGTTATTCGAACTGCACATCGGAAAACCCGGCTCTTCCTTCGCTTTCGAAATCGCTAAAAAGATCGGGTTGCCGAAAGAAATCCTCGACGATGCCGCTTCAAAGATCGGAGAAGACCATATCAATTACGACCGTCACCTGAAAGACATTGCCCGCGACAAACGCTATTGGGAAGAAAAACGCCGGAAAATCCATGAAAATGAAAAACGGCTCGATGAAGTGATGGAAAAATACAGCACCGAGCTGAACGAAGCCTCCAAACTCCGGAAAGACATCATCCGCGAAGCGCAGGCAAAAGCCCAGGAAATCATTGCCGAAGCCAACCGCACCATAGAACAAACCATCCGGGCGATCCGGGAAAATCAGGCAGACAAAGAAAAAACCAAAGCGATCCGGCAAAAGATGGAAGCGGAAAAACAACGCCTGCTTTCCGAGCAGGTTGCCGAAGAAGAAGAACGCATCCGCCGGAAAATGGAGAAATTAAAAAATCGGGAAAAGAAGAAAAAAGAAACCGGGAAAACCGGAAACAAACCGTCGCCCGCCTCCCCGTCAGCATCGCTTCTCCCCGAACCGCTGCAAAAAGGCGATCTGGTTAGCCTGCCCAATAAAACCATAGGCGAACTGGTAGAAATCAACGGGGACAACGCCGTTGTTGCTTTGGGAAACCTCCGGGCCAATGCGAAACTGTCCCAACTGAAAAAAGTGTCTGCAAGTCAGGCCAAAAAACTGATACAACCCCGGAATACCTCCGTTTATGCCAATATACGGGAAAATATCAGCCAGAAACGGCTGGAATTCAAACCCGACATCGACGTGAGGGGTATGCGCGGAGACGAAGCCCTGCAACGGGTGGTCGATTTTATCGACCAGGCAGTCATGCTCGACTCCAAAGACCTGCGAATCCTGCACGGAACAGGAACAGGCGCACTCCGGCAGATCATCCGCCAATACCTGAGCACCAACCCCGTCGTAGCATCCTATGCCGACGAACAAATACAATTGGGAGGCGCAGGCATCACCGTGGTTAAATTGGATATATAATCGGGTTCAGGGATTATTCCCTGAACTTCACCAACATCAAGACCGGATTGGCATCTTCATCCAAAGTTGCTGCTATCTCTTTTAACTTACCATCCAACTTTCCCATTTCATAAGCGTTTCTCAACTCGGTAGCCGACAGCTTGAATTTCAAATACCCCGACGGCAAATCAAACTCGCTTTCCCCTAAACTGATAAATGTTTTCCGGGCAGGCCGGAAATCCTGATTCATAAAATCATATTCAACCTTCTCCCCGGTTATCCGGTCATATAAAATCCGCCGAACCAGTGTATTTTTCTCCCATGACAATTCCATAAACTTAATCCCGGTATATCGGTTTGTTTTAAATTCCACCCACCCCATAACAGGAGGTGTTTTCTTCCAAGTGTGGGAAGGCTCTTTCAGCATATAAGGAGTGAAAGTCGTTCCGGAAAGGTTATAAATGGTATCTGAGCCGAAATCAGCGATTAAAAATTCTTCGCCATTTTTTACAATAGAATTCAACGGCCAGACCATATAGACCATAGCATCGGGTTCACGGATAATAGCGGAACTAAGGATTCGTTCCTGAAAAGCAAGGGCTAAAGCAGATATTTCCCCACTCTCTTTATCAATCAGCCAATAAGGCCTATCAGCCTTTCCGGAAGTGGAATCGGGATTAACGGAGGACTCCTTACAACATCCCAACAAATATTTCCGGTCGTAATTCAACATTTGGGAAACAGACCATTTGGGCAATTTCAACGCACGTCTGAATAAACCGTCGAAATCATAAACACAAATTTTATAGCCAGAGTTGTCATGGATATAAATTTCCTGCCTGTCAAAATCCACGGCTAATTTTCCGAATAAAGCATATTCTTCCCCGCTCCGCCCGAAATGATCGAATGAACGGACATACCTTCCCCGGCGGTCAAAAATAAAAACCGAAGAGTTAGAACGAGCCACAATCAAACTGTCCGACATACAAATTTGCTCCAATGCTGTTGCGGCCAGCAAAACATCGGTACGGGTTTCCAACGGAATATATTCCACCTCTGCAATATCTTGCAAAATGATCTCCTTTTTAGGATAACCGCCTTCCATATCAATCCTCACCAATCCGTCATCGCTTTTTCCGGTACGGGACTTACTGTTGCAACTGACTAAAGCACAAAAAACAACAAAGTATATCAGCTTTCTCATGACTGCGAAAATTTTTGCCACACCACAATTAAAAATATAAGCTTTTACCCCAAAAGCAACCACAGGCAAACATCTGGGTAAGCCCTTGCAATCTTACAAAATTAAATTCACATATATTTACATTTTTACAAAAAACAGGTAAATATCCAATTATAAAATAAGATAAATACATCTTCTTAACATACCGGATCGTTTTTTATTTCTTTCCGCCCGCCCTCAATCGGCGAAATGCCTGCCTCCCCCTTCAACGAAAACCGCCACATTTGCTCTCGTTTTCCAATTCTGAAAAACAGAAAACAACGCCCCAATACCGATCGCACATCCGGTCAGGCATAAAAAATACCTGAAAAGCCACTCGGACTTTTCAGGTATTCTATCTCGAACAGACCAAACTCTCGTCTTAATCGTAATCCAATTGTTTTTCGGAAATCTGTGTAAACCCTTTTTGGGTCAAATAATCCCGGATCGCTTTCTTCATTTCGTCCTTACATTTCGGAGTAATAGTCAGGGTCACCTCCTTCACCCGGTTCACCGGAGTATGGTCAATAAAATTCTCTGCATTGGAAACCTGCCACACATCCTTAAGCATAATCTGGCCGGAATTATACACAAAAGCCATCTGCAAGGGAGCTAAAGGCGGTGCGGGGGCACCTTTTTTCAACTTAATCTCTCCCTTCACCCCTTTCCCTTTCAGCAACTCGATAATCCGGTTTTGCAACTCATCGTTTCTCTGTCGATTCACCTGCAACGTGATTTCCTTATCCTTAGCAAAATCACTGATTTCCAATTTATTGACAAATTCATCCTCCGACAAAGATGCCAGCGAAACAACTGTTCCGGGCTCATGCAAATAAGTCAGGACGATCAGAGGAGAAGGAGGCGTAATACCCCTGCACGAAACTTTGTAGCCTTTCTCCCGAGCCATAGTAAAAAACACGCGCCGGGAAGAATCTGCCTGAATAGAGCCTGCTCTATCCGCCTGAATAACGACATCCCTGACAATAACCGAAGAATCGGATTTTGAAACCTTACCTCGATAAGCGATAACCACCAAAGAATCCTTTTGCGCGGAGGCTACTTTCACTTTTTTCATTACAATTTCCGGGTCGGATTGGTTTTCTTCCGAAATTTGAATAACTTTGAATTCAGAAACATTGCCTGCTTCCAGCAAAGCGTTTTCCGGCCGGGCAAAAGCCAGCATTAACACGGCTGTTGGAAGAATAAAAAGCAATACTTTCAATCTTGCCCATTGACTTGATTTTTCTTTTAACATCATAGTAATCCGATTTTTTAGTTTACTGTGATTAAAGCTGTTGGCAATAGAGTAGAGCCTTGCGCCAGCAGCTTTTTTCACTAACAATAGTTGATATTTAGTTGCATCGATGCCTTGATTGAGCACTCCATGATCTGCTTCGTATTCATGCACTTCCTGTAATTCCTTTTTCAGCAGCCACACGGCCGGATTAAACCAGAACAGCACAATAAACCCCTCCATAATCAGCAGATCGAGCGTGTGATGTTTCATCAAATGCATGCGTTCGTGCATTAAGATTTCATCAAGATGATTTTCATAATCGCTTTCGGCCATCACAATATATTTTCCCCAGCAAAACGGACACACCGGAACATCGGATAAAACAAGCGTATAGCCATCCAAGGACACATTTCGGTTACTCCGGATAATCCCCACCATTTTTACATAAGCCATAAAAAGGGAAATCAATACAACCAATCCCCCTAAGATATAAAAGCCTACGAACAGATAAGGTTTGGCACTTCCCCAAGTCCCGGTTTCCCCTCCTGCCCGATCGGATAATATAGCACCTTCTTCTCCGGCGGTAACCGGCACCCCCTCCTCCGCAAACAGTGGCGTAACCTCATCCGACTGCAAAAAAACAGCCTCCAATTGCAAAAAATGCCCCTGGACGAATGTAGGCTGCCCCTTCATTTCCAGCCGTAAAAAAGGTAATAAAGTGCAAACCAGAATCCCTCCCAGCAAAACAAAACGGTTAAAGCGGAAAAAAGTCTCCCGGCTCATGAATACTTTAAAGAACAGATAAAAAAGTATCAGGCAAACCGAAACCTTAACCAGATATAGTCCAAAAGCTCCCATGCTCTCATTTTTTATTCTCGATCCGGCGAATCAAATCCTTCAACTCGTCCAATGAAATCTCTTCTTCTTCGATCAGAGTGGAAACCACCCTTGTATAAGAATTATTAAAGTATTTAGAAACCACACCCTTCAATGTTCCCCGGCGATACTCTTCTTCCGAGATGGCCGCATAATACTGATAGGTATTACCATACGCAGTATAAGCGATAAATCCCTTTTCCTCCAATCCTCGAACAATCGTAGAAAGCGTGTTGTAGTGCGGTTTGGGTTCTTCGTAAAACTCTAACAACTGTTTCACGAACAAAGGACCTTTCTCCCAGAAAAAACCCATAATTTCCTCTTCTTTAGCTGTCAGTTTTGTCATATCTTTATCCATATAATTTTCATATAGGCAAAGTTAAGTTTTTTTGCGAACAAAACAACTAAAAAATATAGTTTTTCAACTAAAAAATTAAGTTGATACTTATTTTTCTTATAAACACCTCATTACCAACACAAAAAATTAATTATTTTACACCACACTATCCCTGCAAAACAAATCATTACAGTAATTTCCGAACGACCTATTCTTCCATTTCTTTTATGTGCTCCAACTTTATCTTTTCCGAAACAATTATACTTTTTTTCCTCCGGTTTATCTGACTGCCACAACACCCCCTCCCTCTTTTATTTTTCGGAATATTATATAGGAAAAATACGTCTCGCTAAAAGAATATGTAAAATTTCCAGTTTTATTTTTTACCTTTGAACAGGAAAACCAATAGACACATGGGAAAAATACATCGCTTATATTTCGCATTTGCCCTGCTCTTCATCTCTCTTTCCTGCATGCAGGCAGCAAAATGTAATCCGGTTATGCCTTTCAATCCAATGTCTCTGGAAACACCCCTTCAATTTCACACAACGATCGGTCAATCCGGGGAAGCATTTACCTGGGAATCAGAAGAGCAAAATATAGCCACTTTACCGCTTGTTACAGTGGTATCCTACCGCACTATGAACGAAAAGAACGGTAAACTTCAGCTCTCTACACCCAGCCGTTTGCCTTATTTCCGAAACCTCCCCTCCTACACGCAGGAAACCACTCACCTTCATATTTTATCCGGGCGGCGGGAAGACGGTTTTTATCTCTATTTCTTAAAAAAACTTCGTATTTAAAATCATATTCAACATTCGCGCTCTCCCGATAACTGATACAAGCTACCGGGATTACCGTATTCTATTCCCAAACGGGCATGTTTTCTAATACCAGAAATACACACCCGGAATAAAGGGATTATCGGAATTTTATTCCACCGGATACGTTACTAAAAAGCAAAGAACTCCGTAATACAAAATAATTACTAATTACAATATAAAAATAAATCAACAGTCATATATATGGAAATTACTATTATCATCTTACTGATCTTACTCAACGGAATATTGTCAATGTCGGAAATAGCTATGGTATCTGCCCGGAAAAGCAGGCTGGAAACAGCGGCTAAAAAAGGCAGTAAAGCGGCTGCCGCAGCCTTAAAACTCGCAAACCAACCGGAGCGTTTTCTCTCTACCATACAGATCGGAATCACCCTGATCGGGATTCTTACCGGATTATATTCAGGTGCAACATTGGCCACCAACCTGGCTACCATACTCGAAAAAATAGATTTTCTCCAACCTCATGCCTACACACTGGCAAAAGGGATCATCGTGGTAATGGTAACCTACCTGACCCTTATTTTCGGGGAACTTGTCCCGAAACATCTGGGCATGAACGCCCCGGAAAGGATAGCGAAGATCATAGCCCGCCCAATGAAAATGTTATCCTGGCTGGCAGCACCATTCGTATGGCTACTGGCAGCCAGCACGAAAGCCACCATCCGCCTGTTCGGCTTCAAAAAACCGGACGACAGTAAAGTGACGGAAGAAGAGATCAGGGCTATCATCCGGGAAGGTACGGAAGTCGGCGAAATTCAGGAAGTGGAAGAAAACATCGTTTCTAAAGTCTTTAATCTGGGCGACCGGAATATCGAATCGATCATGACACACCGCAGCGATCTGGTATGGCTGGAAATCAGCGAATCGGCCGATTCGATCCGCGATAAAGTCAAGGCCAATGTTTTCACGGTGTATCCGGTAGCTGAAAAGGAACTCGATAACATTGTGGGAGTGGTGCATTTAAAAGACCTGTTCGGTAAAATCGACTCTCCCGATTTTAACCTCAAAGACTTTATCTGCCCGGCAAAATTCTTTCCGGAAAATCAAAGTGTATACAACACGCTTGAATACCTAAAAACCGAACATACCAAATACGGATTGGTAACCGATGAATTCGGCAGTATTCAAGGGATTGTCACCTTGAAAGACATTGTTAATGTACTGCTGGGAAGCGTCACCGAGATAGAAGAAGAACCTTCGATCATCGAGCGGGAAGACGGATCGTTACTAGTGGACGGCCAGTGCTCGTTCTATGAATTTCTGGACTACCTTCATCTGGAAACCCTTTATCCCGAATACGACTATAACACAATCAGCGGCTTAATACTGGAAATACTGGAACATATTCCCCATACCGGAGAGAAATTGAACTGGCAGGGGTTCGAGCTGGAAATCGTAGATATGGACGGAGCACGTATCGATAAAATACTGGTGAAACAAAATACCAAAGTCTAATGACTTTGGTATTCCAATAAATTCCCTTTTGCATCCATATCTTTGGGCTCGATGAAATGGCAATAATACCACCAGGTATCTTTAAAGTCCTTCATCGTCTCGGCAGCCCCTTTCCTATTCTTTCCGGCATGCCGGAGCAAGGCGTTATAATCGGCAAACGCCTTGCGCCTGTCCGGACTGATCGTATAACCGGAAAAATCCTGATTACCCGCTGCAACAGCCGTCAATATCGCCTCTTCGTATGCTTTCGGAATTTTCCGGCTTCCGTTTTTGGGGTAAAAATGCGTAAACAACTGGCAGAATTTATTCAAATCCTTGTTCAGCAGCAAACCGCAAAGGATATAATCCAAAGTCATTTCAGGACTTCTCCCTGCATCCAGCACCCTCGCCATATCCGACAAAAAAGGACGTCCACCGATAAAAAAGTCGATCTTATCATCGGAAAGCACACGTTCAGTCTGTGAAGCCTGCATCATGGCGCGCCGGTTTCTGATCCATTCCCCGTGCAACATCGTTTGTTCCATAATCGCCAAATACTTATCGGCTAAGCGATTGTCACCCTTCTGAATATTTATATCGATCAACCGCTTTAAAGTCCTGAAATTCATTCCCTGCGGCGAAGCGATAGAAGCCTGTAAAGTCCAGTGCATCGCCTCGTTCGGTATCTTCAGTCGATAATAAAACTCACTTCCCACCACACTGATATGATATTCCAAACTTCGGGGTAAATACAGACACCCGATTCCCCACACCGGATAATTGAACAATTTCTCGGCCAACTCCCCTTTGCTTGCCAAGGCCAGGCTCACATAAAAAAACTCCTCCCTCGACCATTGTTCCAGTCCATCCGCCACTTCCAACACCTCATCCCAATCGCCGTACTCCACCGCCCGGTCCATACGTAAAAAATATTCCGTATTTTTCTGATAACAATAACTCACCCCGAAAACACATCCCGCAACAATCACTGCCAACTCGCCCAAATAAAAGAGACGTTTTCCTTTTTTAGATATTCTGTTCCCCACATAAGCCAGTCCGGTCAGCAAAAAACCGTACCCATACAACAACCAAATCATATTCGATGCATTGCTGCTGGAAATACGGGACAATATATACAAATCCTCATCCGGCATAATCCACATCCACCGTTGCCACAAGAAAGGATACACACTCAGCAGAAACACCCACAGCGCCCAATAACCGTAGCGGGCACGCCCTTTCGAATAAAACAACTCATAAAGACCGTAAGTTGCATACAAAAACATACAACCTCCGGACGACAGCAATAAATAAAGGAAAGGGAAAAGCAGGGAAAACAACACACAACGCAACCTCTGGTCTGTAATAACAACATATCCCCACAACGACAAATAAAAAAACAATATTCTCAACACTTCACCCAATCCCACTCCCATATAGCATTGCACCCCCCAAACCAGCAGGCAGGGAATCACAGCAGGCAACAACCAGTTTCCGGGACCCCCCAACCTGCCGATAATTTTCCGGGTCAGGACAAACACACCCAGGGGAATCAGTGTCATAATCAACGCCCCTATCCAACGCCACTTATAAAACTGTAATAAAAAACTACCTAAATACTCCGACCAACCTCCGGGTTTAAGATAAAGCTGCCTGAAATAATCCCCGTTCGCCATAAACCAATCCGTTCCATACCAAAAACCGATATGTCCTTTCATGCCAACGAAATAAAAAAGATAGATCAAAGGAAACAAAAGATAAACAATATTCTCTTTTTTCATCATAGTCTTTCTGGGTTAAGTGCTTACCGGGCATTAATTATCGGACCTTTAATCGCTTTCTCCAAACGGTAGGGCGAAATGGTAATCCGCCCGCTGATCAGCTCCGGCACATTGAACGATTTCAGACACAGCCTGTAAAAATCCGGATTCTTCTGAGGAAGTACAAAAGGTTTATCTACCTTCCCGTTTTCATCCACATGGGCGAAATAAACATGCGTATAACCATTGTCTATCCTCCGGCTGCTGAAAACAATCCAACGTCCGGACGACGACCAAACGTGATAGCTTTCAGAATATGGGCTATTAATCGCCCGCATATCCACAGGCTTCCCGGTCTGCAAATCGATCATTTCCAGGTCGGCTTCCGAATGATGCACAGGGAAAACTCCCCCATCGGCAATCGAATAAAGCAAAAATCTCCCGTCAGGAGAAATAGCCGGGAAAACCGTACTCTTTTGTGTCACCTCCGGATCGATAACCGTTTCTATGCTATCGGCCAATGTACCGTTGGCCTCATTGAAAGCCACCCGGTAAATACCGTATTTTAACTGTTTATATTCCATAGGCATATTACGCACCTTAGCCCGGCAGAAATACAGATATTTCCCATCGGGCGACCAGGCCGGAAAAGTTTCCCATTCATCTTTAGTCAAAAGCCGCTCGTCCGTCAAAACCTTATTGTCTTCCACATCATAAATCATCAGGTCCGACAACAGGTCATACACCTCGATCTTTTTTTCACGGAAAGCGTGGAAAGCCTGATAAGTCTTACTGGTTGAAAAAGCAATATACTTGCCGGACGGATGCCACATCCGGTAAGAACCCGGAGTTGCCAGTGCGGCAGTTTTAGTATTTATCTTTTTCACGGAGCCGTGATCCACAATAATTGTTCCCGAATTACTCTGACGCACATGGAACATGAATTTATCCGGCGAATAATTACTAAAAGCATGGCAATTCACACAATTATTATCCGTCAGGGAATAAGGCACAAAAACCTCCTCATCGAACGACGACAACTCACGCTGGAACAAACTCAACCTCGTTCCCAGTTCATACCCCGGCTCTATCAGACGGTAAGCAATATAAGGATCGATAGAATCGGAAACCACTTTGATTTGAAAAGGGCTATACCCCTTCCACTTTCCCTCTTGTTTGGCATATACTTTCACTGCCAGAAAGCCGTTTTCGATCTTTTCCAACATACTCCGCCATTTTTTTATCGGAATCTGTATCCCCTCTTTTCCCCGGCACACCAACAAAGGAGCGTTTCCCTTGCTGAATTCAACCTCCACCTGCTCGGCTCCCGGCACCCTGAAATTCAAAGGTGCAATATTCACCGGAATAGTCACAAATTGATAGTCAGGAAAAATATCCGGGAACTTCCCGGTTTCCTCGACATTCGCCTTTCCTCCCCCACAGCCGCATAAACATCCCCATATAAAAAACAATACCAGAATCTTTCTCATGATTAGCACACACCTTGAGTCAAAAAATAATCTTCGAGTGATATTTACCGGATAGCCTGCCGCACACGCACCAACTTTTTGAGCAAACCTTCCAATAAATCGAGCTGCAACATATTCGCCCCGTCCGATTTTGCATTTTTCGGATCGGGATGCGTTTCAATGAAAAGCCCGTCGGCTCCCACAGCGATTCCCGCTTTGGCGATCGTTTCGATCAATTGCGGCTGACCGCCAGTCACCCCACACGATTGGTTGGGCTGTTGCAGGGAATGGGTGGCATCCACAATCACCGGACACTTACAATGCTCCTGCATAATACGGATTCCCCGGAAATCCACCACCAAATCCTGATAACCGAAAGTGGTTCCCCGTTCCGTTACCATCACATTGTCATTCCCGGACTCCCGGATTTTATCCGCCGCAAAACGCATAGCCTCCGGCGAAAGGAACTGCCCTTTCTTGATATTCACCATACGTCCCGTCTGGGCGGCTGCCACCAGCAAATCGGTTTGCCGACACAAGAAGGCGGGGATTTGCAAAACATCCACATATTCGGCAGCCATAATGGCATCCTCTACGCTATGCACATCCGTTACCACAGGAATCTGGAAATCCCTCTTCACTTTCGCCAACACCTTCAAAGCCTTTTCGTCCCCGATCCCGGTAAAGGAATCCAGACGCGAACGGTTTGCCTTTTTAAAAGACCCCTTGAAAACATAGGGAATCCCCAATTTATCGGTGAGTTCAGACACATGTTCCGCAATGCGCAACGCCATTTCTTCCCCCTCGATCACACAAGGCCCTGCCAACAGAAAAAACATATCCTGATCGGTTATCTCGCTTAATATCTTCATAACTACTGTATTTTTATGCCGTCTTTCCCGGCGTTATTATTGTCTGCTTATTTATATTTCTTTTTCCACCAGGCTTTCAGCCTTTCCAATATCTTCACTTCCGAAGCATTATTTTGCGGCTTATAAAGCACCACATCTTTCAACTCCTCCGGCATAAACTCCATTTCCACAAAATTCCCCGGAAACTCATGAGCATACTTATAATCCTTGCCGTAATTCAATTCCTTCATCAATTTAGTCGGCGCATTCCGTAAATACAGGGGCACCTGGATATTCCCAGTCTGTTTCACCAGCCCCATCGCCTCGTTGATCGCCATATAAGCGGAATTGCTTTTGGGAGAAGTGGCCAGATAAATCAGGCACTCCGCCAGCGGAATCCTCGCCTCCGGCATCCCGATCTTATGCACAATATCAAAACAGGCATTCGCCAACAGCATCGCATTCGGATTGGCAAGCCCTATATCTTCCGAAGCCAGAATCATTAAACGGCGGGCGATAAATTTCGGGTCTTCCCCGCCTTCCAGCATCCTTGCCATATAATATAGGGCGGCATTCGGATCACTTCCCCTGACGGACTTAATCATCGCTGAAATAATATCGTAATGCTGCTCGCCGTCTTTATCATACATCAGGGGATTTTCCTGCAATTCCCTGCGCACGGTTTCATTGTCGATAATAACCTCTCCTCCGGACTGGGCATTTACCACCAACTCCAGAATATTCAATAATTTACGGGCATCCCCCCCGCTAAATGAAATCAAAGCCTCTTTCTCCTTGACAACGATATTCTTCTCCTTCAGGTAAAAATCCTTTGCAATAGCCCGGTCGATCAATGCTTCCAGATCGGCTTTTTCCTGCGCTTTCAGCACATACACCTGGCAACGCGACAACAAAGGAGAAATCACCTCGAACGAAGGATTTTCGGTAGTGGCCCCGATCAGGGTGACCGTACCCTTCTCCACCGCAGCCAACAAAGAATCTTGCTGCGCTTTGGAAAAACGATGGATTTCATCGATAAAAAGAATCGGATTAGGAGTATTGAAAAAACGCTGGCTTTCGGCCTTTTGAATCACTTCCCTCACATCCTTAACCCCCGAACTGACCGCGCTCAACACATGAAACGGACGATTCAACTGCTCGGCCAGAATCATAGCTAAAGTGGTTTTTCCCACCCCCGGAGGCCCCCAAAGGATAAAAGACGACACCACGCCCGACTCGATCATCTTACGCAACACCTTACCCGGCCCCACCAAATGCTGCTGCCCGATATAATCATCCAAAGTCTTCGGTCTCAACCGCTCCGCTAAAGGCTTATTTTCCATAATAATTCCGCAACTTTGAAAACAAAGATACAGATTAAACCGGAAAACCGGAAAAGAAACACAAAAAATACCATAGGCCGTGCCAGCAAAAAAGGTGTCCGAAAAACTTCAGACACCTTCCCCCATGAAAAAGAAATATATAGTTTTTACCTATATCCGTTTACTTCTTTGAGGTTCCGCTTTCCAAAATACTCACAATGGAGAACAGGCAAAAACAAATAGCGCCCAATCCCACCAGCACACGTGCCGGAACGAAAAACGCCATATCGTATAAAGCCTCTTCGAACAGGAATGCCCCAAAAAACAAAGCCAGCAAAGCCGTTATAATCGGAATGATCGGAATCCGGTTTGCCAAAGCGAATTCCTGACGCCACACCTTGGCAAGCAGGATCACCTTACTCGAAATACTGTAACACACCAATCCCAACCCGATCATAATAAACCCGGTTGTGCTGGCCGCCTGCCCGATCATCGAAAAAATAATAATCAATCCCCAGATCACACAAACACTCCCCATAAACAACACCAATTTCGGCCAGTTTTTGCGGTCGCGTTCCGTGTAATCGTTCCGGATCTGCCGGGAAATACTCGCCACCAAAGCAATCAGGCTGGTACAGATACAGGCCAGTCCGCCCATAACCGAACCGGCAACGAAATAATAAGTTCCCACCTCTCCTCTGGACAAAAGAATAATCGCCCATATCCAGGCCGCCAAAGAGAAAAGAACGGTCAATCCGATCAGCACTTTTTCAGTCAAAGCCGAAAAACCTTCCTGATTGATTGTTTGCACCGTAGAATTGGAATTTACGGGAATTAGATAAAATTTTGTAGATGCCGTCGCAGCTGTTGAAACACAGGCTGAAATCAACCCGATTCCCGCCACCACATGCCCCGATACGGTAAAATTGGAATTACCGCCTGTGGTAAAAATCCAAATCCCCATACACAGCGTGACCAAAGCCACTAAATACCCGAAACCGGGAATAAGATACTTTAACGCCGGATGAAATTTATGGATCAACTGCCGGATAATCGTTGCTGCCGTAGCATATAACGCCAGACAGATAGCACCTAAGAAAAACACAACAGGCCCGGCCACCTCTCTCGCTGCGTCATCCCCATACATCAAAATAAAACCTCCCAGACAAAAGCAAATAAATGCCATCACCACCGGGATTGCCCTGAATAAAATACTGATACCGTGATTCATTGTATTTGTGTTTTAGTTTCCACCATATACGAATCAAAATATCAAAATGTTATTCCTTGTCACACAGATTCTTTCAGGCCTCTCCCAAAGTAGCAAAACGGAAATCGTTCACGATCTCCAGCAATTTCGCCCCATAACGTTCCGCCACCTTCTTTCCGATTCCCGGAATGGCAAGCAACTCCCTGCCATTAGTCGGCAAAGTATTGGCAATACCCAGCAAAGCTTTCTGATGCAGCACAGTATAAACGGGCAGATTCATCGAAGCGGCTTCCTCCTTACGCCATTGCCTTAAAATTTGATACAAATCGGGATGAAGAATATCGTCCGGCACATCCACCTTATCCGAAACTTTCCGGGTTTTAGGCTTTGGTTTCTCAATCATCGCTTTGGCTTTCGCCTGTAAATGTCCCATAACGGAAAAACCACCCACAGCAGCCTCCAATGTCGCCATCTTCACCTCCACTTCCTGTTGCAAACGTCCCAAAGCCTCGTTCAACGACTTGCGCACCTCCTTATTGTCCACTTCCGGCTGAGTATCCCGTACCAACACAGCCACCCGCTCTGTATTTTCACGGAAATAGGCGAGCCCTTTAGCCACCCTTTCCCGTACCTGCCCATCCTGTTCGGGATCACCGCACTCACTCACTAAACGTTCCAATTGCGCTTGAAACCTTTCGCCCACATCTTTCAATTCATTGTGGCAAAACTCCCGCACCGTGCGATAACGCTCGGTCAGTTCAGGATACAGCCGCCACAAATGCTCATTCATCAAACGGCTCATATATTGCACCCGCCTCAACACCCCGGAATAATCGAACAACTCTTTCAGCAATTGCAGGTAATACGCCTTCCGGGCATCTGCCAACTGCTCCCGTCCCGGCTGGTTACGCTCCACGCTTTCCGTAAACTGCCTCACCACCTGATCACAGATCAAAGCCCCCGTTCGCAAAGGCGAACTAAGCACCAGCCCTTCCAAGGTTTTACAACGACTTAACGCCACATACACCTGCCCATGCGTAAAAGCAGCCCCCGCATCCACAATAGCCCGCTCAAAAGTAAGCCCCTGACTCTTATGGATCGTGATCGCCCATGCTGTCTTCAGAGGATACTGCCGGAACACCCCCTCCACCGTTTCGGTAATCTCCTGTGTCTCGGCATCTATGGAATACTTCGTATTCGTCCACTCCTCTTTCGCTACCGTGATCGCTTCCTTCTCTCCTCCACATCTCACCAAAATATGGTCGGAACTGATTGCCGTGATACGCCCGATTTTCCCATTGTAGTACCGTTTTTCCGGGGAAGCGTCGTTTTTCACAAACATGACCTGCGCCCCCTTTTTCAACACCAAATGCTGATCGGTAGGAAAAGAATACTCCGGAAATTCATCCACGATCTCCGCTTCATACGAATAAGCCTTCCCTTCCAGCTCATCCAGCTTTTCCCGGTTGATCTGCTGCGCCTGATAATTATGAGTAGTCAAAGTGATATACCCTTCCGTATCGTCCGGACGGAAACCAGGAATATAACGTCGGTTCAACGCCTGCAAAGTCTGTTGGTCTGCCCGGTTATCCCTCACCTTGTTTAGCAAATCCAGAAAAAAAGCATCAGTCTGCCGATACACCTGCGTCAATTCAATCCCGGCATAAGGAACCTCCTGCAAAGCCCTGCTGCAAAAGAAAAAAGGAGAAGCATACCTTTCCTTCAATACCCCCCACTCTTCCTCCTTCACTACTGGAGCAAGCTGCTGTAAATCCCCGATCATCAGCAATTGCACGCCGCCGAAAGGACGGGAACGGTCTTTATAACGACACAGCACATCACTGACAGCATCCAGCAAATCGGCCCTCACCATACTGATTTCATCAATCACCAGCAGATCGAGGCTACGAATGATATTAATTTTTTCCCGGCTGAACTTATTCGTATAACGATTTTCACCTCCCGGCGTTTCCTCCATATTTCCGGGCACATAAGGACCAAAAGGCAATTGAAAGAAAGAATGAATCGTCACCCCTCCCGCATTGATTGCCGCCACACCCGTAGGTGCTACCACAATCATCCGTTTCGGAGACCGTCGCTTCAACTCACGCAAAAAAGTGGTCTTACCCGTTCCCGCCTTCCCGGTTAAAAACACATTTGTCCCGGTATATTGCAGAAAATCAAAAGCAAGTTCTATCTGGGGATTCGTTTCCATACCCTCTTCAAATTATTTAAACACCCTTATTGGGGACAAAAATAACTAAATTTTACCCGATCGCCCACGATTTTCCAACCGATCTCACCCGAAAAACAAAAAACAATTCACGTTTCTCTCCCTAATTTAAAATTCGAAAATAACACACGACCTAATCAAATTATATAAAGTTTTATTTACAAAACATTTATGTCCCCCTCTTCCATGCTCCGGTCATTCAAACTTTTTAGAAATTAAAAAAACCGCTATTAAAGCGGTTTCTCCAAAAAATACCATCCGATTTTTTAATTCTAATACCCTTGATACATCTCTGATTATAAAACAAATACAGACAATCAGTTGTGTTTTATATACCAAAGGTACGATTTTGAAAGCAAATCACAACGGAATAACATCTTTTGTGAATGTCCCTGTTGTTGTGTTTTATATACCAAAGGTACGATTTTGAAAGCAAATCACAACATCGCGGCGGCTTGGGCGCCGATCTCTTTGTTGTGTTTTATATACCAAAGGTACGATTTTGAAAGCAAATCACAACTTCCGCTGGGTGCATCCCAACATTCACCAGTTGTGTTTTATATACCAAAGGTACGATTTTGAAAGCAAATCACAACTCCGATCGTTTCCGGATTCCGGGAACGGGCGTTGTGTTTTATATACCAAAGGTACGATTTTGAAAGCAAATCACAACGCTCGGCTTCAAGGGCTTCCAGTGCTAACGGTTGTGTTTTATATACCAAAGGTACGATTTTGAAAGCAAATCACAACTTGTTTATATTGTTATACTAAATATGTTTGAAAAAACAGAAACATTTAATTTTCGTTGCCATGAAAAAAGAGAACAAAAAAGTAGTAAAACAAATTTTGGGCTTTATGGCTAAAGTGGTGGTTGATGTGGTGGCAGGAACTGCTACATCAGGAACTGTACCTTTTGACAGAGGATATTCTGCAAAATGTATTAGTAATGCTCTTACCAGTAATGTTGAAAATATTTTCTCGGAAATTGATAAGTGAATAAAATCTGATTGACTAACTCTATTGTGGTGACAACAAAAATTTTTTGCATTTTTGTAAATTGCTACTAAAATCGTACCTTTCATATCAAACTACGACTAAACTCACATCAAAAAGACTGTTATTAAATAATCTCAGAACCTTGTGAGGAGTGGTACAGAAACAAACATATAGAAACTCTCAAAAAGAATGTAGAACTTGTAAAAGTCAAAATATTCTCGATAGTAAAAGAAAATGATATAAGATTTTATGAATAAAATAACCATTGTTACTCGACAGAAGATAGCGGACGAAATCACACAACAAAGACTTTCTATTAGTGGTAGATTAGATGATGCTGATTTTCTAAATAAGACTTTTGATTTAAATTCTTTACCATCAGAAGACCCTCGCTATGAAAATGCTTGGGGAGATATAAAAAATGATTGTCGATGGAATGATAATGAGCCAGGGTGGATGTTTAATGATGCTCGCTTTAATTTGCTTCATTGCGAGGACAATATATTTATTAAGGTACTTACTGACAGCTTACATCCAATGATATATAATAATTCATTAGATATACTAAATTTAATAGATATCTACAATAATGCACTAAACGTAGACGGTTTTGAAGTGTACATTTCAGATAGGATTTCAAATCTTCCTGTATATTCAATCAGGGAAATAACATTATCTACACAATTATCGACCAATAAAGAAATTATTAAATCTTATTTAAATTCTGATTACATAAGGACGAAAACTAAAACAATGGTAGATGCTTTACCACACGATACAGACTTAGCTATTGGTACTGCCAAAGAATTGATAGAAACAATTTGTAAGTCTATTTTAACAGCCAAAGGCGTTCCTATATCTAAAGAATGGGATTTCCCCCGGCTATTTAAAGAAATGTCCAGCCGAGTCATATCTCTGGATTTAACAGATGTTGAGAATCCTGAATCTGCAAAAAAATCACTCCAACAAGTATTGGGTGGACTTAATTCTATTATTCATGGTGTAGCTGAGCTTAGAAATGCCTATGGTTCTGGACACGGTAAAGACATGCAGTTCAGAGGACTGCCATCAGTATACGCTAATTTCGTAGTGTCTGTGGTTTCGGACATCGCCGTTTTAGTGTTAATTTTAAATGGGGAAAAAACAGAATTAATAGAATAACTCCCACATTAGCTTCAAACTATCATGGATAATAAAATATAATTTGGACATATCAGTTACAACGCTATGTAAGATATAATTGTAATTAAAACAATTGACTTTTTGTATTGCACGAATAATCTGTTGTTTTATTTTCTATTCCAAAACTTAAAATTACAACATACGCAACACATACTTTATATTCTGTTTTTTCTTTGTAAATTGCCCGACGAATTACCAAAACAATTCTAACTTCTCCGAACTGTTCGTGTTGCTAAAAATACAATTTTGAAAGCAAATCGCAACATACCCAAAACAAAATCGTCCGGTTAAATTACAACTTCATTTTATCATCTATACTTTTCAGGCGGCATGATATATTGGCAATAACGTTTAGCACAGCCCAGGAAACGATAGAAGAAATTAAAGAAAATATAACATACCTGACAATCATCCAATCAACCTCAAGACCATAAAGGGTATCCGTATAACCAACGGAGAACATCATGATAATCGATCCCAAAACCCCGAGGATAAGA
Organism: uncultured Odoribacter sp.; assembly: GCA_900541415.1. Lineage (GTDB taxonomy): Bacteria > Bacteroidota > Bacteroidia > Bacteroidales > Marinifilaceae > Odoribacter. Next base: position 2,824 of record UQJP01000004.1, on the reverse strand, counting down.
ATACCCCAAGCTATCTTTCTCAAAATGTTTTCATAATCGATTCCGGCATTAACATGCTTTGGTTTTTCGGCATGGCATTGCTTACACGTATCTGCTGCATCTTCATTGTAAGCAAAATCACATTTACTACATTTCCACATAACTCTATTTTATTAATATTTAAACCTTATCGTTCCGTCGGCAAAATTGTACCTTCAATAAATTAAAAAACGGTTATACTCCACAGCTCTAAACATAAGCTATAATCCAATTTACCCGGACCAATTTCACCTATTATTAATTTAATCCCTTAATTTATAGTTTCACAATAACGTTCATATTACAAAAACCTTGCCGCTTTTCCCGATGCATGATCTTCATCGGTCAAAAAACTTAATAGTTTCCTCTATTTTACAGCTATCCCGACACTTCTCTCTTAAAACAAACAAAACCGATATTTATACAGTTCTATTAACAGAAACCTTTTTTATCTGAAAACAGGATAAATAATAACCATTCAAACTGTAAAATAAAATTTCATAACAGGTCTTATCTACCTATTCTTATTCCATTTTTACCTCATACCATTTCGGTAACAAACTGTAAACCCAAAAGGAAAGTTCCATAGATTTGTACAGATGAAAAAAGAAAACTTACACACACTTTTGGAAACACTATCTTGGAACACTATCATTTTTTTATAATAAGTTAATCAAAATATCATGTATAAGGGGGGGACAAAAATGGAAAACAAAAAAGCCGGACTAAAAAATCCGGCTTTGAGAGCGAAAAACGGGACTCGAACCCGCGACCCCGACCTTGGCAAGGTCGTGCTCTACCAACTGAGCTATTTTCGCATAATTTCAATGTAACTGCGTTCGTTTTGAACGGTGCAAAGATAAAAACTTTCAAATATAATTTCCAAATATTTTTCAAAAAAAATCGGCCGGCTTTATGAAAAAGCCGACCGACCACTAAAATCAAACTACCTACTTCACCTCAATTTTCTTGCTCGTCTTATCTTTCTGCTCTTTCTTCGGCATTTTCACCTCCAAAATCCCATCTTTATAGGATGCTTCGGCTTTTGCCACATTATACCTCTCCTCAGGTAGTTCGATGCTTCTGTGAAAAGAATAGGAAGAAAACTCCCTTCTCAGATATTTATCTTTATCCTTCTCTTCTTTTTCCTCATTCCTTTCCCCAGAAAGTGTCAAAATCCCATTGTTATAATCAAGTTGAATATCTTCTTTTTTCAGTCCCGGAATTCTTAATTCCAAAGTCAGTTCTTTATCGTCCTCCTTGATATTTAAAGCTGGCAATCCGCGCTTGTCATTCGAAGCCAGAATCCCGCTATTCAGAAAATCTTCTAAGAAATTTGAACTGAAAGGACTCACTTCACTATTTCTTTTTACTATACTCATAAATTCTCTCTCCTTTCTTTTAAATAATCAGTTTCAATTACATCCAATTGTACGCCTTCCCTTTCCTTCCGGTTTCAGCAAATACATTAAATAATCGAAAATAGAAATCACAAAGCTGAAAATCCGGGAAAACCATTGCCTTTTGCCTGTTATTTATTACCTTCGAACAGGATTAACGGACTTTCCGTAATCATTTCTAACTTAAAATAAGTCAAGACCATATCCCCGATTCGGGACTGGGTTTTATAAAATATTCGATTATGGCTATCATTAAAAAATTGAACGGGCATACGCCCAAATTCGGAAAAAATTGTTTTCTCGCCGATAATGCCGCTATCATAGGCGATGTGGAAATGGGTGACGATTGTAGCATCTGGTTCGGCGCAGTACTCCGCGGGGATGTACATTCCATCCGCATCGGCAATAAAGTAAACATACAAGATAACGCCACGATACACGCTACCTACCAGAAGTCGCCCACCAATATCGGGAACAACGTATCCATCGCCCACAATGCGGTGGTTCACGGCTGCACGATCAAAGACAACGTACTGATCGGCATGGGAGCCATTGTGCTGGATAATGCTATTGTGGAAAGCAACACGATCATTGCCGCCGGAAGTGTGGTAACGAAAGGCACTGTGGTAGAATCAGGCTGGGTGTACTCCGGAACGCCCGCTAAGAAAATGAAGCAACTGGGAGAAGAATTATTAAAAGGAGAAGTGGAAAGGATCGTAAACTCCTATTCCATGTATGCAAGCTGGTACACAGAGCCGGAAGCCGGAGAGGAAAAATGAAAAAGAATGTCCGGAGATTTGCGGATTAATTGCTACTTTTGTAACATTAAACGATAACAGAAATAGAATGAGCGTGATTGTTTCTCCTTCCCTTCTCTCTGCTGATTTTCTGAATCTGGGGCGAGATGTGGAAATGGTCAATGAAAGTGTTGCCGGATGGATGCATCTGGATATTATGGACGGGGTATTTGTCCCGAACATCTCTTACGGATTACCCATCGTATCCCAGGTGAAAAAGATCGCCCGGAAACCGCTGGATGTTCACCTGATGATCGTGCAGCCGGAACGTTACGTGGAAGCATTTCAAAAAGCCGGAGCGAATATTTTGACGGTGCATATCGAAGCCTCCACGCATCTACACCGCACGGTGCAACATATTAAATCCCTGGGCATGAAAGCAGGCGTAGCCCTGAATCCGCATACCCCGGTAAGCAGCCTGGAGGACATCATTCAGGACATCGACGTGGTGCTGATCATGAGCGTAAATCCCGGCTTCGGAGGACAGTCGTTCATCGAACACTCCTTGAAAAAAGTGGAAAAATTAAAGCAACTGATCGGCCAGGCCGGAAGCCATACCTTGATTGAAGTGGATGGCGGAGTGAACCACCAAAACGGGATCCGCTTCCG